>NZ_CP063814.1:2400000-3000000 GCF_015277875.1 Microbacterium luteum | reverse complement strand
TGATCGTCGGGCCGAGCACGACGTCGACGTCTTTCCGGCGCGCCTCGGATGCCGCGGCGGCGCCGTACCGGTACGCGAGCGCGTCGTCCCACGAGGCCGCGAGAGCCGACCCCGAAGGCAGGTTGAGCGAGGGCTCGCGCTCATCCCAGCGGGGACCGCGCACGCCGGCGGGGCCGTCGGAGAGCGTCATCGCGCGCAGGCCGATCCTCGGCAGCGGAACCGTCGTCCAGAAGTCCGCGCCCTGCACGAGCGCCGCCTTCTCCTCGAGGGTGAGCTGCTGCAGCAGCGGCACGAGATGATCGACCTCGGTGGTGGCGGGGGCAGTCATGCGGCTTCTCCTTCGGCCTGGGCGCGCAGAGCGGCGCGTTCGTGGCGACGCTGCTCCTGCTTGTCGGGATCGGGCAGCGGGGCGGCCATGAACAGGCGCTGGGTGTAGGGGTGCTGCGGGTGCGAGGTCACCTGGTCGCCGTCGCCGTTCTCGACGATCTCGCCGTGATACATCACCGCGACGCGGTGGCTGATGTGGCGAACGACGGCGAGGTCGTGGGTGATGAACAGGTAGGCGACGCCGGTGCGCTCCTGGATCTCGATGAAGAGGTCGAGCACGCGTGCCTGGGTGGACAGGTCGAGCGCGGAGACCGGTTCGTCGCACACGATGAGCTTCGGGTCGAGCGCGAGGGCGCGCGCGATGGCGATGCGCTGCCGCTGGCCACCGGAGAACTCCCGGGGCAGCCGTGAGCGCGCCCCGTCCGGAAGGCCGACGCGGTCGAGGAGGTCTCGCACGCGCGTCTTGGCCTCCCTGGCGGAGGTGCCCCGGGCGGTGAGCGGTTCCGACAGGATCTGCTCGATCGTCATCGCGGGGTTCAGCGAGGAGTACGGGTCCTGGAAGACGACCTGGATCTCGCTGGAGAGCTCGCGTCGCTCGCCGCGGGAGAGGTGGCCGATGTCGCGGCCGGCATAACGGACGGACCCCTCGGTGACCGGAGCGAGCCCGAGCAGCGCGCGACCGAGGGTGGTCTTGCCCGACCCGGATTCGCCGACCAGGCCCACCGTCTCGCCGGGCCGGATGTCGAGCGAGACGCCCTTCAGGGCGCGGAACGGCTTGGCGCGGAACCCCTTGCCGGGATACTCCACGACGAGGTCCTTCACATCCAGCAGCGGCGCGGTCATGCCCGGCCTCCTTCCTGACGGGAGGCGTAGGCCGGCCGGGCGGGGCCCTCGTCGAGGATCGCGTCGAGGAGCGACTGCGTGTAGGGGTGGGACGGGGAGCCGAGGATCGTGCGCACCGGGCCGGACTCGACGAACAGGCCCTGCTGCATCACGGTCACGCGGTCGCAGAGATCGGCGACCACGCCGAAGTTGTGGGTGACCAGCAGCATGGCCATTCCACGCTCCTTCTGCAGGTCGCGCAGAAGGTCGAGGACCTCGGCCTGCACGGTCACATCCAGAGCCGTGGTCGGCTCGTCGGCGATGATCAGGTCGGGATCGGTCGACACGGCGCCCGCGATCAGCACACGCTGCGCCATGCCGCCCGACACCTCGAACGGGTAGGCGTCGAAGGTGCGCTGCGGGTTCGGGATGCCGACCCGGTCGAGCAGGCTGAGTGCGCGCTCGGTGGCGTCCTTCTTGGACATCCCGAGGCCGACCCGGAGCGGCTCGACCAGCTGGCTGCCGATCGTGAACGACGGGTCCAGGTTCGACATCGGCTCCTGGGGGATGTAGCCCATGCGCGTCCCGCGCAGCGCCGTGTACTGCTTCTCCGAGGCTGCGGTCAGGTCGCTGCCATCGAAGTCGATGCGCCCGCCCGACACGTGACCGCCGCGGGGGAGCAGTCCGAGCACGCTGAACGCGGTCTGGGTCTTGCCCGATCCCGACTCGCCGATCAGACCGTGCACCTCGCCGGCCCGGATCTTCAGGCTCACGCCGTGCACGACCTCGACGACGGATCCATCCGATTGGTCGTACGCGACGTGGAGGTCGTCGACCGCAAGCAGCGTGCGACCGGGGGTGTCGTCATCGTGCACGATGGTCTCGCCGCCGACCGGGATGGGGCCGGAGTCCTCCAGTGCGAGGTCACCACCCGAGGTGGAGATCGACGTCGTCACCGCCGCGATGGAGGTCGTCGCGCCTGTCACGGCGCGGCGACGCCGACGTCGGACGGGGATGGTCCGCTCGAGCTCATCGCGCATCGCGTTCGCCAGGAGGGTCAGTGCGATACACGTGAGGGCGATCGCGAGCGCGGGCCAGAGCATCAGCAGTGGTGCGCGGTAGATGCTCTGGAACGCGTCGTTGAGCATCTGCCCCCACGTCGGCACCGAGAGGTCGCCGAGTCCGAGGAATTCCAGGCCCGCCTGAATCGCGATGGTGATGCCGGCCACGATCGCCGACTGGATGATGATCGGCGCGCGCACGACCGAGAAGACGTGCCGGCCGATGATGCGCATGTCGCTGAGGCCTGCGACGCGGGCGGCGTCGACATAGAGCTCGCTCCGCACGGCATTCACCGATGCGTAGACCAGGCGGAAGTAGGCCGGCGAGATGAGCACGCCGAAGACGAGCATCGCGATCCACACCGACGGGCCGACGACCGCCTGAACGGCCAGCAGCACGATGATCCCGGGAAGCGCCATGAACAGCGAGGTGACCCACGAGGCGACGGTGTCGAACCATCCGTGGAAGTACCCCGCGATGAGGCCCGAGACCACGCCGATGATCAGGGAGGTGATCAGGGCGACGAGCGAGGCGGCGACGGAGACCTGCGTGGCCGCGAGCAGCCGGGAGAAGACGTCGCGACCGGCGCTGTCGTTGCCGAGGAGGTGCTCGGGCGAGGGTGGCGCGAGGATCAGCGACAGGGATGCTTGGTTGGGGTCGTAGGGGGCGAGGAGGGGGCCGAAGACGGCCACCAGCGCGACGAGCGCGAGGAAGACGAGCGATGCCACGGCGAGCGGTCGGCGCAGCAGTCGCCGCATGATGTGGGCGTTCCCGGTGCCGCGGGTCGGTACGGTCTGCGGGGTGTCGATGGCGGTCATGACAGTCGCACCTTCGGGTTGAGAGCGGCCTGCGCGAGGTCGATGAGGAGATTGACGACGACGACGATCACCGCCGTGGCGACGACGACCCCCATCACCACGGGGATGTCGCCGGAGCTGGTGGCCGAGACGGTCAGCTGGCCGATGCCGGGCAGGGCGAAGACCTGTTCGACGATCACGGCGCCGCCGAGGAGGCCGACGAACTGCACCGCCAGCACCGCGAGGGCGGGGCCGCCGGCGTTGCGCAGCACGTGCTTGTAGACGACGCGGTTCGTGCTGAGGCCTCGGGCGCGGAGTGTGCGCACGTAGTCACGAGACGTGGCGTCGATCACGGATCCGCGGACCTGCTGCGCCACCGCCGCGATCGCGCTCAACGAGAGCGCCGCGATGGGCAGGGTGACCGAGGAGAGCCACCCGGTGAAGGACTCCCCGATGGGGACGTATCCGGTGGCGCGGAACCATCCGAGGTCGATGGCGAACCACAGCACGAGGTAGAGGGCGATGAGGAAGCCCGGCACGGCGAAGCCGACGACGGCGATGAACTGCACCACCCCGTCGACCCAGCCGCCGCGGCGGGCGGCGAGGACGCCCAGCACGACTGAGACGACGGCCGCGACGATCGTCGTGCCCACCACGAGCGTGAGGGTCACCGCGAGACGGCTCGACAGGCTTGCCGTGACCGGCTGGCTCGTGAACCACGACACCCCGAAGTCGCCGGTGAGCGCCGAGGTGAGCCAGTTGCCGTACTGCACGATCAGCGGCTGGTCGAGACCGAGCTGCTGAGCCCGGAGGGCGACGACCTCCTCGGAGGCGTTCTGGCCCATGATCCGGCGGGCGATGTCGCCGCCGCCCGCGTAGAGCAGGCTGAAGGCGACCGCCGAGACCGCGACGATGAGCACCAGGCCGGCGAGCAGGCGCCGGACGATGAAGGTGAGCATGCTGAGCGTCCTTGACAGTGTGATTCCCGGGGCCCGCCCGCATGGGCGGACCCCGGAGGTGATCAGTTGGCGGGGTAGATGTCGTAGATGGCCGGGTAGGTGTTGGTCGGCAGCATCTCGACGACGGTGTCCGCGTCGGACGGGAAGTTGCCCTGCACGCGGTACAGCGGCGCGAACCACGCCTGCTCGACCAGGTAGCGGTTCAGCTCCGCCGCGACCTCGTCCTGCGTGGCCTGGTCACCGAATTGGAACTCCTCGATCCACGCGTCCACCTGGTCGTCCTGGTAGCCGAACGGGTTGAAGATGGCGGTGGGCGAGACCATGAATTGGATGAGCTGCCAGTCGGGGTTCTGCTCCAGCGGGATGTAGCCCGCGGGGAACTTCGGCGCCAGGAAGTCGGCGATGAAGTTGCTTCCCGGATCGGTGTACTCCACGGTGATGCCGATGTCGGCCAGGGCCTGCTCGTGCAGCGTGTAGGTGGTCGCGCCCAGCTGGGCGGAGTTCGGCAGCGACAGCGTGAAGCCGTCGGCATAGCCGGCTTCTGCCATCAGCTCGCGCGCCTTCTCGGGGTCGTATCCGTAGTAGTCGTCCAGCTCCGGGTCGTAGGCCGCCGAGCTCTCGGGGAACATCTGGCCGGTGACGGTGCCGTAGCCGCTCTCCAGCGCCTGCAGGAGACCCTCGCGGTCGAATGCGTAGTTGATGGCCTGACGCACACGCACATCGCCGAGGGCTTCGTTCATCTCGCCCGCGCGGTCCATCAGCAGAATGCTGGCGACGTCGAGCTCGTTGGAGTTGATGGTCCAGCCGGCTCCCTCGATCTCGGCGAGGTTCTCGCTGCTGAACACCTTGACGGCGTTGGCCTCGCCGGCGCGAATCGCGTTCAGCTGGGCCGTGGCGTCGCCGAGCACGTTGATCACCAGCTCGTCGTAATGCTGCACATCCGGGTTCCAGTAGTCCGGGTTCGCGGTGTAGCGATAGCTCGTCCCCGGCACCGAGGCGGCGGCGTCGTAGATGTAGGGGCCGGAGCCGATCGGGTTGGTGGCCAGGTCTCCGGCGGCGATGGCCTCGCTCGAGGCGACGAGGCCGGCATCGCGCGTGAGGTAGTTCAGCATCGACGGGTCGGGTGCGACGAGGTTGATCGCCACGGTGCCGGCGTCGACCGCCTCGAACGTGTCGACGTTCGCGAAGTACGACGCGTCGGGCGAGGTGCCGTCCTTGAAGCGCTGCAGGTTCTCGACGACCACGTCGGCGGTCATCTCGCTGCCGTCACTGAAGGTGACGTCGTCGCGCAGGGTGAGGGTGAGGACGGTGTTGTCTTCGTTGTACTCCCACGCGGTCGCGAGCCAGGGCTCGATCGTTCCCTCGGGGGTCGCGACCAGAAGCGTGTCGTACATCGCCTGGTAGTACGGCGAGCGGTTGCCCCACTCGGCACCGGACGGATCGAGGGTCAACGGCTCGATCGCCGCGCCCAGCGTGAGTGTTCCACCGCTCGCGTCACCGCCGTTCCCGGAGTCCGAGCCTCCGCCCGAGCATCCGGTCAGTGCGAGTGCCGCGATGGCGAATGTGGCTGCTGTGGCCTTCCATCGGAACATCCTTGGTCCCCTTCGGGTCGTGGCGATTCCCCTGTGGATCGCCGGGTTGTCTGCGACCGTAACAGTAATTCCGAGCGCACACTAGGTTTTTGGCCTAAAAAACTAGCGGTCGCTAGGAATTCGTTATAGAACGGTACCGAAGGGACCTCGACACGGCGCCGAGGAGGGCGCTGAGGCCGGGGATACGGTGGTCAGATGACGAACGCGAAGACGGCGGCGCCGCCGCGCAAACGCCGCGGCGAGTACGCGAAATCGGAGGCGACGCGTGCCGCGATCCTCGACGCGGCTCTCGCCGTCTTCGCAGAGTCGGGGTACCGAGCGGGGTCCCTGCGCGAGATCGCACAGCGCGTCGGCATGAGCGAAGCGGGCCTGCTTCACCACTTCAAGAACAAGAGCGAACTGTTGATGGCTGTGCTGGACCGTCGCGACGAACACGCTTTCGACATCACGAGATTCAACGAGGTCGACGGGATCGAGCGGCTTCGAGGTCTCGTGCGCCTCGCCGCCTACAACGCCTCCGTACCGGGGGTCGTCGAGCTCTACTGCACGCTGTCGGCCGAGGCCACCTCGGCCGATCATCCCGCCCACGCGTACTTCCTCAACCGCTACGAGTGGACGCGGCGCGAGGTGACCCGCTCGTTCGATCAGATCGCGGAGGAGGGCCGGCTGTCCTCGGCGACGACGCCGACCGCTGCGGCGATCGCGACGATCTCGCTCATGGACGGCCTGCAGGTGCAGTGGCTGCTGGATCGCACCGTGGTCGACATGGCAGACGAACTCGCCCGCTACTTCCGCACCATCGTGAGCGGATTCGATCTCGAGTCGCTCGAATCGTTCCTCGACGGAAAGGTCCCCGCCGAATGATCCGCACGTCCTTCCCCGGTTCCTGGACGGTCGGACCGAAGCTCGGCGCCTTCGAGCGGCCCGATGCCTCGACCGCCCCGCGACCGGTCCGGCTTCCCCATGACGCCCTGCGGGACCTCGCCCGTGACCCGCGCACGGAGCAGGGGGTCCACGCCGGCTACATCCCGGGCGGCGTCTTCGAGTACGCCGTCGAGTTCGACGCCCCCGCCGAGTGGCGCGAGAAGACGGTGCTCGTCGAATTCGAGGCCGTCTACCGCGACGCCGTCGTCTGCGTGAACGGCGACTTCGCCGCCCACCACGCCGGCGGATACTCCGCCTTCACCGTCTCCCTGGACGGACACCTCCGATTCGGGGAGACCAACCGTCTCACCGTCGAGGCGCGCGTGCACAAGGACAGCCGCTGGTACACCGGCGCCGGCATCTACCGACCCGTGCACCTCGTCGTCGCCGACCCGGTTCACATCGTCCTCGACGGGGTCCGCGCCGAGGCGGCAGACGTGGATGCGGAGCGGGCGATGCTCGCGCTGTCGACCGATGTCGTCAACACCACGCGGCGCACGCGCACCACGCGGGTCGCGTGGGAGGTGCACGATCCGCGCGGGGTCTCGGTCGCCGCCGTCTCGGTGCCGCTCACGCTGGCGCCCGGCGAGACCGGCACGGCTCGCGCCCGTGTGGCCGTGCTCCATCCGCAGCTGTGGGGTCCGGAGTCGCCGCACCTCTACACCGTGGACACGACGCTCGACGACGAGACCGACGGTGCGCGCCTGGACCGGGCCAGCGTCGTCACCGGCATCCGCACCCTTCAGCTGGATCCGCTCCGGGGTCTGCGCATCAACGGCGCGCGCGTCGACCTTCGGGGAGCCTGCGTGCACCACGACAACGGCGTCCTCGGCGCGGCAGGTGACGCCGCGGCGGAGGACCGCCGCATCCGGCGATTGAAGGACGCCGGGTTCAACGCGATCCGCAGTGCGCACAACCCCGCCTCGCGAGCGGTGCTCGAAGCCTGCGATCGCCACGGCATGCTCGTGATGGACGAGCTCACCGACGTCTGGACCCGCTCGAAGACCGCCTTCGACTCGTCTCTCGCCTTTCCGTCGACCTGGCGCGAGGAGGTGGCGGCTCTGGTCGCGAAGGACCGCGCCCACCCGAGCGTGATCATGTACTCGATCGGCAACGAGATCCTCGAACTCGGCCGTCCCCTCGGCGCGGCGTGGGGCCGTCGCATCGCGGAGGAGTTCCGTTCGCTCGATCCGTCGCGGTACGTCACGAACGGGATCAACGGCATCATCGCCAACCTCGACGCGGTCGCCGAGTCGATGGCTGCCGCCGAGGAGGACGCGGCCGATCCGAACACGATGATGGCCAACATGGGCGCACAGATGGCCGCGGCGAACGCCTCGGAGGCGATCTCCCGCTCGATCGAGGAGTCTGCCTCCGTGCTCGATGTGGTCGGCTTCAATTACGCCGACTCCCGCTACCGGCAGGATGCCCACGATCACCCGCACCGGGTGATCGTGGGGTCGGAGACCTTTCCCGATCGCATCGCCGAGCTGTGGCGCCTGGTCACCGAGCTTCCGCACGTCATCGGGGACTTCACCTGGACCGGGTGGGACTACATCGGCGAGGCGGGGATCGGGCGCGTCGACTACACCGACGTCGACGGCTACGTGCCGACCGGCACCGCCGGCCCCTACCCCTATCTGCTGGCCGACTGCGGAGACATCGACATCACCGGGCACCGGCTTCCGGCGTCGTTCTACCGCGAGATCGCCTTCGGGCTGCGTCGCGATCCCTACATCGCCGTCCACCGCCCGCAGCACCACGGTCGCCCGACGGCCAAGACGCCGTGGTCATGGGATGACGTGGTCGCGAGCTGGTCGTGGGACGCGCCGCAGGGCGCACCGGTGACGGTCGACGTCTACGCCGACGCCGACGAAGTGGAGCTGCTCCTCGACGGGCGGTCGCTCGGGCTCGAGCCGGTCGGCCGGGTGCGAGACCTCGTGGCGAGGTTCGAGGTCGGCTATGCGCCCGGGGAGCTCACCGCGGTAGCCCGCCGTGAGGGGACCGTCATCGGCACGCACGCCCTGGCATCCGCAAGCGGTGACGTCAAGCTGCATGTCGATATGGAGGAGGAGATCCTCGCGGGTCCGCTGTCCTTCGTCGACATCTCGCTCGCCGACGGAGCGGGGATCGTTCCGTGCGATCGGGATGTGCGCGTGACGGTCGAGGTGACCGGCGCCGCGGAGATCGCGGGACTCGGAACCGGTCGCGCGCGTACGGAGGAGGGCTTCGCCGGGCCGTCCTGCACGACCTTCGACGGGCGCGCCCTCGCGGTCGTCCGCCGCGTGGGCGAGGGTCCGGTCTCGGTGTCGGTCGCCGCGGACGGCTTCACCCCGGTCGATATCTCCCTGCCCTGACGTGTACACGGAAGGTGCGCAGACTGGCGGTGGTCACGCGCCTGAAGAGGAGGTCCCGCCTGGAGAGGATCTGCGGACGGCGTTCCGTCCTCGGCAGCCGTGATCTCCTCCGCGCGGGCGCGTCAGGATGCCGGATTAGGATGCCGCGGTTCGGCGCCACGAGAGCGCCGGCACCGTGACGGCGGCGTCGCCGACGCGCACCACGCGGTCGGCGGCATCCAGATTCGCGACGACGACCTCTCCGGCCTCGACATCGCGGATCGCCCACACGAGGCCATCTGCGGTTCCGCCCGTCGCGACGACGCGGCCCTGAAGCGCGGCCAGCATCTCGATCGCCTCGGTCACCGGCCGTGAGGAGCCGTCGGCGCGGAACACCCCGCGCGGCCCCCATTCCTCGAAGTAGGCGAGTGTCGCGACGCCGGGCGCGGTGAAGGCCGCTGCGCTCGCGAGCGTCCAGGCCGCGAGCTCGGGCGCATCCATCCGGGGGTCGGCGGCATCCAGCAGCGCCGGCCCGTAGCCGTCGCGCAGGTCGCCGTGGGCGGACATCGGCGGTGGAGTGGTCGCCACGTCGTTGACATGCGGTCGCAGCGAGATCGGCCCGATGTGCACGGCGCCGCCGCCGGCGATCTCGACGGTCTGCTCGGCGACCAGGCGCTGCATGGCGACCGCTTCGGTCAGCTGCGCCGTGCTGAGGCTGTGGAACAGCGGTGTGCTGCTGAAGACGATGCCGTCCAGCCCTTCGGGGAGCCGATGCTGCTCGCGGTTGAGCTCGGTGAAGTGCGATCGCACCCCGCCGGCGAGGAACGCGGTGATCCCGGCGTCGCGCAGCGCAGCCCTCACGAGCGCGACGGCGGCCGTGTCCGACACGAGCCGCGCGTCGCCCGTCGGCCAGAACGCCGTGACACGGGCGAGGTCGAGGCCGGCGAGCTCACCCGCCGCGGCCTCGATGAGGAGCGGCTCGGCATCGGCGAGGATGAAGCGCACGTCGAGCGGCCGGTCCGACGCCGCCGCACGATCGAGCGCCGCCCGCCATGTCGGCGAGGCGAGGTCGAGTTCGACGAGGCTTGCGGCCCACGGGATCGCCGGCAGCTGCGGAGCCGGATCCGGTGCCGTCGACGCCGACACGGCCAGGAGCGGCATCCTGACCGGATCGCCCAGCATCACGACGTCGCGGTCGGGGCGTGCGGATTCACCGGGGCCCGAGGTGACGGAGACGGTGACGGCCTGCGAGACGGTCTCCCCCTCGGCGAGTCGGTACGGAAAGGGCAGCGAGAGCGGCCGGCTGTAGGTCTTGAACGACGCATCGGTCCAGTTGCGCTGGTCCTCCATCTCGAACACGTCGCCGTGGAACCGCAACGCCACGTCGCCGCCGCGACCCTCCCACGACAGTCCCGCGATGTCGAAGGCCGGCTGATGCGGGCTGATTCTCACCGGGAAGGCACTCGCCTCGGACGAGCCGTCGGTGTGGTCTATCCGCATCGCGGCACCGGCGAGCGTGGCCGGGTGCAGCACGACGAGGCCCGTGCGGTTGGTCTCGAAGTCGGCGGCCGCGCGCAGGTCGAGGGCGACGGTCACCGTGTCGCCGGCGGCATCCACCCGCACCTGGCCGGTCAGGTCGGCGCCGAGTTCGCGGGTGTGAACCCGGATCGTGAGCCCGCCCTCGCGCTCGATCACCTCGTCGACGGTGAGCGCCGCCGTGTCCCAGTCGCGATCGCGGACCACGGCGCGCACCGAGCGCAGCACGACGGCGCCGTCGACGGCGAGGTCGGCGATCTCGTCGCCGCGCAGCTCGGCGCTCCAGCGCCCGCTCGTCCACGCGCGGGAGGTCTCGGCCCACAGCGCGCTCAGCGACGAGGCCATCAGAGCGAGGTCATGCCGCCGTCGACCTGGAAGGTCGCGCCGGTGGCGAACGCGCCGTCGTCGCTGGCGAGGTAGACCATGATCCCCGCGACGTCGTCCGGAGTGCCGGCCCGTCCGATGGGGATGCGCGAGACGATCGCCGCGCGGGACTCCGGGTCGTCGCTGATGGCGGCGACGAGCGGTGTCTCGGTGTAGGCGGGCTGCACCGTGTTCACGCGGATGCCGCGATCGGCATACGCCGCCGCGACGGTGCGGCCGAGGCCGTGCATCCCGGCCTTCGACGCGCTGTACGCGGTGAAGTCCTTGCCCTCGCCGTTGATCGCGGTGGGGCTTCCGGTGAGGATGATCGACCCGCCGCCGTGGGCGAGCATCGTGCGCACCGCGTGCTTGACCGTGAGGAAGGTGCCGGTGAGGTTGATGTCGACCGTGCGACGCCAGACCTCGAGGTCGAGGTCGGCGATGGGCGCGTCCTGCCCGAACAGCTGCACGCCGGCGTTGGCGACGACCACATCCGGTGCCCAGCCGTCGGCTTCCACCGCGGCGAACGCGGATGAGACGGCGGCCTCGTCGGAGATGTCCATCGTGACGGCGCGGGCGCGGTCGCCGATCTCCGCGGCCGCGGCTGCGGCGCCGTCGCCGTTGCGGTCGGCGACGATGACCCGCGCGCCCTCGCGGGCGAATCGCTGCGCGACGGCCAGCCCGATGCCGAGCGCGCCTCCGGTGATCAGCGCGGTCTTTCCCTCGAGTCGAGTCATGGTGCTCCTCAGTATGTCGGCGGTCAGCGCTGGATGCGGTCGAGGTGCAGCATGCGCGCCAGGTTCTTGTCGAGCTCGTCGTCGCGGAAGATCTTCTTCCAGTCGTCCTTGATGATCGACTCGCGGCCGTAGTCCATCGCGATCAGGCACGCGTCGCTGAACGGGTTGTCGCCGCGCAGGCCGTTGGCCAGAGCGACCTGGGTGTGCCCGTAGAGGATGCTCCGCGCGGCTGCTTCCGGCACGCCCATGGTGTGGATCGCCTCGTCGAGGGCCTCGTTCAGCAGCGACCCGATCATGCAGGCGACGGTCTCGACGAGAGTCGGCTCGAGCTGGGCGAGCTGCTTGACGGTGACGAAGTGCACGTCGATGACGGGAGCGTAGATCGCGCGGACGGTCGCCTCGACGATCTCCCGGTGCGCGGGGTCGTCGCTCTCGACGGCGGCGATCGCGTCCTGCGGGGCGGCGATGCCGCCGAAGGTGTCGGCCCACTCCTCCTTGGTCGTGCGCTCCAGGAACACCGACGGGTGGCAGGGGTGCGCGACGGCCTGGACGACGTCGTCGCGCGTGGTGAGCAGCCCCGCGTATGCGGCGGCGGGGTCGAGCGTCAGCACGATCGCCCCGGCCTTCATCTGCGGCACGAGGTCGGCGGTGACGGGCCCGAGGGCGAGGTCGGGCACGGCGAGCACGACGATGTCGGCGTCGGCGACGGCGGTCGCGGCATCCGACAGCTCGCGGCCCGCGTCGAGGGTGCGCTGCTGCCCCGCGGGTGAGGTCTCGACGTACCAGACGGTGTGGTCGGTGCGGACGAGGTTGTTGGACACGCGCATGCCCATCTTGCCGCCCGCGCCGATGACGGCGATCTTGTACGTGGTCGTGGTCTCGGCGGTGGTGCTCATGACGTGCTCCTCAGGTAGTCGACGGTGTTGCGGGTCCATTCCCGCTCGGTTCGGATGGTGGTCTCGGCGTCGCCCTGCCAGGACAGCCAGTGCTCGACGATCTCGTTGACGCCTCGCGCGCGCGGGCCGACGGTCTCCAGCAGGTGCGCATAGTCGTGCAAGCCCTCACCCATGCGGGCTCCGCCGTAGGTGAATCCGACCCAGCCGGCCTGGCGTGCGAAGGCGAAGTCCTTCACGTGCACGTTCTTCACCCACGGCGCCGTCGCCTCGACGCAGGCGCGGGGGGACTCCAGCCGCGCGACGACGTTCGCCGGATCGAGGCAGATCCGGAGGCGGTCGCTGTCGACGCGCTCGATGAGCCCGATGAGGTCGGCGGTCGGGAGCTGCTCGTACGTCTCGAGCGCGAGGGTCACGCCGGCGGCTTCGTAGTCCGGGATCGCTGCCCGCAGCGCGCTCTCCGCCTCGGCGAGCGTCGGGCGCGTCGTGGGTCCGTTCACCATGCTCCGCACCAGCCGGGCATCGAAGACATCGGCGAGCTCGAGGAAGCGCGAGAGGCGATCGGGTTCGATGCCCTTGGTGCCCAGCTCGATCGCGACGCCGAGGTCGCGCGCGGCGGCTGCCGCGTCGGCGAGGTCGCGCGCGGTCATCGACTCCAGCGGGGCGTAGTCGCAGATCTGGAACAGCTCGACGCCCATCTCGCGAGTCGCTTCGAGAGCGTCGACGAGCGACAGCGGAGCGGGCACCCGATCGGAGTGCTGCCAGAAGAAGGCGTACGTGCCCAGGCCGATCACGACGCGCTCCGGGCATCGGCGAGGGCGGCGGCTTCGTCGATCACGGCGAGCAGGTTGTCCGGATCGTGGGCGAAGCGGCCGAGGAAGAGGCCGTCCGCTGCGCCGTCGAGGCGGGCGAGGAGGCCGGGCCCGGCGGATCCGCCGTAGATGACGACGCTCCCGGCGCGGCCCGCGTCGGCGTCGATCGCGCCGCGCAGGGCGCGCGTGACGGTCGCGATGTGGTCGTCGGGTGCGGGCTCGGTGGCGCCGATCGCCCAGACCGGCTCGTAGGCGACGACGACCGGTCCGGCCGGAACGCCCTCGAGGTCCGCGGCGAGCTGGTCGAGATTGGCGGAGGCCGCGTCGGCGCCGCTCATGCGGGCATCCTCGCCGATGCAGAGCACGGGGGTGATGCCGTGCTCGAGCGACGCGGCGGCCTTGCTCGCCGTGACCTCGTCGGTCTCGCCGAAGAGCCGCCGGCGCTCGGCGTGGCCGATCTCCGCGACCTGAACCCCGACCTCGGCGAGTTCGGCGGCGGTGATCTCACCCGTGAACGCGCCCGGCGGGTGGGCGGAGACATCCTGCGCCCCGACGAGCACCGGGGTCTCCGCGAACGCTTCGATCGCAGCCGGGATCTGCAGGTAGGTGGGGATGACGAAGAATCGCACCCGACCGTCGGCGATCCCCGGGTGGGCCTGCAGTCGCGGTGCGACCTCGGCGAACCAGGCGCGCGCGCGGGCGTTGCCGAAGTAGGTCTTCAGGCTCACACCGACGGTGACGGGTGCGGTCATCAGCAGGATCCGGTCTGCTCGTACGCGCCGATGACGGCGACCTTCTCGGCGGAGGCCGAGCTCGGATCGAAGCGGTAGGTGAGCCACTCGCGCACGAGACGGCGGGCGAGCTCGATGCCGACCACGCGCTGCCCCATCGTGAGCACCTGAGCATCGTTGGAGAGCACGCCGCGCTCGACGGAGAACGAGTCGTGGGCGGTGACGGCGCGGATGCCGGCGACCTTGTTGGCGGCGATCGCGACACCGAGGCCCGTGCCGCAGATCAGCAGGGCCCGGTCCGCCTCGCCGCGCGCGACGCGCTCCGCGGCTTCGATCGCGACCTTGGGGTAGGGGGTGTGGCCGTCGGCATCGACGCCGACATCCACCACCGACGCGACGCCGGGGTTCTGGTCGAGGTCCTTCTTGAGGATCTCCTTGTAGTCGTAGCCGGCGTCGTCGCAGCCGATGATCAGGCGCAGCGGTGTGGTGTCGGACATGTCAGTTCTCCTCGGGGGTCGGATCGGCGAGCATCGCGCCCACCGCGCTGGCGATCAGGGCGAGCGAGTGCGCACCCGGGTCGGGGGTTCCCACGCTGTGCTCGCCGTGCGTGCGCGCACGGCCCATGCGGGGGAGGAGGTCGGCCGTCGCAGCGGCGGCCTCGGTCGACGCCTTCGCGGCAGCCGTCCACGCGGCGGCGAGGTCGCGCGAGGCGACCTGTGCGGTGAGCGTCTCGGCGAAGGGAACGAGGGCATCGACGAGGGTCTTGTCGCCGACCTCGGCCTTGCCGTAGGCCATCACGCCGCGAGCGGCCGCATCCACCCCGCGCGCGACGGCGGTCGGCTCGGGTGCGCCGGCGTCGCCGAGCTCGGTGGCGATCGACGACAGGATCACGCCCCACAGCGCGCCCGAGGTGCCGCCGGCCCGATCGGACCACGCATCGGCGGCGCGCTCGAGCGTCGTGCGGGCCCCGGCGCCGGCGGTGACGGCGTTCGTGGCGGCGGCGAGGGCGGCGTGCGAGCCGCGCTGCATGCCGATGCCGTGGTCGCCGTCGCCGGCGACGGAGTCCATCCGGCCGAGTTCGTCGACGTGGGTGTCGATCGTGTCGACGAGGGTCCGAAGCGCCGTGCGGACGAGCCGGGCGGCCCGTCGCGAGGCGTCGTCGGCGTCGGGGATGGCGTCGATGTCGCCGTCGGCGACCTCAGCCGCGTCGGCCTGGGCGACGGGACCCACCGAGCCGCGCCGGTAGGCGGGGGTGTCGACCGGCGTCTCCCAGAGGCCGGCGAGCTCGTCATCGAGCCAGAAGAGGGTGAGCGAGGTGCCGGCCATGTCGAACGACGTGCAGTACTCGCCCACGTGCGGGTCGACGACCTCGACCCCGGCGTCTTCGAGCAGCCGGGCGATGCGCCGGTACACGACGAACATCTCCTCGTACTTCAGCGATCCGAGCCCGTTGAGGATCGGGACCACGCGCGCTCCCGGCACCGTCACGCCGTCGGGGATCTCGCCGAGCAGGCGAGAGACGAGGAGGTCGGCGAGCTCGTCGGCGGTGGGGATCGCCGCCTCGTCCACCCCGGGTTCGCCGTGGATGCCGAGGCCGATCGCCATGCGTCCCTCGGGCACGGTGAACAGAGGTGCGCCGGCACCGGGGAGGGTGCACCCGCTGAAGGCGACGCCGAACGAGCGGGTGCGGGCGTTGGCGTGGGCGGCGATGCGTGCGACCTCGCCGAGATCGGCGCCGGCCTCCGCCGCAGCGGCCGCGCTGCGGAAGACGGTGAGGTCCCCGGCGATCCCGCGACGCTTGTGCGCCTCGGCCGCGGGGGCGCTGGCGACGTCGTCGGTGACCGTGACGGTCTCGCATCGGATGCCCTCGGCGCGCAGGCGCTCCTGCGCCGCGTCGAAGTTGAGCACGTCGCCGGCGTAGTTGCCGTAGCTGAAGAAGACGCCGCCGCCGGCATCCGCTGCCTTCGCCACCGCGTACACCTGCTGCGTCGACGGCGAGGCGAACAGGTTGCCCATCGCCGCGCCGTGCGCGAGACCCGGACCGACCAACCCGCCGAAGGCGGGGTAGTGCCCCGAGCCGCCGCCGACGACCACGGCCACCTGGCCGGCGGGGACGACCGTGCTGCGCACGACCCCGCCGGTCACGCGTCGCACCGAGCGGCCATTGGCGGCGACGAAGCCGTCGATCATCTCGTCGGCGAAGTCGGCCGGATCGTTCCACAGTCGCGTCATTGCGGCTCCTCACAGCGATGATCGATGCGCGGGTGCGCAACCCCCATCTTCCACAACCGGTTGACCAATTGCAAACAACCGGTGGACCAATCTTCGCCCACGATGATCGGACCGGATAGGTTGATCACCATGCCCGCCTACTCCGACGACCGCTCGGCCGCGATCGCATCGGCGCTCGCCGCCGTGCCCGCCGGCTCGCCGGTGTCGGAGGTCGCGCGGCGCCTGCTCGACCTGTTCACGAGCGGATCCATCGCGGCCGGCACGCGGCTCCCGCCGGAGCGCCACCTCGCGGCGACTCTCGAGGTCGGCCGCTCCGCCGTGCGCGAGGCGCTCGCAGCGCTCGAGATCCTCGGCATCGTCGACGTGCGTCCCGGTTCGGGCACCTACCTGCGTGGAACGGCCAGCGAGCTGCTGCCGCAGACGCTGCGGTGGGGGCTGCTGATCGGCGAGCGGAACACCGCCGAGCTGCTCGAGCTGCGCTCGGGCCTGGAGATCTTCGTCGCTCGCCTGGCGGCCGGGCGGGTCGACGAGAGCTCCCTGGCCGGCATGCGCGCAACGGTCGATCGGATGCGCGCGTCGGTCGACGATCTTCGGGCCTTCGCCGCGGCGGACCGCGATTTCCACCTCGCCCTCGCCGCCGCGGCCGGGAACGGCGTGCTGGTCGATCAGCTCGACGTCGCGCGCTCCCTCCTGCGGGTCTACGCCGACCGGGCGGTCCACGACGCCGACGCGGCTCGCGTGGCGGTCCAGGAGCACGCCACGATCCTCGCAGCTCTCGAGCGCGCCGACGCCGACGCCGCTGCGTCGGCCATGGCGCTGCACATGGCGACGGCCTCCGCGCGCCTCGCAGACGCCTGAATCGTCGCCGCCCGGCGGAGCCTGCCGCTCCGGGTGTTCACGCGGCATTCAGGTGTCGTATCCCTCGCCGGCCATGTCCCGCCGGAAAGATGCCGGGCATGCGCGAGCACACCGCCCTGAGGTTCCTCGACGGGCTGAGGTTCGGGCCGATGCACCGCCGCGTGTGGTGGCTGTCGGCGATGGGCATCATGCTCGACGGCTTCGATTTCTTCATCATCGGCGTCGCCTCGCCGCTCATCGTCGCGCAGTGGAGCATCACGCCCTTCGAGACGGGTCTGCTCACGAGCGCCGCCGTCCTCGGGGCGATCGTGGGAGCAGCCGTCATGGGGCCGCTGTCGGATCGGATCGGCCGCAAGATCGCCTTCCGAATCGATCTGGCCATGTTCGTCGTGTTCTCGCTGGCGTCGGCCTTCGCCCCCGACATCTGGTGGCTCATCGCCTTCCGCTTCCTTCTCGGCGTCGGAATCGGCGCCGACTACCCGATCGCCGCCAGCTACGTGTCCGAGATCTCTCCCCGCCGGCTGCGGCCGCGGCTGCTCATCGGCGCCTTCAGCTTCCAGGCGGTCGGTCAGCTCCTGGGGGCCCTCGTGGGATTGGCCGTGCTGCTGCTCGACCCGCACCCGGAGGCGTGGCGGTGGATGCTCGCCGCCGGCGTCGTTCCGGCCACCGCGGTCGTGATCCTGCGGCGCGTGGTGCCGGAGAGCCCCATGTGGCTGGCGTCGCAGGCGAAGTATCTCGAAGCGGCCGCCGCGCTGTCCCGGTTCGCGGGGCGGACGGTCGCGGTCAGCGAGATCCACGACAGGTCCCCGTCGGAGGGCCACGCGGTGCTCGTCGCCGCGACCCGCACCGTGCCGTCCGCTCGCCGTGGCGCCCTCTTCTCCGCTCGGCACCGAGCCGCCACCGTGCTGACGAGTGCGCCCTGGTTCCTCATGGACATCGCGACCTACGGCGTCGGCGTGTTCACGCCGACGATCCTCGCCGCACTCGCGCTCGGATCCGCCGCGAACACCCCTTACATCGCCGACGACATCGTCTCGACCGAGGGGGCCGCGGTGCTCGACATCTTCCTCGTCGTCGGTTTCGCGGCGGCGATCCTCCTCGTGCGCCGACTCGGTCTGGTCGCCATGCAGTCCGTAGGCTTCTTCGTCATGGCTGGGGCGCTCGTCGTTCTCGGCGCGACCGAACTGATGGCGCAGTCACCGCTTCAGCTCGCGATCGTCTTCCTCGCCTTCGCGGCGTTCAACCTGTTCATGAACGCCGGACCCAACGCGACCACCTTCGCGATGCCGACCGCCGTCTTCCCCGTCGAGGTGCGCGGTGCCGGCGCCGGCTTCGCGGCCGCTGCCGGCAAGGCGGGCGCAGCGGTGGGAACGTTCTTCTTCCCGCAGCTCCAGGCCGGGATCGGACTGTTCGGAACGCTGTCGATCATCGCCGCCGGCTGTGCCGTGGCGGGCGTCGTCACGATCGTGCTGCGGCGCCTGGTCAGTCCGCGTGAGGTCGTGCCGGACGCGCCGGGCGGCGCGGCGCCGGTTCCGGTCGGCTGACCGCGCGGCCGCGCCGCGGGGCCGCACGGCCGTCTGTCAGCGGGATGGGCGTCGTCTGGGCGATCGGCTCGCTGAACTCCTCCGGCGTCGGCCGCACCACGGACAGTGGGCGGGTCTCGTCGATCGTGAGGCGGAAACGGCGAGCCTCGTGGCGGTGCACACGACCCGACGACAGCAGCCAGACGAGGCCGATCGAGAAGGCGACCACGCCGGCTCCCGCTCCGACGAGAATGCCCACGCGCGGGCCGAACGCGTCGACGACCGCGCCGACGATGGGTGCGCCGAACGGCATGCCGCCCATGAGCACCGCCATGTAGAGCGCGAGCACCCGGCCGCGCAGGGCCGGCTCCGTCGTCGTCTGCACGTAGCCGTTGGCCGTCGTGAGCATCGTCACGATCGAGAACCCGAGGAACATGAGCGTGATGGCATACGCCCAGTACACGGGCATGTAGGCGCCCACCGCCGCGGAGACGGCGAACAGCCCGACACCGAACAGGATGATGCGGAAGCGGGCGCGGTCGCGGCGCGCGGCCAGCAGCGCGCCCGTCAGGGAGCCCACGGCGAGGATCGAGCTCAGGAGACCGAAGCCGTCGGCCTCCTGGCCGAACTCGATCGCCATCGTGGAGGCGTAGATGGGGAAGTTCATGCCGAACGCGCCGATGATGAACACGATCACGAACGTCACCAGCAGATCGCTGCGGCGCGCGACGTAGCGGAAGCCGTCGGCCAGGCGCGCCCGGCCCTGGGCCTTCGCGCGCGGGACCAGTTCATCGGGGCGGATGATCGCGAGCGCGGCGATCATCCCGACGAAGGTCAGGGCGTTGATGACGAACACCCAGCCGGTGCCGACCGCGACGATCACGACGCCCGCGACGGCGGGGCCCAGCATGCGGGCGGAGTTGAAGGATGCCGCGTTCAGCGCGATCGCGTTCGAGGCGTTCTCGCGGGCGACGAGGTCGGAGACGAACGCCTGCCGGGTGGGGTTGTCGAACGCGGCGACGATGCCGAGCACCAGCGCGAAGCCGTACATCAGCGGCAGCGACATCGCCCCGACCAGAATGAGGAGGCCGATCGCGCCGCCGAGCAGCATGAGGGCCCCCTGCGTGATCATCAGCAGGCGCCGCCGGTCGAACCGGTCGGCGACCCATCCGGTCACCCCCACCAGCAGCAGCGGCGGACCGAACTGCAGCGCCATGGTGACCCCCATCGCGCCGGCGTCGTTGTCGGTGAGCACGGTCAGCACCACCCAGCTGAGGGCGGTCGCCTGCATCCACTGGCCCACGTTCGACACCAGGGCGCCGATGAACCACACGCGGTAGTTGAAGACCGAGAAGGAACGGAACATGCTCATCGTGCGGCCAGCTCCTTCATGATCTCGGATGCGGCCGCGAGCGTGCGCCGCTGCGCGGGGGTGAGTGAGGCGAGGCCGTGATCGAGCCACGCGTCGCGCCGGCGCACGGTCTCATCGACGACGTCGCGTCCGGGGCCGGTGAGGGCGATGTTGACCTTGCGGCGGTCGGTCTCATCCGCGGTGCGGCTGAGAAATCCGAGCTCTTCGAGGCAGTTCACGGTGCGGTTCATCGACGGAGCCGTCACGCGCTCGCGCTCGGCCAGCTCGCTCAGCGTGTGCGGGCCGTGGACCTTGAGCGCGGCGAGCACGGCGAACTGGCCGTCGCTCATGCTGTCGATCGCGCGTTCTGCGCGGAGGCGTCGGGCCAAGCGGAAGGTCGCCATGCGGAAGTCGGCGGCGGAGATGTCGCGTTCGAGTTCGTCGGCGTGAACGGCTGCTGGGGCGGTGGTGGGTGTTTCGGGAGAGTCCATGCGGTTCTTTAGCATAGCTCATTAGTCCTGCTAAAGGAATGTCGGCGGACGTGATGCGCCTAGACTCGGCCCATGCCCGAGTTCATCGACGCACACGGGGTCGCGATCGTCTACGACGTGCACGCCGCCCGCACGCCGGCCCGCGGAGTCGTGCAGCTGCTGCACGGCGTCGGCGAGCACGCCGGCCGCTACGCCGCCCTCATCGAGGCGCTCACCGCCGACGGTTTCACCGTGTACGCCGACGATCACCGCGGGCACGGCCGCACCGGCCTCCGTCAGCACGGCGGCTCCGGCAAGCTCGGCCGCCTCGGCAAGGGCGGGCATCGCGCCGCCGTCGACGCGCTGTGGCGGTTCACGCGGCTCATCCGTGACGAGAACCCCGATCTGCCGCTGGTTCTGCTCGGCCACTCGTGGGGGTCGTTCCTCGCGCAGAAGCTCGTCAATGCGCATCCCACCGCCTACGACGGTCTGGTGCTGTCGGGTTCCGCGCTGCCGTGGCCCGGCACCCTCAACTCCGGCCCGCTGAACAAGCCGTGGAGCGGTCCGGATGCGACCGGCGTCGAGTGGCTCTCGTCCGACCCCGCGACCGGCGCCGCGTTCCTCGACGATCCGCTCACCACGGCCACGCCGATGCTGCAGCTGTTCGGTCCCTGGAACACCCTCCAGGTGCTGTCGCGGCCGAAGCGCGGTCTGGCGCGCGACATTCCGACACTGATGCTGGTCGGGAGCGAGGACACCGTGGGGGGGCCGAAGAGCGTGCATCGCCTGGCGGATGCCTACCGGCGTCGGTCGGGGTTCGGCGATGTCACGACACTGGTCTACCCCGGCATCCGCCACGAGGTCTTCAACGACGTGGCCCAGGCCGAGGTGCGAGCCGACCTCTCGGCATGGCTCGACGCGCGCTTCCCCGTGCGGGTCTGACGCGCGTCGAGCCGCCGATCAGTTCGCGACGTTGCCGCCGCGCGCCGCGCCCGAGCGTGCGCGCCCGCCGCGGCGCGACCGGCGCCGACGGTTCGACGGCGCTTCGGCCGGGTTGTGCGCCGCGGCCGACCCCTGGGCGCCCGCCCGCTGACGCTGACCGTGCACGGCGCCGCCGTGGCCGGCCGCGGGCTTGTCGCCGCGAGCCGAGCGGCTCTGGCCGCCCGCGCGCTTCTGGCCGCCACCGGACTGCTTCTGTCCACCGGTCGATGCGACCGGAGGGGCGGGCTTTACCGCGGGGGCGGACTCCCCGACGAGCTCGGCGACGGTCGCGTGCGCGGCGTCGACCGGCTCCAGGGCCGCCGTGATCTGCGCCTTCCGCAGCAGGTCCTTCACCTCGCGGCGCTGCGCCTCGAGCGCGATCGTCACGACCACGCCGTCGGCACCCGCGCGTGCGGTGCGGCCGGAGCGGTGCAGGTACGACTTGTGCTCCACGGGCGGGTCGACGTGCACGACGAGCTCCACGCCGTCGACGTGCACGCCGCGTGCGGCGACGTCGGTGGCGACGAGCACGCGCACGCCGCCGGCATCCGGGTTCGCGCCGAAGGCGGCGAGGTTGCGCTCGCGCGCGTTCTGCGACAGGTTGCCGTGCAGGTCGACGGCGGGAATGCCGGCCGCGGTGAGCTGCTTGGCGAGCTTCTTCGCCTGGTGCTTGGTGCGGGTGAACAGGATGCGGCGGCCGTATCCCGAGGCGATGCGGCGCACGAGGGCGTTCTTGGCCTCGGCGTCGGCCGCGACGAAGACGCGGTGGATCATCGTGCCCTCGGGCACCGAGGACTCGTCGACGGAGTGACGCACCTCGTTCTGGAGGAACTTCGACACGAGGGTGTCGACGCCACGGTCGAGGGTGGCCGAGAAGAGCATGCGCTGACCACCCTGCGGCGTGGCCTTGAGGATGCGGGTCACGCCGGGCAGGAATCCGAGGTCGGCCATGTGGTCGGCTTCGTCGAGCACCGTGACCTCGATGCGGTCGAGCTTGACGATGCCCTGCTGCATGAGGTCCTCGAGGCGACCGGGGCAGGCCACGACGATGTCGACGCCGGCGCGGATCGCGTCGGCCTGCGGACGCTGGCTGACGCCGCCGAAGACGGTGGTGACCGTCAGGCCGGTCGCATCGGCGAGGGGCTTGATGGTCGCCGCGATCTGCGAGGCGAGCTCGCGCGTGGGGGCGAGGACCAGTCCGCGCGGGTGCCCGCCGGTGCGGCGGGCGGCGTTCGCGCCGGAGAGGCGCGCGACCATCGGAAGCGAGAACGCGATCGTCTTGCCGCTGCCGGTGCGGCCGCGGCCGAGCACGTCACGGCCAGCGAGGGCGTCGGGCAGGGTGTCGCGCTGGATCGGGAACGGCTCGGTCACGCCGCGCGAGGCGAGGGAGGAGGCGAGGGTCTCGGGCACGCCGAGAGCGAGGAAGGAGGACATGGGGGAGTGCTTTCTGACAGAGCGCGGCACGCGAGAAGTCGCGGGGCGCGGGGTGGGCGACGGCGCGGGATCGCGCATCGGTTCGCCGATCGAGAAGAAGTCGCGGCTCGGGAGGCCGGAAAGCGTATCGTCGACGCAGCGGCAGGAAGCCGCACCACGACGGTAGCACGCCGACGCTCGAGGCGGCTGGGAGGCCCGTTCCGTGGCTATCGGGTGCGCAGGTGATCCGGGCGCCGGAGGAAGCAGACGGCCACGACGCCGAGCGCCATGACCGCGGCGGGAAGCAGCATCGACTGGGCCATCGCGGTGGCGAACGGGCCGGCCAGGTCGGCGGGGAGCTCGGTGGCGGCGGCGACGTCACCCGCAGCCGATCCGGCGGGCAGCTGTGCTTCGAGGCTCAGCTGCATCATCGCCGCGATCGACGATGATCCGAGCACCGATCCCACGGTGCGGGTGGTGTTGTAGATCCCGGCGCCCGCCCCCGCCTGATGGCGCGGAAGATCGCGGGTGGCCGTCGTCGCGAGCGGTCCCCACATGCCCGCGTTGCCGATCCCCATCATCGCCGCCGGGATGAGGAACGCCCAGACCGGCGTGTCCATGTTCATGAGCGCGGCATACAACACGAGGGCGCCCGTGACCGTCAGCAGTCCCGGCACCAGGAGAGCGCGCGGATCGACGCGGTCGAGCAGGCGTCCGGCCAACGGGGAGAGCACGCCGGCGAACACGGCTGTCGGCACGAGCAGCAGGGCCGCCTGCGTCGGCGAGAGTCCCCGGGCGAGCTGGATGAAGAACATCAGTGGCAGCGACATGCTCGTGACGGTGAACCCGACGATGGCGACTCCGGCGCTGGCGAGCGCGAAGTTGCGATCGCCGAACAGTCCCAGCGGCACGAGGGGCTCGCCCCGTGTGAGCTTCTGCTGCCAGAGGAACAGCCCGAGCACGACGACACCGGCGCCGATCATCACCCACACCCACGGCGCCCAGTCATACGCCTCACCCTCCTGAAGCCCGAAGACGATGAGGAACAGTGCGGTGGCGCTCAGGACGACGCCGACCACGTCGAAGCGGTGCGGCTGCCTGCCGAGGTCGGGCACGAGCATCCATGCCAGAACGAACCCGACGATGCCGACGGGGATGTTGATGAAGAAGATCCACTCCCACCCGAGGCCGTCGACGAGGAAGCCGCCCGCCAACGGGCCGACGAGCATCGCGACGCCGGATGTTCCGCCCCACAGCCCCATCGCCGCGCCGCGCTGACCGGCCGGGAAGGTGCGGGTGATCACCGCCATCGTCTGCGGGGTCATCATCGACGCGCCCAGCCCCTGCACCGCGCGGAACGCGATGAGCGCGCCGAGCGTCGGCGACAGGCCGCACGCGAGGGACGCCAGGGTGAACAGCGCGAGACCGCTCAGGTAGATGCTCTTCGGGCCGAACCGGTCGCCGAGGCGTCCGGTGATGAGCAGCGGCACGGCGTACGCGAGCAGGTAGGCGCTGGTGACCCACACGACGTTGTCGAGGTTGGCGGTGCCCGGGTCGAGGGCGGCCTTGATGGCCGGGTTCGCGACGGCGACGATGGTGGTGTCGACGAGGATCATGAAGAACCCGATGATCAGCGCCCACAGCGCCGGCCACGGGCTCCGGGGGCGTGTGTCGACTGCGCCGGTTCGTGCGTGGGTCTGGGTCATTCGCGCGCCGCCTTCCGCTGAGCGAGATAGTGATCGCTCTTTTTGCCGGCGGCGGCGTGGCCCCAGGGCAGCTGCGGATTCTGCAGGCGTCCCAGGAAGTCCGCCAGCCAGATCGTCTCGGCCACGCACAGGGCCCGTTCGCGGTCGTCCTCGACGAGGAACTGCTCGTCGACGGGAACCCGCCGGGCGGCGGCGAGGCTCTCCTCCAGTTCCGCGAGGTCCTGCGTGAGCCGTGCGAGCCGGCGCGTCAGCAGATCCCGCACCTCATCGCGCGGCAGGTTGTGGGCCTCGGACAGGGCGATCCGGAAGTCGCCGGGACGATCGATCCGCTCGAGCTCGTCCCGCAGCCACGATCGCATCGCGTCGCCGCCGGAGGGCAGGAGCG
This sequence comes from Microbacterium luteum, assembly GCF_015277875.1. Classification (NCBI taxonomy): domain Bacteria; kingdom Bacillati; phylum Actinomycetota; class Actinomycetes; order Micrococcales; family Microbacteriaceae; genus Microbacterium; species Microbacterium luteum. The sequence continues at coordinate 2,975,190 of NZ_CP063814.1, read as the reverse complement.
TGTACGTGGTGCGCTCCGGCCGATTCCCCTCGCGGTCGACGCCGACCTCGGCGATCAGACCGTCGCGCTGCAGTCGCGCGACGGTGTGGTACATCGTCCCGTTGGTCACGCTGAGCATGCGGTCGTCGTGTCGCTGCTTCATCAGGCGCAGCATCTCGTACGGATGCATGTCGTCCTCATCGAGGAGGGCGAGCACCATCAGGCTCAGCGGCGTCAGTCGGCGCGCGGTCATGAATACTCCGAATCGATTAGCCCATATGGACTATATCGGACGAGCCGTCCTCGCGGGCCGACGGCCGGGCGCCGTAGGCTGGCACCCGTGCACGGCGAATACAAGGTCCCCGGCGGAAAGCTCGTCGTCGTCGACCTCGAGGTGGTCGACGGCCGCATCAGCGGATTCCATCTCGCAGGCGATTTCTTCCTCGAGCCCGACACGGCGCTCGACGACATCGACGCCGCCGTCAACGGGCTCCCGGCCGAGACGGATGCGGCCGCCATCGCCGCGGCGGTTCGGGGCGCCCTGCCGCAGGGGGCCCAGCTGCTCGGCTTCACCCCGGAGGCGGTCGGCACGGCGGTGCGCCGCGCGCTGGTCACGGCTCCCGGCTGGAAGGACTTCGACTGGGAGGTCGTGCACGAGCCGCCCGTCTCGCCGCGCATGAACCTCGCGCTCGACGAGGTGCTCACCACGCGTGTCGGCGACGGGCGCCGTCGCCCCACGCTGCGGCTGTGGGAGTGGAACGAGTCGGCCGTCGTCATCGGATCGTTCCAGTCGTTCCGCAACGAGGTCGACCCCGAGGGGGCCGTGCGCCACGGCTTCGATGTCGTGCGGCGCATCTCCGGCGGCGGGGCGATGCTGATGGGCGCCGGATCGATCGTGACCTACTCGCTCTACGTGCCCGCCACGCTCGTGGCCGGCATGACCTTCGCCGACTCGTACGCCTTCCTCGACGACTGGGTGCTGCAGGCGCTGCGCGGCATGGGGGTCGAGGCGACCTACCAGCCGCTCAACGACATCGCCTCGCCGCAGGGCAAGATCGGCGGCGCCGCCCAGAAGCGGCTGGCCAACGGCGGCGTGCTCCACCACGCCACGCTCTCCTACGACATGGACGGCGCGGTGCTCACCGACGTGCTGCGCATCGGGCGGGAGAAGCTCAGCGACAAGGGAACCGTCTCGGCCGCCAAGCGCGTCGATCCCCTCCGGCGGCAGACGGGTCTGTCGCGCGAGCAGATCCTGGAACGCCTCGCATCCACCTTCACCAGCCTCTACGGCGCCGATCGGGGCACGATCAGCGCGGAGGAGTACGCCGAGGCCGAGAAGCTCGTGGCGTCGAAGTTCGCCACCGACGCGTGGCTGCACCGGGTGCCGTGACCGCCGAAGAGGACGGACCGGGAGAGGTCGTCATCCACCACGGCGACAATCTCGAGGTGGCACGCGGGCTCGAATCGGGCGCCTACACGCTCGTCTATCTCGACCCGCCGTTCAACACCGGCCGCGCCCAGCGTCGTGCCGTCGAGACCGCCGTCTGGCGCATCGCAGAGCCGCCCGACGCCGCCGCGCCGTCGCCCGATGCCGCCGCGGCCTCGCCCGATGCCGGCGCGGACGCCGACGCCGCCGCGGCCTCGCCCGATGCCGGCGCGCTCTCGCCCGATGCCGATGGTCCGTCGTTCACAACTCCTCAAGATCGGCACGTAGAGGCTCCCTCCGGGGCCGAATCGCCGCACCAGGGCGCGGTTCCGAGGAGTTCTGAACGGCGCGAGGAGCCGCCGGTGGTCCGGCGCGGCTTCCACGGACGAGAGTACGAGCGCCTCCGCGGCGACCTGCGAGCCTACGACGATCGGTTCGACGACTACTGGGGCTGGCTCGAGCCGCGGCTGGGGGAGGCCTGGCGGCTCCTCGCCGACGACGGCACGCTCTACCTGCACCTGGACTACCGCGAGGCGCACTACGCCAAAGTGCTGATGGACGCGCTCTTCGGCCGCGAGCGGTTCCTCAACGAGCTGATCTGGGCCTACGACTACGGGGCGAAATCCCGGCGCCGGTGGCCCACCAAGCACGACACGATCCTCGTGTACGTCAAGAACCCGGCGACCTACTGGTTCGACTCCGACGCGGTCGACCGGGAGCCCTACATGGCGCCGGGGCTCGTGACGCCGGAGAAGGCCGCCCGGGGGAAGCTCCCCACCGACGTCTGGTGGCACACGATCGTCCCGACCACGGGCCGCGAGAAGACCGGCTACCCGACACAGAAGCCCGAGGGCATCCTCCGTCGCATCGTGCAGGCCTCCAGCCGGCCCGGGGACCGCGTACTCGACCTCTTCGCCGGTAGCGGCACCACCGGCGCGGTCGCCTCGGCGCTCGGCCGCCGCGCAGACCTCGTCGACGCCAACCCCGACGCGATCGCGGTGATGGCGGCCCGCATCCCGCACGCCCGCGTCGACGTCGGGAGCGATTCCACGCGGGGCGAGACGGCGGTGGAGGTCGCCCCCTAGGCTGAGCGGGTGCGATTCGGAATCTTCATCCCGCAGGGCTGGCGTCACGACCTCGTCGACATCGAGCCGACCGATCAATGGCGTGTGATGTGCGCCCTGGCGCAGCGCGCCGACGCCGCGGCGTGGGAGTCGCTGTGGGTCTACGACCACTTCCACACCGTGCCGGTGCCGACCGACGAGGCCACCCACGAGGCGTGGACGCTCATGTCGGCCTTCGGTGCGGCCACCGACCGCATCCGTCTCGGCCAGATGTGCACGTGCATGGGCTACCGCAACCCCGCCTACCTGGCGAAGGTCGCCGCCACCGTCGACCACGTGTCGGCCGGACGCACCGAGATGGGGATCGGCGGCGGCTGGTACGAGCACGAATGGACCGCGTACGGCTACGGCTTCCCGCGCATCGGCGAGCGACTCGGGATGCTGCGCGAGGGCGTCGAGATCATGCGCCAGGCCTGGACGACCGGCACGGCCACACTCGCCGGGAAGCACTACCAGGTCGACGGCGCGATCGTGCGGCCGCTGCCCGTGCAGGACGGCGGCATCCCGATGTGGATCGCCGGCAGCGGCGAGAAGGTGACGCTGCGCATCGCGGCGGAATACGCCTCGTACACGAACTTCGCCGGCAGCCTCGAGGAGTTCGACCACAAGGACGCGGTGCTCCGTGGTCACTGCGACGACATCGGTCGCGACCAGGCGGAGATCGTCCGCAGCTCGAATTTCAACACGATCGTGGGGGAGACCGAGGCGGAGGCGTCCGAGCGGCTCGCCGCCGTCGTCGCCCGCGTGCGGCCGTACATCGGCGCCGAACGTGCCGACGCGCTCGAGCAGGAGTATCTCGCCTCGCCCGGCTTCGGCACGGTCGAGCAGGTGGCCGAGCGCCTCGCCGAGCGCGGGCGGCACGGTCTCGGCTACGCCATCCACTACTTCCCCGAGGCCGCCTACGACACCTCCGGCATGGACCTCTTCGAGCGCCACGTCATCCCGTCCCTCGCCTGACCCGCTCCGCCGGCGGGCGTGCAGGCGAGGGTCGGTGCCGCGGCCGCCGGTGAACAACACAGGAGATCCGCGCGCAACACCCGCTGAGAGCCACCGGCAGCCCGGAATCCGACTGTTTCTCCTGTCTTGTTCACACCATGTGGCCTGCGTCGCGTCGCCGCTCGCCTGCACCCGACCCGGATACTCCTCTCGTGACGAGACGCGGGCGCGCTGCGCTCCGCCGGTGAACAACACAGGAGATCCGCGCGGTGTGGCCGCTATCCGGGCGCCCACGGCCCTTTCCCCGTCGTTTCTCCTGTGCTGTTCACCGGAGGCGGCCGCGGCCACTTCTCCTCCCCGGCTCGGCAGTTGCCGCATCGATCCACAGGGTGGTCGCGACTTGCCCGGACGTCTGCGGCATCCGGGCACGGTTGGCCGATGGCCAGACATGCCGAACCCGCCCCGCTTCTCGCCCGTCGCCGCGATCTGCGCGAGGAAGGCGTCACGGATCGCGACCTCGCGCGAGCCGTGACGGCGGGCACGCTCCTGCACCCGCGACGAAACGCCTATCTTCCGATGGGCGTGCCCGTCGACACGGTGGACGCGGTGAGCATCGGGGGCCTGTTGACGTGCACGTCCGAGCTGCGTCGCGCCGGCGTCTTCGTGATGGAGCGCGCCGATCTCGACGTTCATCTTCCGGAGCACGCCTCCCGTGTGCCCGGGATATCCCGGCCGGTGCGGCGTCACTGGGGGCGGTTGGTCCGTCGCCCACACCCGTGCGCCACCTCCGTCGAACCGCTCGACGCGGTCGCGTGCGCGGTGAGGTGCCAGAGTCCTCGCGCGGCGATCGCCTCGATCGACTCGGCGCTGCAGCGGGGGTATGTGCACCGCGACGACCTGCGGGAACTGTTCGGCGCGCTCGCCGGGAGGTACACGGCCCTACTGCCCCTGGTCGACGGCAGAGCTGAGTCGGGACCGGAGACACTGGTGCGGCTGATCCTTCGGGCCCTCGGCCTGCGTTACGAGGTGCAGGTCCGGATCACCGGCGTCGGGCGGGTCGACTTCCTCGTCGACGGGTGGCTCATCATCGAGTGCGACAGCGAGGAGTTCCACTCCGATTGGGAGGCGCAGCGCCGCGACCGTCGTCGGGATCAGGCGGCTGCCGCGCGTGGCTTCGCGGTGTATCGGCCGATCGCGGAAGACATCATGTGGGGACCGGAGGAGGTGGTCGCAGCCATCCGCGGACTCTTCTCGGGCACCGCCGGAGGCGCTCTGTCGCGGCGCGTTGCGTGAACAACACCGGAGATCTGTGGCGCGTCGGCCCTGTGGAGGCCAGGAGCGCGGGATTCGCCCGGAATCTCCTGCGTTGTTGACGCGCGCGGCGGCGTTGTCTACGCGCGAGGCGGCGTTGTCGACGTGGGAGGCGGAGTCACACGCGCCGAGTCACAGGAGACTGGTCAGCACGCGACGGGTCACACGAGCGGGGCGACGGAGCGGTAGCCGTCGGCAATCACCCCGGGCAGCGGCCCTGACCCGCCGAAGACGCGGGTGGTGCCGGGCGCCTCCGACCATGGTCGCCACCCCGGGTCTCCCGTGCGGGCGAAGGCGGCGGCGCTGTCGTGCACCGCGGCCGCGAGGGCCCGCGGCGGAGCCTCGCCGGCGATCGCGGCGACCCGCTCCGCGGAGAGCACGTCAAACCAGAAGGGCACGTCGAGACAGTGCAGCGCCCAACCCTTCGTCGGCGACACCCACGAGAACCGGTAGGCCCACGTCGGGGCGGGCGCGCCCTCCCGCGCCTGCGCGACGCGCGCCACGAGCGACCGGAAGACGACATCGCCGAGGTATCGGCCGAGGACCGCGGCCGTGCCTCGGCGGCGCTGCTCGGCGTTCGCCGCGAGGTAGTCGCGGCGCCGCCCCCGCTCGACGCCGAGCAGTCCCAGGGCGATACCCGCCGGCACCACGCGAAGGGGCCGTCGCGCCCGGTCGGTGATGAAGGTCATCTCGTCATCGACCGCGCCGATCACCAGCGGGATGTCGTCTCCCGCGCCGTCGCGGATCGCATCCACCGTGGGTCGTTCGATGAGTTCACCGTCGACGGCGGGTCCCCACGACAGCGCGTCGTCGACGAGCGCCCGGAGCGCCTCGAGTCTCGAGCCGGACTCCGGTCTCGCTGCCCGACGCTCGAGGGCGGGGAGATCCTCGCGCGGCACGGCACCGAATCCCTCCCGCGTGGCGGGCACGCCGGCGAGGTGTGCGATCCTCGCCGACAGTGAGCGTGCCGTCTCGGGCGAGACGTCGGCGAGGGCGGGCGACATCGCCCACGCCGCGCGGAACAGTCCGCGTGCGGCGGGGAGCGCGAGCAGGGTGAGCACGGCTCCGCCGCCGGCAGACTGGCCCGCGAGCGTCACGCGGTCGGGGTCGCCGCCGAACGCGGCGATGTTCTCCCGCACCCACTCCAGCGCGGCGACCCAGTCCCGCACCCCGCGATTCGCCGGGGCGCCCGGAACATGCCCGAACCCGTCGAACCCGAGCCGGTACGACAGGGTCACCGTGACGACACCGTCGCGCGCGAAGGCCGCGCCGTCGTACCAGGCGCTCGCGGGCGACCCCGAGACGTACCCGCCGCCGTGGATGTAGACGATGACCGGCAGGTGGTCGCCACCAGGCGCGGGTGTGAAGACGTTCACCGACAGGATGTCCTCTCCCGCGATCGCCGGTTCCGGGATGAGCGTCTCGCCGCCGTCGATCCGCTGCGGGGTCGCGCCGAATCCGGTCGCGTCGCGCTCGCCGTCCCAGGGCGTACGCGGCACGGGCGCGGCGAACCGCAGGTCGCCCACCGGCGGCTCGGCGTACGGAATGCCGAGGAAGGCCGCCGAACGGATGCCGTCGACGTCGCGCCACCGGCCGCGCACGCGGCCTGCGGAGGTATCGGCGACCGGATCGGCGCTCACGTCGCATCCTCCCTGGGCGGCACGAGGATGTCGAGGAGCGCGCCGGTCGCGGCGGCCATGTCGAGGTCGGGCTCGAGCATCCACTGCAGCTGCAGGCCGTCGGCAACCGCCTGCAGCAGGCGCCCGGCTGTCTCCGGGTCGACGCGCGGGTCGAGGCGATCCTCGATGGCCTCGGCGAGGGTCTCTCGCAGGCGCCTGTTCCGCTCGATGAAGTAGTCGTGCGCCGGGTGCTCCGCGTCCGCGGCGTCGACGGACAGCGCGGCGAACAGGTGCACCAGTCCCGGCACGCGCTGGTTGTGGCGGATGACGCCGACCCAGCCCTCGCGCATGGCGTCGTCGTGCGTCCGGTCGCCGGTCGCGGCGCCGAGCGCGGCATTGTCGAGCTCGTCGCGCTTGCGGAGGATCTCCGTGAACAGCTGCTCCTTCGTGCCGAAGTAGTGCAGGAGCCCGGCCTGGCTGAGGCCGACGGCCTCGGCCAGGTCTTTGACGGATGTGCGACGGAACCCCTCGCGCGCGATCACGTCGAGGGCTCGCTCGAGGATCTCCTCCCGCTTCGCCACGCCCTTCGCGTAGGAACCTCTTCGTGCCATGGGAGAAGTAAACCGAACAATGCTCGAACCTCAAAGCCAAATGTCGTATGGCTTATGTGTCTGCTCGCGTGCCGGGTCAGAGACGGGATGCGGCGATGCCGACGACATACACGGCGCACGCCGTGCCGATGGTCACCAGGGCTCCGAGCATGAGAACCAGCGCCGCCCCGTCGGTCGGCAGCTCGCCGTCGGTGCTCAGGGCCTGGTGCGCCCGGCGATAGCGGTGCCCGGCGGCGACGTAGGCGGCGATGGCCATGACCAGCCCCACCACCCCGAAGGCGATCGCGGCGACCCCGAGGATCTCGGCGGCGAAGCGCACCGAGACGAGGCTCGCGACCGCGAGGGCCAGGCACGTGCGACGCCACGACAGGAGCGTCCGCTCGGGCTGCAGGCCGGGGTCGAACGGGCGGTCGGTCACCGCAGCTCCAGCACGAAGCCGGCGAGCACGAGGCCGACGGCGACCACGACGCCCACGACGATGATCAGGGCGGTCGCGGGCGCGGGCAGGGCGCTGCTGCGACGGAGCGCGCGTTCGGTGCGGGCCCAGCTCAGCCATGCGTGCACGGCGGCCAGCAGGCCCAGGAGCACGAAGATCAGGGCGGCGGCGAGGCGGAAGCCGGTGTTCTCGGGAAGTTCGAGAGCCTCGAGCGCGACCCCGCCGGCCATGAGGGCGAGGGCCGTGCGCACCCACGCGAGAAAGGTGCGCTCGTTGGCGAGACTGAACCGCGGGTCGGGTTCGTCGCCCTCGCGGTAGACGGATGCGGGGAATCGTCGGGGGGTCTCGCTCACGCCGTCCTCCTGGTGCGGGTCGGTGGCTCACCCAGGCTACTCCGGCGCCGCCGCGCCCCCGTGCGCCGCGGCGGCGGCGGAGATTCACACCGACAGGAACGCCGAGAGAGCCTCGTTCACTTGGTCGGCGTGGGTCCACAGCAGGCCGTGCGGTGCCCCTTCGAGCTCGACGTACGTCGCCTGTGGCAGGAGATCCCGCAGCCGTCGGGCCGACGCGTCGATGGGCACGACGTTGTCGGCGGTGCCGTGCACGATCAGGCACGGGATGCCGCTCGCGGCCACTTCGGCGATGTCGGCGCGGAAGTCGGTCGGCCACGTCAGCGTCGCATCGGCGATCGCGACGTTGCCCGCGTGCGCGGCCACCTGCACGTTCGCGTCGACGGCGTCTTGCGAGATGCGCCGGTCGAGGTTCTCCTCGAGGTTGTAGAAGCCCTCGAAGAACCCGCGCACGAAGGCGAAGCGGTCATCCCTCACCTGTGCGCGCAGGTCGTCGAAGAACCCCTGCGGCCCCGCGCCGTCGGGGTTGTCGTCGGTGGCGAGCAGGTAGGGGAGGATGCCGCTGAGCAGCCCGGCCTTGGCGACGCGGTCGGCGCCGTAGCGGCCCAGGTAGCGGGCGATCTCGCCGGTGCCCATGGAGAAGCCGAGGAGCACGGCGTCGCGAAGGTCCAGCTCTTCCATGAGTGCGTGGAGGTCGGCGGCGTACGTGTCGTAGTCGGCGCCGGAGGCGGTCTTCGTGGATGCCCCGAAGCCGCGCCGGTCGTAGGCGATGACGCGGTAGCCGGCATCCAGCAGCGGATACTGCTGCCGGGCCCACGACTCCCCGTTCAGCGGATAGCCGTGGATGAGCACGACCGGTGTTCCGGTGCTCGGTCCCTGGTCGGTGTAGTGGAGCTCGACGTCGACCGAGTTCTCGGTCCCGACGGTGATGTACGCCACGTGCGGTCGCCCTTCTCGCTGCGCTCCCGGGATGCCGGGGCGGACCGGAGTGTCCGATCCGCCGTCGACGCTACGGCCGGCGACACGTGCGAGCCAGGGCTTGACCGTCCGCGATGCGCGTGGTGGGGTACGGCCGCTGCGAGGCCTCAGGCGTCGCGGCCGGCGCCGGCGGCGGCGGTGACAGAGAACACGTGAGGGTCGGCGAAGCCGCGAGCGGCGAACGCACGCCGCACGGCGTCGGTCACGTCGGCGACCTTCTCGCGCGAGACCAGGGCGATCGCGGCCCCGCCGAACCCGCCGCCGGTCATGCGGGCGCCGATCGCGCCGGCGGCCAGCGCGGCATCCACCGCGGTGTCGAGCTCGGGCACCGAGATCTCGAAGTCGTCTCGCATCGACGCGTGCGAGGCGACGAGGAGCTCGCCGATCGCGGTGGGTCCGGCATCCCGCAGCACCGCCACGGTGTCCAGCACGCGCTGGTTCTCGGTCACGATGTGGCGCACGCGGCGGAACGTCACCTCGTCGACGCGCTCGGCCACCCGCGGCAGGTCGTCGACCGAGACGTCGCGGAGCGCCGCGACCTCCATCGCCGCGGCCCCGCGCTCGCAGGCGGCACGGCGCTCGCCGTAGCCGCCGGTGGCGTGGGAGTGCTTCACGCCGGTGTCCATCACGACGAGCTCGAGGTCGGCGGCGTCGAACCCGAGGTCGACGACCTCGGTGGCGAGCGTGCGGCAGTCCAGGAAGATGGCCGCGTCGGCTTCGCCCAGCATCGAGGCCATCTGATCCATGATCCCGGTGGGTGCTCCCACCGCATCATTTTCGGCGGTGCGTCCGGCCCGGGCGAGGGCGACCCGGTCGAGATCGAGCCCCCACGTGTCGGCGAGCGCGGTCGCCGTTGCCCCCTCGATCGCCGCGGACGACGACAGGCCCGCGCCCACCGGCACATCGGACGAGAAGGCCAGGTCGGCGCCGGTGACGTCGGTCGCGGCGGTTCCGGATGCGGCGAGCAGCGCCCACGCGACACCGAGCGGGTACCGGGCCCACTCCGGCACCTCGTCGCGACGCGCGGGGAACAGGGCCTCGAGTTCGGCGACCGGCACCTCGACCAGCACCGGGTCGACCTCCGACACGACCCGCAGCACGCCGTCGGTGCGTGGAGCCACCGCGACGTGCGTGCGGAAGGGGATGGCGAAGGGCAGCACGAAGCCGTCGTTGTAGTCGGTGTGCTCGCCGATGAGGTTCACTCGGCCCGGCGCCGACCACGTTCCCACCGGCTCGGCTCCGGTCAGCTCGCGGAAGAGCTCGCGTGCCTGCCGGGCGGTGTCGGATGCGGGTTCGGGCGAGGTCACAGGGACACCTCCGGGATGGATGCGACGGCCTCGCGCAGGCGGTCGGCGGCGGTTTCGGGCGGGATGTCGCCGATCCAGGCCCCCATGGCGGCCTCGGATCCGGCGAGGTACTTCAGCTTGTCGGCGGCGCGGCGCGGGGAGGTCAGCTGCAGGTGCAGGCGCGCCGTGTCGCGTCCGACGGCGACCGGGGCCTGGTGCCACGCGGCGATGTACGGCGTGGGGGTGTCGTACAGGGTGTCGACGCCGCGGAGCAGACGCAGGTAGACCGTCGCGAGTTCGTCGCGCTCGGCATCCGTCAGCTCGGTGAAGTCGGCGGCATGGCGCCGGGGTGCGAGGTGCAGTTCGATCGGCCAGCGCGCCGCGAAGGGCACGTAGGCGAGCCAGTGCTCGGCTTCGAGCACGACGCGGGGACCGGCCGCCTCGAACGCGACGATGCGCGCGAACAGGTCGTCGCCCTCGCGGGCGATCGAGCGCAGCAGCGACTGGGTGCGGGGAGTGATGTACGGATAGGAGTAGATCTGACCGTGCGGGTGCTGAAGGGTGACCCCGATCTCTTCGCCGCGGTTCTCGAACGGAAACACCTGCGCGATGCCGGGCAGGGAGGAGAGCGCGGCGGTGCGATCGGCCCACGCCTCGATGACGGTGCGGGCGCGTGTGGCGCTCTGGGTGCCGAACGACCCCGCGTGCTCGGGGCTGAAGCACACGACCTCGCAGCGTCCGACCGACGTGCGGGTGCGGCCGAGCCCCGGAGCGTCGAGGTCGTCGAGGCTCTGCGGCGCATCGTCGGCTGCGGGTGCGTCGCCGGTGGCGCGGGCCAGGGCCGGGCCGAACGAGGGCGACTTGTTCTCGAACACCGCGACGTCGTAGACGGAGGGCACCTCCGACGGGTTGGTCGCGGTCTGCGGGGCGAGCGGATCGAGGTGCGCCGGCGGCAGGAACGCGCGGTTCTGACGTGCCGCGGCGATCGAGACCCAGTCGCCGGTGAGCACATCCCGCCGCATCGTCGCGGTGGCGGGGCGCGCATCCAGGGTGCGGGCGTCAATGGCGCGCTCGGCCGGCAGCGACGTGTCCGGGTCGTCGAAGTAGATCAGCTCGCGGCCGTCGGCGAGGCGGGTGGCCCGCTTGACGACGCCGCCGGACAGCTCGGCCGTGAAGAACTCAGGTGTGTTCACGTCAACACGGTACCTGGAGGGGTGTGTTAGCGTCAACATGCCTGCGTTGTTCACCCGATGACGCGGGTCGGTGCGAGAGGGGAACGCATGCCGAGGCGGATCGCGGGACAGGTGCGGCGGGTCTCGATGGCTGACGTGGCCGCGCGCGCCGGCGTCTCCGGACAGACGGTCTCGCGCGTGGTCAACGGCAGCCCGCGGGTGGATCCGGCGACGCGGGCGCGCGTCGAGGCGGCGATGGCCGAGCTGGGCTACCGGCCGCATCGCGCGGCACGTGCGCTGCGCACCGGTCGCACCCACACCATCGGGCTCGTGGTGTCGACCCTCGCCACGGTCGGCAACTCGCGCATGCTGCAAGCGGTCTCGGATGCGGCCGCGTCCCGGGGCCTCGCCCTCGTCGTGGTCACGCTGCACGCCGAGGTCGACGGCGGCATCGCGTCGGCCTTCGAGCGGCTCGAGGACCAGGGCGTCGACGGTGTAGTCGTGCTGAACGAGGCGACCCTCCTCGCACGGGACGTCGCACCGCCGGAGGGCCTGCGGCTGGTCGTCGTCGACGCGCCCGCGGAGGATGCGGCGGGGCCGGGGAGTTCCGCACATCCCGCCACCGCCTCGCCGCGGAACGGTCGGCCGGGTGCCGGGCAGGCGGGTGCCGGGCAGGCGGGTGCCGGGCGCACCGGTACCGCGCAGACCGACCATGCCGGCGGCGCGCGGGCGGCGACACGGCACCTCATCGCGCTCGGTCATACGCGCATCCGTCACCTCGCCGGTCCGCTGGGCAGCTACGCGGCGGCCGAGCGCGAGCGCGGTTGGCGCGAGGCGCTCGAGAATGCGGGGCTCGAGGTCGCGGAGCCGCTGCGCGGTGCGTGGACGTCGGGCGCCGGCCACACCGCCGCGGCACTGCTTGACGACGCCGCGACGGCGGTGTTCTGCGCGAACGACCAAATGGCGCTCGGGATGCTCCGGGGCCTCGCCGAGCGGGGGCTCGACGTTCCCGCGGACGTGAGCGTGGTCGGATTCGACGACGTGCCGGACGCCCGGGACTACCGGCCGCCGCTGACGACCGTGCGGCAGGACTTCGACGCGCTCGGCGAGGCTGCCGTATCGGCCCTCGTCGATGATTCGTCCGGGGGTGGCGCGGTCATCCCGGCCCAGCTCGTCGAACGGGTCAGCACGGCACCTCGACGGTGACCGCGTGTGCCGCGTCGCGCGGCCGCTGACTCCGCTGGGAGGCGGAGGCGGAGGATCCGACGGGCGGGGGATGCGGCGGGAGCGTCCTCGCGGGACGATCGATGCATGACGCGTTCATCCCTCACGCCCGGTACCGTCGTCGCAACGCCTCGCGGGGAGGGGGAGGTCATCGACGTTCGAGCGACGCCATCGGGGAAGTTCGTCGTCGGGGTCGAGATCGAGACCGGCGAGGTCGTCCATGTGACGGGGGGCACCGCGCGGCCGGTCGACGCCTAGTTGTGATGTCCAGGGACGTTGCTACGTGAATCGCGAGTGATTTGCTGACGGGCGAGGGCCTCCCGTTGTGAAGTGGAGCTGTCTAGGAACCGCTTCGTGCAACAGGAGGCCCTCGTGTCCCACGCTAATGCTGCTCTCACGCCCCGCGCACGGCTCAGGCTCGCGCGATTGATCGTCGAGGATCGGTGGCCGGCGACGGCCGCCGCAAAGATGTTCATGGTGTCGCCGATCACCGCTCGTAAGTGGGCCGCCCGGTTCCGTGCCGAGGGCGCCGCCGGGATGACCGATCGGCCCAGTCGGCCCCGGTCGATGCCGAGCAAGACACCAGCGCGGACGGTCAAGCAGATCGTGCGGTTGCGGTGGCGGCGTCGCCTGGGTCCAGCGCAGATCTCGGAGGAGCTCCAGATCCCGGCCTCGACGGTCCACGCGGTGCTGGTCCGGTGCCGGATCAGTCGGCTCAGCCATATCGACCGGGTCACGGGCGAGCCGATCCGCCGCTACGAGCACGACCATCCCGGTTCACTGCTGCACGTCGACGTCACGAAGTTCGGCAACATTCCTGACGGCGGCGGATGGCGATACGTCGGCAAGCAGCAGGGCGACCGGAACCGCGAGACCACGGCGAAGCGCACCGGGAAACGGAGGGGCTACGAACCCAACGTCGGGACCGCGTTCCTCCACACCGTCGTTGATGACCACTCGCGTGTTGCCTACGTCGAGATCTGCCCCGACGAGAAGGCCGTCACCGCGATCGGCGTGCTCGAGCGCGCCGTCGCGTGGTTCGCCGACCGCGGCGTGACTGTCGAACGGGTGCTCTCGGACAACGGGTCGGCCTACAAGTCGTTCGCCTGGCGAGACGCCTGCGCTGGGCTGGGCATCACGCACAAACGGACGCGGCCCTACCGACCGCAGACGAACGGCAAGATCGAGCGATTCCACCGCACCCTCGCCGATGGGTGGGCTTACGCCCGGTTCTACCGATCCGACTCTGAGCGTCGCGAAGCGCTACCAGGCTGGGTCCACTTCTACAATCACCACAGGCGCCACTCCGCAATCGGAGCCCCGCCCCTCACCAGACTCAACAACCTGCCTGGACATCACACCTAGTCGCTTCGTCCTTTCGAGTGGAATACGCTTTCCGTGGGATGCTCCACCGGAGTCCATCCCATCGCGACCGCGTCGACGAAGGAGTGGCATGACCGGAGCGACCGAGGGCCGTCCTCCAGGCACCGTGGTGCTCGCGGTGGACTCGTTCAAAGGCTCGATCGCCGCAGACGCCGCCGCTGACGCGCTTGAAGCGGGGTGGCACCACGTGCGACCGGGCGACCGGATCGTGCACCGGCCGATGGCGGACGGCGGCGAAGGCACCGTCGCCGCCTTCGCGGCGGCCGTGCCCGGGGCGACGCTCATGCCCGTGACGGTCGATGGACCGGAGGGCGCGCCCGTCGAGGCGCACTGGCTGCTGCTTCCGCCGACCGCCGACGCCGACGCCGACGCCGGCACCGGGGTCGTCGAACTCGCCGGCACCTCGGGCATCGAGCTGCTGGGAACGCCCCCGCGACTCCGGCCGCTCGACGCCGACACACGCGGCTTCGGGCAGGCGATCGCCGCCGCGCTCGACCACGGCGTCTCGCGGTTGGTCCTCGGGATCGGTTCGAGCGCGTCGACGGACGCGGGGGTGGGGATGCTCGCCGCGCTCGGCGCGCGCGTGCTCGACGTCGACGGCGCGCCCGTCGCTCCCGGTGCGCGCGGACTCGGCGATGTGGCCGAGGTCGATCTGTCGGGTCTCGCCCCGCTTCCAGCCGGCGGCGTCCGTGTGTTGAGCGACGTCACGCATCCGCTGACGGGCCCGCGGGGAGCGGCAGCCGTCTTCGGTCCGCAGAAGGGTCTGGGTGGGGACGACATCCCGGCTGTGGATGCAGCGCTCGCCCGCCTCGCCGACCTCGTCGGGGTCGACCCGGACGCACCCGGTTCGGGTGCCGCCGGCGGTACCGGCTTCGCCCTGCGCCTGTGGGGCGGCGATCTCGTTCCCGGCGCCGAAGAGGTCGCCGAGCTCATCCGGCTCGCCGACGCGATCGGCGGCGCCGCCGTCGTCGTCACGGGCGAGGGCGCATTCGACGGCCAGTCGGCCGCCGGCAAGGTGCCGTCCCGGGTGCACCACCTGGCGGCGGTTGCCGGCGTGCCCGCGATGCTCGTCGCCGGCCGCATCTCGCCCGAGGCCGACACCTCGGCCTTCGCCGCCACCGCGTCGCTGACCGACCTGGCGGGAACGCCGGAGGCGGCCATGGCCGACCCCGCGACGTGGCTCGCGCAAGCCGGCGCCGCCCTCGCCGCATCCCTCTGACCTTCCTCCGTCCACCCGACCTCCTCCGCCTCTGACCCCGCCGCCTGCCCGCCCCCGGTCGCCCCGACCTCCCTCCGCCCGCGTGCTGGTGCCTAACTCAGGCTGAGGAGGTCCAGATGCGGCCTGGTATCGATTTCCCGGCCCGGTGAGTGCCATCCAGCCTGAGTTGGCGCACGTCGCCGGTCAGGCCGCCCGACAACTCACACCTCGTGCGGGCGTCGGCGTCTTTGCCGTCTGTCCCCTGGCGCGGCACCGGATGGTCGACTCGATGCCGCACCGGAGTCTCACCCCACCGTGTGCACCAATTCAGGCTCGGGGAGTTCGGGTACGGCCGAGAGGTCGGAATTCCGGCGGCTCGTGGTCCCCCAGCCTGAGTTGGTGCCCGTCGCCCGTCGAGACGCCGACAGGTGACACCACGTGCGGGGGTTCGGCGCCTTCTGTCGTCTGTCGCCCGGTGAGGCAAGGTCTCGACTCGATGCCGCCCCGGTGTCACACCCGACGTGTGCACCAACTCAGGATGGAGGAGCCCGGGTACGGCCGGGAGGCCTGGAATCCGGGCCGTTCGGTTCGCCCAGCCTGAGTTGGGGCACGACGTGAGCGGAGACGCGGCCCCCACCATCGCCGGGGCCACCGCCCGGCCGCAGCCTATCGTCGCCGGCCCGCGCCGCCCGGCCGCAGCCCGTCGTTGCCAGCCCGCGGCGTCACCGCCCCACCGTCGCCGGAGCCCCGCGGCCCACCGGAGCCCCGCGGCCCGCCGGAGCCCCGTGGCTCGCCGGAGCCCCAGCCTCGCCGGAGCCCCCCACGTCACTTCCCCACCGTCGCCGGAGCCCCGCGGCCCACCGGAGCCCGGCGGCACCGCGTCAGGGGAGGGTGAGGATGCCGTTCCGGCGGTGCGGGAGCGACGGGAAGGCGTCGTCGCGCAGCACCGGGGGCAGCAGACGCTGCGGGGCGTCCTGGAAGACGATCGGCCGCAGGAACCGGCGGATCGCCGTCGCGCCGACCGAGGTGTGCAGCGAGGTGGTCGCCGGCCACGGACCGCCGTGCTGCTGCGCCCACGTCACCGCCACGCCGGTTGGCCAGCCGGCGAACAGCACGCGTCCGGCCTTGCGCTGCAGCA
The DNA here is from genome assembly GCF_015277875.1 of Microbacterium luteum. Lineage (NCBI taxonomy): Bacteria > Bacillati > Actinomycetota > Actinomycetes > Micrococcales > Microbacteriaceae > Microbacterium > Microbacterium luteum. The sequence goes on along the minus strand of NZ_CP063814.1, from coordinate 2,959,019 downwards.
CCTCGAGCACGTCGTCGACGGCGTCGTCGTCCTCGGCGTGCAGGGTGGCCGTGAGGCTGCCCGGCACCGCCTCCAGGGCACGCTGCAGCGCGGCGTCGTCGGCGTACTCGACCAGCAGCGTCACGGGGCCGAAGCACTCCTCGAGCAGCGTCTCGGGCCGATCCGCGACGGCGGCGGCGTCGGTCCTCAGCACGACCGGCTGCGCGGTGCCCTCGGCCTGTTCGGCCGATCCGGCGACGACCGAGACCGACGGGTCGGCCTCGAGGTGCGCGAGACCGGACGGGAACGCCGCGGTGATGCGATCGGTAAGCAGCGGCCCACCGGATGCGCCCGGAACGAGGCGCGCGACGAGCTCGTCGAAGCCGGATCCGGTCGGGACGAACACCACACCCGGCTTGGTGCAGAACTGCCCGACTCCGAGCGTGAACGAGGCGACCAGGCCCTGCGCGAGCGCCTCACCGCGCCGCGCGACGGCGGCCGGGGTGAGAACCACGGGATTGACGCTGCCGAGCTCGCCGTAGAAGGGGATGGGGTCCTCTCGCCCGGTCGCCAGGTCGAACAGGGCGCGTCCGCCGCCCAGCGAGCCGGTGAACCCGGCGGCCTGGATCGAGGGATGCTGCACGAGGGCGTTGCCGGCTTCGCGGCCCTCGACGAGACCGAGCGAGCCCGCGGGTGCTCCCGCCGCTTCCAGGGCCGCGGCGACGATCTCGGCGGTGCGCTCGGACAGGCGGGGATGGCCGGAGTGCGCCTTCACGACCACGGGGTTCCCGGCCGCGAGGGCCGAGGCGGTGTCGCCGCCGGCGACGGAGAACGCGAAGGGGAAGTTCGAGGCCGAGAACACCGCCACCGGGCCGACGCCGGTGAGCATCCGTCGCAGTTCGGGGCGCGGCGGGGTGGCGGCGCCGTCGGCGTCGTCGATCGTGATCTCGAGGTACGAGCCCTCCTCGACGACGCTCGCGAACAGGCGCAGCTGGCCGGTCGTGCGCCCGACCTCGCCGCGCAGGCGGGTCTCGCCGAGGCGGGTCTCCTCGTCGGCGATCGCGACGAGCTCGTCGGCGTGCGCGTCGAGTGCGTCGGCTGCGGCGCGCAGCCAGCGGGCGCGGTCGTCGGCCGACGAGGTGCGCCACGCCGGCGCGGCCTCCGCGGCGGCGGACACGAGGCGGTCGAGGTCGGTGATGCTGGTGCTCATGATTGCTCCCGAGTGGTCGCAGGCGGTCAGGTGAAGCGGATGCCGAGCCCGACATGGTCGGTCTCGGTGAGGGCGCCGTTGTGGATGCGGACGGGCGAGGGGTCCCGCAGGGCGTTGAGCTCGCCGAAGCCGGCGTCTTCGACGTCTTCGACGAGCGGATCCGTCACGCCGGGGACACCGCGCAGGCACAGCGCCAGCTGTCCCGAGAGCTCCGGCAGCAGGTGCGGATGCACGGCGGCACCGTACTCGGCCGCGACGGCGGCGATCCCCAGAAACGGCGTGATGCCGCCGACGCGCACGACGTTCGGCTGCACGATCTGGGCGGCTCCGGTGCGCAGGAAGTCGTCGAAGCGGAAGACGTTGTGCAGATTCTCGCCCACGGCGATCGGGATGCGGCTGGAGGCCGCCAGACGCTCGGACAGCGCGATGTGCCCGGCCAGGTCGTCGGCGCGCAGCGGCTCCTCGATCCACGCCGGCGCCACCTCGGCGAGCACCTCGAGGTTCCGCGTCGCGCGGTCGAGGTCCCAGCGCTGATTCGCGTCGATCATGAGCGCGCGGTCGGGCCCGAGTACCTCGCGCACCGCACGCATGCGGTCGAGGTCCTCCGCGACGTCGGGCTTGCCGACCTTGACCTTCACGGCGTCGAAGCCGGCATCCACCCACCGTCGCGCCTGGGCGACGAGATCGTCGATCGGGTAATGCAGGTTCACGCCGGAGCCGTAGGCGCGGGCGCTGCGACGCTGCCCGCCGAGGAACCCGGTGAGCGACGTGCCCCGCTCGCGCGCCGCCGCATCCCACAGCGCGAGGTTGAGCCCGGCCATCGCGATGGTGGTGACCCCGCCGCCGCCGGCCTCGTGGAGGTGCTGCCACAGCGCCAGGGACTCCGAACCCGGGTCTGCCGAACGCCCGCGGGCGAAGGCGGCGACGTCGTTCGCGAGCATCGCGTGCACCGCTTCCGCGCCGATCTGCGGCGTCCACGAGAAGCCCCAGCCCTCCGCTCCGTCCGAGCGCACCACGTGCGTCTCGACGACACCGACGGAGGTGACTTCGGCGCCCCACGGGCGCGTCAGCGGCACCCGGATCAGCCGGGTCTCGAAGGTCGCGACGGTCGGATGCTCCTCCGCCGCAGCGACCGCGGTCACAGCAGGGCCCGTCCGGCCTCGAGGATCTCGGCCAGGCGCTCCTCCTGGGCGGGCGAGGGGTCGACGAGCGGGGCGCGCACGCCGCCGACCGGCATCCCCGACAGCCGCAGGCCCGTCTTGATGAGAGAGACGCCGAAGCCGGGGGTCTCGTCGCGCAGCGCGACGAGCGGGCGGAAGAACCCGTCGAGCAGCTGCAGGCGACGGTCCTCGTCACCGGCGATGTACGCACGGTAGTGGGCGGCGGCGACCTCGGGGATCATCGCGAACGCCGCCGAGGAATACAGCGGCACGCCGATGCCGCGGTACGCCCCCTGGGTGAGCTCGGCGGTGAGCAGGCCGTTGAAGAAGGCGAAATCGTCGCGGCCCTCCTCCGCGACCGCGCGCACGATCAGCTGCGCCGTGCCGATGTCGCCGGCCCCGTCCTTGAAGCCGATGACCTTGGGATTGCGCGCGAGGTGCCGCATCGCATCGACGGAGTACTGCGCGTTGGCGCGGTGGTAGACGACGACGGGCAGATCGGATGCCGCCGCGATCGCCTCGACGTAGGCGATCAGGCCCGCCTGCGGTCCGCCGACGAGGTACGGCGGGAGGACGAGGAGCGCGTCGGCTCCCGCATCCGCAGCCGCGCGTGCGACCCCGATCGCGTGGCCGAGCGGACCGCCGGCACCGGCGACGACGGGAACGCGCCCGGCGACCGTCTCGACCGTGGACCGCACGACCTGCGCGGCCTCATCCGTCGACAGGGCGTGGAACTCGCCCGTGCCGCACGCCGGGAACACCCCGCCCGGGCCGTGCTCCATCGTGGTGCCGACGTGGCGCCGCAGCAGCTCGTCGTCGACGCGGTCGTCGGCGTCGAAGGGCGTGACGGGGAAGAAGAGGATGCCGTCGAAGGCGATTCCGGTGCTCACGCGGCGGTGTCCTTTCGGGAGTCGGGGGACGATCCCGCGGCGCGGGCGTCCGTGGCGGCGAGTTCGTCGCGCCAGGTGCGGGTGGGGCGCCATCCGATCAGGCGCGCGGCCTTCGCGCTCGTGAACGCCGGGGTCGTGCCGACAAGGCCCGCCGCGACCTCCTCGGTTCCGGGGTGGAAGCGCGGCACGAGATCGCACAGCGGTTCGCGAGCGAGCGCGTCATCGGCGCCGACGAAGAAGGTCTCGGCGTTCGGGATGTCGCCCATCGCGGCCAGGAGCACGTCGACGAAGGCGGCGACGTCGCGGGCGTCGACGTAGTTGAACACGGCCGGCGCCGACAGCGCCGGATCGTCGAGGCGCTCGCGCACGGTGTGCCCCTGCTGCGTGAGGGCTCCCTCCCACTCCTCCGGCGCGATGACGTAACACGGCCGGAACGCCGCGAACCGCGTCGCGTCGCCGGTCTGGCGCGCGAGCATCGCCGCGGTCTGCTCGGCGAGCAGCTTCGACAGGGCGTAGGCGTTCCACGGCCGGGGCGGCGTGGACTCGTCGAGGGGCATCGACGGCGGCACCCATCCGGTGGGGGATCCGTAGCCGAGCACGGTGGGGCTCGACGCGGTGACGATCCGCGGCACACCGGCGGTGACGGCCGCGGACATCGTGTTCAGGGCGAGCGCGGCGTTCGTGCGCAGGATGACGTCTTCGGGTGCGCTGAAGGGCACGGCGATCGCGGCGAGGTGCACGAGCGCGTCGGCCCGCGCATCCGCCACCGCCGCGGCTGCGGCGTGGGCGTCGGTGAGGTCGACGGCCGCCTGCGTGACCGCGTCCCGCGAGGTCAGCTCGACCGCATCCGAGACCTCACGATCGAGCGAGACGATCTCGTGTCCGGCATCAGCCAGACCGGCCACGAGCGAGCGCCCGAGCCGGCCGGCGCCACCGGTGACGACGATGCGCGTCACGCCGGCACCGACTCCGGGCTCGCGGCGAGGAAGCGGATGCCGAGGTCGGCCACACGCACCGGCATGCCCGTCGCGAGCGACCGGTTGCCGGCGATGCCGACCGAGATGGAACGCACACCGTCGCGCCAGTCGGCGGGACGCTGCAGCGGGTCATCGCCCGGCCCCTCGAAGACGTCGGCCAGGAGCAGACGGTCGCCGCCGCCGTGCCCGCCCGCGAGGTTCTCGATCTCGACCTCGGTCGCGGCCTCCCAGTGACGCTGCACAAGGAGGCGCTCGCCTTCGGGCCGCAGGGATCCGGACGAGCCGGCGTCGACCGCGCTCGGGTCGAGCACCGGATGCAGGCCCTCGTCGGCCAGCACGGCGCCGCGCTCGACGACCTCGAGCTCGACGCGCCCCTTCGTGCCGTTCACCGCCACGCGGTAGCCCTCCCAGGGAGCGTGCGCGTTGAGGGAGTAGCTGAGGGTCGCGCCCGAGGCGTAGTCGACCACGAGCGCGAGATTGTCCTCGATGGTGATCCCCTCGCCGAACACGTCGCGGTCGCGCAGGTATCCGTCGTGCTCCTCGGCATCGAAGTACAGGGCCTTGAGGTTCGCGTCGGCCCGCAGGTCGAGTTCGAAGGCGCCGGCGTCGTCGTGGCTTCCGCGCGGAGCGCGTGCGCCGAGCCCGCGCGCGTCGGCGTTCTCCGCACCGTAGAAGCGCAGCCCGCCCGACGCGTAGACGCGGGTGGGGACGGACCGGAGCCACCAGTTGACGAGATCGAAGTGGTGGCTGGACTTGTGCACGAGCAGGCCGCCGGAGTGCTCCTTCTCGCGGTGCCAGCGGCGGAAGTAGTCCGCGCCGTGCTTGGTGTCGAGCATCCAGGAGAAGTCGATCGAGGTGATCTCCCCGATCGTGCCCTCCTGCAGGATCTGCCGCAGCGCACTGTTGCGCGGGGAGTAGCGGTAGTTGAAGGTGATGACCACGTCGCGTCCGGTGCGGTCGATCGCATCCTCGATCGCGGCGGCGCTGGCGGCGTCGATCGTGAGGGGCTTCTCGACGACGACGTCGGCACCGGCATCCAGCGACCGCACGATGAGCTCGGCGTGCAGGTCGTCGCGCGCGCAGACGATCACGCGGTCCACCTGTTCTGCGGCGATCATCTCCTCCAGGCGATCGGGGGAGTAGATCAGCGGCGCGGGCTTGCCGCTCTCGGCGACGCGGTCGGCGTGGAACTGCGCACGCACCGGGTTCGGCTCGAGGATCGCCACGAGCGAGGCGCGGTCGGCGTAGGTCGTCGTGATCGCGTCGACGTACATCTGGGCGCGCGCGCCGGCGCCGGCGAGTGCGTAGCGGAGGTGGGTCATCGATGGCTCCTCAGGAAACGTTTTCTCAGTGTAACACGCGTGGCCGTGCTCCTATGCGGTGGATGCTGCGGCCGCTCAGGACGGGGCGGGTCCCGTGCTCTCGCGCAGCGCGACGACGGGGCGGAGCCAGTGCGCGGCGGGCTCCGCCGGAGCGCCGGTGAGCAGATCCTGCATGGCCTCCCACGCGCGTGCGCCGAGGTCTTCGGCCGGCACCGCCGCGGTGGTGAGGGTGGGCGAGGTCCAGCGCGAGAACGGGATGTCGTCGAACCCGGTCACCGAGAGGTCTTCGGGGATGCGCACGCCATCGCGTCGCAGCACTCCCATGACTCCCATGGCGACGAGGTCGTTGTAGGCCAGCACGGCGGTCGCGCCCGAGGCGCGCACCTCCGGCGCGACCCGCGCACCGCTGTCGACGTCGACCCCGCACGGGAGCTGCGTGATCTCCACCTCGGCGTGCGCGCCGGCGAACGCGGTGATCGCGTCGACGCGCGCGGCGTTCGATGCGCTGCGCGGATTGCCGGAGAGGAAGACGTAGCGACGGTGACCGAGGCCGTGCAGGTGGGTGAGGATCTCCGCGAAGGCGGACCGGTAATCCGCCCCGACCACGGGAGCTCCGTCGACGTCGCGGTTGACGACGACCACCGGTGACAGCTCGCGCAGCGACGCCGCGAGGGCGTCGTCATCCATGCGCGGCGCGCACAGCACGACGCCGTCGGTGCGGCGTCGGGTCGTGAGGGCGAGCACCCGCTCCTGGTCGACCGATTCGGCGGAGTCGGCGACGAGCACGTGGTAGCCCGCGGTTCCGGCCGCGCGGCTGAGTCCGCGCAGGATCTCCTGGAACGTCGGGTTGCCGAGATCGGGCACGACCACGGCGATCGTCTGGGTGCGGCCGAGGACGAGGCTGCGGGCGAGGGGGCTGGCGGAGTAGTCGAGCTCGGCAGCCGCGGCGCGCACGCGCTCGGCCATGGCCGGGTCGACGGTGACATTGCCGTTGAGCACGCGTGACACGGTCGACAGCGACACCTCCGCCTTCGCGGCGACGTCGGCGATGGTCACCCGTTTCGGTGGGCGCGGCATGCGGCCTCCTCTCGCTCGCGCCACTCTATCCGCCCGGGAAACGTTCTCCCATGTCGGCGGCGGCGGCCGGCCGTGAACAGCACAGGAGATTCGGCGCGCAGCAGGCCTGTCGGCGCGGCTTCAGCCCGATTCGACGCGGATCTCCTGTGTTGTTCACCGCGGAGACGCCTCGCCAGGTAGCTCGGGCAGCGGGCGGCAGAGGTCGATGCAGGCGAGAGCGGGCAGCGGCGAGTGGCGGCTCGCCGGGTGGGCCGCGGACAACACAGGAGATTCCGGTCGGGGCGCAGTGTGTCGGCAGGTTTCAGCTCCCGGGCGCCGCGGATCTCCTGTGTTGTTCACCGGGGCTGACGGTGTCGACGAGCTGGTGGCGCCGGGGAGGTCAGGCGCCGGCGGGGTCAGGGGCGGGGTGGCGTGCTGCCGCGCACGACCACCTCGACGGGCAGGGGCGGCTGGGAGGCGTCCCACTCCTCGTCGACGGTGGCGTGCAGCGCGCGGTAGCCGAGCTCATCGAGCGGCACATGCGCGGTCGTGAGGCCGGGCCGGATGTCGCGGCCGGTGGCGATGTCGTCGAAGCCGGCGACGGCGATGTCGGCGCCGACCTCGCGCCCGGCATCCCGCACCGCCGACATCACGCCGATCGCGACGACGTCGCTGATGCCGAAGATGACCGTGCCCGGGGGCACCTCATCGTGCAGGAGCGCCTCGGTGGCGGCGTACCCGGCGTCGCGGGTGAAGCCGCCGCGAACGACGCTGCGGATGCGCCCGCCGGCACCGGTGAAGCCGTGGGTGAACCCCGCGATGCGGTCATCGGAGGTCTGGATGCCCTCGCGCGCGCCGACGATGACCGCCTCGCGGTAGCCGAGTTGGCGCAGGCGTGCGCCGAGCGCGCGGGCCCCGCCACGGTTGTCGACGGCGACCGAGCGGATGCTGTCGGGTGCCGGACCGAGCATGACGACCCGTCCGCCCATGCCCCGGAACGCCTCGAGCTCGGGGTCGAGCCCCGCGGCGTCGGGGCCGGTCGTTCGGGAGGCGGCCAGGATCAGGCCCCGCGGGCGCTGACCGCGCAGCGCGCGGACGAGCGAGACCTCGCGCGCCGGGTCGCGCTCGGTGATGGCGATCGTGACGACCAGGCCCGCCTCGTCGGCGCCGCGTGCCACACCCGAGGCGAGTTGGCCGAAGTAGGGGTCGGCGATGTCGGCGACGAGCAGGGCGACGACGGCGGAGGTGCCGCGTGCCGTCGCCTGCGCGGAGAGGTTCGCCGTGTAGCCGAGGCGCTCAGCGGCCGCCTCCACCTTCTCGCGGTAGCTCTCGGCGACCTTGCGCGTGGAGCCGTTCAGCACCCGGGAGGCCGTCGCCAACGACACCCCTGCCTCGCGGGCCACGTCGTGCAGGGTGGCCGCGCTGCGGGCGGTCGAGGGTGTTCGGGTCACGTGCAGGATTCTAGGGGCTCGCCCGCGCGGGATCAGGCGGGAACGACCGCGGGAAGGTGCGGCGTGACGGCAGCCGTGAAGCCGTCGGAGGTGCGTCGCACGGCTTCGGCCGGGTCGGTCGCCCACACGTCGGCGTTGAAGATCTCCACCTCGATGTCGCCGGTGTACCCGGCATCCACGACGGCGCGGGTCATCGGCCCGAAGTCGATGACGCCGTCGCCCGGGTAGTGCCGGCTCAGCAGCACGTCGGCCGGGAGCGGCGTCTTCCAGTCGCACACCTGATACGTCGCGATGCGTCCCTCGCGACCGGCGCGTTCGATCTGCGGGAGCACATCCGGGTCCCACCAGATGTGGAAGGTGTCGATGGTCACGCCCACCACGGACGGGTCGAAGTCGTGCGCGATGTCGAGCGCCTGGCCGAGCGTCGACACGACGCAGCGGTCGGAGGCGTACATCGGATGCAGCGGCTCGATCGCGAGGGTGACGCCCGCTTCGGCGGCGTGCGGAGCGAGCTCGCCGATGGCATCTCGCACGCGCTCGCGGGCGCCGATGAGGTCTCGGGAGCCCTCGGGCAGACCGCCGGCGACGAGCACCAGCACCGCGGTGGATCCCTCGGCGCCCGCCGCGGCGAGCGTGGCGGCCTCCTCGACGGCGACGCGGTTGTCGTCGAGGGATGCGCGGCGGGCGGGGCCCTCGGGCATCGTGAAGAAGCCGGACCGGCAGTGTGTCGTGAAGCGCAGCCCGGAGTCGGCGAGCATCGACGCGGCCGTGGTGAGGCCCACCTCCTGCACCGGTTCGCGCCACAGCCCGATCGCGGGGACGCCCGCACCGGATGTGGCCGCGAGCGCCGTGGCGAGGTCGGCGTGCTTGAGGGTGCCCTGGTTGATCGACAGGCGCGGATCGACGCTCACGCGATCACCCCCGGAACGTCGACGCCGTTCAGGCGCAGCATCCCGTGCCATCGGATGGCGGCCAGCTCGGGCCGCTCCAAGGCGCCGGAGGCGTTGGCGAGCTCGACGATGCGGGACAGGTGCGGCAGGCTGCGCGCGGAGTGGAGCCCGCCGACCATCTGGAAGGCCGGCTGGTGGCCGTTCAGCCACGACAGGAACGCGACCCCGGTCTTGTAGTAGAACGTCGGCGCGGCGAAGACCTGGCGGCTGAGCTCCTCGGTGGGCTCGAGGATCTCGCGGTATCGAGCGCCGTCGCCGGCGTCGAGCGCCTGGATCGCGGCGGAGGCGACCGGGGTGATCGCCGCGAACGCGCCGAGGAGCGCGTCGGAGTATCCGCGTTTCGTCTCGGCCGCCCCGGCCGATGCCTCTCCGGCCCGCCCGTCTCCGGCCTCCCCGGTCGTTGAGCGAGCAGAGCCAGACGAAACGTCGCCCGTCGCAACGTCCGGCATGTCCGTCCCGCCGATGAGGCCGACGTAGTTGAAGTCGTCGCCGGTGAACATGCGCACGCTCTCGGGGAGGCGCTCTCGCACCGACACCTCGGCGTCGGCGTCGAGCAGGCTCATCTTCACCCCGGCGACCTTGTCGGTGTTCTCGCCGATGATCTCCAGGAGCACCTCGGACGCCTCGCGCCAGTCGGCCGACCCGCTTGTACTGAGCTTGGTCGAAGTGAAGTACCCCTCGAGGGTCGGGTCGAACGCGGTGCCGAGCCAGTGCAGCACGACCGGCACCTGCGCCGCGCCGAGCACCTCGCGGTACACGCGGCGGTAGTCCTCGGCCGAGGATGCGGCGCGCGCCAGATGGCGCGACGCCATCAGCACGGGAGCGGCGCCCTGCTCCTCGGTGAAGGCCAGCTGAGACCGGTACGCGTCGATCACCTGGTCGAGGGAGATGTGCTCGTCCTCGACGTGATCGGTGTTGACGCCGACGACGACCGATCCGCCCTCTTCGCGCGCGGTCTGCGCCGTTCGCGCGATGAGTTCGCGCACCGCGGCGGCGTCGAGCCCCATGTTCCGCTGGGCGGTGTCCATCGCGTCGGCGACGCCGAGGCCCCAGGAGTAGACCGAGCGGCGGAAGGCGAGCGTCGCATCCCAGTCGATCTCGGCGGGCCGCCCCGGGGTGTTGTCGGCGTGCACCAGCGGCACGACGTGCGCGGCCGCGTACGCGAGGCGGCTGCGCAGCGGCGTTGTGGGCTTGGTGAATCCGGATGCTTCGCGCAGCGCGACCTGCGAGGTCGACCCGGCGGCATCGAGCAGAGTGAGGTGGGTCATACGTCAGTCCAGGCTCAGGGCGGGCAGCTCGACCTTGCGGCCCTCGCGGCTGGATTCCAGGCCGGCCTCGGCGAGGAGCACGCCGCGTGCGCCGGAGAGCAGGTCGAACGCGTAGTCGGTGCCGAGCACGTACGACTCCAGGAACTCCTCCCACTGCTGGCGGAAGCCGTTCTGGAACACGTCGTTCGTCGGAACGGCGGCCCAGTCCGCGTCGTAGTCGTGGTCGTCGGCGAGGTCGGGATTCCACACCGGCTTCGGGGTGGCGTTGCGGTGCTGGATCTTGGCGCCGAACAGGCCCACAACGGCCGAGCCGTGGGTGCCGTCGACGTGGAACTCGACCAGCTCGTCCCGGTTGACCCGCACGGTCCACGACGAGTTGATCTGCGCGACGATGTTTCCGTGCTCGGGGTCGCCTTCGAGCTCGAAGATGCCGTAGGCGGCGTCTTCCGCGGTGGCGGTGTAGTGCTCGCCGTTCTCGTCCCAGCGGTCGGCGATGTGCACGGCCGCCTGGGCGTAGACGCTCTTGACCTCGCCGAACAGGTTCTCCATGACGTAGTTCCAGTGCGGGAACATGTCGACGATGATGCCGCCGCCGTCTTCGGTGCGATAGTTCCAGCTCGGACGCTGCGCGGGCTGCCAGTCGCCTTCGAAGACCCAGTATCCGAATTCGCCGCGCACCGAGAGGATGCGGCCGAAGAAGCCCGAATCGATGAGGCGCTTCAGCTTCTGCAGGCCCGGGAGGTAGAGCTTGTCGTGCACGACGCCGGTCTTCACGCCGGCTGCCGCGGCGAGCTTGGCCAGCTCGAGTGCTTCGGCCGCGGTCTCTGCGGTCGGCTTCTCGGTGTAGATGGTCTTGCCGGCCGCGATCGCCTTGCGGAGAGCCGCCGAACGCGCCTTGGTGACGAGGAAGTCGGCGTAGATCTCCCAGCGGGGGTCGGCGAGGGCCGCGTCGAGGTCGGTGGTGTAGTCCTCGATGCCGTGCTTGTCGGCGAGGTCGGCGAGCTTCGCCTCGCTGCGGCCGACCAGCAGCGGCTTGACCGTGACCTTCGTGCCGTCGGAGAGCACGATGCCGCCCTGGTCGCGGATCGCGAGGATCGAGCGCACCAGGTGCTGCCGATACCCCATGCGTCCGGAGACGCCGTTCATGATGATGCCGATCTCGCGGACGGCCGGGCGGACCTCGGCCTGGGGCGGGGCGATCGTGGTGTCGGTCATGCGGTCCTTCTCTCTCGTATCCGGCGACGTCACGGTCGCGGAAAAGCCGGGGAACCCCGAGGGGTAAACGCTTTCCCCAGTGTGCCACGCCCCTGTCTGCCACGCAAGCGCTTTCCCGTGCGTGGCCACGCCGCCCCGCGCGCCCGCCCGGCCCGCACCGCCGCCGCACGGCGCCCCCGCCGCCGCCGCACGCCGCGCGGCGCTCGCACGGCGCCGGCCCGCACCGCCGCCGCCCACCCCGGCGCCGTCCCAGGCCGCCCACCCCGGCCCGCACGGCCGCACGGCGCCGGCCCGCACCGCCGCCGCACGCTGCCCACGCCACGAGAGTCGCTCTGCAGTCACTTTGTGCGGGTGCGTGGCCTCTCCACCCACACAAAGTGACTGCGGGAGGGCGGGGTGAGGTGACTGCGGAGGGTGGGATGGGTGACTGCGGAGCGGGGCGAGGTCGGCCGGAATACGGCCGGTCGCTCAGCTCAGGCGGATGCATCCCCACGACACCGCGGGAAGGGGAATGCGCAGGGTCGTGTCCTCGATTGTTGCCTCCAGTGCCGTGATGCCGACCCGCTCGGGGCTCTCCAGGGTGTTGGCGGCGTAGATGTCGTCGTCGTGCAGCAGGTGCGCCTCGTCGATGGCCATCTCGCGGCCCAGGTCGCCGAGGAGCGGCCGCAGGTCGACCGACAGGGTCGTGGGCTCGGCCGTGGACCGGTTGACGACGAAGAGCGACACACCGTCGTCGTCGATCGTCGCGACGGCGTTCACGGTTGCCACCTCGCCCAGCGCGGGACTCGTGAAGGTCGGTGCCGACACCGGAACGCGCACCGCGCGCCCCTGCGCCCAGCGCGAGGTGAGCGAGAAGGGGAAGAACGTGGTCTGGCGCCACGCCGGGCCCCCGGGCTCGGTCATGATCGGAGCGATGACGTTCACCAACTGCGCCAGGGATGCGGAGCGCACGCGGTCCGCGTGCTGGAGCAGGGTGATCATCAGGTCGCCGAACACCACGCCGTCCAGAACGCTGTAGCGGTCTTCGAGCAGGCGCGGAGCGACCGGCCATCCCTTCTCCTCGGGCTTGTCGTTCTGCCCGCCGTCGTCATCGTGGAGGTACCAGACGTTCCACTCGTCGAAGGAGATCATGATGCGCTTGTCGCTCTTCTTCGCCGCCGCGACCGCGTCTGCCGTGGTCACGACCGACTCGATGAACCTCGCCATGTCGACGCTCGACGCGAGGAACTCCTGCGCGTCGCCGTTCCGCTCTTGGTAGTACGCGTGGCAGGAGATGAAGTCGACGTCGTCGAGGGTGTGCTCCAGCACGGTGCGCTCCCACGAGCCGAAGGTCGGCATCGACCGCGCCGACGAGCCGCAGACGACCAGTTGCAGTCCCGGATCGATCATGCGCATCGCCTTGGCCGTCTGGGAGGCGAGCTTGCCGTAGTCGTCGGCGTTCTTGTGACCGATCTGCCACGGTCCGTCCATCTCGTTGCCGAGGCACCACATCCTCACGCCGAACGGCTCCGGATGCCCATTCGCCGCCCGCCGGTCGGTCCATGCCGTCTGTGCGTCGACGTTGGCGTATTCGAGCAGGTCGAGCGCCTCCTGGGTGCCCCGGGTGCCGAGGTTGACGGCGAGCACGAGGTCGCTGCCGACGAGCTCGAGCCACGCGGCGAATTCGTGCAGGCCCACCTCGTTCGTCTCGGTGGAGTGCCACGCGAGGTCGAGGCGGCGGGGTCGTTCGTCGACGGGGCCGATGCCGTCTTCCCAGCGGTATCCCGACACGAAGTTGCCGCCCGGGTAGCGGATGGTGCTGACGCCCAGTTCGCGCACGAGCTCGATGACGTCCCGCCGGAAGCCGTCGGCTCCGGCTGCGGGATGACCCGGCTCGTGGATGCCGTCGTAGATGTGGCGGCCGAGGTGCTCGACGAACCCGCCGAACAGGCGACGGTCGATGTCGGCGATCTCGTGATGGGGATCGAGGCGGGCGGCGGCGACGGCCATGGTTCCTCCGGGGATGGTCGGGGAGATGTCTGGTGGGGATGAGGCAGAGCCCCGCCCCCACCAGGGGTTCACTCGAGGATGACGTCGGCCTCGGTGAAGAAGCGGTCCACCGCCTCGTCGACCGTGATCGTCCCGAGCCCGAGCTCCTTGCCGACGTCCCAGAACGTCTGCTCGAGCGAGCCGTATCCGATCACGGGCACGGGCGGGGCTTCGCCCACGCGGTCCGCCACCGACTCGATGTAGTCGGCGACCTGCTTGTCGACGCCTTCGAGCGTCGTGCCCGCGAGCTTGCTCGACGAGGCCGGGAATCCGAGGGTGGTGCCGAAGATCTCGCCGGCTTCGGGGCTGTTGACGACGTAGTCGAGGAAGATCGCCGACGCCTCGGGGTGGTCGGTGTTCGACGCGATGGCCATCTGCAGACCGCCCTGCTGGTAGAGGTCCTTCGAGCCCTCGACGGCGGTCGGGGGCGCGACGATCGAGATCGACTCGGCGCCGGAGTCCGCGAGATAGCCGCCCAGGAAGTTGCTCCAGCTCATCTCGCTCGCCGTCAGGCCGGCCCCGAAACCGGACACGGGGCTGATCGCCTCGAGCTCGACCTGCGGAACGGTCACGCCGTCGCGGATGTCGTCGCCGGAGGCCCAGAAGTCGCGCAGCTCATCCTCGGTGAAGCCGAGCTCGCCGTCCTCGGTGTAGAGGTTTCCGCCGTTCGCCCGGAGAACCAGTTCGAACACCTGGATCCGCTGGGTGTAGTCGGTGCCGCCGTAGACCGTGCCGTCGGTCGCATCGGTGACCCCGGCCATCCACTCGTCGAACGCGTCGAAGGTGGAGCCGCCTTCCGGGGCGGCGATGTCGTACTCGGCCAGCACGTCGTCGTTCACGAAATTCGCCCACATGCTGTATCCGGTCGGCAGGGAGTACTGCACGTCGTTCAGGCGACCCGTGCCGAGCAGGGCGTCGTCGAAGGTGGAGAAGTCGATGTAGTCCGACACCTCGCCGAGATCGAGCACGTGGCCGGGCTCGGCGACTGCCGCAGATAGCTGTCGGAGAACTGGAAGACGTCGGGAAGGCCCCCGCCGGCCACTTCGGTCTGCCGCTTCTCCCAGTAGCTGGGGAAGTCGGTGAAGGTCGTGTTCACCGTGATGTTCGGATGCTCGGTCTGGAACGCCTCGATCAGCTGGTTGTAGCGGTCGGCGCGATCGTCGTTGCCCCAGAAGGCGAAGGTGAGCGTCACGTCGGCGTCGGGGTCGTACTCTCCCGAGCTCCCGCCATCGCCCGCGCACGAGGCGAGGGTGAGGGCGGCGGCGGAAACGACGGCGGCGGTGACGACGAATCGAAGGTGTCTCATGGTGGTCCTGTCAGGAGGAGAGGGATGCGAGGGCGCCGTTCGCGTCGGACGGCGCGGGCGAGGGATGCGCCGGGATGGGCGCGAAGGCGAAGACGACCTGCTGCGGTGACAGTGCGGTGCGTCCGAGGGCGGCGCCGGTTTCGGCGTCGCTGCCGTTCAGGGAGACCGTGACGGTCTCGTCGGAATGGTTGATCACGGTGACGAGGGCGCCGCGACGCGCGACCTCGACGCCCGCGGGGAGGTCGTCGATGACCGGTCGCACGCCGCGGTCGGCGACGAGGCGGCCGACGATCGCGTCGACACCGGCGGCGTCGGGCATCGTGGCGACGTACCACGCGGCGCCGTCGCCGTGGCGTTGACGGGTCACCGCCGGTCGCGCCGCGTTCGGACCGTCGTCGAAGGTCGCGATCACCTCGGCGGTCTCGGCGTGGACGGCCTCGGCGACGAGCGTGCCGCGAGCGGCACAGCCGTCGAGCGTGAACGACACCGTCTCGGGCTCGCCGTCGCCGACCGCACCGAGCGCGCCGACGCCCGTGCCGCTCGCGGGAGGGCCCGCCAGTGCTCCGAAGTCCTCGTAGCGGATGCCGAGTGCGGCGCCGAGGCGCGTGAGGAACCCGCCGTCGCAGAACTGGTCGTGCTCGTCGACGATGTCGCTGAAGGGTCCGGTGAGCAGCGTTCCACCGGCTCGCGCGAACCGGTCGAGCGCGGCTGCTCCCTCCTCGCGCAGCAGGTAGAGGGCGGGCGCCAAGACCACCTCGTACCCGCGCTCCGCCTCCTCGGGCCCGATGATGTCGACCATGATGCCGCGGCGATGGAGTGCGCCGTACCACTCCAGGGCAACGGCGAGGTAGTCGATCCGGAAGGGATGGTCGCGCTCCTCGACCGCCCACCAGTTCTCCCAGTCGAAGACCAGCGCGACCCGCGCATCCGAGCCCGGTGCCGGCAGCTCGCCGAGCTCGCGCAGGCGCTCGCCGAGGGAGACGACCTCGCGCCACGTGCGGGTGCGCGTGCCGGCGTGGGGGAGCATCGCCGAGTGGAACTTCTCGCTGCCGGCGCGGGACTGCCGCCACTGGAAGAACATGATGCCGTCGGCGCCGCGCCCGATCGACTGCGCGGTCTCGGCCGCGAGCGCCCCCGCGGCCTTGCCGGGGTTCGCCGGGCGCCAGTTCACGGCATCGGTGGCCTGCTCCCACAGCAGCCACGGCACGCCGGGCTTGAGCGAGCGCACGAGGTCGCGCTGGAACGCCGAATCGCGCACACGCGTGGGATGCGCCGGGTCGGGATAGCAGTCGTCGGCGATGACGTCCATGTGCGGCGCCCACCGGCGATAGTCCGCCGGCTTGAACGGGCCCATGAAGTTCGTCGTGATCGGCTGCGTCGCGCCCGCCTGCAGCAGGATGCGCCGCTCCGCCAGGTAGCACTCCAGCAGCATGTCGGAGGTGAACCGGCGGAAGTCGAGCATCGACGACGGATTGTGGCTGTAGGGCGCCAGCCGCGGAGGGAAGACCTCGTCGAACGTGCTGTACCGCTGCGACCAGAAGTTCGTGCCCCACGCCGCGTTGAGCGCGTCGACGGTGCCGTACTTCTCGCGCAGCCAGCGACGGTACGCATCCCGCGCGGCATCGGAGAAGTCCATCCAGAGGTGGCAGCCGAACTCGTTTCCGACGTGCCACATCACCACCGCCGGGTGGTCGACGTAGCGCTCGGCGATGCGTCGCACCAGCTCACCGGCGAGGCGTCGGTAGACAGGGGAGGAGGGTGCGAAGTGCTGCCGGCTTCCCGGCCAGTACGACGCGCCGGATTCGTCTGCGGGCAGCGTCTCGGGGTAGTTCGCGCTCACCCACGGCGGCGGCGAGGCCGTTGCCGTGGCGAGGTTCACGGCGATGCCGCCGGCGTGCAGGGTGTCGATGACCCGGTCGAGCCAGGCGAAGTCCCACACGTCTTCGGCGGGCTGGATGCGCGACCAGGCGAAGATGCCGAGGCTCACGATGTTCACGCCCGCCTCGTTCATGCGGCGGACGTCGTCTTCCCAGACCTCTTCGGGCCACTGGTCGGGGTTGTAGTCGGCGCCGTACAGCACGCATGACTCCTTCGAGGATGGGGGTGGAGGCTTCAGCCGGCGTGGCGCCGCGGGCGCTCGGGAACGGCGACCACGGCCAGTGCGGCGCATCCGAGGGCGGGGATCACGAGGGGCACGAGCGCCCACGTGACGATGACGACGAACGCGGCGGTCGCGGCCAGGTAGAGCGCTCCCGGCACGTCGTGGCGCACAAGCGAGGGGACCGCGCCGATCGCGCCGCGCCATCCGGTCTCCGGCGTCCACGCCCCCGCGGCGGTGAGCACGGCGATCGCGAGGGCGGCCAGGCCGGCCCATCCGACCACGGCGATGACCGGGCCGCCCGGCAGGGCGCCCGACGCGGCCAGGTCGATGTCGAGCACGAACAGGCCGGTGAGCACGAGCACGGCGAGGCCCAGGAGCGCGCCGCCGGCGAGTCCGCGGCGCACATCCGACCAGAACGCCGACAGCGGCGAGCCCTCGGCGCGCACGAACCGCCGCAGATGACGGATGCCGGCGGCCAGCGCGACGGGCAGGGTGATGACCGGCACCGCCACCAGCGTGACGAGCAGACCCGTCATGAGCACCTCGCCGAGCAGGCCGAACTTCGCCGTGGCACCCGGGAAGCGGGCGGGAGCGCGCTCGTCGAGCGTCGGCCCGCTCCCGTCGCGGTCTCCGCGACGGGCGGCCCTCAGCTCGCGACGCTCCCGCGCCCGCTCCGACGATGTGGTCATGGGCGTCAGCCTTTCAGGCCTTGGGTGGCGACGCCGTCGACGAGGAAGCGTTGGAAGACGATGAAGAAGATCAGGATCGGCACCAGCGCGAGGAACGATGCGGTGACCGTGGCGCCGTAGTCGCTGGTGGAGGTCTGGTCGTTCCAGAGGCGCAGCGCGATCGGGAGGGGGTAGTTCTCGGGGCTGGTGAGGTAGATGAGGGGGCCGAGGAAGTCGTTCCAGGACCAGATGAAGGAGAAGATCGCGCAGGTGATGAGGGCGGGTTTGATCAGCGGGACGATGATGGCCCAGAAGATGCGGAGGTGTCCGGCGCCGTCGATGCGGGCGGCTTCGTCCATGTCGCGGGGCATCTGTCGCATGAACTGGACGAGCAGGAAGACGAAGAACGCTTCGGTGGCGAGGAATTTCGGCAGGACCAGCGGCCAGAAGGTGTCGATCATGTCGAGGGTGTTGAACAGCAGGTACTGGGGGATGATCACGACGTGGAACGGCAGCAGCAGGGTGCCGATCATCGCGGCGAAGAGGATCCCGAGGCCTTTGAACTGCACGCGGGCGAAGGCGTAGGCGGCGAGGGCGGAGCTGAGGACGGTGCCGATGACGGCGAGGGTGGCCAGCACGAGGGAGTTCCAGAAGAACTTCCACATCGGGATGCCGGCGATGCCTTCCATGACGGTGAGGTAGTTGCCCACGGTGGGGTTCTCGGGGAGGATGCCGGGGTTCTGGCCGAACTCGGAGGTCGGCTTGAACGTCGCGAACAGCA
The DNA here is from genome assembly GCF_015277875.1 of Microbacterium luteum. Taxonomy (NCBI): domain Bacteria; kingdom Bacillati; phylum Actinomycetota; class Actinomycetes; order Micrococcales; family Microbacteriaceae; genus Microbacterium; species Microbacterium luteum. The sequence goes on along the minus strand of NZ_CP063814.1, from coordinate 2,940,657 downwards.
GCCACACCAGCGGGTAGAGCACGACCGCGGTGATGACGATGAGGACCGTGAACCAGATGATGGTCTGCCAGGTCTTCCGCTTGACCTTGCGGCGGCGGGGCGGGGTGCGGTCGGGGAGGTCTTCTTCGATGTCCTGCTGTTCGAGGACCTGGACGGCCGGTTCGCCGAAGCTCTGCGTGCTCATCGGTTGTCTCCCGAGTAGTGGACCCAGTTCTTCTGGGTGCGGAAAAGGATCACGGCGATGATGGCGACGACGACCAGCAGCACCCAGGCGATCGCGGCGGCGTAGCCGTACTGGCCGTCGGAGAAGCCGCGCTTGTAGAGGTAGAGGGTGATGAAGTTCGTCATGCCGGCGGGGCCGCCGGTGCCGTTGGAGATGATGTAGGCCGAGGCGAACACCTGGAACGCGCCGATGATGCCCAGCAGCAGGTTGAAGAAGATCACCGGGGAGAGCATCGGCATGGTGACCGCGCGGAAGCGGTGCCAGGGTCCGGCGCCATCCATCTCGGCGGCTTCGTAGAGCTCTTTCGGGATCTGCTTGAGACCGGCGAGGAAGATGACCATCGTCGCGCCGAACTGCCACACCGCGAGGATGATCATCGCCGGGAGCACCAGCGAGGGGTTGCCGATCCAGGAGCCGAGGTTGATGCCGAAGAAGCTGAGGAAGTTGTCGACCGGGCCCTCGCCGGCGAACATCGCCCGCCACACAATCGCGACCGAGACCGACGCGCCGATCAGCGACGGGGCGTAGAACGCCGAGCGGAAGAACGCCGCCCCGCGGTCGCGGTAGTTCAGCAGCATCGCGACCGCGAGAGCGGCGGCGAGCATGATCGGGGTTCCCACCAGCACGTACACGAGGGTGATCTGTGCGGACTGGATGAACTGCGGGTCGTTGGTGAACAGCCGGATGTAGTTGTCGAAACCGACCCACCGGGGCGGCTGGAAGATGCTGTACCGGGTGAAGGAGAGGTACAGCGAGTAGACCATCGGGATGATCGTGAGCCCGAAGAACCCGATCAGCCAGGGCAGCAGGAACCCGTACCCGGCAAGGGTCTCCTTGCGCTGACGACGCTTCTGACCCGGACGAGTCGCCTCGTTCTCAGCCCGCCGACGCTGCATCAGCGAACGCCGCGAACTCTTTCCCGTGACGATCACTCTCGTCGCTGTCGTACTCACTGCTCACTCCATCCACAGAGGGGAAACGATGGGCGGGGGCCCGGCCGTGGCGGCCGGACCCCCGGCGTGTGTCACGCGTTGTTGCTGAGGACCACGTCCATCTCGGTGAAGAAGCGGTCGACCGCTTCGTCGACGGTGATGGTTCCGAAGCCGAGCTCCTGCCCGATCACACGGAACTCCTCCTCCAGGGTGCCGTAGCCGACGATCGGCACCGGCGGGGCGTCGCCCAGGCGGTCCTGGATCGAGACCTCGTAGTCGGCGATCTGCTGGCTCAGCGGGTCGAGCTCGGCGGCGGCGAGGGCCGTCTCCGAGGCGGGCAGGCCGCGGTTGGTGCCGAAGATCTCACCCGACTGGGGCGAGTTCACCAGGAAGTTCACCAGGGTCGCAGCGGCCTCGGGGTGCTCGGTGTTCGCGCCGATGGTGTGGAGCATCGAGGGCTTGAGGTAGAGGTCCTGCGCCCCCTCGACGGTGATCGGCGGGGCGATCAGCCCGAGCTCGGTGTAGTCCTCGCCCAGCTCGCCGAGGTAGCCGGCTCCGAAGTTGTCCCACGTCAGTTCGCTGGCCGTCTCGCCGGCGCCGAATCCGGAGGTGGGGAAGAGCTCCTCGAGGCGCTGCGACGAGATGACGGCGCCCGAGTCGATGAGCTCCTGGCCGTCCTCCCAGAACTGCGCGAGGCGCGCCTCGTCGAAGCCGGGCTCGCCGTCCTCGGTGAACAGGGCGCTTCCCTCGGCGCGCAGCTGGATCTCGAAGTTCTGGATGCGCCCGGCGTAGTCCGAGCCGCCGTAGACATCGCCGCCGCTGGCGTCGGTCACCTCGCCCATCCACGCGCTGTAGTCATCCCACGTGCCGCCGGCGAACTCGTCCACGCCGACCTGCTCGAGCAACTGGGGGTTGGTGTACATGCCCCACGCGTTGGTCGACGTCGCGATGCCGTACGTGGTGCCGCCGACGACGCCGATGTCGAGGATGTTCTGCGGGATCGGGTCGGTCTCGATGATGCCGCCCAGGAACGGGTCGAGATCGAGCAGCAGGCCGTTCTCGGAGTACTGGCGGAGGTACGAGTAGTCGAACTGCATGACGTCGGGCAGGTTGCCGCCCGCGGCTTCGGTCTGACGACGCTCCCAGAAGGCGGGGAAGTCGAGGAACGAGGAGTTCACCGTGATGTTCGGGTACTCCTCCTCGAACGCCGCGATGACCTCGTTGTAGAGCTCGGCGCGCACGTCGTTGCCCCAGAAGGCGAGGTCGAGCGTGACCTCCTCGTTCGGGTCCATCGTGTCGGCGGGCTCGGATCCTCCCGAGCAGCCGGCCAGGACGAGTCCCGCGCCGGTCGCCAGCGCGACGGCGGCCATGGTCCGCTTCTTGCTGAACATCCTTGTCCTCTCTTCGAACGCCTGTGTTCTCTCACCAAGACGCTCGTTGTCCGTTGATGCGGTGTCGGCACGTTCCCTGTTGCAGGTGGTGCGGGATGGGAAAGCGCTTGCCTGATACCGTAGGCTACGGAAAAACGTTTCGCAAGCGGGGTCGCGGAAAAACCTTTGAACGATTCATAACGGTCGGATCACAAACCCGGCCCGTCGCGTCTCGAAGGGTCAGCGCACGCAGACCAGCACGTCGTCGACGACGTGCAGGCGCGCACGCTGCACGGAACTGCGTCGATGCAGGTCGTCGGAGGCGTCGGCGATCTCGGATCCGTCCCACCACGGGTGGGAGAAGAAGTAGATCCACGCCGCGTCGTCGCCGTCGGCGAGGGCCATCGCGTGGCGTCCGATCTGCAGGCCGGATTCCGGGGGTCCGACCGTGTCGAGGAGGAGCCCCTCCTGCCGCTCCCACACGACCGCATCGGCCGAGCGGTGCACGGCGAGCCCGCGCCACTCGTCGGTGAGCATCCACCACCATCCGCCGAGATCGATCACGATCTCCAGCGACCGTGCCGGCGCATCGGCGGTCGGCGGGAGCGGCCCGCCGGCGCGCAACGCGGTGAAGACGTCGTGCAGCAGGGGCGCATGACCGCTCGGGATCTCACGCGACGGCAGCTCCCACGTGGCCGCCTCGTGCTCGAACCCGGGCGCCGGGGTGATCGCCCAGTTCTCGTGACCGTGGCCGTAGAGGTGGTCGACCGTCACGGTGGCCTTCTGCGTGTCGATGCGGATCGAGCTGGTCTGGCGCGGGGAGACCGTGCTCGCGACGACCTGCGCGACGGTGCCGCCGGCGAAGCGAACCGTGGCGGTGGACGCGTCTTCGGTCTCGGTCTCGCGGTCCAGCCGCCACATCCGCGCCTCGACGCTCGCCCAATCGCCGAGCAGGAACGCCAGCAGGTCGAGCTGATGGATGCCGTGCCCGAGCGTGGTGCCCCCGCCCTCCGTGCTCCACCTGCCGCGCCACGGCACGGCGAAGTAGTCCGCGTCGCGGAACCACAGCGTCTGGCACTGGGCGATCAGCGGGCGGCCGAGGGCGCCGCTGTCGAGGAGGTGCTTCACGTGCGCGGCGGCGGTGCCGGTGCGCTGCTGGAAGACCACCGCGAGGCGCCGATCGGCTGCGTCGGCGGCGCGCCGCATGTCGTCGAGCTCGTCGAGGCTCGGTGCGGGGGGCTTCTCGACCACCACGTGCGCTCCGGCCGCGAACGCCGCGAGCGCCTGCTCCCGGTGCACCGCCGGGGGCGTGCAGATCAGTACGACGTCGGGATGCTCACTCGTCAGCAGGGCCTCGAGGTCGTCGTGAACGGCCGGAACGTCGTGCATCTCCGCGAACGCGCGGGCGGCCTCGGCGGAGAGGTCGGTCACCGCCACCAGCCGGGCGGCGGGGTCGGCGGCGACGGCCTCCGCGTGCAGGCGGGCGACGTTGCCGGTGCCCACCAGGGCGCACCGCAGAACGCGGTCGGGGTCGGTGGTCATGAGCTCTCCTCCATGGGAAGACGTTCGGGGTCGGCGGGGGACGGAGGGGGTCAGCCCGCGGGCCATCGCCAGGTCTGCAGGCGCCCGCACATCCCGAACCCCCGCGGGCCGGGGGTCGGCTCGGCGCGCACCACGGCCGCGTCGGACATCAGGCCGGGGCTGCCCTCGGCGAGGGCAGCGAGCTGGTCACGCGTGCGCTCCGTCTCGGCGACCACGGTGCGCGTCCACTGCTGCTGCCACTGCGCGACGCGGGGCTGCACGAGCTTCGCGGCGCGGCGGTGGAACTCCGCGTACGCCTCCGGTCCCCGGTCGCGGATCTGCGCGCGCAGCAGCCCGTAGCCCTCGAGGGCGAGGTCGCGGCGGCGACGCGCGGCCGAGGCCCGCACATCGGGGTCGCCGTCGGGAAGGGTTGCGGCGGCGGCGTAGGCGTCGGGATCGTCGAGGACGTCGGGCGGAAAGGTGAGCACCGCATCCCCCGCCTCGGGGAGGCCCGCATTCTGCATGACCACGACCAGGCGCAGATCGCCGCGGTTCACCAGCCGGTGCACGGTCCCGGGCGAGAAGTGGACGACCTCCCCGGGAGCGAGCGGATGGATGGCCGCGCCGGCGTGCGAGAGGGTGTGCACCTCGCCGGTGCCGCCGGTGACCACATAGCCCTCGCTCGAGGCCGTATGCAGGTGCGGCGAGCCGCCCGCCAGCCCGTCGGCGCCCTCGGTGTCGTAGACGCACAGGTCGCTCACCGCGACTCCGCCGGGGAAGAGGGGCGGTACGCGGATCGGCCCGGTGAGGGGGTGACCCGCGGTCACGGTGCCAGCTCCGTCGCGATCGCGCGGGCCTCGTCCTGATCCCACATGCGGTCGCCGAAGACGTATCGGTGCGCGAGGGTGATCTCGGTGTCGGGCGCGAAGGCGATGTGCTCGTCGAACGACGGCGAGGGGCTGAGCACCGGGAACGGCTCGGTGCGCACGAACCACTTCACTGGAGGCGGCGCCGACGACCGCCCGGCGTAGCAGAGCACCGTGCCCCCGCCGTCCACGTCGTCGTGCTGGCCGGAGAAGGCGACCCACGGCGCCTCGGCGCCCATGAGCGCGCCAGGATCGGAGGTGACGGGCGAGGTCACCGTCCCCCCGGTCCACGCCCGTGGCATCCGCAGGAAGAAGCCCGTGTAGCCGGCGTTCGGTCGCCCCTGCGTGGTGGGACTGCCGAGTTCGAGGGTTCCGCCGCTGACGTTGTGCAGCGTCGTCTCGAAATCGAGGACCCACAGGCCCCGCTCGCGGTCGACGCCGCCGAAGCGGTGCGTGCGCCGCTCGGTGATCCACTCCCGGCCGGCCTGGGTGATCCACGTGAGGTCTTCGCGGAACGAGACCTCGTCGCCGGCGGTGCGCATCGCGGTGAAGCCGTCATGGCGCATGCGGCCGACGTTGTCGCGAGCGACGTAGCCCTCGCCGTCGATGTAGGTCGGGCCGCCCCAGAAGTTCTCGCCCGAGACATGCGTCCACGTGAACTGCAGTCCCTTGTGCCAGCGGTGGTCCCACGGGCGGAAGCCGGTGAGCAGCCCACCATCGAGGGCGCGGATCGGATGCAGGTAGGGCTTGGGTCCCTCGAAGGCCGGCGCATCGGCGTCGAAGACGTAGGTCGCGATCTCGACCGTGTCGGCGGTCACTCTCAGCCGGGTGTCCTCGCGCGTGATCATGAGCGTCATGCCGCGGTCTCCTTCACCGGCGCCCAGGGCGCCCCGTCGCCGTCCATCCGGGTCATGAAGGCATCGTCGCCCGAGATCTCGCCCGCCGCCACCCGCACGCCGCGGAAGGCCGAGGCGTAGGTCGCCGCGGCGAATTCCAGCGTGCGTCGCGCATCCACGATCGACACCTCCGGTTCGCCGCCGTCGGCGAGGGCGTCGATGATCGCCGCGAGCTGCAGGCGGTGCCCGCTCACGACGTCGTCGTCGCCGGCGCCCGTGTGCCACAGATCGGCGAGGTGCTCGTGGCCGGGAGCGGGGGTGAACCTCCAGTCGGCATCGGTGTAGCCGTAGAGGTGCTCGAGTTCCACCGTCGCGAAGGCGAAGTCCACGCGCAGCCGCGTGGTCTCTCGCGGCGACACGACCGAATTGACGACGGTGGCCAGGGCGCCGTTGTCGAACCGGGCGAGCACGAGCGACACGTCCTCGGTGTCGGTCGGCCGCGACTGCCGTGCCGCCATGGCCGACACCTCCGACCACGGCCCCAGGATGCTCAGCAGCAGGTCGAACTGGTGGATGCCGTGCCCCATCGTCGGCCCGCCGCCCTCGGTGTCCCAGCGCCCGCGCCACGGCACGGCGAAGTACTCGTCGGGGCGGTGCCAGAGCGTCTCGCACGTCGCCACCAGCGGGCGTCCGAGCACGCCGTCGGCGACGAGCCGGCGCAGCCGCAGCGCCGCCGCGCCGAACCGGTGCTGGTAGACCGTGAGAACCGGAACCCCGGTCGCGTCGCTGACGGCGGCAAGCTCGTCGACCTCGGCGAGGCTGAGGGCGGTGGGCTTCTCCACGAGCACCGGCACCCCCGCCCGCATCGCCGCGATCGCCAGGGGCGCGTGGGTCTGCGGCGGTGTGCACACCGAGACGATGTCGAGGTCCGCGGCGGCGAGCAGCTCATCCGCGGTTGTGTAGGTCGCCGGCGCACCGAAGCGATCCGCGAACTCGACCGCGCGCGCAGGGTCGAGGTCGGCGACGCCGACGAGGGTGATCCGGGGGGCGAGCTCGGCGATCGCGGTCGCGTGGGCCTGGGCGATGGCGCCGGCGCCGATGATGCCGGCCCGCAGCGGTGGGGATGCGGTGGTCACGAAGACTCCTCCTCGAGTCGGTGTCGGTTCAGATCGACCCGGCCTGCGTGAGGTGCAGGTCGGCGTAGCGGCCCTCGAGATCGAGCAGCTCGGCGTGATTGCCCTGCTCGACGATGCGTCCGCGTTCGAGCACGACGATGCGGTCCGCCTGGCGGATGGTCGACAGCCGGTGGGCCACGATGAGGGTGGTGCGCCCGGCCATGAGGCGACCGAGCGCCTCCTTCACCAGCTGCTCCGACTCGGGGTCCAGCGCGCTCGTGGCTTCGTCCAGGAGCAGGATGCGCGGGTCGCGGATGAGCGCCCGGGCGATCGCGAGGCGCTGACGCTGGCCGCCCGACAGGCGCGCACCGCGCTCGCCCACGAGGGTGTCCAAGCCGTGCGTCTGCGCCTGCACGAACTCCAGGGCGTTCGCGTCGGCGAGCGCCTGCAGGATCAGCTCTTCGGAGACGTCGTCGAGGCCGTATCCGATGTTCTCGCGGATCGTCCCCTCGAACAGCACCGATTCCTGCGGCACCACCGATACGAACCGGCGCGCGGTGCGCAGGTCGAGCTCCTGCATGTCCACGCCGTCGAGCAGGATGCGCCCACCCGTGGGGCGCAGGAAGCCCAGCACGAGGTTCAGCATCGTCGACTTGCCTGATCCGCTGGATCCGACGAAGGCGACGGTCTGCCCCGCGGGGATGCCCAGGTCGACCTCGTGCAGGGAGTCCTCGTCGGCGCCGGGGTAGCGGTGCGACACCTGCGCCAGGGTGATCTCGCCGCGGACGGCGTCGACGGGGCGCTTGCCCTCGTTCATCTCGAGGTCGGGCTCCTGCATGACCTCGGCGATCGATCGCACCGATTCCAGCCCGCGGGCGCCCACCGGGATCAGCATGAGCAGCTGGGTCAGCCCCTGGGTCAGGAGCGTGAAGTAGGTCGACAGCAGCACCACCTCACCGGGGGTGATCGGGAGGAACCCGGTCAGGGCGAAGACTGCCGCCAGCACGAGGCAGCCGACTCCGAGGAGCTGCATCGCCACCCACGAGATCGAGGCGACGTGTCCGTTGAGCATGTCGAGGTTGAGGCCGGCGCGCCGCACGCCGTCTGCGCCGGTCGCCACGCGCGTGACGGCGGTGCGCTCGAGGCCGTGCGCGCGGGTCACCGGCATGAGCGAGGCCATTTCGCCCACGCGCGCCGAGAGCACCTCCACCTCGCGTCGGAACAGCTCGTTGCGGCTGCGCGAGCGCTTGCGCAGGCCGTAGCGGATGCCGATCGCGATCGGCACGGCGAGTGCGTACACGGGAAGAAACTGCGGCACCGCGATCGCGGTCATCGCGAGGGCCCCGATCATGACCATCGTCGCCGACAGCAGCGGGTGGGTCACCTGCTGCAGCATCAGCTCGACGTTCTCGACGTCGCGCACCACCTTGGTCTGCACGATCGAGGAGCTGACGCGGGAGTGGTATCCGATCGACAGACTCTGCAGGCGCTGCGCGAGAGCGTTGCGCAGATCGGCGCCGGTGTCGCGCACCACGGTCATGAACTGCCGCGTGTAGAGGATGTGGTTGGGGTAGTTCTGAGCGAGGAGCACCACCGCCAGCAGGAACCACCACAACACGGCGGAGACGTCGCCGCCGTCGGCGACGATGTCGATGATCGCGGCGGTGATCACCGGCAGGAACCACAGCGGGATCTCCTTGAGGGCGAACGCGAGAACCGCCACGAGCATCCGCCACGGGCGTCGCAGCAGCAGCCGGAGCACCGACCGGGTCGGGCGCTGGCCGTCGATGGCGTCCGACAGGTCGGGAAGCGTTTTCCGAGACATCGTGTCCATGGTAGCGCCGATGCTGCGCGCCGTCACCGGCGGATGCGCCGCGGTCGCTGTTGCTCCGCGGTCGCTGTTGCTCCGCGGTCGCTGTTGCTCCGCGGTCGCTGTTGCTCCGCGGTCGCTGTTGCTCCGCGGTCGCTGTTGCTCCGCGGTCGCTGTTGCTCCGCGGTCGCTTTTTGCGGGTGCGTGGCCTCGTCACCCGCACGAAGTGACTGCGGAGCAGGGTGGCGGGTGCGGCCGTCGACGCGGCGCGCTGGGAGATTCCCGGGAGCGTCAGCCTGCCGTGACGAGCGCCCCGGTCGTCGACGCGCGCACGACGAGCTCGGGTTCGAACAGCACCGTCGCACCGTCGCGCTCGTCGCCGGCGATGCGGGCGATGAGCAGCTCCGCGGCGCGACGCCCCATCTCGCGCGCCGGCTGACGCACCGAGGTGAGGGGCACCGCCGCGACGGAGGCGAACTCGATGTCGTCGTAGCCGACGACGGCGATGTCCTCGGGCACCCGCACACCCGATGCGATGAGCCCGAACACGATGCCGCACGCGAGGTGGTCGTTGGCGGCGACGATCCCGTCGGGGCGGCGATCGGTGGGCGCGGCGGCGATGCGCTCGCCGAGTTCCCGGCCGAGCTGCGCCGTCGTGCGCGCCGACCAGACGACCTCGAGTGTCGCGTCGGGATGCGCGGCGACCGCCGCTCTCGCCCCCTCGAGGCGCTCGCGCACCTGTCGCACCTCCTCGCGCGCGCCGACGAAGGCGAGTCGGCGGCGGCCGGATTCCAGCAGGTGATCGGCCGAGAGTCGGCCGCCGGCGACGTCGTCGAAGGAGACGGCGGGCAGCGCGCCCTCGTCGTCGACCGCATCCACCAGCACGACCGGGATGCCCCGCGCGCGCAGGTGCGAGATCGACTCGCCCGGAGCGCCGTAGGGGGAGACCAGCACGCCCTCGACCTGCACGCGCTCGAACAGGCGCAGGTGCTCGCGCTCCTTCTCGGCGTCGTCGTCGTCGTTGCCGACGAGGATGCGATACCCCGATGCGGCGGCGGCCTCCTCGGCACCGGCGACCATCGCGGCGAAGAACGGGTTGGCGATGTTGATCACCGTCATGCCGAGCATCCCGCTGCGCCCGGCGCGCAGCTGCTGAGCGGCCTGGAGCGGCACGTAGCCGAGGTCGTCCGCCGCCTGGCGCACGCGTGCGACCAGCTCGTCGCGCACCCGCTCCGGGCGGTTCAGGGCGTTCGAGACGGTGCTGATCGACACGCCCGCGCGCTCGGCGACATCGCGGATGCCCACTCGCTTCATCGCGTCCTCGTGATTCCGCCGGGCTCGTTCGTCCGGCATCCCCATGGTAGGCGTTTTCCAGAAAAACGTTTCGCATCTGTCCGCCGGTCGGAGAATCGCGTCGATGTCGGAGGATTCGGCCGGTATTCTCCGACCGACGCGCGATTCTCCGACGATCAGGAACGGACACCATGACCGAGACGTACTCCGCCGCCTTCGACTGGGCCCGCCGACAGGTCGACACCGGGGCGCTGCCCACCGCGGTGCTCGGGGTCGCCGACCGGTCCGGCATCGTCGCCCTCGACGCCTTCGGCGCCACCGACGGGCGCCCGGCACGTGTCGACGACCACTACTTCCTGTGGTCGATCACGAAGGTGCTCGTCGGACTCACCGCGGCGCGAGCGGTCGAGCGTGGCCTGCTCACCCCGCAGACCCCGCTGGCCGAGGCGCTGCCGTCCTTCGGGCAGGGACGAGAGGATGCGGTGCTCCTGCGTCACCTCGTCTCGCACACCGCCGGCATCCCCGAGCCGGCGCTCGACGTGCGCGGTGGCCTCCGCGACGCCCTCCTGGCGCCGGGGCGGGACTTCGCCGCCGGCACGGCGTCACGCTATTCGTCCGTCGCCTTCGACGGTGTCGCCGCGATGATCGAGCACGCCGCCGGCGCGCCGTGGGAGGCGCTGCTGGGGGAGTGGGCCTCGGCGGTCGGCGCCGACGGGGTGACCCTCGACACGGACTGCGAACCGCACGCGGTGCCGGATGCCGCCGAGAAGGGCGTGGACATGGCGGCCTTCGCGGCCCTCCGTCACCCCGGCGCCGGCGCCATGGCCCGCGCCGGCGACCTGCTCGCGATCGGATCGTCCCTGCTGCGTCAGGGCGAGGGGATCGTCTCGCCGGTCACCCTCGACATGATGCGCCGGCCGATCACCGGCGCCATCCCGCGCCTCGAGCCGTATCCCGTCGAGCGCGGCCAGGACTGGGGCTTCACGTGGAATCTCCGCACCCGCGCGCCGGGCCTGCTGGACCGCGACGTCTACGGGCACGGCGGATGGGCGGGCACCGAATTCTGGATGCATCCGACCCTCGGCGTCGCCTACGTGCTGCTCACCAACCGTGCCGAGCGCCCCACGGTCGACACCGACCGTCTCGACAACGCCGTCGCCGCAGCCGCATCCCGCTGACACCGAGCCGATCTGTGGCGACGACGCGTCAGGCGTCGCCGAGCGCCGCGGTGATCACCGTGCGCGCCTCATCCTGCACCTGTCGCAGGTGCTCCTCGCCACGGAGCGACTCGGCGTAGAGCTTGTAGACGTCTTCGGTGCCCGACGGGCGGGCGGCGAACCACGCGCTGCCGGTCTGCACCTTCAGGCCGCCGATCGCCGCACCGTTGCCCGGGGCGTGCGAGAGCTTGGCCGTGATCGGCTCGCCGGCGAGCTCCGTGGCGGTCACCGACTCGGGCGCGAGCTTGCCGAGGGCGGCCTTCTGCTCGGGCGTGGCCGGCGCGTCCACGCGCTGATAGACGGATGCGCCGTACTCGGCCTCCAGCTCCGCGTACCGCTGCGACGGGGTCTTGCCCGTCACCGCCAGGATCTCCGCGGCGAGCAGGCACAGCAGGATGCCGTCCTTGTCGGTGGTCCACACCGTCCCGTCGGTGCGCAGGAACGAGGCGCCCGCGGACTCCTCGCCGCCGAACGCGACGGAGCCGTCGAGCAGTCCCGGCACGAACCACTTGAAACCGACCGGCACCTCGAGCAGGGTGCGTCCGAGAGCCGCGGCGACCTTGTCGATGATCATCGATGACACCAGCGTCTTGCCCACGGCGGCATCCGCGGGCCAGTCCGGCCGGTGGGAGTAGAGGTAGTCGATCGCGACGGCGAGGTAGTGGTTGGGGTTCATGAGCCCCGCGTCGGGGGTGACGATGCCGTGGCGGTCGGCATCGGCGTCGTTCCCGGTGAGGATGTCGTACTCGTCCCGGCGTGCGACGAGTGAGGCCATCGCCGACGGCGACGACGGGTCCATCCGGATCTTCTCGTCCCAGTCGAGCGTCATGAAGCGCCAGGTCGGATCGACGTCGGGGTTGACCACGGTCAGGTCGAGGCCGTAGACCTCGGCGATGAGGGCCCAGTAGTCCACGGATGCGCCGCCGAGCGGATCGGCGCCGATGCGCACTCCGGCGGAGCGGATGGCCTCGACGTCGATGATGCCGGCGAGGTCGCGCACGTACGCGTCGCGGAAGTCGTACTCGCCGATCGTGGACTCGTCGAGGTCCTTGAACGGCGTGCGGCGAACGCCGTCGAGGCCGGCGGCGATGAGGTCGTTCGCGCGGTTCGCGATCCATCCCGTCGCGTCGGTGTCGGCCGGGCCGCCGTGCGGCGGGTTGTACTTGAAGCCGCCGTCGCGGGGCGGGTTGTGGCTCGGGGTCACCACGATGCCGTCGGCCCGGGCGGGGTCGGATGCATCGCGCCCGGCGTTGTGCACGAGGATCGCGTGGCTGAGTGCCGGCGTGGGCACCCACGAGTCGCGGGAATCGCGTCGCACGTCGACGCCGTTGGCGACGAGCACTTCCACGGCGGTGCGCTCGGCGGGCAGCGACAGCCCGTGCGTGTCGCGGCCGAGGAACAGCGGACCGGCGATCCCCTGAGCCGTGCGGTAGTCGACGATCGCCTGCGTCGTGGCGAGGATGTGGTCCTCGTTGAAGCTGGTCGACAGCGACGATCCCCGGTGGCCGCTCGTGCCGAAGGCCACGCGCTGCGCGGGAACCGACGCGTCGGGTTTGCGGTCGTAGTAGGCGGCCAGCAGCTCGTCGATGTCGATGAGGTCAGAGGGTTCGGCGGGCGTTCCTGCGCGACTCATGGGTCCTAGTCTGCCCTGTCGGAGGCCGACGGGCACCCGCGAGGTCGCCGTGTGTTCCCTCGCGCCCGCGTCCGCGTGCGCTCGGGGCCCATCGCTACCGCGGGCGCTCGCCGGGCAGGCCGGAACATCTAGGCTGGGTGCCCGTGAGCACCGCGATCTCCGAAACCTCCGCCGAGCCCCGGCACTACAGCTACCTCGGGCCCGCCGGAACCTTCACCGAGGCCGCCCTGGCGCAGGTGCCCGAGGCCCGCGGTCAGCGGTGGCGATCGGTCCACAACGTCGGTGAGGCGCTCGCCGACGTCGTCGAGGGGCGCTCGCACGCGGCGATGATCGCGATCGAGAACTCCGTCGACGGCGGCGTCTCCACCGCCCAGGACGCCCTCGCCACCATCCCCGGACTCCGGATCATCGGCGAGTACCTCGTGCCGGTGGACTTCGTGCTCGTCGCGCGACCCGGAACCAGCCTCGAACACGTGAAGCTCGTCTCGGCGCACCCGGTCGCCTACGCGCAGTGCCTGCAGTGGCTCACGCGCACCCTTCCCGCACACGCTCACATCCCGGCCGCCAGCAATGTCGCCAGTGCCCTCGGCATCCTCGAGGGAACGAGCGACGCGGATGCGGCCATCGCCCCGCCCGGCATCCTCGACCACCACGAGCTCGACCTGCTCGCCGAGAAGATCGGCGACAACGAGAACGCCGTCACGCGCTTCGTGCTGGTCGGCCGCACCGTCGCACCGCCGCCCGCGACCGGCGCCGACAAGACCTCCCTCATCGTGGAGCTGCCCGACGACCACCCCGGGGCGCTGCTGGAGATGCTCGAGCAGTTCGCCACCCGCGGCATCAACCTGTCGCTGCTGGCCTCACGCCCGATCGGCGACTCGCTCGGCCGCTACCGGTTCGTCATCGATGCCGACGGGCACATCCAGGACGAGCGCATGGCCGACGCCCTCATGGGACTGCGACGCTTCAGCCCCAAGGTGATCTTCCTCGGCTCCTATCCGCGCGCGGACCGCTCGATCGTGCGGTACTCCAACCGCTACGCCGACGACGTCTTCGTCGAGGCCCGGGACTGGCTGCGGGGGCTGCTTTCGGGCGAGCCCGGCGTCTGACCGGTCAGGCGAGCGTGCCGCCGCGCACGAGGCGCACCTCGCGGATCGCGGCGCCGTCGACCGTGTGCGTCTTGACCGCGCCATCCGGATCGAACCCGTGCCGGCGGTAGAAGGCCCGGGCGCGAGGATTGTCCTCGAGCACCCACAGCGATGCCGGATCGTCGCCGAGGGCGGCATCCATGAGCATGTCGCTCGCGCCGGTGCCGTAGTCGGCCTCGAGCACGTACACGGCGTAGAGCTCGCGGCGCCCGGCGACCGCGTCGTCGTCGCGGCATCGGCCCGCCGAGGCGAATCCGATCACGTCGCCGGCGAGCTCGGCGACCCAGACGTCGCCGGCTTCCCCGTCGATCTCGCCGGCCAGGATGCGGCGCCAGGTCTCGGCGCGCGCGGCGACATCCATGCCGTCGAGCACCTCGTCGGGGATCCGGCCGGCATACGCCTCGCGCCAGCTCGTCACGTGCACCGCCGCGATGGCGGCGGCATCCGTCGACCGAGCGCGGCGCACGGTGTAGGCCTCAGTCAACACCCGCCCCCTCTGTCGGGTCGGTGGCGAGGTCGAGATCGTCGGCGGTGTCGGTCGTGTCGGCCGCCGGGTCGTGCGCCCACGACGACGCCAGCGCGCGGATGCGGGCCCCGCGCCACTGCCAGATGGCCCACAGTACCGGCCACAGCAGCGCCGCCCCGGGCCCGTCGAAGACGAGCCGGTCGCGCCACAGGGTGCGGGTGGGGTCGCCGGGGGCCGGCGAGACCGCCATCTGGTGGTCCCACACGTCGAGGAAGGCGAGCGGCCCCGTCAGCGGGATGCCGCTGTCGCGGAAGATGCGCACGGCGCCGCCCGGCTCATCCACGTGACGGTGGCTGACGTGGATGAGCTGGCGCCCCAGCGGCATCGGTCCGCTCTCGAGGCTCACCGGCACGTCGTCGCCCTCCTCCCACTGCGTCGGCAACCCGGACGGGACGACGGGCGACATCGACACCATCGGGCCGTACAGCTCCGCGACCGCGCGCGGCGAGTGCAGGGCGCGCCACGCGGCGTCGGGGTCGCAGTCGATGACGAGCTTCAGCAGAACGCGCATGCTCCATCGTGTCATCGTGCGACACCGCTGGCGCAAGGGCGGATGCATCCGCCCGCTCCGCCGCGCACCGCTTCGGTCGCCGGCGGATGTCGCCATTCGGCCGCGATGCGACATCCACCGGCAAGCGAACGCACCGGATGCGGCATCCGCTGCCAGGCGAATCGCGCGCACGTTTCGCGGTGTGACGCCCGGGCCGCGCACCCGGCGCGCTCGCCGTAGGCTTCTGCGGGTGAGTACGCCGTTCGACCAGCAGCGCTATCAGGTCCGTCACGAGTGGGGGAGTGCGGGATTCGCGCGCCTCGCTCCCGCCGACGTGGTGGTGGTCGTCTCCGTCCTGGGTGAGCACGACGCCGTCCCGATCGCGGATGCCGCTCTCGCGGCGGGGTCGATCGTCCTGCTGGGCGGGCTGCGCAACGCGACGGCTGTGGCATCGGCGATCGCCGACGAGCAGGCGCGCCGGGGAGCGCGCACGAGCGTCTCGATCGTCTCGGCGGGGGAGGAGACCCCGCACGGCGTGCGCTTCGCCGTCGAGGACCAGTTCGGCGCCGGCGCCGTCATCGACGCTCTGGGGAACCGGGGGATCGACCACACGTCGCCCGAGGCTGCCGCAGCCGCCGAGTCGTATCGCGGGCTGGCACGCGCCGTGCGACACCTGCTCACCGCCGGCGGGACCGGACAGCGTCTGGTCGCCGAGGGTCGTCGTGCCGACGTGCTGCGCGCCGCAGAACTCGACGCGAGCGACGACCCGGGCCGCTACGGGCCGTCGATCAGCGCGGCGTCATCGCCGCAAGCCGTGTCGCAGGGGTGATCTCCCGCCGGTTCCACGTCAGCAGGTGACGCTCGTCGAACCGCGGCGCGCATCGTGCGCATGAGGTCGGACGCGATGCCCGACGATGACGGTAGGCCACATGCCCGGCCGGACACACCCCGACCCAGGGGGCGAGTTCGACGGCGGTCTCGCCGCGATGGGTCGTGCCGCCGACGTAGCCGAGGCCGCGGGCGATCGACTTCCACCTCGGTCCGTGGCCGGCCGTCGCCCCCGCCAGGGCATGGGCGACCTCGTGCAGGAGCGTCTGATGGTTGGTGTCGTCGTCGTAGCGGGCCGACAGGTAGCGCGACACGGTGATGCGCCGCCGCGTGTAGTCGCACTGACCGGCGCGGCGCTTGGCGTTGTCGAAGCCGAACGTCCACGACGAGTCGAGGTGCGACGAGATCAACGCCTCCGCCCACTGGCGTACGCGATGCGGTTCTGACATGCCGGAAGAGTAGAACAGACCTACGACACTGCGGCGATCAGCTCGCGACCGCGGTCTGCGCGCGCCGGCGGTCGCAGAGATCGATCGCCAGCAGCACGGTCTGCAGCTGCGACTCCGGGGCGCCGGATTCCTGACGCAGGAAGAGCGCGCGCTTGAAGTCCTTGCGGGCCTCCTCGAACTCCGCGGCGTCGAAATTCACCTTGCCGCGATGCTGGAGGGCGAAGGCCGCGATCGCGGCCCATCCCTGCCCTTCGGCCTCTTCGGCGCACGTCGTGAGCTCCTGCTCGGCGGCGGCGTAGGCTCCGCGCGCCTGCACGACCGTGGCATGCAGGATGCGGGCGCGCAGGAGATCCTTGCGGGTGCCGGCCATCCGCGCGAAGCGCACGGCGTGCTCCGACAGGGTGAGGGCGTCGTCGGTCTCGCCGAGTACCTTCAGCAGCCACACGCGTTCGAGCATCGACACGAGGCTGCGCTGATCGCCGAGCTCGGCCAGGCGCTCCTTGCACTGGGCAGGGTCGACGATCTCCCGCAGCGTGTCGGGGTCGTATCCGTGGATGAAGCTCACCGTCGACTCCCTTCGCGTGCGGCTCGCCTCCTCAGTGTGCCCTCCCGCGCCGTCGGTTCCGGGTGGCCACGCCGACAGGCGGCATCCCGTGTGCGCGGATGCGTCGTTCCGTCTCGCTCCGCTCACTCCGCGCCGCCGCGTCCGAGCACCCCAGCGGCGTTCCGCAGTCCGAGCACCCCAGCGGCGTTCCGCAGTCCGACACCCCAGCGGCGTTCCGCAGTCAGGATGTGTGGGTGCGGCACCGGGGTCAGCGCGTGTTGTGACTGCGGAGCGTGGGGTGTCGGCGGAGCTGGTCAGCGCTCGAACAGCTTCGAAGACGGCTTCGGCGACGGCACGGCGTCGGCGTCGGTCGCGGGCCGCGCTCCGCGGACGAACTCCTCGATCTCGGCCCCCTCGGCGACCTTCGCCGGATGCGGTCCCGCCGCCATCAGGCGCGGCAGCCACGCCGTCGGCAGCGGCGACGCCGAGGCCGCGACGACGAGGTTGCCGAATCGTCGCCCCTTGAGGGTCTGCACCTCGGCGAGCACGATGACGTTCGCGAGCACTTCGCGCACCGTCGCGACCTGCCGACGCGCGAAGGCGAGTCCCGCGCCGTCGGCGACGTTGACCAGCAGCACGCCGTCGGGACCCAGAAGACGCGCGGCGGCGGCGTAGAACTCGACCGACGTCAGGTGCGCGGGAATCTGCGCGCCGGCGTAGACGTCAGCCACCAGCACGTCGACCTGGCCGACCAGTCCCGCGGGAAACCGGCCGAGCGCCTGGCGCGCATCCCCGATCCGCACGCGGATGGAGGCGCCGCGCGGCAGCGGCAGCCGCTCGCGTACGAGGGCGATCAGCTCGGGCTCGAGTTCGACGACCTGCTGGCGGGAGCCGGGCCGCGTCGCGTCGATGTAGCGGGGGAGGGTCATGGCGCCGGCGCCGAGGTGCACCGCGGTGAGCGGCTGCCCGGGCAGCTTCAGCCGGTCGATCACGGCGGCCATCCGCGCGACGTACTCGAAGTGCAGATGCGTCGGGTCGTCGAGGTCGACGTGCGACTGCGGGGTCCCGTCGACGACGAGTTCGTAGCCCGATGTATAGGGCGACGGTTCGACGGATGCGAGCGCCCCGTCGCCCAGGCGCACCGGCGGTTCGGTGTGCTCATTGCGCGCGCGGGCCATGTTCCCAGCTTGCCCGATGCCCGGCTGCGAGTGCCGCCGGTACCGTGAGGACATGTCCGCCATCGACCTGAACGCCGACCTCGGCGAGACCGTCGACGGGGTGCCGACCGCCGACGACGAAGCGATGTTCGCCGTCGTGTCCAGCGCCTCCGTCGCGTGCGGCGGCCACGCCGGCGATGCGGCATCCATGCACGAATCGGTCACCCGGGCGGCGCGGTACGGCGTCGCCGTTGGGGCGCATCCGTCTTACCCCGACCGCGCCGGTTTCGGCCGGTCAGCCCTGACGCTGACGGAGGTCGAGCTGCGCGCCACGCTCGACGAGCAGCTCGAGGCGCTCGCCGCGGCGGGCGGGGACATCCGCTACGTGAAGCCGCATGGCGCGCTCTACCACGCCGTCACCGCCGACGCTGCGACCGCCCGCGTCGTCGCCGCCGCCGTGCGGCGACTTGCCGATCGTCTCGGTCGCGAGCTGCCGCTCCTCGGTCTCGGCGGTGCCGGCAGCCGCGCCGCCGAGGAGGCCGGCCTGCCGTTCGTGCGCGAGGCGTTCCTCGATCGCGGCTACCTCGCGGACGGCGGCCTCGTGCCGCGCGGCGAGGCAGGCGCTCTCCTCGACGATCCTGATCTGGTCGCGCGCCGCGCGGTCCGCCTGGCGATCGACGGGGTCGTGGATGCCGTCGACGGCCACATGCTCGCCGTCGACGCGGCCTCGATGTGCCTGCACGGCGACAGCCCCGCCGCGGTGGCGATGGCGCGAGCGGTGCGCACGGCGCTCGATGCCGCCGGGGTGAACGTGAGGGCGCCGTGGTGAAGGGGGCATCGTCCGGTGAGTCGTGGCGCATCCTGCCGATGGGTGAGCGAGCGCTGCTGATCGAGGCCCCGGGGCTCTCCGAGGTGCTGGACCTGCACGCGGCGCTCGTCGCCGCGTCGCCGGATGGCGTGGTCGACGTGGTACCCGCCGCCCGCACGGTGCTCGTGCACGTGGACCCGGCGATCCTGTCTCTCGCGTCGGCGCGCGCGTGGATCGACCGTGCGCTGACGGGTGACGTGCGGCGCATCCCGTCGGAACGTGTCGAGGCGCAGACCGTCGAACTCGCCGTGCGGTACGACGGTGCCGACCTCGCTGACACCGCTGCGGTGCTCGGCATCTCGCCAGACGAGCTGGTGCGCCGCCACGCTGCCGCGACGTGGAGCGTGGCGTTCACCGGATTCGCGCCCGGCTTCGGCTATCTCGTGAGCGACGCGTGGTCGTTCGACGTGCCGCGTCTGGAGTCCCCGCGCACACGCGTTCCGGCCGGGTCGGTGGGCCTGGCCGCCGGCTTCACCGGCGCTTACCCGCGCGATACGCCAGGCGGATGGCGCCTCATCGGCACGACCGACGCGCCCCTCTTCGACCCGGCCGCGGCCCAGCCCGCCCTTCTCGCGCCGGGCACCCGCGTCCGTTTCGTCCCCGTCCCTTCCACCCCGCCGAAATCCCTTGCTTCCCCCGCCTCGGCTTCCCCCGCCTCCGCCTCTTCGACGGCGTCCCCGGCTTCTCCGGCCTCCGTCTCTTCGACGGCGTCCCCGGCTTCTCCGGACTCCGTCTCTCCGGCCTCCGTTTCGAGTCCTAATTCAGGCTGGGCGCCGCCGGCACCCGCCGAGAACCCCGGTTCACCACCGTCCGCCCCGACGCAGCCTGAGTCAGGGCACACGTCGGGCGGAAGCCCGGCCGCGGACGCCGTCCTGAGCGACGCCGCGGCCTCGGAGGCAGGTGCCGCCACGCAGCCGGGTGTCGCCACCGTTTCGAGCCGTAACTCAGGCTGGAAGACGTCGCCGCCCGCCGGAGACGCCGGAACGCGGCCGCCGGTGCCCGCTCAGCCTGAGTTGGGGCACACGACTCCCGGTGCCGAACCCGGTACCGGTACCCAATCCAGGGCCGGGACCGCGGCCGGTACCGAACACAGGACCGCACCCGGCGCCGGGACCGCACCCGGGGCCGGTGCCGAACCCGGTACCGGTACCCAATCCAGGGCCGGGACCGCACCCGGTACCGAACACAGGACCGCACCCGGCGCCGGGACCGCACCCGGGGCCGGTGCCGAACCCGGTACCGGTACCCAATCCAGGGCCGGGACCGCGGCCGGTACCGAACACAGGACCGAACCCGGTGCCGAAGCCGCGCCCGGAACCGCACCCGCCGGCGCCGGCCGGGGGATCGAGGTGATCGAGGCGGGGCTGCTCGCGACCGTTCAGGACCTCGGACGCCCGGGTCACGCGGCCCTCGGCGTTGCCCGCTCGGGTGCACTCGACCGGGCGGCGCTGCGCGCGGGCAACCGGCTCGTCGGCAATCCCGAGGGTGCCGCCGGCATCGAGATCACGATGGGCGGATTCCGGGCCCGTGCAGCGGCGCGGCTGTGGTTCGCGGTCACCGGCGCGTGGGGACCGGTGACGCTCGACGGGCGTCCGGTCGACCCCTACACGGCGCACGAATGGCCCGCCGGCGCCGAGCTGCACGTGGACTGGGCCGAGCACGGCGTCCGCGCGATGCTCGCGGTGCGCGGCGGCGTCGCGGGTCCGCGTGTGCTCGGATCCCGCAGCACCGACGTCATGGCGGGGCTCGGACCCGATCGTCTCGCGGCCGGCGCGCACGTCGAGGTGGGGCCCGATCCGGCCGCGCCGGTTCCCGTCGCGCCCACGGCCACGTGGGGCGCACCGCCCGACGAGATCGAGCTCCGTCTGGCTCCCGCGCCTCGGTCCGACTGGTTCGACGACGACGCACGCGTCGCCCTGTTCGACGGGGAGTGGACCGTCGCCGCCGACGCCGACCGGGTCGGCGTGCGACTGGACGGCCCCGTGCTGACGCGGCGCCGCGCCGGCGAGCTGCCGAGCGAGGGGATGGTGCCCGGTGCTCTCCAGGTGGCCCCGACCGGACGACCCACCGTGCTGCTGGCCGACGACCCGGTCACCGGCGGCTACCCGGTGATCGCGGTGGTGGCGGATGCCGATCTCGACCTGCTCGCACAGGCGCGCCCGGGCTCCCGGATCCGCTTCCGGCACGTGCGCCACGCGGGCTGACGCCGCGTCACCACACCGCGAGCGTGTCGGCGAGGATGGCCCGGTCCGAGGGTGGGAGAGCGCACGCGACCGCCTCGGCGAGACTCAACGACGCGCCGCGGTGCTCGCCCGCCGCGACCTCCTCCGGCGCTGCCGCGCGCGCCGCATCCAGCGACAGTGAATGCACGGTGAAGGCCTCGACGTCGAAGACGCCGATCCGGTGACGGATAGCGGCCGCGGCGGCCGAAAGCTCGCCGGCTCGTTCGGCGTCGCCACGTGCGGCCGCGATGGCGCAAAGGCCCTCGAGGCCGTAGGCGACGCCCTCTTCGTGATGCAGGCGCACAGCGTCGACCAGGGTGCGGCGGAACACCCCCTCGGCCTGGTCGGTCTCTCCCCGCACGAGCAGGAGCCGACCGATCTGATTTCCGGCGATTGACCCTGTGAAGCGGTCGCCGCCGCGCTCGGCGATGTCGGCGGCGCGCTCGAAATGGTCGATGGCCCCGTCGAGGGAATGTCGGAGCCATGCCACGCGGCCCAGGGATACCTGGCTGATCGCCTCGCCCCACCCGTTGCCGAGCTGCCGCAGGGATGCCACAGCCTCGGTCAGCTCCCGCTCGGCGGCATCGAGATCGGGGTCGGGCAGCTGCACGCGCGCCGTCGCTCGCGCAGCGACCGCCATCGCCGCTGCGTCCTCGTCGCCGCTTTCGGTGAACAGGCGCACGCATTCGGCGAGACCGGCGACGACCTCCGGTGCCGGGCGCTGCCACATCTCGCCCCAGAGCGCGAAGAACCAGGCCACCGCCCGGGTGTGCGGGCTGATCGGCTGCTGCTTGTCGAGGAGCTCGAGCATCCACATGCGCACGCCTGCGAACAACCCCATGATCCACCAGTAGATGAGCAGGCTCCAGGCGAGGTCGGCGGCGTCATCCAGTCGGTCGATGTAGACGAGGTGACGGACGGCCGCCCGCAGGTTCGACAGTTCGATGCCGAGAAGTCCCAGGGCTGCGGTCTGACCGGCTCCCCGCAGATCCGGCGCCACACGCGCGGCCAGGGCCACGTAGTGGTCGGCGTGACGCTCGCGCATCAGATCGGCGTCGCCGCGCTCCTTCAGTCGCGCGAGCGAGTACTCGCGCACGATGGACAGCAAGGACAGCACGACACGGCCGCCGATGGCGACGCGGCGCACCAGCGAGGCGTCGACGAGAGCGGCGATCGCGTCGATCTCCTCGCCCTCCCAGCTGCGCCCCGCCCCGATCGCCTCGACCGCTTCGATACCGAACCGCGGGCCGAAGACGCCGAGATCCTCCAGGAGAGCGCGCTGCGCAGGGGCGAGCAGGTCGACACTCCAGTCCAGCGTCGCGCGGAGGGTGCGGTGGCGGTCCGGCATGTCGCGCACCGTCGCGCTCAACACCGGCAGGCGTCGCTCGAGTCGTTGAGCCATGACCTGCGGCGTGAGCAGGCGCGCCTTGGCGGCGGCCAGCTCGATCGCCAGTGGCAGCCCGTCCAGACGGCGGCAGATGTCGATCACGGCGGCGGCGTTGTCCTCGGTCAGAGCGAAGCCCGGGTCGGCGGCGCGAGCGCGATCGACGAACAGCGCGCAGGCGTCGCACGTCTCCGCGCGGGACAGCGTGCTCACCGTGCCGGCGTCCGGGAACGGCAGCGAATCGACGTCGTAGACGCGCTCGCCCCGAATGCGCAGCACGACTCTGCTGGAGACCAGGAAGCGGGCGCTCGGGGCGGCCGCGGACAGTCTCACGAGCGCCGGAGCGGCATCGACGATCTGCTCGAAGTTGTCGAGCACGACGAGCACTCGTCTGGACTCCAGCGACCGCGAGATGCGATCCTCCAGCGGTGCCTCGCCGTTGTCGCGGATGCCCAGTGCGTAGCCGATCGTCGGCAGCAGCAGGGCTGGTTCCAGCACACCTTCGAGGGCGACGAAGTAGACGCCGTCGGGGAAGAGGTCTTCGCAGGCTCTGGCGGTCTCGGTCGCGAGGCGGCTCTTGCCGATCCCGCCCGGGCCGATCAGGCTGAGCACGCGGTCGGACCCCTCCGCGAGCAAGCAGCGCAACCGTGCGATGTCATCGTCCCGGCCGATCGTCGTCGTCGCGGGGGCGGGCACGCGCGAGAGCAGGGCCGCGGTGGCGGCCTCCGTGCCGGTACCCGCCTCCTGCGACTGCGCGAAGCGCTCGGCGAGCAGGGTGGCGAGGTCTGCCGCGATCTGCTCCTCGAGATCGGCTGGGTCGTCGAAGGGCAGGTAGGCGGCGGTGTTGTCGTCGCGGATGCGTTCCAGCAGGCGATTCAGGCGTTCGTCCCGGTGATCAGCGGATTTGACGTAGATCAGCTTGGGCAGAGTGGGCGGGGAGAGGTTGTACTCGTCTTCGAGTCCGGACACGTCCTCTCCCGGTGCCACCCAGCCGTAACTGGCGTGATAGATCCCGACGAAGACGTCGCTCTGGGCGAGATAGGAGCGATAAAGGGTGCGGGGTGGATGCGGTCGGGCGCCGAGCTCGAACATCACCGGCGCCAGGCGCAGACGCTCGATGGCTGCGCGGGCGGCACGGCGCTCGCCCTGCAGCTCGCGCAGGGTCGAACTCACGAACACCCGTATCCGCTGGTCAGGCGTGCGGATGACGGGCGAACCCCCAGTCATGAGCGGTTTATACCCCACCGGACGGGCCGGGTCAAGGATCGGCTGGACATGGCGCGTCGCGGGGCGTATAGTGAGTCTTTGCGCTTTGGATTCCCCCTGCCCTCATATGGTGGTCGGCGGTGTCCGTGTGCCCCCGCTTCACGAGATCGACACGAAGCGGCGTGCGGCTCGCGGACTTCGGGGACGACTGAGCACTCCACCTGACGACAAGGAAACAGGCCCCGCCCGGGCCCACGGAGGTAATCCCCTTGGCTGCTGCGAGCAACGCATCCACCACCACCCCCAAGAACGGACGCGGAGCTTCCCGTCTCTCGTTCGCCAAAGTCTCCGACACGCTGACGGTCCCCGACCTGCTGGCGCTGCAGACCGAGTCCTTCGACTGGCTGGTCGGCAACGAGGCGTGGCGCGACCGCCTCGCCGAGGCGCAGGCCGCGGGCCGCACCGACGTCGCCCTGCAGAGCGGTCTCGAGGAGATCTTCGAGGAGATCTCGCCGATCGAGGACCTCTCCGAGACGATGCAGCTGTCGTTCACGAACCCCTACCTCGAGCCCGAGAAGTACTCCATCGAGGAGTGCAAGGAGCGCGGCAAGACGTACGCTGCCCCGCTCTACGTCGAGGCCGAGTTCATGAACCACCAGACCGGTGAGATCAAGACCCAGACGGTCTTCATGGGCGACTTCCCGCTCCAGACCGACAAGGGCACGTTCATCATCAACGGCACCGAGCGCGTCGTCGTCTCGCAGCTGGTTCGCTCGCCGGGCGTCTACTTCGACAAGACCCCCGACAAGACCAGTGACAAGGACATCGTCTCGGCCCGCGTCATCCCGTCGCGCGGCGCCTGGCTCGAGTTCGAGATCGACAAGCGCGACCAGGTCGGCGTGCGCATCGACCGCAAGCGCAAGCAGTCGGTCACCGTCTTCCTGAAGGCCCTCGGCCTCACCAGCGAAGACATCCTGAACGAGTTCGCCGGCTTCACCTCGATCGAGGAGACGCTCGAGAAGGACACCATCCTCACCAAGGAGGATGCGCTCCGCGACATCTACCGCAAGCTCCGTCCGGGTGAGCAGGTCGCCGCCGAGGCCGCTCGTGCGCTGCTGGACAACTTCTACTTCAACCCGAAGCGGTACGACCTCGCCAAGGTGGGTCGCTACAAGATCAACCGCAAGCTGGGCCTCGAGGGCGAGCTGACCGACTCGGTGCTGACCGTCGACGACATCGTCGCGACGATCAAGTACCTGGTCCGCCTGCACCGCGGCGACACGACCTTCACCGGCACCCGCGCCGGCAACGAGGTCGAGATCCGCATGGACGTCGACGACATCGACAACTTCGGCAACCGCCGCATCCGCGCGGTCGGCGAGCTCATCCAGAACCAGGTCCGCACCGGTCTGTCCCGCATGGAGCGCGTCGTCCGCGAGCGAATGACCACGCAGGACATCGAGGCGATCACGCCGCAGACCCTGATCAACGTGCGCCCCGTCGTCGCCGCGATCAAGGAGTTCTTCGGCACCTCGCAGCTGTCGCAGTTCATGGATCAGAACAACCCGCTCGCGGGCCTGACCCACAAGCGCCGTCTGTCGGCCCTCGGCCCCGGCGGCCTCTCCCGTGAGCGCGCCGGCGTCGAGGTGCGCGACGTGCACCCCTCGCACTACGGCCGCATGTGCCCGATCGAGACGCCGGAAGGCCCGAACATCGGCCTCATCGGCTCGCTCGCCTCGTTCGCGCGCATCAACGCGTTCGGCTTCATCGAGACGCCGTACCGCAAGGTCGAGAACGGCCGCGTCACCGACGATATCCAGTACCTCACCGCCGCGGAGGAGGAAGACTTCATCGTCGCCCAGGCCAACGCGCCGCTGAAGTCCGACGGTCACTTCGAGGAGACCCGCGTCCTCGCCCGCTCGAAGGGCGGCGAGGTCGAGCTCGTGCCCGCCGAGGACATCGGCTACATGGATGTCTCGCCGCGCCAGATGGTGTCGGTCGCGACCTCGCTCATCCCGTTCCTCGAGCACGACGACGCCAACCGCGCCCTCATGGGTGCGAACATGCAGCGTCAGGCCGTGCCGCTGCTGCGCAGCGACTCGCCCCTGGTCGGCACCGGCATGGAGGGCTACGCCGCCGTCGACGCCGGAGACGTCATCACCGCGCAGAAGCCGGGTGTGGTCATGGAGGTCTCGGCCGACGTCGTGACCGTGCAGCTCGACGAGGGCGGCACGCAGGACTACTACCTGCGCAAGTTCGACCGCTCCAACCAGGGCACCAGCTACAACCAGCGCGTCGTCGTCTCCGCGGGTGACCGCATCGAGGCCGGCGAGGTCATCGCCGACGGTCCCGCGACCGAGAACGGCGAGCTGGCGCTCGGCAAGAACCTCCTCGTGGCGTTCATGACGTGGGAGGGTCACAACTTCGAGGATGCGATCATCCTCAGCCAGGACCTGGTGAAGGAAGACACCCTCTCCTCGATCCACATCGAGGAGTACGAGGTCGACGCCCGCGACACCAAGCTCGGCAAGGAGGAGATCACCCGTGACCTCCCCAACGTGAGCCCCGACCTGCTGAAGGACCTCGACGAGCGCGGCATCATCCGCATCGGCGCCGAGGTGCGTCCCGGCGACATCCTCGTCGGCAAGGTCACGCCCAAGGGTGAGACGGAGCTCTCGGCCGAGGAGCGCCTGCTCCGCGCGATCTTCAACGAGAAGAGCCGCGAGGTGCGCGACACGTCGCTGAAGGTTCCCCACGGTGAGCAGGGCACGATCATCGCCGTCAAGGAGTTCGACGCCGAGGAGGGCGACGACGAGCTGGGCTCGGGCGTCAACCGCCGCGTCGTGGTCTACATCGCCCAGAAGCGCAAGATCACCGAGGGCGACAAGCTCGCCGGCCGCCACGGCAACAAGGGCGTCATCGCGAAGATCCTCCCCGTCGAGGACATGCCGTTCCTGCCGGACGGCACCCCGGTGGACATCGTGCTGAACCCTCTCGGCATCCCCGGTCGAATGAACTTCGGCCAGGTGCTGGAACTGCACCTCGGATGGATCGCCAAGCAGGGCTGGAAGGTCGAGGGCACCCCCGAGTGGGCCGCCCAGCTGCCGGAGCAGGCCCGCGAGGCCGCCCCGGGCACGAAGGTCGCCACCCCGGTGTTCGACGGCGCCTTCGAGTCGGAGCTCGTCGGTCTGCTCGACTCGACGCTGCCCAACCGCGACGGCGACCGCATGATCGACTCCAGCGGAAAGACGCAGCTGTTCGACGGTCGCTCGGGCGAGCCGTTCCCGGCACCGATCTCCGTCGGCTACATGTACATCCTGAAGCTGCACCACCTCGTCGACGACAAGATCCACGCGCGTTCGACGGGTCCGTACTCGATGATCACCCAGCAGCCGCTCGGTGGCAAGGCGCAGTTCGGCGGTCAGCGCTTCGGTGAGATGGAGGTGTGGGCCCTCGAGGCCTACGGCGCCGCGTACGCGCTGCAGGAGCTCCTCACGATCAAGTCCGACGACATCCTCGGCCGCGTCAAGGTGTACGAGTCGATCGTCAAGGGCGAGAACATCCAGGAGCCCGGCATCCCCGAGTCCTTCAAGGTGCTCATGAAGGAGATGCAGTCGCTCTGCCTGAACGTCGAGGTGCTCTCGGCGGACGGCACGGCGGTCAACCTCCGTGACACCGATGACGACGCCTTCCGCGCAGCGGAGGAGCTCGGCATCAACATCTCCACCCGGTTCGAGTCTTCGTCGATCGACGAGATCTGACCCGCGGCATCCGACCCACTGATCTCGATACGCCGCGTCGCGGCTACTCGATCACCGGAATCTCACAGGAGTAAACACACGTGCTCGACGCAACAACTTTTGACGAGCTTCGCATCGGCCTGGCCACCGCCGACGACATCCGTCGCTGGTCCTACGGCGAGGTCAAGAAGCCCGAGACCATCAACTACCGCACCCTGAAGCCCGAGAAGGACGGTCTGTTCGGCGAGCAGATCTTCGGACCCAGCCGCGACTGGGAGTGCTCGTGCGGCAAGTACAAGCGCGTCCGCTTCAAGGGCATCGTCTGCGAGCGCTGCGGCGTGGAGGTCACCAAGTCCTCCGTGCGTCGCGAGCGGATGGGCCACATCGAACTGGCCGCCCCGGTCACTCACATCTGGTACTTCAAGGGCGTGCCCTCGCGCCTGGGCTACCTGCTCGACATGGCGCCGAAGGACCTCGAGAAGGTCATCTACTTCGCCGCCTACATGGTGATCTCGGTCGACGAGGAGGCGCGTCACCGCGACCTCCCCACGCATGAGAACAACCTCCGCCTGGAGATGAAGAACCTCGGCGACCGTCGGGATGCGCGCATCGCGACCCGGCTGCAGAAGCTGGAGGAGGAGCTCGCCTCGCTCGAGGAGGAGGGCGCCAAGGCCGACCAGAAGAAGAAGGTCAAGGACGCCGCCGAGAAGGAGATGACCTCGATCCGCAAGAACGCGGACGACTCCATCGCCAAGCTCGAGCGCGTGTGGGAGGAATTCCGCACGCTGGAGGTCGGCTCGCTCAAGGGCGAGGACGAGATCTTCCACGAGCTGCAGGACCGCTTCGGGCAGTACTTCGAGGCGCACATGGGTGCCGAGTCGATCCAGCGCCGCCTGTCGGCGTTCGACCTGCGTGCCGAGGCTGAGAGCCTGCACCTGCAGATCGCCGAGGGCAAGGGCCAGCGCAAGATCCGCGCGATCAAGCGCCTGAAGGTCGTCAACTCCTTCCTGCAGACGGGCATGAACCCGTCGGCGATGGTGCTGGATGTCGTCCCGGTCATCCCGCCGGAGCTCCGCCCGATGGTTCAGCTCGACGGCGGCCGCTTCGCGACCTCCGACCTGAACGACCTGTACCGCCGCGTGATCAACCGCAACAACCGCCTCCGTCGCCTGATCGACCTCGGTGCACCCGAGATCATCGTCAACAACGAGAAGCGGATGCTGCAGGAGGCCGTCGACGCGCTGTTCGACAACGGTCGTCGCGGCCGCCCCGTCACCGGCACCGGCAACCGCGCCCTGAAGTCCCTCAGCGACATGCTGAAGGGAAAGCAGGGGCGCTTCCGCCAGAATCTGCTCGGAAAGCGCGTGGACTACTCGGGCCGTTCGGTCATCGTCGTGGGGCCGCGCCTGCAGCTGCACCAGTGCGGTCTGCCCAAGCAGATGGCGCTGGAGCTGTTCAAGCCGTTCGTCATCAAGCGCCTGATCGACCTCGGTCACTCGCAGAACATCAAGGCCGCCAAGCGTGCCGTCGAGCGCTACCGCCCCGAGGTCTGGGACGTGCTCGAGGAGATCATCCGTGAGCGTCCGGTTCTGCTGAACCGTGCCCCCACGCTGCACCGCCTCGGCATCCAGGCCTTCGAGCCGCAGCTCGTCGAGGGCAAGGCCATCCAGCTCCACCCGCTCGTGTGCGCGGCGTTCAACGCCGACTTCGACGGCGACCAGATGGCCGTGCACCTGCCGCTGTCGGTCGAGGCGCAGGCCGAGGCCCGCGTGCTGATGCTCGCGTCGAACAACATCCTGAAGCCGTCGGACGGTCGCCCGGTGACCCTGCCCTCGCAGGACATGATCATCGGTCTGCACCACCTGACCACGGTCATCGAGGGTGCGACCGGCGAAGGCCGCGTCTTCGGCTCGGTCTCCGAGGCGATCATGGCCAAGGACGAGGGCACCCTCGACCTGCAGGCCAAGGTGCGCATCCGGGTTCCGGGGCTGACGTTCCTCGAGGGCGAAGCGCCCGAGGGCTACGACCGTCACGGGCTGCTGGATGCCTCGCTCGGCCAGGCGATCTTCAACGACGCCCTGCCCAAGGGCTACCCGTTCGTGCGCGAGCAGGCCGACAAGGGCAAGCTGTCGCAGATCGTGAACAAGCTCGCCGAGGAGTACCCCAAGGTGGAGGTCGCCGCGACCCTCGACCGCATCAAGGACGCCGGCTTCTACTGGGCCACGCGTTCGGGTGTGACGGTCGCGCTGAGCGACATCCTCACCCCGCCGGAGAAGCGCGAGATCGTCGCCAAGCACGAGAAGCAGGCCGCCAAGGCGCAGTCGCAGTTCGAGAAGGGCCTCATCACCGACGCCGAGCGTCGTCAGGAGCTCATCCAGATCTGGACCGAGGCGACCGACGAGGTGCAGAAGGCGATGCGCGCGCACTTCCCGGAGAGCAACACCATCAACCGCATGGTGTCCTCGGGTGCACGTGGTAACTGGCTGCAGATCCGCAATATCGCGGGTATGCGTGGCCTGGTGAACAACCCCAAGGGTGAGATCATCCCGCGCCCGATCATCTCCTCGTACCGCGAGGGCCTGTCGGTGGCGGAGTACTTCATCGCCACGCACGGTGCCCGCAAGGGCCTGGCCGACACCGCCCTCCGCACCGCGGACTCCGGTTACCTCACGCGTCGCCTCGTCGACGTCTCGCAGGATGTCATCATCCGCGAAGAGGACTGCGGCACGAACAAGGGTCTGGAGTTCGTCATCGCAGCCGCCGATTCCGACGGCGAGCTCGTGCGCGACCCGAACGTCGAGAACTCGGTGTTCGCCCGCACCCTGGCCGTCGACGCGGTCGATGCGAAGGGCGCGGTCGTGCTCGAGGCGGGTTCGGATGTCGGCGACCCCGAGATCAACCAGCTCATCGCGGCCGGTGTCGAGAGCATCAAGGTGCGCTCGGTGCTGACCTGCGATTCCGCGGTCGGTGTCTGCGCGCAGTGCTACGGCCGTTCGCTGGCCACCGGCTCGCTGGTGGACATCGGCGAGGCCGTCGGCATCATCGCGGCCCAGTCGATCGGTGAGCCCGGTACCCAGCTGACGATGCGCACCTTCCACACGGGTGGTTCGGCGTCGGCGGATGACATCACGCAGGGTCTGCCCCGCGTGCAGGAGCTGTTCGAGGCGCGTACCCCGAAGGGTGCCTCGCCGATCGCCGAGTCCGACGGACGCATCACGATCGACGAGACCGAGAAGAGCAAGAAGGTCATCCTCACGCCCGACAACGGCGACGAGCCGCACGTCTACCCGGTGCTCAAGCGCGCGACGCTGCTCGTCGAAGACGGCCAGCATGTCACCGTCGGTCAGCCCCTCCAGGTCGGCACGCTCGACCCGAAGGAGATCATGCGCGTGCAGGGTGCCCGCGAGGTGCAGAAGTACCTCGTCGGCGGCGTGCAGGGCGTGTACCGCTCGCAGGGTGTGCCGATCCACGACAAGCACATCGAGGTCATCGTGCGCCAGATGCTGCGGAAGGTCACCGTGGTCGACCACGGCGACACCCCGCTGCTGCCCGGTGAGATGGTCGACTTCAAGCGGTACCAGCAGATCAACCGTGAGGCCGTGACCCAGGGTCAGCGTCCCGCTTCGGGCCGCCCGGAGCTCATGGGTATCACCAAGGCGTCGCTCGCGACCGAGTCGTGGCTGTCGGCCGCGTCGTTCCAGGAGACGACGCGCGTGCTGACGCAGGCTGCGATGGAGGGCAAGAGCGACCCGCTGGTGGGCCTGAAGGAGAACGTGATCATCGGAAAGCTGATCCCGGCCGGCACGGGGCTCGCGAAGTACCGCAACGTGACGGTCGAGGCCACCGAAGAGGCGAAGAGCGAGCGGTACCCCAACCGTATCTTCGCGTCGGACGGTGCCTACAGCGACACCGACCTGAGCTACGTCGACTTCGACAGCTTCTCCACGGACGACTTCAGCGGCAACTACAACTGAGCTGAATCCACGAACGACGACGGGCCCCGGCAATGCCGGGGCCCGTCGTCGTTCCGACGTACGGTGGAAGGCGCGACGGAAGGGGTCGACGGATGGCGCGCACGGGCGGACGGAGCCTGTGGCTCGCCGTACCCATCGGGATGATCTGCCTCGCCGTGGTCGGTGCGCTCGGGTGGCTCGCCGCCCCGCAGGTTCCCGGCGTCGTGGGATTCATCGGCGATGCCCTCCGGTTCGGCAGTGCTCAGAACGTGCAGGCCGAGCCGACGGTGCCCCCTGCCGAGGTCATCACGGCCGAGGACTTCTCCGACATCGACTGCCGCGCGCTCTACGCCGACGACCTGTGGGCCGAGCTCGTGTGGAGTCCGGACGCCCTGCTGTCGCAGACCGGCGCCGCGCCCGTCACGGCGGTGGAGGGGCTGAACGATCTGCTGGCACCCGTCGTGGCCGTCACGTGCGGATGGCGCTCGGAGTACGGCACCATCACGACGACGCTCGCGACCGTCGCCGACGACGCGGTGACCGTCGCCGACGCGGCCCTGCGCGGACAGGGCTTCACGTGCGACACCACCGAGACGTCGCTCACGTGCTCGCGCACCGCATCCGGCGAGGTCGAAGTGCACCGCATCCGTGACGGGGTGTGGGTGGCGAGCCGGGAGAGCGCGTGGCATCCCGAGGACTACGCCGCGCGGGTCGCCGACCAGGTCTGGGGTTAGTCCTCGCCCCAGATCGAGGTGATCACCGAGGAGGTGTAGCCGGTCGGGGCGAGGTTGGAGTACCGGGTGTCGATCATCAGGTCGGCACGCCAGAACAGGGTGCGCCCATCGGTGACCGGATAGTCCGGGTTGTCCCACGTCTTCTCGCACCGCGTGCCCCCGTCGGGGGTGTAGCACGTGAACCCCTCGTCTTCGACGAGCGCGTTGAGCTGCTCGAGGGCGGGGTCGCGCGAGAGAGTCTCGATGGTCGTGACGAGGCTCGTCGTATCCGCCGCCGGGTCGCCCCAGATGCAGATGAGCGACCCGTCGGCCTGTACGCCGCTCGGCCCGAACGCGGGGTCGTTCAGCGGGATGCCGTACAGCTGCGCACGCACCTCGTCGTTCAGCAGGGACTCGCAGTCGCTCGGCACCGCCGCGGCGGGCTCGACCGTCGGTGTCGGGGTCGCGCCGGGCGTCATCGACTCGATCGGCGACGGCAGGCCGGACGGGTCTTTCGCGCTGACGGTCGGATCGGGCGTCGGCGTGTCGGCCGGGTCCGGAGCGCACCCGGCGAGGGCGGCGGCGACCAGCACGGATGCCGCCGCCAGGGCGGCGCGGGAAGCGTGGCGGCGCAGCATGATGACACCCTAATCCGATGCCGTGACGCGTGGGAGGCATCCGGGACGAATCCGGTGCCGCAACGCCCGGCACGCCTGCGGGCCCCACGCGCATCCCCGCGATATCTTCGCAACTGCGGGGATCGTCCCCGCGTGAGGAGTGCGATCACGATGAGTGACCCCAAGTCGTCGTACGGGGAGCCGGTCGAAGAGCCCGGCCCGGTGGATGACGTGGTCGGACAGGCCAACGCCGGTCTCGCCGACGCCGAGGCCGCCCGTCGCGAGGAAGCCGCCGCGCAGGCCGCCGCCGACCCCGATCCCCAGGAGCCCGCCGCCGAGCCGACATCGACGGAGACCGCCGAGCCGGTGACCCGCGAGCCGGTCTCGGACGAGCCCGCCGCCACGGCCTATGACGCGCCCGTCGATGAGACGGTCGTCGCCGCCGACGAGCCGTCGTACACCGAGCGGACCTACGACGTCCCCTCGTGGGCCGAGGAGCCCGCCGCCCAGCCGGCGGACGCCGGACCCGCCCACGCGGAACCCGCCTACGTCGCGCCCGCCGCCAGCCCGCAGCCGATCTTCGTTCAGGCACCCGAAGCCCCCCGCCCGCGCGGGAACCGTGCCGCCGCCGGCGCCATCGGCGTGCTCGCCGCTCTCACCTTCGCCGTGCTGTACCTCGCGGCGTGGCTCGGTTTCGGCGCCATCGAGGGGTCGGTCACCGCCGAGACGATCGGCACCGATGCGCTCGAGGCGCTCGCCACGGCATCCCTGTGGGTGCCTGTCGTCGTCTTCTTCCTGTCGTTCTGGCTGCTGGGCGCCATCATCAACCGCGGTCGGTGGGGTGCGTGGGTGATCTTCGGCCTGCTGGTGGGTCTGGCGTCCTACGGCGGTCACATCCTCGGGCAGCTCTTCCAGGCGCCGTTCTGGCTGCTGACCGCCCGTGAGGGCGCGGCCCTCGTCGAGGAGCAGGTGCTCGCCCCGCTGGCGATCGTCGCCTTCGTCCTCGGCCGCGAACTGACCATCTGGTACGGCGCGTGGGTCGCATCGCGCGGCAAGCGCGTCACCGAGCTCAACACCGAGGCGCAGCGCGAGTACGAGCGCACCCTCGAGGCGGGACCCCAACTGGTCCGCCCGTAAGACCGTGACCGCGACGCCCGGCGCACCGGACCCCTCCGCCTCCGGCGGGGGACCCGTGCGACCGGGCGTCGCCGTCGTCTTCGCCACCGTCGGCGACCTCGCGCTGCTCATCTTCGGGCTCGGCATGACGAGCCTGGTCACCGACGAGTCCGTGATCGCGATGCCCGGCCTCGGTCAGGCGCCCGGGGCGGTGGCCGTCGCCGCGTCGATCGCCGCATTCGCTCTGACGCTGCTGACCGTCGTGCGCCGACCGCATCCCTCGTACATGTCGTCGCTGTGGATCGCCGCCGCAACGGGGCTCGCCTATCTCGCCGGCATGTGGATCACGCTGGTGATCACCGGGTCGGGACTCGGGGCGGCGTCGGCGGTGGCCGGTCGCGTGGCCACGACCTGGTTCGGGCTCGTCATCATCGCCGCGGCGCTCGGGGCGGCGTGGGCGGGTATCGCGCTCGTGCGCACGCGCGCATCCCGCCCCCACTGGTCGTGGGAGGACGAGGACGACGCATGAATCCGGAGGGCGCAAACCCCGTCGGATCGGGGACGGACGGCTACCGTGGAGGGGTGGAGCGGTCGCTCGAGACGCAGGTGAGCCAGGCGGTGGACGCCTGGCTGCGCTGGCTGCCCCGCTGGGAGCCGGCGACCCACCGCGGCCGCGTCGCGCCGTGTCGGCGCTGCTTCGGATCTCCGGTGCTGTCTGCGGCCGGCCTCGGTGCGGACGTGCCCCACGGCGTGCAGCACGGCCTCTCCACCCGGGTCAAGACGATCGTCGACCACACCGTCGCCGACTACACCGCGCGGAACCTCCCCATGCTGCAGGCGGAGCTCGACCAGCAGGCCGCACGCAACCGCGCCCGCAGCTACCGGCCCGCCGAAGACCTCGACCCCGAGTTCGAGGGATTGCCGCTCGACCCGGATCCGGTGCCCGGGGCGCCCTTCCTCTTCACCATCGCCGGGCTCGCGGAGGAGGCCGACGCCGACGTTCCGGCGCTGCCGCCGCTGACGGACGAGGCGAAGGCGGCGCTGCGCCAGGAGGTCGGGCTGGCCGACGACTACGCGAACATGGTGGGCCGAGAGGTGTGCTCGATCCTCCTGCACCACCGGTTGCGCATCCAGGCGGCCGTCGCCGAGCTCGTCGAGCCGCAGATCGCCGCGATGCTCGAGGAGCTCACCCGCTCCCTCGACGCCCCCTTCGACGATCCGCCGCCGCTGACCTGAGCCCTGCGTCGGGCGGGTTGAGCCCTGCGCCGAGGCGGGATGCGCGGTGCGAGCAGGTCTGCTTGTTAGCATGGGCGGGCTTGCGCCAGGGCAACAGGGGGAGGAACGGTGGCCGCACGCCTGCCTTCTGCGCCGCCGATACTCCCGGGGCTCGCCTACATCCGTCCCCTCGGCTCGGGCGGCTTCGCCGACGTCTTCCTCTACGAGCAGGACATGCCCCGGCGCGACGTCGCGGTCAAGGTGCTGCCGAGCGACGTGCGAGAAGCAGACCTGCGCCGCATGTTCAACGCCGAGGCCGACGTGCTCGCGCGGCTGTCGGCGCATCCGTCGATCGTGACCGTGTACCAGGCGGGCATCTCCGCCGACGGCAGGCCGTTCATCGTGATGGAGTTCTGCCCCGGGTCGCTGTCGCAGCGCTACCGCGTCGAGCGGATGCCGGTGACCGAGGTGCTCTCGATCGGGGTGCGGATGGCCTCCGCGTTGGAATCGGCCCACCGCGCGGGGCTGGTGCACCGCGACGTGAAGCCCAGCAACATCCTGGTCACGACCTTCGGCACCCCGGTGCTGGCCGACTTCGGCATCTCGTCGTCGCTCATCGGCACGCAGGCCGACGAGGTGCTCGCGATGTCGATTCCGTGGTCGGCGCCGGAGGTGGTCGCGGAGGAGACGGCCGGCACGATCTCGAGCGAGGTCTGGAGTCTGGGCGCCACCGTCTACTCGCTGCTGGCCGGCCGCAGCCCCTTCGAACGTCGTGAACGCGGCCAGAACTCCAAGGATCTGCTGCGCCGTCGCATCGCCCGAGCGTCGTACACGCCCATCCCGCGCACCGATGTTCCGGATGCGCTGCAAGACGTGCTCGCGCGGTCGATGAGTCGTATTCCGGCACAGCGATATGCCTCGGCGCGTGAGTTCGCCGAGGCGCTGCAGTCGGTGCAGGAATCGCTCGGGGTGTCGCCGACGCCGCTGGAGGTCCCGGCGTCGGAGTGGGCGCCGGGCGCTGACCCGATCGACTTCGCCGACAGCGCGCTGCGCGGGCCGGCCCGGTCGCGCATCGAGCGGGAGGTGCGCCGCAAGACCGCGCCGCGCACGGGCGTCGCCTCGCTCGCACGCGATGAGGACACCGAGTTCACGTCGCCCGAGCGGGCCCGACAGCGGATGCTGCCGTGGGCCGTCGCGGTGGCGGCGCTCGTGGGCGCGGTCGGCGTCGTCGCATCCTTGCTGATCGCGGGGGTGATCTGACGTGCGGCGCCGCACTCTGGTCGGCATCGTCGCGGGCGTCGCCGCCGCGGGCGTCGTGCTCACGGCCGGCATCGTCTGGCCGGGTCTGGACGCGCAGGAGACCCCCGAGGTCGACGCGTCCGTGTGGGCGCTGCAGACGGGCGAGGGGTCGCGCTACGCCCGCGTGAACACCGCGATCGGCGAACTGGACACGGTGCGCACCGTGTCGAATCCGAGCGAGGTCACCCAGAACGCCGGCGGGGCGTTCCTGTTCACCGACAGCTGGTCGAAGGTCACGCCCATCGACGGCGCACAGCCGGTCGATCTGGACGACGAGACGGTGCGGGCGTCGCCGTCGACTCCGGCCGGCACGACGGTCGTTTCCACCGCCGGAGACTACGTCGCCTATCTCACCGACGCCGGCACCGTGTTCGCGGGCGAGATCGCAGGCGACGCGGTGCAGCTCGACCCGTTCGCGGCGGGCGATGACGATGCGCCCTACACCGCCGACGCGATCGCCGTCGCCGACGACGGCACCCTGTTCGCCTACTCCGCCGGCGACGGGTCGGTGCTGCGGTGGGACATCCCCGCGGGCCGGTCCGAAGTCCGCGACCCGATCGACGCCGGCGACCTCGCGCAGCCGCTGATGACGGCAGCGGGGGAGTCGTGGGTGCTCGTCGATGCCGACACCGGAACGGTGTGGCGACAGGGCGTGGCCGAGCCGGTCACGGTCGACGTGGCAGGCTCCGTGGTGGTCGGACGCGCCGCGGCCGAGGGCGACTCCGTCTACGTCGCCGACGAGACGGCGCTCGTGCGCATCCCCGTCGACGGATCCGCCCCCGACACGGAGCGCGCCGGCACGTCGGTGCTCGGCCTGCCCGCCGAGCCGGTGACCGTCGATGGCGAGGTGTACGCCGCGTGGCTGCCGCAGGGGACCGCGGGCGGTCTGCTCTGGAGTTCCGCCGACGGCGAGACGCCGCTCGACTACGCCGGCGAGACGCTCGGGGAGCAGCGGCGGCCGGAATTCGTCGTGGGGCAGGGGGCGGTGATCCTCAACGAGACCCGCAGCGGATGGGTGTGGACCGTTCCCGACGGCGGGCTGGTCGCGTCGAGTCAGAACTGGGCGCTCGATGACCGGGTGAATCCGGATGCCGAGCCGAGCGACGAGCAGCTCGCGGTGCAGGTCGACCCCCGCCCGCCGATCGCAGAGCCCGATGCGTTCGGCGTGCGCGCGGGTGCGCTGACGGCCCTGCCGGTGCTGCTGAACGACCACGACCCGAATGAGGACGTGCTCGCGATCGCCGCCGCGTCGGTCACGGGGCTCGACCCCGCCTTCGGCGTCGTCGGCATCACCGACGACGGGCAACGGCTCACGGTGCAGACCGAGCCCGGCGCGAGCGGCTCGGCGACGTTCTCGTACGCCGTGACCGACGGGACCGCCGACGACGGGCTCGCATCCGAACCTGCCACCGTGACGCTCACCGTGGCAGCGCCCGAGGCGCAGACCGCGCCGCGCTGGTGCGGGGTCGAGGGGTGCCTGGTGACGTGGCCCGCCCCGGAGGTCGCGCGAGGCGGCACGGTCACCGTCCCGGTGCTGCCGGGATGGGTCGACCCCGAGGGCGATCCGCTGCTGCTGCTGTCGGTGGAGAACCCGAGCGGCGTCGGCAACGTCGCGGCGACACCCGCCGGAGAGGTCGTCTACCAGCACGACGACGACGGCGGCGGCACGGAGGAGCTCATCGAACTGATCGTGACCGTCGCCGACACGGCGGGGGCCACGGCCGCGAAGTCGCTCATGGTGCGCGTCTCGCCGCAGCCGCTCCTGGCGGCGCAGTCCTTCGCGGTGATCGACTCGATCGACGCCGCGACGAGCGTCGACGTGATCGACCACGTGACCGGCACGGCCGGGGCCATCTCGCTCGAGTCGGTGCGCGTGCTCGACGACGCCGCAGCCACGGCGACCGTCGTCGGCGGGTCCACGACGTTCGACGTGGCCGCCGAGGAGCCCGGCACCTACCGGGTGGATTACACGGTCACCGACGGCGACAGCTCCGCCACCGCCACGGCGCGCATCACCCTGCTCGCCGCCGACGCGCCGGCCGATCTCGCGACCGCTCCGGTCGTCGCGTTCGTCCACCCGCAGGAGGATGCGACCCTCGACGTCTTCGCGGCGGTGTCCAACCCCACGCGCCGGGTGCTGCTGCTCAGCGACGTCGAGGCGCGCCCCGACGAGGGGGCGAGCCTCAGCGTCGACGGCGTCGGACAGAACTATCTGCGCGTCTCCGGAACGACGGCCACGGGCGAAGCGGGCCGGCTGGGCACCGTGACCTATACGGTGAGCGACGGCACCCAGGACGGCGGCGCCTCAGTCAGAGGCGAGGCCACCGTCTACCTGCTGCCGCCCGCGCCGGAACTGGCCCCGATCGCGGTGGATGACGCCGTCGTCGTGCGCACGGGCGCGCAGGTGGACATCCCCGTGCTCGAGAACGACGTCGCCCCCTCGGGCGGGCGTCCGGTGTTGAATCCGGCGTCGGTCGTGTCGTCGACCGGTGACGCCCTGGCCTTCGCCTCCGCCGATCGCCTGCGATACTTGGCGCCGGACGAACCCGGCAGCTACACCGTGGAGTACGCCGCCTATCTCACGGGCGCGCCGAGCCTCGAGGACACCGCGACGGTGCGCATCGAGGTGCTCGACTCCGACGCCAACCGGGCCCCGTCGGCCGACACGCTCGAAGCCCGGGTGCTCAGCGGCGAGAGCACCCGCATCGCCTTCGACGGCTTCGGGATGGATCCGGACGGCGACGTCGTGCGGCTCGATGCGGTCATCGCGCAGCCGGCGTCGGGTGTGGCGACCGTCTCGGCCGACGGCACGGCGCTGGTGTACTCCAGCGTCGCCGGCGACAGCGGGCAGGACGAGTTCCGCTACCGGGTCGTGGACGAGTTCGGCGAGACCGGCGAGGGAACCGTGCGCGTGGGCGTGCTCGACTCGGAGGCCAATCCGAGCCCGATCACGTTCACCGACTACGTGCAGGTGCAGGTCGGCGCCCAGAACGTCGTGCGCGTGGATCCCGTCGCGAACGACATCGACCCCACCGGGGGGGAGCTGGAGGTCACCGCCGTGCGCCCGGATCAGCCCACGGCGCTGGCCGACGGATCGATCAACCCCGAGTACACGCGGCTGGACGCGCTGGTGGATGTCGCGGGAGAGCGCACGCTCGTCGT
Source organism: Microbacterium luteum (assembly GCF_015277875.1). NCBI lineage: Bacteria > Bacillati > Actinomycetota > Actinomycetes > Micrococcales > Microbacteriaceae > Microbacterium > Microbacterium luteum. The sequence goes on along the minus strand of NZ_CP063814.1, from coordinate 2,901,204 downwards.
CGAGGCGGGCGAGCAGGTCGGCACGATGTCGTTCCTCTACGACGTGGCCTCGTCGTCGGGAAACACCGGTCGGGGCCTGGTCGTGGTCAAGGTCGTGCGCGACGCCGTGCCCGACTACCCGGTCGTCGACGACACGGTGCTCACCGTCGAGACCCGTGACGACTTCGCCGACGGGGTGGATGTGCTCGCGGGGAAGACCGTCTGGTCCGGCGGCGACGTCGGCGAGCTCGAGGTCGGTCTCTGGGGCGAGGTCGATGACGTCGAGGTGGAGGGGGCGTCCCTTCGGGGCGAGCTCCCGGAGCGCACCCGCATCATCCCGTTCTCGGTCACGGGCGAGGGCGCCTCGGGGGAGGTCACCACCTACGCGTTCCTGCGGGTGCCCGGCGACGACGACATCGAGCTGGCGCTGCGCGCCGGAGTGCCGGCGCCGGAGGTGACCGAGCTGGAGTCGGTCACGTTCGATCTCGCCGATCACGTCGCGCTCCCGCGCGGCGCCTCGCTCGAGGTGGGCGACGACGTGCGCGCCGCCGGTGCGCGGGCCGAGGCGGCCTGCCGGGCGGCGTCGGGGACCGAGGTGACGTACGACGCGGGTGCCGGTGCCCCCTTCTCCGATGCGTGCCAGGTGCCGGTCCGGATGGTCGGCCAGCAGGAGTGGACCTACCTCTCGGTCCCCATCACCATCGTCGCCCTCGACCCGCAGCCGGAGCTCGCCCCGGCGTCGCTCACGGTCGGCCCCGGCGAGACCGAGGCGTTCGACCTGCGCGAGATGACCTCGTGGCAGCTGCGCGAGGACTGGGCCGGCATCTCGTACGCCGTCTCCAGCGAGGGTCGGGCCTTCGAGATCGCCCTGTCGGGGTCGACGCTGTCGATCACGGGCGCCGACGATGCGGTGCCCGGCGGCCAGGAAGCCGTGGTGGTGTCGGTCACGAGCCACCCGGGCGTGGCGTCGGCGCGCCTGCTGCTGCGGGTCGGGGCGGCGCCTTCCACGCTTCCCCGCGGCGGGTCGGTGACGCAGCAGTGCTCGCAGGCCTCCGGCGGGCAGTGCACGATCGACGTCGTGGGCGCCGGGGGAGAGGTCAACCCCCTGCCGGGCACGCCGCTCGAGGTCGTGGGCGTCGCCCCGACGGGCGCGTGCACGGGCGTCACCTTCGCGGTCGCGGATGCCTCGAGTGTGGTCGCGTCGTGGTCGAGCGACGCTCCCGGCGCCACGTGCTCGGCGTCTTTCGCGGTTCGCGACGCTCAGGGGCGCGTGTCGGCGGGTGAGCGCAACGGCGCGCTGCTGCTGGATCTGCAGGGATACCCTCGGGCGCCGGCGTCGGTGACGCAGACCGCGTATGCGGACGGTCGCATCACCCTGCGCGTCGATCCGGGCGCCGCCCGACAGGCCTACCCCTCGCTCACGGGCTTCGTCATCCGAAGCGGTGGTCAGGTGGTGGCGCGGTGCGGGGCCGATGGCACGTGCCCGGCGATCTCCGCGCCCAACGGCGAGCAGCGGGTCTACGAGGCGCGCGCGGTCAACGGCGTCGGCGAGTCCCGCAGCGCGGTGGGAACGACCGCGTGGGCCTACGACCCGCCGCCGGCGCCCGACGCCGTCTCCGCGGCTCCGGTCGCCACCGCGTCGGGCGAGGGTGGTGTCATCCGGCTGGAGATCACCGGCATCGACACCGCCGAGACCGGCAGTCTGCGCCTCACGAGCCCGTCCGGCGACGAGTCGACCGTGTCCGTGTCGCGATGGGACACGCGCGTCACCGTGCCGGAGTACCGCATCGGCACGAACGCCGCATCCACGGTCACGGTCACCCCGCTGTCGCGCTTCGACGTGCCGCCCGGCCTCGGCGGCAGCGCATCCGGCTCGTCGGTGACGGTCGCCGCGAACGGCGTCGGCGCGCCGCGGAACGCCCAGCTGACGCTGACGGCGACCAACAATGGCGATGGCACGGCCACGATCGTCGCCACCGGCAGCGCGACCGTCAACGGCCAGGGGTCGAGTCTGCGGTACGACATCGTCGAGGCGGGCAGGTTCTGCCGGCCCGACGACGACGGCGCCCGCGCGGAATTCGAGGTGGACGACGGCGAGGAGTACTCCTACGACATGTGCGTGACCTCGACGTACGGCGGGCGGTCCTTCGGCGAGGTCACCGTCACCAAGGCGGTGTACGCCGTGCAGGACGACGACGCGCCGCGGGGGTACACCTTCGTCGTCGACGCCCGCCCCGACGTCACCTCCAATCGCGCCGAGTGGCGCATCCGCGATCTGCCCACCTCCGACGAGGACCCGCCGCGCTTCAACGCGGCCGAGTTCTCCGGCGGTCCGCCGACGAGCGTCTTCGACGGCGACCCGGGCATCCGGGTGCGCTACGTGCACCAATGGCGCGGCCCGACCACAGACTGGGCGGGCGTCACGTCGCGCGCGGGGAGTGCGCCTTACCAGGTGCAGGCGACATGGTCGGTGACCTCTTGTGTCGGCGGCGGCACGCTCCAGCGCACGAGCTCGTCGTCGAACGCCCCGGGCGGCGGCACGGCCGCGATCACCTTCGGCAACGGATCGCTGCGCTACTTCGACGCCGAGAACAATCCGCTGCCGCACGAGGCGGGAACCTGGCAGGTGCCGGTCGGCGCGGCGTACGTCGAAGGCATCTCGGTGACGGTGGACTGGAGCGCGCAGGGATGGGGACTCCGCAACGCCCAGACGACCTTCGCCGCGACCTGTCAGCCCGGCGAAGCGCCGTCGGAGCCCCCGGCCGGCTGAGGCCCGAACGAACGAGGAACGATGACCATCACGCAGGAACAGGCCACCTGGTTCGCCCAGACCTTCGCGCAGATCGCCGACAACGTCGAGCGCGCGGTGCTGGGCAAGCGCCACGTGGTCGAACTGGTGCTCACCGCGATGCTCAGCGACGGACACGTGCTGCTGGAGGATGTGCCCGGTACCGGCAAGACCTCGCTCGCCCGCGCCATCGCGCAGTCGGTGCAGGGCACCAACACGCGCATCCAGTTCACGCCGGACCTGCTTCCCGGCGACATCACCGGCATCAGCGTGTACGACCAGAAGCAGGGCGTGTTCGAGTTCCACGCGGGACCGATCTTCGCCAACATCGTGCTCGCCGACGAGATCAACCGTGCGAGCCCGAAGACGCAGGCGGCGCTCCTGGAGGTCATGGAGGAGGGGCACGTCACCATCGACGGCGTGAGCCGTGCCGTGGGGGTGCCGTTCCTGGTGCTGGCGACCCAGAACCCGGTCGAGCAGGCCGGCACCTACCGGCTTCCGGAAGCCCAGCTGGACCGCTTCCTCATGCGCACCTCGCTCGGCTACCCCGACCACGCTGCCACGGTGCGCATCCTCGACGGCGCGGCCATCGCCACCGAAGAGCTCCACCCGATCATCACCCCCCAGGCGCTGGTCGGCATGGCCGACCTGGCCGCCACCGTGTACGCCGACGCTCTCGTGCTCGACTACATCGCACGCCTCGTGGACGCGACGCGCTCGGCCGACGAGGTGCGCCTGGGCGTGAGCATCCGCGGGGCCCTCGCCCTCACGCGCGCGTCCCGCGCACGCGCCGCCGCGCAGGGGCGCACCTTCGTCACGCCCGACGACGTCAAGGCGCTCGCCGTGCCGGTGCTCGCGCATCGCCTGATCCTGCACGCCGAGGCCGAGTTCGACGGTGTCACCCCGGAAGCCGTGGTCGGCCAGGTGCTGCTGGATGTCGAACCGCCCACGCGACGCGAGGCGGTATGACGCCCACCGACTCCCGACTGACCCGCACATCCACCCGCGGCGACACCGCCGGCGGGTCGACGACGTTCGGCGCGACCGGCACGCACGTGTCGGGCACGCGACGCGATCGGGCGCTCGTCGGTGCGGTCGTGGGGCTCACGCGCGTGACCCGCGTGGTCGTGGCGGCCGTCGCCCAGGCGGCGCGGTGGTCCGCGCGCACCGTGCGTCCGGCGGGCGTGCTCGTGGTCGTCGCCGCGACCGTCGGCCTGGTCTTCGGCCTCGTCTTCGGGTGGGTGGAATGGCTGGTGGCCGCCGTCATCGCGCTCGTGCTGCTCGCGACGGCCGTGCCGTTCCTCTTCGGGGCGCGCTCCTACGCCGTGGATCTCTCCCTCGCGCACGAGCGCGCCGTCGCGGGATCGGCCGTCGCCGGCGCGATCGGCGTGCGCAACACCGGCCCGCGTACGACGCTCCCCGGGCGCCTGGACATCCCCGTGGGGGAGGGCCTGGTCGAGGTGGAGGTGCCGCTGCTGCGGCCCGGTCACGCGGTGGACGACCCGCTGGAGCTTCCCGACCTGCGCCGCGGGATCGTCTCGGTCGGGCCCGCCACGACCGTGCGGGCGGACCCCCTCGGCCTGCTGCGACGCGAACACGCCTTCCCCGACGTGCACGACCTGTACGTGCATCCGCGCACCGTGGCCCTCCCGTCCACGAGCGCCGGGCTCATCCGCGACCTCGAGGGTTTCCCGACGCGGCGGCTCGTGGATGCCGACATGGCCTTCCACGCCATCCGCGAATACGCGCCGGGCGACAGTCGCCGGCAGGTGCACTGGAAGTCCACCGCCAAGACCGGGCGGCTCATGGTGCGGCAGTACGAGGAGACCCGGCGATCGCGCATGGCCGTCATCCTCGCGATCGCGCAGGACGAATACGCCGATGCCGACGAGTTCGAGCTCGCCGTCTCGTGCGCGGCCTCCATCGGCCTGCGGGCGGTCCGTGACGCGCGGGAGGTCGACATCGTGGCCGGCGGCGACGTGCCGCGGGTGATCCGCGGTCGCCTGCGCGCCGTGCAGCGCGTGCCGGCGGTGTCCCCGCGTGGGATGCTCGACGGCTTCAGCGGGATCGACCTTCTCGAGACGACGATGCCGGTCGGCGAGGTGTGCCGTGTGGCGGGGGAGTCGGGCGAGCGCCTGTCGATCGCGTTCGTGGTGACCGGTTCCCGCGTGCCGCTGTCGCGCCTGCGTCAGGCCGCGCTGCACTTCCCCGCCGATGCGACGGTCGTCGGGGTGCGCTGCGACGAACGGGCGCACCCGCGCATGCAGGCCGTCAGCGGCATGACGGTGCTCACCGTCGGCACGATCGACGACCTCGCCGGCCTCCTCGTCCGCGGGGCGACCGCGTGAGCGGCTCGAGCGCCGCGGCGCGCCCGGCACGGCAGCCGGTCGGCGGTCCGGGACGATTCCTCGCGGGCGCCGCCTTCACGCTCGCGATCGTCGTGATCGCCGCGACCGCGGCTTGGCCGGTGTACGCGGCACCGCACTTCCTCGTGGTCGTCGCCGCCGGAGCCGCGATCGGCGCCGCCGTGGCGGTGTGCGCGCAGCGGTTCGGGTGGGGCGGATGGATCGTCGCGGCGATCCTGATCGGTGCCCTGTTCGCGGTCGGCGTCGTCGTCGCCGCTCCGACGCGGCTGTCCGATATCGCCCAGTTGCCGCTCGCGTTCGGTGATGTCCTCACCGGAGCCGTGTTCGGGTGGAAGGACCTGCTGACCGTCGATCTGCCCGTAGGGTCGTACCGCAACCTGCTGGTGCCGGCGCTGGTGGTCTTCCTCGGCGGAACGTGCGCGATGCTGCTGCTGTCCTGGCGGCGCGATGCACGCGCGTACGCCGCCGTGCCCGTCGGGCTGGCGATGGTCGGATTCGGCCTGCTCTTCGGGCGCACGACCGTGAGCGAGACCCTCGTGATGGGCCCGGTCGCGCTGCCGGCTCCCGTGGAGACCGCGGTGGGGGCGTCGGCTCTCACGGCCGCGCTGCTGTGGCTCGTCTGGCGCGGGCGCGCCCAGCGTGCCGGCGCCCTCGAGCGTGCCGGTCGAGCGCGCGTGACGCGCCGCGCCGCCAGCGGATCTGCGGCACGGGCCTGGACGGCCGCCGGGATGCTCACCCTCGCCGTGATCGTCGCCGTCGCGGTCGTCCCGCTCGGCGCGCAGGGGCTGAACCGCGACGTGCTGCGCAGCCTCACCGCACCCGAGATCGACCTGTCCGCCGAGATCAGTCCGCTCGCGGCATATCGGGCCTCGTTCGACGACGAGCGCTACGACGACGTGCTCTTCACCGTCGACGTCGAAGAGGGTGAGGTCGACCGCATCCGCATCGCCACCCTCGACGGGTACGACGGTGAGGTCTACCGCACCGAGCCGGAGACGCGCTTCGTGCGCGTTCCGTCCACCCGTGCGGCGGAGCCGGGTGAGAGCGCCGTCCTCGAGGTCGGCATCGCGGATCTCGGAAGCGTGTGGATGCCGACGGCCGGCGATCTCGTCGAGGTCGCCTTCGTCGGCGAGCGTGCGAGCGCCCTCGCCGACGGGTTCTACTACAGCGCCGACGACGCCGCGGGCGTCCAGACCGCCGGCGGCGGGCTTCGCGCCGGTGACGGCTATCGCCTCGTCGCTTCGGTGGCCGAGACCGTCGACCCGGCGGCGATGACCGCACCCGGCACGACGCCCGCGGTTGAGGCGCCGGAGAGCCTGCGCACGTGGGTCGAGGAGCACCGCACCGGATCGGACGGTGCGGCGCTCGTGGGACTGATCGACCTGCTGCGCGACCGCGGATACCTCAGCCACGGGCTCACCGAGCCGGAAGCGGGTTCGCGGTGGGTCGAGGACCTCGTCGACTACCGGTTCCAGCCCGCCGCTGCAGGCCACTCCCTCGCTCGCATCGATCAGATGTTCACGCGCCTGCTGCAGCGCGAGTCCGACCCCCAGGCCGTCGCCGCCGACAACTTCGTCGCCGCGGTCGGCGACGACGAGCAGTTCGCCGTCGCCGCGGCCCTCATCGCCGAGGAGCTGGGCTTCCCCGCCCGCGTCGTCGTCGGCACACGACTCCAGTCCGAGGACGACTCCGCGTCGGTGTGCGACGACGGTGTGTGCACCGCGGGCGATCTCGCCGCGTGGGTGGAGGTGCAGACCGCCACCGGGGCGTGGGTGCCGATGGACACCACGCCCCAGCACACGCGCTCGCCGAACCTGGACACGACCGAGCAGCGTGACCCCGAGAACGTCACCGACGTGCGCCCCGACGCCGTCGAGGAGGTCGTGCCGCCGGATCCCACCCAGCAGGATGACGCCGCCGCCCGCGACGACGAGGACCGCGCCGGGCTCGATCTGGCGTGGCTGTGGCCGGTCCTCCGGACGACGTCGATCGTGCTCCTGATCGCGCTGCTTCTGCTCGGCCCCTTCGCGGCCGTCATCGCCGCGAAGGCCGCGCGCCGGCGCGGACGACGCCGCGCCCCCACGCCGGCGGAGCGGATCGCCGGCGGGTGGGACGAGATCGTCGACGCGGCCGCCGATGCCCGCCGCGAGGCGCCCGGTGCCCGCACCCGGGTCGAGGTGGCCGAGCTCTGGGAGCTGCCCGACGGCGGTCGGATCGCGGCGGCCGCCGATGCCGCGACCTTCTCCGGACGCGGCGCGACCCCCGACGAGGCCGAGAGCTTCTGGCGCGACGTCGACGCGCGGCGACGCGCGCTGCGCACCGAGCGGGGTGTGTGGCGCGCGCTCGCGGCATCCGTTTCTCTGAGATCATTCATGCGTCAGGCCGCCCCGGCGGGCGGCCGCCGCCGACGTCTCGCCGAAAGGGGGGAGCGCGGCTCGCCCCGGCGAGCGCGCACCGCACCATGAACACCGACTCCACCGCACTCGTCGCCGTCACGGCGACCTCGCTCGTGGTCAGCGTGCTGCTCTACGTGTGGACGGCCATCGCGCTGTCGGCGCTGTTCCGCAAGTCCGGGGAAGCGGCCTGGAAGGGCTGGGTGCCGGTCTACAACCTCGGCGTCCTCTTCCAGCTCGCCGGCTACCCGTGGTGGAGCGTGCTGCTCATCCTTCTGCCTGTGGCCGGTCCCGTGATCGTGTTCGTGGTGTTCGTGCTCGCCGCTCACCGGGTGGGTCGCGCGTTCGGCTACGGCGGCGGAATGACCGTGCTCGCGGTGCTGCTGCCGCCGGTCTGGGCGACGGTGCTGGGCTTCGGCTCCGCCCGCTGGATCGGGGCCGATGACGCCGGTGCGCCGCGACGCCGTACCCACGGCGATGTGGCCGACCCGGTCTACGCCCGCGGCTTCGACGGGACACCCGCATCGTTCGGCGTCGCCGAGGAGGCGGCCGAGAGTCAGGACGGCGAGCGCCCCGCCGCGGCGGGCCTGGCCGGCTGGGCGCCCACGCGCGCACCGGAGCAGCCACCGGCCGACGCCGCATCGACGCCGGCCGCCGAGACGTCCGAGGCGCGGTCTCCTTTCGCGGACTGGTGGCCGGAAGTGCTCGATGAGGACCCCGACACCGACTCGGCCGTCGACGATCCCGTGCCCGGCGCCCTGCTCGATGAGAAGCCGTCGGGCGATGACGATGACGATGACGATGACGGTGGCGCGGCCGCCCCGCCGCCGCCCGTCACGGCCGCGCCCGTCATCGCGCCACCGCGCCCGGCCGACCTCCCCGGGGTCGATTCCGCGGCGGAGCCGGCGGTCGAGGATCGTGAGGAGGTGCCGCCGCCGCTGCGCCGGTCGACGGCGCGCCCGGCCTGGAACGGCTTCGACCTCAGCGTGCCGGGGGAGTTCACCGGCGAGGTCACCGACGCCGTGCCCGGGGCTCCGGCCCCGATCTCCGCCGTGCCGTCCGCGCCCGTCGTGGACGAGTCCCATCCGCCCGTGCCGCCCGAGCGCCCCGCCCCGCGTGAGTTCGTCGAACCGTCCGTGCCGCCCGAGCCCGCCGAACCGGCGGCGTCGCCCGAGAACGCCGAGCCCGCCGCGCCCGGCGAGCCGACATCCTCGCCCGCCGTCCCCCCGGCACCGCCGGCTGCGCCCACCCCGCCGCCCGTGACCCGTGCTCCCGCCGTCGCGCGCGATGCCGCCGCCCCCTCGTCGTCCGACGACGACGCGTTCCCCGACGACGGTGGGGTCTCCGCCATCGTGGGAGCGCCCGTGGCGGGCTCCCCGCTGTCGGCTCGATCCTCGGTGTCCGCGCGCTTCGCCGACGTCAGCCGTGACGAGGAGCTCGCCGACCACACGATCGTCACGCGACGTCGCCGCACCGGCTGGGTGCTGGTGGCCCCCGACGGGGAGCGCATCCCCCTCAGCGAGGAAGTCGCGATCGTCGGGCGCCGGCCGAGCGTCGATGCGGCCTTCCCGCAGGCGCAGCTGATCACCGTCGGCGACCCGACCCGCACCGTCTCCAAGACGCACGCCCGGCTCGAGCTGCGCGGTGACGTGTGGGCCGTGGTCGACCTCGACTCGACCAACGGCGTCGTGCTCATCGCCGACAACGAGGACGAGACGGACGTGGAGCCGGGTGCGGTCACCCGCCTCACCCCCCGCTTCCTGCTCGGCGACGCCGAGCTCCGCCTCGAGGAGGCCGCCGCCTCGTGACCGGCGATCCGCACGACGACGTCGATCCCGACGAGGCGACTCGGATCTCGCGCCGCGAGCGCGCCGGGTCCGGCGACAGCGCGGAAGACGTGACGGCCCGCTCGCGACGACGGGATCCGGAGCCGCCGACCCAGCTCGCGCGACGACGGATCGACGACGCGCCGACGGCACCTGCGGCCGAGCGGCGGCGTCGCCCCGACGCGACGACCGTCCGCGTGCGCGGCTCCCGCGCCGCAGACCCCGCGATCACGGCCGAACGACCGCTCGTGCGCACCGCAGCCGTACCGGACGGCGCCTTCGACCCGGTCGCGCCGCGAACCGCCGAGCCGTTCGTGGCGCGCCGCAGCCCGGCGTCGGCCCGTCGTCCGCAAGGGCCCGCCCCGGACCGCGCCGCCCGCTCGCGCGAGCGACGCCGCGGTCGGCGCCGGGCGTTCCTGCTCCTCGCCGGGATCGGGGTGGGCGTGGTCCTCGCCGCCGGCGCCCTGGTGCTTCTTCTGCTCTTGTGAGGCCGCGGGCGGATCCGACACTCGTTTGACCCCCCTCGGTGCCAGCGCGTATCATGGATCGGGTGTGCGTCCGCGCGCGCCGTCTGCCGTGTCTCGGCATGCCAGACGGGTCCGCGAGGTCGCCTCATCCCGGGAACGGTCTGCGAACAGGCCACCCCCACGGCATATCCGACAACGCGTGCAGCACGATTGTTCTGCACGTCGGATCTGTGGTGAAACCACGAACGCTGTCACCGTGCAGCACCTGTGCGACGGCTCCGGCCCCGCGCAGCGAAACGAGAGTAGAGAGAACGTGCCAACCATTCAGCAGTTGGTTCGCAAGGGCCGCAGCCCCAAGGTCGCCAAGACCAAGGCTCCGGCGCTGAAGGCGAACCCGCAGCAGGCGGGCGTGTGCACCCGCGTGTACACCACCACACCGAAGAAGCCGAACTCGGCGATGCGCAAGGTCGCCCGTGTCAAGCTCCGCAACGGCACCGAGGTCACCGCGTACATCCCCGGTGAGGGCCACAACCTGCAGGAGCACTCGCTGGTGCTCGTGCGCGGCGGTCGTGTCAAGGACCTCCCCGGTGTGCGTTACAAGATCGTTCGCGGCGCCCTGGACACCCAGGCCGTCAAGAATCGCAAGCAGGCCCGTAGCCGCTACGGCGCGAAGAAGGGTTGAGTTAGATGCCTCGTAAGGGACCCGCCCCGAAGCGCCCCGTCGTCAACGACCCGGTCTACGGTGCACCGATCGTCAGCCAGCTGGTGAACAAGATCCTCGTCGACGGCAAGAAGTCCCTCGCCGAGTCGATCGTGTACAACGCCCTCCGCGGCGTCGAGGCCAAGAACGGCCAGGACGCGGTCGCCACGCTGAAGAAGGCCCTCGACAACGTGCGTCCGACCCTCGAGGTCAAGAGCCGCCGCGTCGGCGGGTCGACCTACCAGGTGCCGGTCGAGGTCAAGCCGCACCGCGCGAACACCCTCGCGCTGCGCTGGCTCGTCAGCTACGCCAAGGGTCGTCGTGAGAAGACGATGACCGAGCGCCTCCAGAACGAGATCCTGGATGCCTCGAACGGCCTGGGTGCCGCGGTCAAGCGTCGTGAGGACACCCACAAGATGGCCGAGTCGAACCGGGCATTCGCGCACTACCGCTGGTAACCCGCGCTCCGCGTCGCCGCGTTTCGACTCGCGGCTTCGCCGCTCGCTCAACGACCGGAACCCACGGTCGTTGAGCGAGCAGCGCGAGACGAAACGCATCCATCCGTCACTACACGTAAGGACACCCCGTGGCACAAGACGTGCTCACCGACCTCAAGAAGGTCCGCAACATCGGCATCATGGCGCACATCGATGCCGGCAAGACGACGACGACCGAGCGCATCCTGTTCTACACGGGCGTCAATCACAAGATCGGCGAGACGCACGACGGCGCTGCCACCACCGACTGGATGGAGCAGGAGCAGGAGCGCGGCATCACGATCACCTCCGCTGCGGTGACGTGCTTCTGGGAGGGCAACCAGGTCAACATCATCGACACCCCCGGGCACGTCGACTTCACGGTCGAGGTGGAGCGCTCGCTCCGCGTGCTCGACGGTGCCGTCGCCGTCTTCGACGGCAAAGAGGGCGTGGAGCCCCAGTCGGAGACCGTGTGGCGTCAGGCCGACAAGTACAACGTCCCCCGCATCTGCTTCGTCAACAAGATGGACAAGCTGGGTGCTGACTTCTACTTCACCGTCGACACGATCGTCAGCCGCCTGAAGGCGAAGCCGCTCGTGCTGCAGCTGCCCATCGGAGCCGAGAACGACTTCGTCGGCGTCGTCGACCTCATCTACAAGCGCGCCCTGGTGTGGCCCGGCGACGCCAAGGGCGACGTGACCATGGGCGCCAAGTACGAGATCGAAGAGATCCCGGCAGACATGGTCGACAAGGTCGAGGAGTACCGCGAGAAGCTGCTCGAGGCCGTCGCCGAGTCCGACGACGCGCTGCTGGAGAAGTACTTCGGCGGCGAGGAGCTCACCCCCGAGGAGATCAAGGGCGCGATCCGCAAGCTCACCATCGCCGGCGAGGCGTACCCGGTGCTCTGCGGCTCGGCGTTCAAGAACCGCGGTGTGCAGCCGATGCTCGACGCGACGGTGGACTACCTCCCCTCGCCCCTGGACGTGCCCGCCATCGAGGCGCACGACCCCAAGGACGAAGAGAAGATCATCGAGCGTCACGCCGACCGCGACGAGCCCTTCGCGGCCCTCGCGTTCAAGGTCGTCTCGCACCCCTTCTTCGGTCGCCTGACCTACATCCGCGTCTACTCGGGACACCTGGACTCCGGCTCGGCGGTCGTGAACTCGACCAAGAGCAAGAAGGAGCGCGTCGGGAAGATCTTCCAGATGCACGCCAACAAGGAGAACCCGGTCGACTCGGTCACCGCCGGTCACATCTACGCCGTGATCGGTCTGAAGGACACCACCACCGGTGACACCCTTTCGGACTCCGACAGCCAGGTCGTGCTCGAGTCGATGACCTTCCCGGAGCCCGTCATCGAGGTCGCCATCGAGCCGAAGACGAAGGCCGACCAGGAGAAGCTCTCGCTGGCCATCCAGAAGCTCGCCGAAGAGGACCCGACGTTCCGCGTCGAGCTCAACGCCGAGACCGGTCAGACCGTCATCAAGGGCATGGGCGAGCTGCACCTGGACATCCTCGTGGATCGCATGAAGCGCGAGTTCAAGGTCGAGGCGAACGTCGGAAAGCCCCAGGTGGCCTACCGCGAGACGCTCAAGAAGACCGTCGACAAGCACGACTACACCCACAAGAAGCAGACCGGTGGTTCGGGTCAATTCGCCAAGATCCAGTTCGGCCTCGCGCCCATGGAGGTCGAGGGCGACAAGATCTACGAGTTCGAGAACAAGGTCACCGGTGGTCGCATCCCCCGCGAGTACATCCCCTCGGTGGATGCGGGCTTCCAGGACGCGATGAACGTCGGTATCCTCGCCGGGTACCCGATGGTCGGTGTGAAGGCGACCCTCCTCGACGGCGCATCCCACGATGTCGACTCGTCGGAGATGGCGTTCAAGATCGCCGGTTCGATGGGCTTCAAGGAGGCCGCCCGCAAGGCCGGCCCCGTGATCCTCGAGCCGGTCATGGCCGTCGAGGTGCGTACTCCGGAGGAGTACATGGGCGACGTCATCGGCGACCTGAACTCGCGTCGTGGACAGATCCAGTCGATGGAAGACGCCGCCGGCGTCAAGGTGGTGCGCGCGAGCGTGCCGCTGTCGGAGATGTTCGGATACATCGGCGACCTGCGCTCGAAGACCTCGGGCCGCGCCGTGTACTCGATGGAGTTCGAGAGCTACGCCGAGGTTCCCAAGGCCGTGGCCGAGGAGATCATCCAGAAGAACAAGGGCGAGTAGCCCTGCTTCCGGGGCCGTCACGGCGGCCCCGGAAGCTCGCAAACTGAATACAGACCCGTCTATTAGACTGACAACCATCCCCGTAGACGACCGGTCGCAATCCAGCGCCCGGAAGATCTACACGACGTCCTGAGGAGGACCCAGTGGCTAAGGCCAAGTTCGAGCGGACCAAGCCGCACGTGAACATCGGAACGATCGGTCACGTCGACCACGGCAAGACCACGCTCACCGCGGCGATCTCGAAGACGCTCGCCGACAAGTACCCGTCGGCCACCAACGTGCAGCGCGACTTCGCGTCGATCGACTCGGCGCCCGAGGAGCGCCAGCGCGGCATCACGATCAACATCTCGCACGTCGAGTACGAAACCCCGAAGCGCCACTACGCTCACGTGGACGCCCCGGGTCACGCCGACTACATCAAGAACATGATCACCGGTGCCGCCCAGATGGACGGCGCGATCCTCGTGGTCGCCGCCACCGACGGCCCGATGGCCCAGACGCGCGAGCACGTGCTGCTGGCCAAGCAGGTCGGCGTGCCCTACCTGGTGGTCGCGCTCAACAAGGCCGACATGGTCGACGACGAGGAGATCCTGGAGCTCGTCGAGCTCGAGGTCCGCGAGCTCCTGTCGAGCCAGGACTTCGACGGTGACAACGCCCCCGTGGTGCAGGTCTCCGGTCTGAAGGCGCTCGAGGGCGACGACAAGTGGGTCCAGTCGGTCCTCGACCTCATGGAGGCCGTCGACGAGAACGTGCCCGACCCGGTGCGCGACAAGGACAAGCCGTTCCTGATGCCGATCGAGGACGTCTTCACGATCACCGGTCGTGGAACCGTCGTCACCGGCCGTGCCGAGCGCGGCACCCTGGCCATCAACTCCGAGGTCGAGATCGTGGGTCTGCGCCCGACGCAGAAGACGATCGTCACCGGTATCGAGATGTTCCACAAGCAGCTCGACGAGGCCTGGGCCGGCGAGAACTGTGGTCTGCTCCTGCGCGGCACCAAGCGTGACGACGTCGAGCGCGGCCAGGTCGTCGTGAAGCCCGGTTCGGTCACCCCGCACACGAACTTCGAGGGCACCGCCTACATCCTCTCCAAGGACGAGGGTGGGCGTCACAACCCGTTCTTCACGAACTACCGCCCGCAGTTCTACTTCCGCACCACCGACGTCACCGGCGTCATCACGCTGCCCGAGGGCACCGAGATGGTCATGCCCGGCGACACCACCGACATGACGGTCGAGCTCATCCAGCCGATCGCCATGGAGGAAGGCCTCGGCTACGCCATCCGCGAGGGTGGCCGCACCGTCGGTGCCGGCACCGTCACCAAGATCCTGAAGTGAGCCGTGCCGGGTCAATGCGCGCATAGCGCGCGTTGACGCGGCGGCGGCTCAGATCGAGTAGCCGCCGTCAGGCGGCGTATCGAGATCTCCTCGCGAGATCTCCACTCGAGATCCACGAAGCCCCCGGGGGAAACCTCGGGGGCTTCGTCGTGTCCGTACCGGCGCTCTCCGGCGTGTCGTTCCTGGGAGTCGACCCAGCGCGACACGCCCGGGTTTGCGTGGGATGTCGACCCGCGGCTAAGCTAGTCAGGTTCCACATTCCGGCGTGCGCTTCTGTGCGCCGCCGGATCACTGCCAGGGCAGTGCATAGGCGGGGCGTCGAACTCTTCGAGCCAGACGCGCGAGGACCTAGGCCGCGGGCAGCAGAACGCCACACCGACACCTCCTCGAACGGGATGCACTCCCGTGCGTGCGAGTGCCGGCCGGACACCCGATGTCCGGATTGACATCAGAACAGCGGTGCAGCAGAACCCGCGAGAGCGGGACGAAAGTGCCAGGGCGCGAAAGCGCCGTGTGCGTCCGATGCCTGCGCTGTGCCCCGCAAGGGGAACACCGCGGTAAGACGCGAGAAAGAGAGTGAGCAGACAATGGCGGGACAGAAGATCCGCATTCGCCTGAAGTCGTACGACCACGCAGGTCTCGACTCCTCGGCGCGCAAGATCGTCGACACCGTGACCCGTGCGGGCGCGACGGTCGTGGGCCCGGTGCCCCTCCCGACCGAGAAGAACGTCGTGTGCGTCATCCGGTCGCCCCACAAGTACAAGGACAGCCGCGAGCACTTCGAGATGCGCACCCACAAGCGTCTGATCGACATCGTCGACCCGACGCCCAAGGCCGTCGACTCGCTGATGCGCCTCGACCTGCCGGCCGACGTCAACATCGAGATCAAGCTCTGAGGTCCGATCCATGGCTGACATCAACACCAAGGTTTCCAAGGGCCTGCTGGGCACCAAGCTCGGCATGACCCAGGTCTGGGACGCGGACGGCAAGCTCGTCCCCGTCACCGTCATCGAGGTGGCCCCCAACGTGGTCACCCAGGTCCGCTCGGTCGAGAAGGACGGCTACAGCGCCGTCCAGATCGCCGCGGGCCAGATCGATCCCCGCAAGGTCAACCAGCCCCTCACGGCCCACTTCGAGGCCGCGGGCGTGACCCCGCGTCGCCACCTGACCGAGATCCGCACCGCGGACGCCGCTGACTACTCACTCGGTCAGGAGCTCACGGTGGACGGCGTCTTCGCGTCGGGCCAGCTGGTCGACGTCGTCGGCACCAGCAAGGGCAAGGGCACCGCGGGTGTCATGAAGCGCCACAACTTCAAGGGCGTCTCCGCTTCGCACGGTGCGCACCGCAACCACCGCAAGCCCGGTTCGATCGGCGCCTCGGCGACCCCGAGCCGCGTCTTCAAGGGCATGCGCATGGCCGGCCGCATGGGCGGCGAGCGCGTGACCGTCCTCAACCTCACGGTGCACGCCGTCGACGCCGAGAAGGGCCTGCTGCTCGTCAAGGGCGCCGTCCCCGGCGCGCGTGGCCGCACCGTCTACGTCCGCAACGCAGTGAAGGGTGCCTGATCTCATGGCCGACTCGACTCTCGCGCTCGACGTCCGCAGCGCCGACGGCAAGAACGCCGGTTCGGTTGAGCTTCCCGCCGCGCTGTTCGACGTCAAGACGAACATCCCGCTGATCCACCAGGTCGTCGTCGCGCAGCGCGCGGCGGCTCGCCAGGGCACCCACTCGACCAAGCGTCGCGGTGAGGTCTCCGGCGCCGGCCGCAAGCCCTTCAAGCAGAAGGGCACCGGTAACGCCCGCCAGGGTTCGATCCGTGCGCCGCACATGACCGGTGGTGGCATCGTCCACGGGCCGAAGCCGCGCGACTACGCGCAGCGCACCCCCAAGAAGATGATCGCCGCCGCCCTCCTCGGCGCCCTGAGCGACCGTGCCCGCGGCGAGCGTCTCCACATCGTGGAGGCCTTCGGCACCGAGAACGGCCCGTCGGCCAAGGCCGCCGCGTCGGTCCTCACCGGCCTCGGCGCCACCAAGAACGTGCTCGTGGTCGTGGACCGCGACGACGAGCGCAGCATCCTGAGCGTGCGCAACCTCGCGTTCGTCCACGTGCTGTCGTTCGACCAGCTGAACGCCTACGACGTGCTCGTCTCCGACGACATCGTCTTCACCAAGGCCGCCTACGACGCCTTCGTCGCGTCCAAGAGCGCCGCCACAGAGGAGGTCTCGGCATGACCACGGAGAACGTCCTGCAGACGGCATCCAACAAGGACCCGCGCGACATCATCCTGAAGCCGGTCGTCTCGGAGAAGAGCTACGGGCTCATCGACGAGGGCAAGTACACCTTCCTGGTGGACCCCCGCGCCTCGAAGACCGAGATCAAGGCCGCGATCGAGAAGATCTTCGGCGTGAAGGTCGCTGGCGTCAACACGATCAACCGCGTCGGCAAGGCCCGTCGCACCCGCTTCGGCACCGGCAAGCGCAAGGACACCAAGCGCGCCATCGTCACGCTGAAGTCGGGTTCCATCGACATCTTCACGGCAGTCAACTGACGGTCGGGTAAGGGACGAGAGAATCATGGCTATTCGCAAGTACAAGCCGACGACCCCCGGTCGCCGCGGCTCGTCGGTGGCCGACTTCGCGGAGATCACCCGATCGACGCCCGAGAAGTCGCTGCTCCGTCCGCTGGCCAAGACCGGTGGACGCAACAACCAGGGCCGCATCACCACCCGCCACATCGGCGGTGGGCACAAGCGCCAGTACCGCGTGATCGACTTCCGTCGCAACGACAAGGACGGCATCGACGCGAAGGTCGCTCACATCGAGTACGACCCCAACCGCACCGCGCGCATCGCACTGCTGCACTTCGCCGACGGTGAGAAGCGCTACATCCTGGCGCCCGCCAAGCTCAAGCAGGGCGACATCGTCGAGTCGGGTGCCGGCGCGGACATCAAGCCGGGCAACAACCTGCCGCTGCGCAACATCCCCACCGGTACGGTGATCCACGCGATCGAGCTCCGTCCCGGCGGCGGCGCGAAGATGGCACGCTCGGCCGGCGCCTCGGTGCGTCTGGTCGCCAAGGACGGCCCGTACGCGCAGCTGCGTCTGCCCTCGGGCGAGATCCGCAACGTCGACGCGCGCTGCCGCGCCACCATCGGCGAGGTCGGCAACGCCGAGCAGTCGAACATCAACTGGGGCAAGGCCGGCCGCAAGCGCTGGAAGGGCGTCCGCCCGACCGTCCGCGGTGTCGCGATGAACCCGGTCGACCACCCGCACGGTGGTGGTGAGGGCAAGACCTCCGGTGGTCGCAACCCCGTCAGCCCGTGGGGCCAGCCGGAGGGTCGCACCCGCCACCCCAACAAGGAAAGCGACAAGTACATCGTCCGTCGTCGCACCGCCGGCAAGAAGCGCAAGTAGGTAGGAACAGAAGATGCCACGCAGTCTCAAGAAGGGCCCCTTCGTCGACGAGCACCTGCTTCGCAAGGTCGTGTCGCAGAACGAGGCGGGTTCGAAGAACGTCATCAAGACCTGGTCGCGTCGCTCGATGATCATCCCGGCCATGCTGGGCCACACGATCGCCGTGCACGACGGTCGCAAGCACATCCCCGTGTTCGTGACCGAGACCATGGTCGGCCACAAGCTGGGCGAGTTCGCGCCCACCCGCACCTTCCGCGGCCACGAGAAGGACGACAAGAAGGGCCGCCGCCGCTGACGCGGGGGCGCTGAGAGGAGAGAGAAATGGTGGAGTCCATCGCCCGCGTGCGACACATCCGCGTGACCCCTCAGAAGGCTCGTCGTGTCGTTGCCCTCATCAAGGGCAAGCAGGCCGAGGAGGCCCTGGCCATCCTCAAGTTCGCGCCGCAGGGTGCGAGCGAGCCGATCTACAAGCTCGTCGCCTCGGCGATCGCGAACGCTCGCGTGAAGGCCGACAAGGACGGCGAGTACCTGGATGACCAGGACCTGTACGTGAAGAACGCGTACGTGGACGAGGGCACGACGCTCAAGCGTTTCCAGCCCCGTGCCCAGGGTCGCGCATTCCAGATCAAGAAGCGCACGAGCCACATCACGGTCGTGCTGTCGACGCCCGAGGTCGCCGAGACCGCGCCGGCTGCCAACTCGAAGAAGGCGAGCAAGTAATGGGACAGAAAGTCAACCCGTACGGCTTCCGCCTCGGCATCACCACCGACCACGTGTCGCGGTGGTTCTCCGACTCGACGAAGCCCGGCCAGCGCTACGCCGACTACGTCGCCGAGGACATCAAGATCCGTCAGCTGCTGCAGAAGCAGCTCGACCGTGCCGGCGTGAGCAACATCGAGATCGAGCGCACGCGTGACCGCGTCCGCGTCGACATCCACACCGCCCGTCCGGGCATCGTGATCGGCCGCCGCGGCGCCGAGGCCGAGCGCATCCGCGGCGACCTCGAGAAGCTCACCGGCAAGCAGATCCAGCTGAACATCCTCGAGGTGAAGAACCCCGAGACCGACGCTCAGCTGGTCGCCCAGGGCATCGCCGAGCAGCTTGCCGCTCGCGTGGCCTTCCGCCGCGCGATGCGCAAGGGCCTGCAGGGCGCGCAGCGCGCCGGCGCCAAGGGTGTCCGCATCCAGGTGTCGGGCCGCCTCGGCGGCGCCGAGATGAGCCGCTCCGAGTTCTACCGCGAAGGCCGTGTGCCGCTGCACACCCTCCGCGCGAACATCGACTACGGCTTCTACGAGGCCAAGACCACCTTCGGCCGCATCGGCGTGAAGGTCTGGATCTACAAGGGCGATCTCACCAACAAGGAACTGGCGCGCGAGCAGGCGGCTCAGAAGCCGTCGCGCGAGCGCGGTGACCGCCGCCGTGGCCCCCGCAGCGAGGCCCCGGTCGCAGAAGGAGCGTCGGCGTAATGCTCATCCCCCGCAAGGTCAAGTACCGCAAGCAGCACCACCCCAAGCGCGGTGGCCAGGCCACCGGTGGCACCAAGGTGTCGTTCGGTGAGTTCGGCATCCAGGCGCTGACCCCCGCCTACGTGACCAACCGTCAGATCGAGTCCGCTCGTATCGCCATGACGCGTCACATCAAGCGTGGCGGAAAGGTGTGGATCAACATCTACCCCGACCGACCGCTGACCAAGAAGCCCGCCGAGACCCGCATGGGTTCCGGTAAGGGTTCGCCGGAATGGTGGGTCGCAAACGTCAAGCCGGGCCGGGTCCTCTTCGAGGTCTCGGGCGTCAACGAGGAACTCGCTCGTGAGGCGCTGACCCGCGCAATCCACAAGCTGCCCCTGAAGGCACGCATCATCAAGCGCGAGGAGGGCGACGCGTAATGGCGATCGGCACCAAGACGCTCGCGACCAGCGAGCTGGACACGTTCGAAGACCAGCGCCTCGTCGAGGAGCTGCGCAAGGCCAAGGAAGAGCTGTTCAACCTGCGCTTCCAGTCGGCCACCGGGCAGCTGGAGAGCCACGGCCGCATCCGTGCGGTCAAGCGCGACATCGCGCGGCTCTACACCGTGATCCGCGAGCGCGAGCTCGGCATCCGTGCCACGCCCGCGCCGGTGGAGACGAAGGCGAAGAAGAGCAAGGCCAAGAAGGCGGACGCCGCCGAGGCCGCGAAGGAAGAGGCTGAGTGATGGCCACCACGAAGAAGGCAGCTGCCGAGGCCGCGGAGCAGGTTCCCGGCCACGAGCACGCCGAGCACGACGTGCGTGACGCCGACGCCCGCGGGTACCGCAAGGCCCGCCGCGGCTACGTCGTCAGCGACAAGATGGACAAGACCATCGTCGTCGAGGTCGAGGACCGCGTGAAGCACCCGCTCTACGGCAAGGTCATGCGCCGCACCTCGAAGGTGAAGGCGCACGATGAGGCCAACACCGCCGGCATCGGTGATCTCGTCGTCATCAACGAGACCCGTCCGCTGAGCGCGACCAAGCGCTGGCGTCTCGTCGAGATCCTGGAGAAGGCAAAGTGATTCAGAACGAGTCCCGGCTGAAGGTCGCCGACAACACCGGCGCCAAGGAGCTGCTGACCATCCGCGTCCTCGGTGGCTCGAACCGCCGCTACGCGGGCCTCGGCGACACCATCGTCGCCACGGTCAAGGACGCCATCCCCGGCGGAAACGTCAAGAAGGGTGATGTCGTCAAGGCCGTCGTCGTCCGCACCGTCAAGCACACCCGTCGTCCCGACGGGTCGTACATCAAGTTCGACGAGAACGCCGCCGTCATCCTGAAGAACGACGGGGAGCCCCGCGGCACCCGCATCTTCGGACCGGTCGGCCGTGAGCTTCGCGACAAGAAGTTCATGAAGATCGTCTCGCTCGCCCCGGAGGTCATCTGATCATGGCGAACATCAAGAAGGGCGACCTGGTTCAGGTCATCTCTGGTACGAAGGACAACCGCGGCAAGCAGGGCAAGGTCCTCGAGGTGCTCACCGAGCAGGACCGCGTCATCGTCGAGGGCGTGAACTTCGTCACCAAGCACACCCGCGTGGGCCAGTCCCAGCGCGGCACCAAGACGGGCGGCATCGAAACGATGGAAGCCCCGATCCACATCTCCAACGTCGCCGTCGTCGACCCCGAGACCAAGAAGCCGACCCGCGTCGGCCACCGCGTCGAGGAGCAGGTCAAGGACGGCGTGAAGCGCACGGTCCGCGTGCGCTACGCGAAGAAGTCAGGCAAGGACCTCTGAACATGAGCACCGCCATTGACGCGCAGGCTGGCCCTGCGGCCGAAGGCTCGCTTTCGGCACGTGTCCAGCCGCGCCTGAAGCAGAAGTACAACGCCGAGATCAAGAAGGCCCTGCAGGAAGAGTTCGGCTACGCGAACGTCATGCAGATCCCCGGTCTCGTGAAGGTCGTCGTGAACACCGGTGTCGGCGAGGCAGCTCGCGACAGCAAGGTGATCGATGGTGCGGTCGAGGACCTCACCAAGATCACCGGCCAGAAGCCGGTCGTCACCAAGGCCCGCAAGTCCATCGCGCAGTTCAAGCTGCGCGAGGGCCAGGCCATCGGCGCGCACGTCACCCTTCGCGGCGACCGTGCGTGGGAGTTCGTGGACCGCCTGGTCAACCTCGCGCTGCCCCGCATCCGCGACTTCCGCGGTCTGTCGGGCAAGCAGTTCGACGGCAACGGCAACTACACCTTCGGGCTCCAGGAGCAGTCGGTGTTCCACGAGATCGACCAGGACCGCATCGACCGCGTGCGCGGCTTCGACATCACGGTCGTCACCTCCGCGGGGACCGACGCCGAGGGCCGGGCGCTGCTGCGTCACCTCGGCTTCCCGTTCCGCGCGGACGACGCTCAGGCGTGACCTACCCCGTGGGCCCGGGACTTCCGGGCCCACACCCCACCACAGGTCGGCCGTCGTGTAACGGCGTACGAAACCTGGTGACAGAAAGAAGCAATCCATGACGATGACAGACCCGGTCGCAGACATGCTGACCCGTCTGCGCAACGCGAACTCGGCGCACCACGACTCCGTGTCGCTGCCGAGCTCGAAGCTCAAGACCCACATCGCCGAGATCCTCAAGCAGGAGGGCTACATCTCCGGCTGGGACGTCGAAGACGCCCGCGTCGGCCAGACCCTGACCCTCACGCTGAAGTACGGCCCCAACCGCGAGCGTTCGATCGCGGGCATCAAGCGCGTGTCCAAGCCCGGTCTGCGCGTCTACGCGAAGTCGACCGAGATCCCCACGGTGCTCGGCGGCCTCGGCGTTGCCATCCTGTCCACCTCCTCCGGTCTTCTCACCGACCGGCAGGCCGAGTCGAAGGGCGTGGGTGGGGAAGTCCTCGCCTACGTGTGGTGATCTGACATGTCGCGAATCGGACGTCTTCCCATCGACATCCCCACCGGAGTGACCGTTTCGGTCGACGGCCGCGCCGTCGCCGTCAAGGGCCCCAAGGGCGAGCTGAGCATCACCGTCGCCCGGCCCATCGAGGTCTCCGTCGAGGACAACCAGGTCGTCGTGACCCGTCCCGACGACGAGCGCGAGTCGCGGTCGCTCCACGGCCTGACCCGCACGCTCATCAACAACAACATCATCGGTGTCACCCAGGGCTACACCAAGGGCCTCGAGGTCGTCGGCACGGGCTACCGCGTGCAGCAGAAGGGCTCGAACATCGAGTTCGCCCTCGGCTTCTCCCACCCCGTGCTGGTCGAGCCGCCGGCTGGCATCACGTTCACGGTCGAAGGCAACAACAAGGTCACCGTGAGCGGCATCGACAAGCAGGCCGTCGGCGAGACGGCTGCCAACATCCGCAAGATCCGCAAGCCCGAGCCCTACAAGGGCAAGGGTGTGCGCTACGCGGGCGAGGTCGTCCGCCGCAAGGCCGGAAAGGCTGGTAAGTAAGCATGGCTGTGAAGTCGAAGAACGTCGCCCGTGCGCGTCGTCACGCCCGCCTTCGCAAGAAGATCGTCGGCACCGAGCTGCGGCCGCGTCTGGTCGTGACCCGTTCGGCACGTCACGTGTTCGTCCAGGTCGTCGACGACGCCAAGGGTCACACCGTCGCGTCGGCGTCCACGCTCGAAGCGGACATGCGCTCGTTCGACGGTGACAAGACCGCCAAGGCGCGCAAGGTCGGCGAGCTCGTCGCCGAGCGCGCGAAGGCCGCCGGTGTCGAGGAAGTCGTGTTCGACCGTGGCGGCAACCGCTACGCCGGCCGCGTCGCCGCGATCGCCGACGGTGCCCGCGAGGGAGGGCTGAACCTGTGAGTGACAACAAGGAGACCGAAGTGACCGCCACCGAGCAGGCCGCGCCCGAGCAGGCCGCCGCCGAGGCGCCGAACGAGCGCGAGCCGCGCGAAGGCCGCCGCGGCGGTCGCGAGCGCAACAACAACCGCGACCGCGGTGCGCGCGACCGGGGCGACAACCAGTTCCTCGAGCGCGTCGTCACCATCAACCGCGTCTCGAAGGTCGTCAAGGGTGGTCGTCGCTTCAGCTTCACCGCGCTCGTCGTCGTCGGCGACGGCAACGGAGTGGTCGGCGTCGGCTACGGCAAGGCCCGCGAGGTGCCCCTGGCGATCTCGAAGGGCGTCGAAGAGGCCAAGCGCAACTTCTTCCGCGTTCCCCGTTCGGCCTCGACCATCCCGCACCCGGTGCAGGGTGAGGCCGCCGCGGGCGTCGTGCTGCTGCGTCCGGCCGCCGCGGGTACCGGTGTCATCGCCGGTGGTCCGGTGCGCGCCGTGCTCGAGTGCGCCGGCATCCACGACGTGCTGTCGAAGTCGCTCGGCTCGTCGAACACGATCAACATCGTCCACGCGACTGTGGAGGCGCTGAAGCAGCTCGAGGAGCCCCGCGCGGTCGCCGCGCGTCGTGGCCTCGAGTTCGACCAGGTCGCCCCCGCCCGTCTCGTGCGTGCGGAGGCCGAGGCCACCGCTGCGAAGGCTGGTGCATGATGGCCGCACGTCTGAAGGTGACCCAGGTCAAGTCCAAGGTGAGCGAGAAGCAGAACCAGCGTGACACGCTGCGCAGCCTCGGTCTGAAGCGGATCGGCGACTCGGTCGTCCGTCCCGACGACGCGCAGACGCGCGGTTACGTCAAGACCGTCGCCCACCTCGTGAAGGTTGAGGAGATCGACTGATGGCTGAGAACGACAAGGCCGAAGCCGACAAGGCTCCGGCGAAGAAGGCGGCGACCAAGCCCGCCGCGAAGAAGTCCGCGAAGCCCGCCGAGACCGAGGCCGCTGCCTCGCGCCCCGGCGTGCTCAAGGTGCACCACCTGCGTCCGGTCCCCGGCGCCCACACCGCCAAGACCCGTGTGGGTCGCGGTGAGGGCTCGAAGGGTAAGACCGCCGGCCGTGGAACCAAGGGCACGAAGGCGCGCTACCAGGTGCGTCCCGGCTTCGAGGGTGGCCAGATGCCGCTGCACATGCGCACCCCGAAGCTGCGCGGGTTCAAGAACCCGTTCCGCGTGGAGTACCAGGTCGTGAACCTGAGCAAGCTCGCGGAGCTCTACCCCGAGGGCGGCGACGTCACCGTGAGCGACCTCGTCGCCAAGGGTGCCGTCCGCAAGAACGAGAAGGTCAAGGTGCTCGGCACCGGCGACATCTCGGTCGCCCTGACCGTCGAGGTCGACAAGGTCTCGGGTTCTGCCGAGCAGAAGATCGTCGCCGCAGGCGGTTCGATCAAGTAAGTCCCTGACGGGGGCCGGAGATCACTCCGGCCCCCGTTCGGCTACCCTGGGTAACGGCGCGCCTGTGTGCCGCCGCGCATTCCCACCTGGAGGCATCGTCTTGTTCAGCGCCATCGCGCGGGTCTTCCGCACTCCCGACCTGCGGCGGAAGATCGCGTTCACCCTCGCGATCATCGCCATCTATCGTCTGGGAGCGCACATACCGGCCCCGTTCGTGGACTTCCCGAACATCCAGGAGTGTCTCCAGATCACCGGGACGACCGAGGGTCTGCTGTCGCTGGTGAACCTGTTCTCCGGCGGCGCGCTGCTGCAGCTCTCCATCTTCGCGCTGGGCGTCATGCCCTACATCACTGCGACGATCATCGTGCAGCTGCTGCGCGTGGTCATCCCGCACTTCGAGACCCTCTACAAGGAGGGCCAGTCGGGTCAGGCCAAGCTCACGCAGTACACGCGCTACCTCACCATCGCGCTCGCGCTGCTGCAGTCCACGACCCTCGTCACCGTCGCCCGCAGCGGTCAGCTGTTCGGCGTGACCGACGTCGCCGCGTGCCAGCAGGTGCTCACCAACGACGTGTGGTGGGCTCAGCTGCTCGTCATCATCACCATGACCGCCGGCACCGGCCTGATCATGTGGTTCGCCGAGCTCGTCACCGAGCGCGGCATCGGCAACGGCATGTCGCTGCTCATCTTCACCTCGATCGCGGCGGCCTTCCCGGCATCGATGTGGGCGATCGCGACCTCGCAGGGGTTCGAGATCTTCCTGCTCGTGCTGGCCGTGGGCATCGTGGTGGTCGCGCTCGTGGTCTTCGTCGAGCAGTCGCAGCGGCGCATCCCCGTGCAGTACGCCAAGCGCATGGTGGGCCGGCGCACCTACGGCGGCACCAACACCTACATCCCGATCAAGGTGAACATGGCCGGCGTGGTGCCCGTCATCTTCGCCTCGTCGCTGCTGTACATCCCCGCGCTGATCGCGCAGTTCAACCAGCCCCAGGCCGGGCAGGAAGCCGCCCCGTGGGTGGCGTGGATCGCGCAGTACTTCACGACGGGTGACTCGCCGATCTACATGGCGACCTACTTCCTCCTCATCGTCGGGTTCACCTACTTCTACGTCGCGATCACCTTCAACCCGGTTGATGTGGCCGACAACATGAAGAAGTACGGCGGGTTCATCCCCGGCATCCGCGCGGGGCGCCCCACGGCCGAGTACCTCGACTACGTGCTCACGCGCATCACCCTGCCGGGATCGATCTACCTGGGTCTGATCGCGCTGCTGCCGCTGATCGCGCTCGCGACAGTCGGGGCGAACCAGAACTTCCCGTTCGGCGGCGCGTCGATCCTCATCATCGTCGGTGTGGGTCTCGAGACCGTGAAGCAGATCGACGCTCAGCTTCAGCAGCGTCATTACGAAGGGCTCCTCCGATGACGGATCAGACCGCTCGTCTTCTCATCGTGGGGCCCCAGGGCTCCGGCAAGGGCACGCAGGGCGTGCGCATCGCCGACGCCTTCGGGGTCCCGGCGATCTCGACCGGAGACATGTTCCGCGCGGCCGTCGCCGCCGGGTCCGACCTGGGCAACCAGGTGAAGGCGCTGATCGAAGCGGGCAACCTCGTTCCCGATGAGCTCACCAGCGCCGTCGTGGCCGAGCGCCTCGGCCAGGACGACGCGGCGAACGGATTCCTGCTCGACGGGTACCCCCGCAACCTCGGCCAGGTCGCCGACCTCGACGCGTTCCTCGCCGCGCGCGACGAGAAGATCGACGCCGTCATCGAGCTGAACGTGCCCCGCGAGGAGAGCATCTCGCGGCTGACGCAGCGTGCTCGGGAGCAGGGGCGCACCGATGACACCGAAGAGGTCATCGCCAACCGCCTCGGCATCTACGAGCGCGAGACCGCTCCGATCCTCGACGTCTACCGCGAGCGCGACGTCGTCGACACGATCGACGGCGTCGGCACGCTCGACGAGATCACCGAGCGGATCGTGGCGGCTCTCGAAGCGCGCGGTCTCGCGCGCCGCGCCCTGGCCTGACGTGTCGCCGTCGCTCCTCCCCGGTCGCCGCTCCCTCTACAAGACCCCGGCGCAGCTGCGCTCGATGATCGAGCCCGGCCGCATCACCGCCGACGCCCTGGCCGCCGTCCGGTCGCTCATCGGACCGGGCGTGACCACCGCGGAGCTGGATGCGGCCGCATCCGAGGTGATCACCTCCCGCGGGGCGAAGTCGAACTTCCAGATGGTCCGCGGATACCGTCACACCATCTGCGCCTCCGTGAACGAGCAGGTCGTCCACGGCATCCCCGGCGACCGCGTGCTGCAGCCCGGTGACATCGTGTCGGTCGACGCCGGCGCCGAGTACCGCGGCTGGAACGGGGACTCCGCCTTCACCGTGGTGCTTCCCGACCCCGACCGTCCCGAGGTCGTGGCCGCTCGCGAAGAGCTGTCGCGGGTGACGCGGGGGTCGCTGTGGGCCGGGATCGCCGCCCTGTCGACCGCGACGCACATCGGCGAGATCGGCGCCGCCATCCAGGCCTACATCGAGGCGCAGGGCGAGTACGGCATCCTGCGCGAGTACGTCGGGCATGGCATCGGTCGCAAGATGCACGAGTCGCCGTCGGTGTTCAACTACCGCGTCGCCGACCCCGGGCCGGAGGTGCGCCCGGGGCTCGTGCTCGCGATCGAGCCGATGGTCGTCGCCGGCAGCGATGTCACGTTCGTCGAAGACGACGGCTGGACGGTCTCGACGGTCGACGGCATGGCCGGTTCACATTGGGAACATAGCGTCGCCGTGCATGATGGCGGAGTCTGGGTGCTCACCGCGCCCGACGGCGGTGCGGAGGGCCTCGCGCCGTTCGGCGTCACGCCCCGAGAGATCGCATAGGAAGAGGAACACAGCATGATGGCAGCGAACGCGAAGCAGACGAACTGGTTCGCCGTCTGGGTCAGTGTCGTGGTCGTCGCGGTGCTGGTCGTCGTGACCGTGCTGGTGGTGTGGATGAACAACGCCGCCACCGATCCCGGTGAGCCCCCGCAGGGCTCCGGCATCGACCAGGAGACCGGTGCGGTCGTCGTCGGTGACGGCGAGCAGTCGATGGACACGTACATCGACTTCATGTGTCCCATCTGCGGTCAGTTCGAAGAGGCCTACGGCGACGCCATCCTCGAGCTCGTGGACGACGGCACGATCACGCTCAACATCCACCCCATCTCGATCCTCGACCGCTATTCGCAGGGAACCGAGTACTCGACGCGTGCGGCGAACGCGATGTACTGCGTCGCCGAGGCGGACCCCGACGCGGCCGTGCCGTTCATGCAGGCGATGTTCGCGGGACAGCCGACCGAGAACACCGAGGGCCTGACCGACGAGGAGATCCTCGCGATGGCCGAGGGTGCCGGCGTCACCGGCATCGACACGTGCGTCACCGAGGGCGAGTACAGCGACTACGTCACCGCGATGACGCAGGAGACCCCGATCCAGCCCGGCAACTCCGGCATCGCAACCCCGACGATCGAGGTCAACGGCGAGGTCATCGCCAACTCCGAGCTTCCCGAGCCCGACAACCTGGCCTCCCTCTTCACCTGACCCGCGCATCCCGCCCCGCGCCTGCGGGCGCCGTGGCGCCGACAAACCCCGAATGCCCCGAGAAACCACGCATCGCCTGGTGTCTCGGGGCGTTCGGTGTTTCTCGAGGCGGGTGCTGCTTCACGGATGGCGGCCGTCGGGCCGGCGCGCCCGGAGCGTCGCGAGCATGACGGTCTGCTCCGGCCGCTCGGCGCGCAGCCCCGCGGCGTGGAGCTTGCGCCGAAGCGGTGTCACCGCGAGTGCGTCGGCCCGGTCCCAGCGGGCGAAACCGTCGCACTGGCGCCGGAGCCTGTCTTCGCGTTGCTTCTCGGCGACGATGCCGCGCACGGCGTCTCGGGAGTCCTCAGCGGCGTACTTGTCGTACCCGTCGGATTCGCCGATCACCCGTGCCCGCGGGAAGAAGAAGTCGACGCGGTCATCGAAGCCCTCGCTCGAAAACCACCGCTGAAGCTCGGGTGCCTCGAAGCCCGTCCATTCGATGACCGCGCGGCTGATCGATTCTGCGGGCGACTCGGCCTGCGGATCTGCGCGGTCCACCGCCCACAGCGCCTGCGCGCGGCGGCGCGGGTTCGCTGCCGTCTCCGCGAGCGCGCGGAGATGAGCCTGACTCGTCGCGTTCGCGAGGGATGGCGCGATCGCCGCGTCGGCGACCGCGAGTGCGAAGGCCGGCGTGAGCACGCGAAGCAGATCGAGCGCGGTGTCGGCCACCGAGGTGACGCTGATCACCCCGCTGCGGATCATCTTCGGATCTTCGCTCGTGTGGACGACGACATCGCCGAAGCGCCGGGAGCGCGTCCGGTCGGGGTCGTAGGTGTGGAGGTCGCGCGGCTCCCCGAAGATCGGCAGGCCGAGCAGCGCCGCGGCTGATTCGAAGGCGAAGATCGTGTCCGGGCGGCGAGCCGCCACCGCATGCACCCGTGCGAGATAGCGCTCCCAGGGAGCGAGGTCCTGCCAGAGTCGCCGATCCGCGTAGACGCCCGTGCGAACGCGCACGAAGCCCGCGTCGCCGCGTGCGCGCAACCGCCCGGCGTCGAGTTGTCGCACGGCATGGAGCGGGATGGGGGACGGGCGCAGCAACGAGATCGGAGACGGCATGACCAGACCCTTTCGCGCGCGCTGGCTCCGACGTCGCGCGAAGCGCACCGCCGTGGAAACCCCACCCGGCGAGCGTGGCTGTGGAGGAGCACCGAGAAACGCAGAACGGCGCGAGACATCGCGCAATGCGGTGTTTGTCGTGCGGAAGGGTGTTTCTCGACGAGGTGGGATGCGGGGGCGAGCGGGAGCAGAGCGGGCGCGCGGGCCGGGTTCAGGGGGTGGGAGGATAGCGGCTAGTTGTGCGCGGAGGCAATACCACGTATGCTCGTTCTTTGGTGCGTTGCGCCCATCGCGGCGTGTCCGCGCACCGAACCCATCACCGCAGACCGACCGGCTGCACGGGGCGCCGAACGGCCATGGCCGTGACGCTGCTCCGAGCGCGCGGACTGCACGAGCGATAGTGAGTTTATGGCGAAGAAAGACGGTGTCATCGAGATCGAGGGCGTCATCTCCGAGGCTCTGCCCAACGCGATGTTCCGCGTCGAGCTGACCAACGGGCACAAGGTGCTGGCCACGATCTCCGGAAAGATGCGGCAGAACTACATCCGCATCATCCCCGAGGACCGCGTCGTCGTCGAACTCAGCCCGTACGACCTCACCCGAGGTCGGATCGTGTACCGCTACCGCTGAGCCGGTCGAGAAGTAACGGCCCGGAGGGCGGCACCATCCGCGCGCCGAGGCACGAAGACAGCGAACAAGGAAAAGAACAATGAAGGTCAACCCGAGCGTCAAGCCGATCTGCGACCACTGCAAGGTCATCCGTCGCAACGGCCGCGTCATGGTCATCTGCAAGTCCAACCCGCGCCACAAGCAGCGCCAGGGTTGAGACAGCACCACCCACGTACAACTGAACACACCTTCGGCAGGATCAGAACCGCTTCGGCGGGGACACCTCGGGGCGGAGGCCCGGGCACCGATCCTGCTCCACACCTCCACGACACTCCTTTGGAGACGACATGGCACGTCTGGCCGGAGTCGACATCCCGCGCGACAAGCGCGTGGTGATCGCTCTCACGTACATCTACGGCATCGGCCGTACCCGCTCCGCCGAGATCCTCGCTTCGACCGAGATCAACGGCGACATCCGCGTCAAGGACCTCACCGACGACCAGCTGGTGGCACTCCGCGACTTCATCGAGGGCACCTACAAGGTCGAGGGTGACCTCCGCCGCGAGGTGGCCGCCGACATCCGCCGCAAGGTCGAGATCGGCTCCTACGAGGGCCTGCGTCACCGCCGCGGCCTGCCCGTGCGCGGACAGCGCACCAAGACCAACGCGCGCACCCGCAAGGGCCCGAAGCGCACCGTCGCCGGTAAGAAGAAGGCCCGCTAAGGCGCGCTGCAAGGTTTAGAGGAGAACACTCATGGCACAGGCCAAGACCGCTGCGCGCAAGCCGCGCCGCAAGGAGAAGAAGAACATCGCGCTGGGCCAGGCCCACATCAAGTCGACGTTCAACAACACGATCGTCTCGATCACCGACCCGTCGGGCGCTGTCATCAGCTGGGCGTCCTCCGGCGGCGTGGGCTTCAAGGGCTCGCGCAAGTCGACCCCGTATGCCGCGGGCATGGCCGCCGAGGCCGCCGCGCGCCAGGCGCAGGACCACGGCGTCAAGAAGGTCGACGTCTTCGTGAAGGGCCCGGGTTCGGGCCGCGAGACCGCGATCCGCTCGCTGCAGGCCGCCGGCCTCGAGGTGGGGTCCATCCAGGACGTCACCCCGCAGGCGCACAACGGCTGCCGCCCGCCCAAGCGTCGCCGCGTCTGAGTTTGCCGCACCCGGGTAGGTGCGTGGGTCCGCCCGCGCACCGACCCGGGATTCGGTCGTTTCACGACGGGATGCCTCGGCAGTCCGTCCCACAACTCAACAACTCAACCAGCAAGTGTCATATAGCGGGCACTTAGCCGAAAGGAACACATCGTGCTCATCGCACAGCGTCCCACCCTGAACGAGGAGAAGATCGGGGAGTTCCGCAGCCGATTCGTCATCGAGCCGCTCGAGCCCGGCTTCGGTTACACGATCGGCAACGCGCTGCGTCGCAGCCTCCTCTCGTCGATCCCCGGCGCAGCCGTCACGGGCATCCGCATCGACGGCGTCCTGCACGAGTTCAGCACCATCCCGGGTGTGAAGGAGGATGTCACCGAGATCATCCTGAACATCAAGCAGCTGGTCGTCTCCAGCGAGCGCGACGAGCCCATCACGGCCTACCTGCGCAAGACCGGCTCCGGTGAGGTCACCGCCGCCGACATCTCGGCGCCGGCCGGCGTCGAGGTGCACAACCCCGAGCTGGTCATCGCCACGCTGAACGACACCGCCAAGTTCGAGCTCGAGCTCACCATCGAGCGCGGCCGCGGCTACGTCTCGGCGAACCAGAACCGCAACGAGTACGCCGAGGCCGGCCAGATCCCGGTCGACTCGATCTACTCGCCGGTGCTCAAGGTCAGCTACCGCGTCGACGCCACCCGTGCCGGGGAGCGCACCGACTTCGACAAGCTGGTCCTGGATGTCGAGACGAAGCCCTCGATCGCCCCGCGTGACGCGGTCGCGTCGGCCGGTCGCACCCTCACCGAGCTGTTCGGTCTCGCCCGCGAGCTGAACGTCGAGGCCGAGGGCATCGAGATCGGCCCGGCGCCGGTCGCGGAGGTCGCCTCGAACGAGCTGTCGATGCCGATCGAGGACCTCGATCTGTCGGTGCGTTCGTACAACTGCCTGAAGCGCGAAGGCATCAACACGGTCTCGGAGCTGGTCGCCCTCTCGGAGACGCAGCTGATGAACATCCGCAACTTCGGTCAGAAGTCGGTCGACGAGGTGCGCGACAAGCTCGTCTCGCTCGGCCTCTCGCTCAAGGACTCGGTCCCCGGGTTCGACGGCGCCCACTTCTACGCCGGCTACGACGAAGAGAACGCCTGAGCCACGCGGAGCCGTACCGGCATCCGTCTTCGACCGACTTTCCCACCTGGAGTAACTGAGAAATGCCCAAGCCCACGAAGGGTCCCCGCCTCGGAGGCGGCCCCGCACACGAGCGCCTGCTGCTTGCGAACCTCGCTGCGGCGCTGTTCACCCACAAGTCGATCCAGACCACCGAGACCAAGGCGAAGCGCCTGCGTCCGCTGGCCGAGCGTCTGATCACGTTCGCCAAGCGCGGCGACCTGCACGCCCGTCGTCGCGTGCAGTCGATCATCGGTGACAAGGAAGTCGTGCACGTCCTGTTCGCCGAGATCGCGCCGCTGGTCGCCGAGCGTGAGGGCGGATACACCCGCATCACCAAGGTCGGCAACCGCAAGGGCGACAACGCGCCGATGGCCGTGATCGAGCTCGTTCTCGAGCCGGTCACGCCGAAGGCGAAGAGCACCAAGCGTCGCTCCGAGCCCGCGGAAGAGGCGGCCCCCGTCGCCGAGGAGACCCCGGCCGAGGAGTCCGCGGCCGAGGAGACCCCGGCTGAGGATGCTCCGGCCGAGGAGTCCGCCGACGCCGGTGCCGAGTCGACCGAGGAGGGCGAGGCCGCGGAGGCCGCCGCCGAGGACGCCGACACCACGAAGTGACCTGCTGCCGGCCCGCCCGGCACCTGCGGAACGCCCGCGACCCGTCCGGGTCGCGGGCGTTGCGCATGACGGCGCCGGTTTGACCGGCCCCGGGGGGACCCGCGTACCGTAGGAAGGTGGCCGATCAGACTCTGAACCACCGTGTGACCGCTCCCGAGACCCTCGCCCCCGCCGCGCATCCCGACGTGGCATGGCGATCCCCGACCCCTGACGACATCGACGACATCCACGCCGCTCTCGTCGCCGCCGACGAAGTCGACCATCCGACGTGGGCGTTCGCCCGCGGCGACGTGGAGGACTGGTTCGACCTGCCCCAGACGACCCGCGACGACCTGCTGGTGGGCGAGACGCCCGATGGTCGCATCGTCGCCGTCGGTGCCGCGATCAAGCAGGAGGACACCTCGCTCGAGGTGCGCGTGAGCCTGCAGGGCGCGGTCGTGCCCGAGATGCGGCGACGCGGCCTGGGCAGTGCCGTTGGCCGCTGGCAGTACGACCGCGCCCTGCAGCTCCTCGCCGCCGAGACGGATGCGACCGTCGACGGGGTGATCGAGCAGTACGTGCACGAGGACGACCCGGGAGCCGCGGTTATCGCCGGCGGTCTGGGGATGACGGTGGGACGCTGGTTCGTCGTCATGGAGCGCGACCTCACCGAGCCGGTCTTCGATGTGGAGGGCGATGTCGAACCGGGCGTCGACCTCGTTCCCCTCGCCGCAGACCGCGTCGACGACGTGCGCCTGGCCCGCAACGACGCGTTCCGGGACCACTGGGGGAGCGTGCCGTACTCGGAGGAGTACTGGAACGCCTTCACGGGCTCGGAGCACTTCAGCCTCGACCTGTCGACGGTCGCACTCATCGACGGCGAAGTCGCCGCGTTCTGCCTCGTGACCGTCAACGAGGACAACTGGGAGCGCCGCGGACTGCCCTACGCCTACATCGAGTACATCGGCGTCGTGCGCGCGCATCGCGGCAAGGGACTCGCGCCGCGGGTGATCCGCCGCACGCTCCGGGCGATGGCCGCCGCGGAGCTCAAGGCGACGCAGCTGGATGTGGACACCGACAGCCCGACCGGCGCCAACACGCTCTACGAGAGCCTCGGCTTCGTCGAGCGCGATCGCGAGCAGGTCTTCACGCGCCACTTCTGAGCCTCCCCCGCAGCGCTGCTGCCTCCGGAGGGCGCCGTGAGGGCGTCCTGCGCGCCGACTAGAGTGTGCGGGTGACCGAGACACCCACCGGGTCGGATGCGCCGCTCAGCGCGCGCGTGACGGCTCCGGAGATCCTGCCCCACCCGTCGCACCCCGACGTGGCCGTATGGCGCGGGGCGACCGCGGCCGACATCGACGCGATCCACGCCGTCGTCGCCGCGGCCGACCGCGTGGACCACCCCACCTGGGTGACGCCACGGGAGGATATCGCCGACACGTTCGATCTCGCCGGTGTCGACCATCTCACCGACACGGCGCTGGGCTTCGCCGCCGACGGCACCCCGGTTGCGGTCGGGTCGGCGATCCGCCATCCCGACACCTCCGAGAAGGTGAAGGTGCACCTCGACGGTGCCGTGCATCCGCAGTGGCGTCGACGGGGGATCGGCGGCGCCCTGATGACGTGGCAGCATGCCCGCGCCCGCCAGCTTCTCGCGGCCTCCGACCTCACCCTGCCCGGCGAGGTGCACGTGTACGTGCACGACGGCAACGACGGCGCCGTCGTGCTCGCCGAGCGGCTCGGGATGACCACCGAGCGGTGGTTCACCACGATGGTGCGCGACATGGCGCATCCGATCTCCGAGCCGGTCGCGCTCGAGGGGGTGCGGATGCTCGCGTTCGCCCCGGAGTGGGACGAGGCGACACGCGTCGCCCGCAACGACGCGTTCCGCGACCACTGGGGGAGCCTTCCGACGCCGCCCGAGCGGTGGGCGCAGTTCACCGGCGGACGGTTCCTGCGCGCGGACCTGTCGACGCTCGCCGTCGTCGACGGGCGCGTCGTGGCCTTCTGCCTCGCGTCGGTGAACGAGGACGACTGGGTGACGCTCGGAGCGTCGAACGCGTACATCGACCTCATCGGCGTCGTGCGCGACAGCCGCGGTCGCGGGCTCGCCCCGCGCGTGATCGCCCGCACCCTGCGCGCGATCGCCGGAGCCGGGCTCGCCAAGGCCGTGCTCGATGTGGACACGGCGAGCCCTACCGGTGCGAACACGCTCTACGAGGGTCTCGGCTTCGTCCCGACCGAGCGCGATCGCGTGCTCGTCGCGCGGATGTGAGCTCGCGCCGCTACTGCGGCACCGGCAGACGGCTGTCGCGATGCTCGTCGCGGAAGGCGCGGAGCTCCTCGCCGTAGCGGCGCATGGCGCGTTCGTACTCGGCCCCGTCGACACCGGTCGCCACGGCGTCGGCGTACACGTCGCCACCGGGGCGCCCGGGGTGGATGCGGTCGCCCGCGAGCAGATCGACGTGCCGGTCGATCGCCCGGCTCCAATCGGCGACGCTCACGTCGGAGCGGTCATCGGCGAATGCGCGCAGGGTGTCGTTGACCTGGGGGATCCACTCGCGGGGCGCATAGGCGTTGACGAGCACGATCCTGCGGTCGGGACCCGCGATCGCCGCCATCTCGTCGAGCGTCTCGCGGTCGACCGGGCCGTTGGTGCCCAGCCCGATCACGACGACGGAGCGGAGGCGCCCTTCGTCCTCGAGCGTGCGCAGGATGCCCGGCCCCGCCCACGCGGAGCGCGACTCGGCCGCATCCACCTCGATTCCCGGGAACCGCTCCAGCAGGGAGGGAGCGGAAGCGAGCATGACCGAGTCGCCGACGGCGGTGATCTCGTCGCCCCGCACGGGGGTGGGGGAGGGACTCGGGGCCGTGGCGTCGGATGCCTCCACGGGCGCGGGCGAGGTCTCCGCGGGTGCAGGGGTCGGCGAGGCGGCGGCCGTCTCGGCGGCGAGAGCGGCGGCGCCGGCTTCGACGACGGACTGACCGGAGGAGACCGCGGGTGCCGCGGCGACGGCCGCGCCCGCGCCCGCGACGAGGGCGGCGCCGGTGGCGAGACCTGCGAGCGCGGTCGCGCGCCGCGCCGCCCGGGCACGCAGCGCCGCACGCACGCGCCGGGCGCAGCCGCGGAAGCCGAACCGGCGCACCGGCGTCTCCACCCAGCGGTACGACGCCTCCGCCAGCGCGAGGGTCGACACGAGGACGAGAGCGCCGACGCCGATCGGCACCCCCGCCTCCGGGCCGGTGCCGGTGGTGGCGGCGACGAGGAGCACGAGCAGCGGCCAGTGCCACAGGTAGATGCCGTAGGACCGGTCGCCGAGCCAGCGCAGCGGGATGGCATCGAGCGCCCGGCCGAGGCGGGAGCCGGGCCAGACGCCGGCGAGAATCACCATCGCGGCGCACACGCTCGCAGCCAGGAGGGCGCCGGGGAAGGTCGCCGTCGTGTCTCCGGCGGGAATCGAGGCGATGGCAAGGATGCCGATCAGCCCGGCGACGCCGAGCGCGGACACCGTGGCGCGCGCACCCCCGGATCGTGCCCACGCCGGCAGGTCGCCGACGCCGAGGCGACGCAGCAGCGGCGCCATGCCGAACGCGAGAGCGACGCCGAGCAGCAGACCGAACGCGTGCGTGTCGGTGCCGAAGTACGCGCGCGTGAGGTCGCCGCCGGAGGCGACGACGGCGCCCATCCACATCGCAGATGCCGTCGCCGCGACGAGGGCGGTGATCACCCGCGCCCAGGACCGGGGGAGCATCAGGAACAGCGGCAGCACGATCGGCCACAGCAGGTAGAACTGCTCTTCGACGGCGAGCGACCACATGTTGCGGAACAGCTCCGGGGTCGTGGCGGCGAAATAGCCGTCGCCACCGGAGAGCGCGACCCAGTTGTAGCTGAAGGTGAAGGCTCCGACGATCTGCGCGCCCAGCCGCACGAGCACGTCGCCGCCGATCATCCACGCCGCGCTCGCGCAGGCGATGACGACTAGGGTGAGGGCCGGCAGCAGGCGTCGGGCGCGTCGGCGCCAGAAATCGACGAGCGAGATGCGTCCGGTGCTGCGGTGCTCGCGCAGCAGCAGGGTCGTGATGAGGAAGCCGCTGATGACGAAGAACACGTCGACGCCGACGAAACCCCCGGGGACGAGCGCGCCGGGAAAGAGGTGGTAGAGCACGACCAGGGCGACGGCGACGGCACGCAGACCGTCGAGGCCCGCGTAGCGCGTGGGCGTCGCGGCGGGGTGCTGCGCTGGAGAGGTCATCGGTCCGGGGGAGGAGGGGGAAGAGGGGGCGACACGTCAGTGTACGACTCCCGTGCGGGAACTCCCCGAGCATCCGCCGGAAGGGCCGCCCGACATAGGCTGGAGCGGTGCGCATCCGTCTCGACATCGCCTATGACGGCACGCACTTCCGCGGCTGGGCGCGCCAGCCCGCGCATCGCACCGTTCAGGGAGAGATCGAAGACGCACTCGCGCGCGTGATCGGTGGCACCCCGCGACTGGTCGTCGCCGGGCGCACCGATGCCGGGGTGCACGCCTCCGGTCAGGTGGCCCACGTGGACCTCGATGCGGCTCAGACGGAGCGGATGCTGTCGCGCCGCGCCCGCGCCCCCCACGCCGATCCGGTCGAGGCGCTGGCCGCGCGCGTGCGCGGCGTGCTGGGCGCCTATGCGGATGTGACCGTGCACGCCTCCCGCGTGGCGCCGGAGGGATTCGACGCCCGCTTCTCCGCGGTCTGGCGGCGCTACGCATATCGCCTGACCGATGCGCGTGCGGGATACGACCCGCTCGAACGGCTCCGCACCACGACCGTGCGCGGCGAGCTGGATGTCGAGGCCATGGACGAGGCGGCGCGGTCGCTGATCGGCCTGCACGACTTCGCGGCGTACTGCAAGCCGCGGGATGAGGCGACGACGATCCGCACGCTCCTGGAGTTCGACTGGCACCGCGACACCGCCGGGGTGCTGGTGGCCAACGTCAAGGCGGACGCGTTCTGCCACAGCATGGTGCGCGCCCTCGTGGGCGGATGCGTCGCCGTCGGCGAGGGCCGTCTGACCGCCGGTGACCTGGCGGAGATCCGTGACCGGCTCCTGCGGGTTCCCGACGTGAAGGTGCTCGCCGCGCGCGGCCTCACCCTCACCGAGGTCGGGTATCCGGCCGACGACCTGCTCGCGGCGCGCGCCGCGCAGACCCGCAACCGCCGCGACCGGGACTGACCCGGGTTCTACTCGCCGGGCTGGAAGATGGCGACGGTGAGCGTGTCGCTCGCGGTCTGCTTGGCGTACTCCTTCGACGTGGGAGTCGTCTGCACGAGGAAGTCGTAGGTGAACTGGAGCTGCACGGCGGCGGTGTCCGCGGGCACGGCGCCGACGTTGAAGGTCTGCGAGTAGCTGTACGGCGAGAGCACGAGGTAGCCGGGCGAGACGGCGGAAGTGTCGGTCTGCGGATCGAGGGCGTCGATCGTCACGCCGTCGGCATCGAGGGCGACGGCGACCATCGATGCGCTCTGCAGGTACACCTTCTGGCCGTCGTCAGGGGTGACCTCGGTGACCATCGAGATGCTCACGGGCTTCACCGCCTCCGCGGTCCACAGGTCCATCGACAGCGTCGACCAGTAGTCCACGGTCGCGGTGACGGCACCGGCGACGAGCTCGCGCTGCGTCGAACCGCTCGAGAGGTCGTTCGGCACCGGCGCGGGTGCCGGGGAGGCGGAGGTGCGGGTGGGGGTCGGGGTGGCGTCGCCGCCGTCGCCGTATTCCCACGGCGCGGGGCCGCATCCGGCGAGAGCCAGGGCGAGAGCCGCGGCCGCCGTCGCCGTGCCGACGCGTCGTGCTGTTCCCATGTGCCCTCCCGGCTCCGTGTGCTCCCCAGCTTACGAGAGCCGCGACGCCCGCCGACCGAGGGTAGAGGCGCGAGCCTCAAGGCTCGCTC
Organism: Microbacterium luteum; assembly: GCF_015277875.1. Taxonomy (NCBI): domain Bacteria; kingdom Bacillati; phylum Actinomycetota; class Actinomycetes; order Micrococcales; family Microbacteriaceae; genus Microbacterium; species Microbacterium luteum. The sequence goes on along the minus strand of NZ_CP063814.1, from coordinate 2,862,444 downwards.
AAGACAAGCTCAAGAACCTCAAGACGCGTGATCGGCGTGGTTGCCTGTGTGTTGTCGCGGGGAATCCCCGAGACGCCGCCGGGGACCCGAAGCCCGGCGGCACCCCTGAACCTGGAGCGGAACATCGTGAGCATCTCGTCGTCGGCCACGCGTCGCATCCTCGCCGTCGGCGCAGCCTTCGGGCTCGCCGTCTCCCTCGCCGGCTGTTCGCAGCTGGCCGAGGTGTTCAACGGGCTGCAGCAGCAGCCGGGCGTCGCGGAGGAGCCGGTCGCCTACGCGAGCCCCACGCCGCTGACGACCGAGGACATCGCCTTCGACTCGCTGTTCACCTATGACGGCTCCGTCGCCCTCTCGACCGACGTCGCCGATCAGCTCGAGCTGCGTCTGGAGGTGTGGGCTGCGAATCCGAAACGGACGAACGAGTGGGATTCCACGACCCCGAAGACGTTCGGCTTCGCCGTCAACGTCTACGACAACTACGTGGACGAGAAGGCCGTGCTCACACAGAAGCGACGCGTGTACATCTCGTCGATCTCGATCACCTCGCAGACCGCGCAGACGTCGGGCCAGGTGCAGAACCCGTTCCAGTTCAGCTCCGACCCGCGCACGCTCGTGCCGACGGACACCCTGCGCTCGGACCGGGGTCTGCTGCTGAACAGTTACCAGGGCGGTCTGCTCGTGCCCGAGACGACCATCAACCAGCTGCCCGCGGACACGTACGGCATCACGCTGGAATTCGCGATGACGATCGCCGTGGAGGGCGTCGCCGACGACGACACGTCGTTCTCTCAGCAGACCGTGTACCAGTACCTGCCGATCGCGATATCCTCCGACGCAACGACCGAAGAGTGACCGGCGTGAGGGAGATCACCATGACGGACGTCAACAGCCCCCGGCAGATGACACCGCACGCCGTCCACGCGCCCGATTCCATCCTGCCGCGCGAGCCCCGTGCCGAGTCCGAGCCCGGCTTCGCCGACGACTTCTCGGCGGTGCTGGAGAACACCACCGGCCACCGGTCGACCATCGGATGCATCATTCCGGCGTACAACGAGGAAGAGTCGATCGCCGACGTCATCCAGTCGCTCCTCGCCCAGACGCGGGTGCCGGATGTGATCCACGTCGTCGTCAACAACACCTCCGATGCCACGGTGCGCATCGCGTCAGAGTTCGCCGGCGCCCACGAACTCGAGACCGAGATGGGCGAGCAGTTCACCGAGGTCTTCGTGCACGACATCGGCAAGAACCCCGACAAGAAGGTCGGCGCCCTCAACTACGGCTACTCGCTCGTGGAGGGCTACGACTACCTGCTCGGGGTGGACGGCGACACCACCGCCGATTCGCGCGCGGTGGAGTACCTGGAGACCGAGGCGGTGTCGGACTCGCGCATCGGCGGCATCTCCGCGATCTACTCGATCGACGACCGGCCCATCAAGGGCCTCATCGGCAAGTTCCTCATCGCCGGTCAGCGCACCCAGTTCGCGGCGTTCAACCTGCAGAACCTGCTGCGCGGGCGCAACATGGCCGTGCTGGGCGGACAGTTCTCGATCTTCTCCACCAACGCCCTTCGCGAGGTGATGCGTCAGAACCACCAGTCGACGCCGTGGGTCAAGGACAGCGAAGTGGAGGACTCGCTGCTGTCCCTGCAGATCAAGAGCGCCGGGTACCTCACCAAGATCAGCCCGTTCTCGCGGGCCGACGTCGGCGGCATGACCACGCTGCGCGGCTACGACGCCCAGCAGGTGAAGTGGACCTACGGTGCCATCGAGCTCATGTGGCCCGGCCAGCGCGGCGACACGAAGGGCCAGCCGTTCCACCCGAACCTGCGCCTGCGCTGGTTCGAGAACTTCGGCATGCTCACGAACCTCTTCGTGCGCGTCGCGTTCATCACCCTGCTGGCGGCGTCGCTGTCGATCAACGCGTTCGTCTTCTCGGCATGGTGGCTGATCCCGGTGCTCATGGCCGTGCTGCTGAACCTGCGCATCGCCTACACGATGGAGAACCGCAATTCGCGGGACGTGATGTTCGCCGGGCTCGTCTTCCCCGCCGAGATCTTCATGTGGATCCGGCTGAGCCACTTCCTGCGATCGTGGACCCGCTTCCTGTCGCGCAAGAAGGTCGACAACTGGGCGATGCAGGCCAAGGCGGAGAAGGGTGGCGGCAGCACCCACTGGATCCCGCTCATCCTGCTCGTGGCCGTGTTCGTCGCCCTCGCGGTGATCTGGTCGATGCTCGACCCGGTGGTGCAGTCGACGATCCTGTGGATCGGGTGGCCGATCGTGGGTGTCGTGACCGTCATCCAGACGCTGCTGATGTTCTTCAAGCTCATCCGCCGCCACCAGGGCTACAAGGTGTGAGGGCGACAGGGTGTGACGGATGACGCGAAGAACGGCTCCGCTCGTGCGGGGCCGTTCTTCGCGTCGGCGTCAGTTCGAGGCGGTCAGTTCGCTGGTCATGCGGTAGCCGACGCCGCGCACCGTCTCGATGTAGCGCGGATTGTTCGGGTTGTCGCCGAGCTTGCGGCGGAGGTTCGTCATGTGGGCCTCGATGGCGCGCTTGTCGGCCTCGCCGACGAAATACGACGTCACGTAGGACTCGCCGCGCAGCACCAGGGTCAGGTCGGCCTTGCTCCGCACGCGACGCTTGGACTCCATGAGCGTGGCGAGCAGGTCGAACTCGGTGCGCGTGAGCTCCAGCTGATCGCCGCCGACGACCACGACGCGGCTGTCGGGATTGACCTGCAGGTCGCGGTGGGTCATCACCGAGGGGCCCGCGAGTTCGACCGCGCCGCCGTGCGTGGCGCGTTCGATGTCGGTGCCGGGGGCGGGGCGCTCGGGCTCCGCCGCGTTCCACTGCGGCGGGGCGTCGGCGCCAGGCGGCAGGCGGTAGGTCGCGGGGTCGCCCGGGGTCTGTGCGATCTCGGGCCGTGGCGCGTCGTAGCCGTTCCGGTGCGAACCGTCGGTCCCCTCGCCGACCGCCGGGGCGACGCCCCAGCCGGAGTCGCCGTCGTATCCGGGAGGCTGTGCGCCGCGCGACGTGTTGCGGCCGCCGGGGAACGACGGACCGACCGAGTCCTGCCGGGGCGCCGCCGGGGCGGGGGCGCCCTGCCGGGGGCGACGCAGCATGGCGTCGATGCGCGCACGGAATTCGCGCGGACGGAAGGGCTTGATGATGTACTCGTCGGCGCCCGAGCCGAGCCCGAGCACGACGTCGGCCTCATCCTCGAGCCCGGTGAGCATGATGATGTAGGTGTCGCTCTGCGAGCGGATGCGGCGCGCGGCTTCGAACCCGTCGATCCCCGGCATGTTCACGTCGAGGGTGGTGATCAGCGGCCGATACGACATGACCGCGCGGACGCCGTCGATCCCGTTGCCGACGGACACCGTCGAGAACCCGGCCGCCTCGAGCACCTCGCGGAGGAGATGGCGGATGTCCGGGTCGTCCTCGACGATGACGGCGGTCTTGAGGTCGAGCGATGGGTCGGTCATCGGCGAAGCTCCGGCTCGGGGAAGGGTGCGGACCAGGGGAGGCGACAGTGCAAGATTCTGCCTTCCGGTCATGCTACACAGTGCGCGCGGGGCGCTGCGCGCAGCGGGCGGTCAGCGAACGTCGCGGGTGAGCTCGACCGCCGCTTCGGGCCACCACACGCCGGCGGCGGGACCGCCGTTGCACGTGCCGTCGCTCTCGCCGGGCGGCTTGACCCAGAGGTTGGTGTCGACAACCTCGTCGCCGAGGGTTCCGCCCGGCTCACCCACCAGCCGGCCGGAGGGATTGCACCAGTCGCCGTTGGAGCCCGCGCCGGAGCGCGATGTGTCGATGATCGCGTGGGAGCCGCCGAGAAGGTCCGACAGCTCGTGCGCGTAGGCGAACTCCTCGGTGGAGTGGTTGTAGTTGGAGACGTTGGTGGCGAACCCGCGGATGGCGTCGCTGCGGTCCACGGCCTCGATGAGGGCGGCCATGTCGGCGGCGGGGAGCCAGTTGGAGTGTCCGCCGTCGACGTAGATCCAGGTGTTCGTGCCGGTCAGTCGATCGATGGCGTTGCGCAGCTGACGGACGCGTTCCTCGACGTTGCCGCACTCGGGTGCCAGTGCCAGGCTGTCCGGCTCGAGGATGACGATCTTCTGCACGTCGGGTGCCGCATCCAGGCCGCGCGCGATCTCGTCGATCCAGGTGGCGTAGTCCTCTTCGACCAGTCCGCCCGCGGAGTAGCTGCCGCAGTCGCGTCCGGGCAGGCCGTAGACCGCGACGGAGAGCGCCGTACCCGTGTCGCGGGCCTCGGACGCGAGGTTCGACACGCGCGCGGTCGCGGTGCCGATCGGATCCTCCTCCGGCGTGAGCCAGTAGGTGGTGGGCTGCTCGGAGAGGTAGGCGGTCGCCTCGTACTCCGCGGAGCCCGCGGTGAGGTCGTCGAGCGCACGGGCGGCCTTGGACTCCTCCGGGGCAACGACGGTCGTTCCGACGGCGGGCGGTCTGGCGGACAGGGTCTGCACTCCCCACGTGATGAGCGAACCGATCCCGGCGAGGATCGCCAGGGTGACGACGGCGGCGAGGCCCAGCAGCGTGAACAGCAGCCACCGCGGCATCCCGAACCGTCGCCGCACGGGTGCCGGACGTACAGTCACGACTCGATGCTATCCCGAGCCGGTGTCACCCGAACGCGCGGCACCTACGGGTCGGCTATGGGATCACCGGATGAGCGCCGGTCGGCCGGGGAGCGGGAATAGGCTGGCGGCACCATGAAGGTCATCTCCTACAACCTGCGCAAGCACCGGGCCGCCGGCGAGCTGGCCCATCTCGTCGAGCACCACGGCGCCGACGTGCTGTGCCTGCAGGAGTACGACACCCGCGAGATCCCCCCAACGATCGGCGGCCTGAGGCTGGCCGACGCGACGCAGCGGAACCGGCTGGGGCTCGCGGTGTACTACCGGGAGAACTCCTACCGCGCGGTCGACGTGCGCTCGCTCGCCCTGAAGAAGTCCCTCCACGACATGGTGCTCAAGCCCGCCGAGGAGCGCCTGCTCGGCGTTCGCCTCCACGACATCGACGACGGGCACGAATTCATCGTGGCGTCGTTCCACGCCGCACCGTTGACCGCGTTGAACTCCCTCAGGCGCCATCAGATCCGTACCGCGCTGACCGAGCTGACCTCGCTCGGCGAGGGTCTGCCCGCTCTCATGGTCGGTGACTACAACTACCCCGTCTTCAAGGAGAACCTCGGGCAGAAGGTGCGCGAACAGGGCTACGAGCTGAGTCTCAGCGACGCGCGGACCTACACGCGGTACCGGTTCTTCCGCGGACACTACGACTTCGCCACGTCGATCGGCTTCCGCGTCGACAAGGTGCGCACGCTGCCGCAGGGGCGGTCGGACCACCTCCCGATCCTCGTCACGGCGCATCCCACCGTCGGCGGCGCTTCCGCGTCGGCGGCGCGCACCTTCGCCGCGGAGTCCTGACGCGGCCTGTGGGGGATCAGGAGTTGCGGTCGCGGGAGCGGCGCACGCCGGCGACGATCGCCAGCACGGCGCCGGCTGCCAGCAGCGCTCCGCCGCCGATCCACACGATCGCCAGCGACGACTGGTCGAGTCCGGTGGTGGGAAGGCCCTCGGCCGTCGTGATGCTTGCGGCGGCGGTGCCGCCGGCGGAGGTCGGCGAGACGGCGGCGATGTTGTAGGTTCCGCTCGCGTTGGCGGGAAGGGTGATGCGGACGGCCTCCAGCGCGCCTTCCGAGGTGGACGTGAATCCAGCGCTGGCGGTGCTGATGGCCATGCGGATCATGCCGAAGGTGCTGTCGGCGCCGTTCTCTCCCGTCACGGTGACGGTGACCGGCTCCTCTGCTGAGAACGTGCCGCCCGAGCACGCGAAGGTCACGGTGCTGCCGGCGGTCATCGTGGCGGGGCTGGTCGTGCAGGAACCGGCCGGCGGATAGATCGTCGAGGCGCTCGCCGCGCTCGGTGCAGCGACCGCGGCGATCGAGATGGCAGCGGCGATGAGGAGGCGGGTGATCCGGCGAGTCATGGGGGGTCCCTCGTGGCGGCGAGTGAAGCGCGTGGCGACGGGGACGTGTCCTCCCCTTGGCGGGAAGTCTAAGCGGGCGGGCACGTGGCGACAACTCGGGTGCTCTCGCCGATGCGGGGGGTTGACACCGCCTCGACCGTCGGTGCACCGGGTTCACTCGGTCGCGCGGTGACGAACACGCTCGCCTGCTCGCCGGATTCCAGGTCGAGTTCGAATGTGAGCACGCGCCTGCCGTCGTGGGTTCCGCCGCCGAATCCGACGTCGCCGTCGATCTCGGCGTCGACGAGGTCCCAGCCCTCCGGCAGGTAGAGGTAGCCGACGGTCCGTGCGGTGCCGGCGGGCACGCCGAATCCGCCGCCGCCGGTGATGTAGCGGGGCAGGCTGTCGGCGCCGGGGGCGGTGTTGGTGATGGTCACCCCGAGGGTCGCCTCGCCCTGCGCGTCTCCGGCGTCGTCGATCATGCACGTGTCCCAGCCGACGACGGTGTCGGCGGTGACGTAGTAGTCCATCTTCGAGCCCGTGCCGTCGTTGAGGAACACCCCGAACCGGGCCGTGTCGTCGTCGGTCACGGGCAGTCCGCCGGCGAGCGTGGTGTCGGCCAGGAGCTCCTGGTCCTCCTCGTGGTCGCTCCACAGGAGCAGTCGGTGCTCGTCGCCGGCCCGGGTGAGGGCGGAGAGGAGGGCCGCGGGGTCCGCGCCTCCGCCGGCGACGGCTTCGAACACGGCTGCGGCGGCGGCGGCGAAGAAGGCGTCCTGCTCGGCGGGGACCTCGTAGCGGAAGTAGACCTCGTTCAGCAGCAGGTCCACCGCGTTGTCGGCGGTGAGCTCGTCGCCGGTGGGGAGAGTCACCGGACCGGTCGCCTCGAGCAGGTACGACAGCGCGACGGGGTCGACGGCGATGACCCCGTCGACCGTCTCGCCGGTCTCGCGTTCCCACATCTCCTGCGCGAGTGCACCCGACAGCGCGAAGTCGGGAACCTGTGTGACGTTCTGGATGTACCGGCCGGGCCGGGTGCCGTAGATGCCGAGCACCTCCTCGTCGAGGGGGAGCACGGCATCGTCGTAGCGCGGGAAGTCGCTCGAGGAAGCCTGGGCCTGGAGCGACAGGGCTCCGCCGTCGGTGCGGATGGCCGCCACCGCGCCGGTGATCCCCCCGAGGGAGCGCCACTCGGCGTTGTTCTGGAAGAGCAGCAGGTAGGTGCGCGGTCCGTCGGCGCCGAGCATGGCCGGCAGCAGTGCGGTGGCGCGCGCGACGGCGCCCGCGCCGTCGCGGGTCTCGGCCAGGAGGGCGGACAGTTCGCGCACCGCGGTGCGCACCGGCGTCACCAGGGGGTCGCGGTCGATCGCGGAGACGGTGTCGGCGGCGTCGACGAGCTCCGCGGTGCCCGCGGCGGCGGCATCCTGGATCTCCGTGAACGGCGTGAGGTCGATGCGTCCGTCCTGAGGGCGCAGCGAATCGACGTCGAACGACCCGGCGACCTCGACCAGGGGGGTCAGGGCCGACCCGGCGACGTCGTCGACCGCTGCGGTCATCGTCGACACGGCCGCGAGCTGCGGGCCCACCCACGGCAGATGCTCGGCCGCGCTCCACACCGGGTCGGCGGTGAGGCCGCGAGCGGCAGAGGTGTCGTCGGCGATCTCGGCGATCGCATCGGCGGCCGTCGCCGGATCGGTCAGCTGATCGCGTGCGAGGGCGGCCGTGGTCTGCGCATCGCGGAGGTGACCGTAGGCCAGGAAGCCGCGCACGCCCACCCACGCGGCCGCGATGATCGCCAGCAGGAGCAGCCCGCCGAGGACGGCCGCGAACACCGTTCCCGCCACCCGGACGGCGTGCGGGAGAACGGGCGACGAGGGCGGGGAAGTCACGCTGACACTCTAGGGGGCCGGCGGTGTGGAGCCGCTGTGGGTCGAGCCCTTCTCGATCGCGGGGAAGGCCGATCGCCGCGCATTCCCGACGCGGTACCAGCCGTCGCCGCCGGCGGCGCGCGCCTCTGCTTCGGCAGAGGCCGCGGCGGCGATGAGCGCTTCGAGATCGAAGCCGACCTCGCGGACCGGCGCCCATCCGATGCTGGCCGACAGCTGCGTGGCCAGCGGCTGCTCCGGCCGCATGGTGCCCAGGCGTCGCAGGAACGCGCGCATGTGCTCGCGGACCTCGTTTTCAGAGCGCGCGACGAGGATGACGAGCGACCCCGGACCGGCGCCCGGGCCGATGTCGGACTCGGCGGGGAAGGTGGCGCGTGCATCCGCGATCAGGCGCTCCATGGTCGCGGTGAACGCACCCTCGCCCGCGGCGGCACGGATGTCGCCGACATCGTCGAGGGTCATCGTCAGCAGCGACCACGCCGTGTCGTCACGGTCCTCGGCGCGGGCGAGGCGGTCCTGCATCACGCGTCGCAGGTCGTTCCCGCGTCGGCTGAGGCCGTCGTCGCGGTTCTCGGACAGGAAGAGCAGCGACACCAGTGCGCAGATCATGTAGACGATCATCGCGACCGCGTTGATCGTGCGGACCAGTACGAGGTCGCCGCCGCCGGCCGGATCGGTCGCGATCGTGACGACCGCGACGAGCGCTCCGAGCAGCGTGTACACGCCCGAGACGAGGGTGAGCGGCAGGAGCATCCCTCCGCCGCGGTCGGGGCGTCGGAAGAGCTCCCACGCGGTCAGCCCCGCCACGAGCGACGACGCGAAGTAGAGCAGCGCGAACCCGGTGCTGTACCCGGGCGTGCCGGCGAGCACCACGAGCACGCTGGCTGACACCAGAGCCTGCAGCGGCGCGATCCAGGCGAAGGACGCCGCGCCCCGGGCGGCGCGCAGGCCGCTCCAGATGAACGCCGGCGCGCCCAGCATGAAACCGAGTGCGGCCACGCGGGCGGACTCCTGCGTCGCCGCCTCGGCGCTGATCGAGGCATAGGAGGTGATCATCGCGAGCACGAACGCCATCGACCACAGCGCGGTGGCCGCCGAGGGTCGGCGCAGGAATCCCAGACCGATCATCAGGGCCGTCGCGAGGGTCGCGACGGTGGCTTGACTGATTCCGAGGTTCAGGGCGACGGCAGAGTTCACGCGGTGTCCTCCGGGAGGGTGATGGTGACGGTGGTGCCGCGTCCGACGGTGCTCTCGACGCGGATGGTGCCGCCGTGGGCCTCGGCGATGGCCTTGGCGATCCCCATGCCGAGTCCCGAGCCGGGGAGGCCGCTGCCCACGGCCTCCTGGGCGCGGAAGTAGTCGTCGAACAGGTGCGGGATGTCCTCCTCGGCGATGCCGAGGCCGCTGTCGCTGATCGACACCTCGATCTGCTGGTCGTGCGTACGGGCGGCGACGCGGATGGTGCCGCCGTTCGGCGTGTACTTCACGGCGTTGCTGAGGATGTTGTCGATGAGCTGACGCAGGCGGAAGGCGTCGCCGGCCAGGCGGAAGGTGCCGGCGATGTCGAGGGTGAGCGACTGGTCGCGGGTGCGCGCGGCGGCCGAGAACGACGTGACGGACTCGCGCAGCAGCGACACGAGGGAGACCGGCTCGTGCGGCACCGACGTGTCGCGATCGGTGGTGAGGATGCTCGAGATGAGGGCGAGCATCCGCTCGGCAGCCCGGTCGATCGTGTCGAGGCGTCCGGTCTGCTCGGGGGTGAGGTTGTCGTCGTCGCGCATGAGGTCGACATTGCCGAGCATGACGGTGATGGGGGTGCGCAGCTCGTGGGAGACCACCGCGGCCAGGTTCTCGCGTCCGCGCCGCTCCTGGGTGAGCTCGGTGACGTCCTGGACCATGAGCAGCGTGCTGGGGCTCTCATCGCCCACCGGAGGCAGCGGCCGCGTCGAGACGGACACCGCACGCCACTGCCCCGTGGTGTCGAACACCCAGCCGCGCTCGCCGTCGAGATGCTCGCCGCGGGCAGCGCGATGCACGGGCCGCTCGTCGGCGGAGAGCGCCCGACCGCGCTGCGACTCGTAGTCGACCGTGCGAGGGGGCTGCGTCGGATCGTCGGGGTCGATGCCGTAGAGGGTGAGGTAGGCGGCGTTGGGCGAGACGAGGTCGCCGTTGGGGGTCACCCGCGCGATGGCGATCGGCACGCCGTCGAACATCTGGGTGGCGCGCTCCTGCTGCGCCGACACGCGGGCGAGGGTGCGCTGGGTCCTGTCGGCCTGGCTGCGCAGGAGGGACTTCATGGCCGTCGTGCGGCGCGACATCTGGCGGAAGAGCACCCCGAGGAACGCCAGACACAGCACGACGATCGCGAACCGCAGGGTGATGCTCGAGGTCGCTCCCGCCCCGACCGCCTCGAAGAGGATGACGGCGGAGATGAGCGCGAAGGCGGCCCCGAGCCACCTCGCCGGGAAGTGCGTGGCGATCCACGCCACCGGGAAGCACCAGAGGAACTCCAGCCGCAGCTCACCGCCCTGCGACATCACCCCGACGGCGAAGGTGTCCACCAATGGCACGGCCACCACCGCGTCGCGCGAGACGCGATCCCACGGGATGAACATCACCGCGGCGCTGATGAGGATCAGCATCGTCGCGCCGACGATGAGGGGCGGCTCGGTGAGCCGGTCGCGGTCGAGCGTCGTGATCACCAGCATGATCACCACGACCGCCGCGGCCAGCACGAGCTGCCACAGCCAGATCGACCGTGTGCGCGTGCTGACGGCGCGCTTCGACCCGGCGGGGGTCGTGCGCGCGGCAGCGGACGTGTCGCCGGGCCCCCGCATGCCGCCTACCCGGCTGCCGCCGCGGAGGCGTCGCCGTCGGCTTCGGTGAGGCGATAGCCCACGCCTCGCACCGTCTCGATGTAGCGCGGTGCGGCCGAGCTGTCGCCGAGCTTGCGGCGCAGGTTGGTGATGTGCGCTTCGACGGCGCGCTCGTCGGCGTCGCTGACGTAGGTGTCCTCGGTGGGGTCGCCGCGCAGCATGCGAGCCAGTTCGGCCTTGCTGCGCACGCGGCGCCGCGTGCGCAGCAGAGCCGCCAGCAGGTCGAACTCGCTGCGGGTCAGGCCCGGGTCGTCGGTGCCGAGGGAGACCATCCGGCTGTCGGCATCGAGGGTGACGTCGCGGTGCGCGAGCAGCTCGACCGGTGCGGCCACAGCGTTCGGCGCCGCCTTCTCCTGCCGCTCGAGGCGGCGGGCGAGGGCATCGATGCGGGCGCGCAGTTCGCGGGGACGGAACGGCTTGGCGATGTAGTCGTCGGCGCCGGCGCTCAGGCCGAGAACGGCGTCGACCTCGTCGGCGCGCCCGGAGATGATGAACATGTAGGCGTCGGACGCCGCACGGATGCGGCGCGCGGCTTCGAAGCCGTCGATCCCGGGGATGGAGATGTCGATGGTGATGGCATCGGGGTCGCGTTCGACGACGGCGCGTACGCCCTCCTCGCCGTCGGCGACGGGCACCGCCTCGAAGCCGGCGCCCACGAACACCTCCGCGATCACGGCGCGCATGTCGGGGTCGTCCTCGATGATCACCGCGGTACGGCGGTCGGCTGTCGTCATCTCTCGCCTCCCCCGCTGGAACTCACGATCCGAACCTGGCCGCATCCCCATCCGCGGCGTGGCTGAATTGTCTCACATTCCTTGCGCTCATCTTGCGGTACTCACTTCCGACCGTGTCGTGTGCGGGCTCGATCGCCGCCTGCCGCGCGATCACGCTCGGATCGCCGGATCGGGATCGTTCCACCACTGCACCGTCTGAAGCACCCAGAAGGCGAGGAAGAGCGTGAGGGCGGCGACCTCGCACACGAGCACCGGAGGCAGGCCGGCGTCGTACCCGGTCGCGGTGATCACTCCGTAGGCGATGCCGGTCACCACCAGGAGCGCCGCGATGGCGATGTAGCCGGCGCGCATCCACGGGGCGACGGGGTCGGCGCGCGTGGTCGCCGCGAGCACGGCGACGGCGGCGATCAGTGCGAAGAAGACCAGCGTCCCGATAGGATGCGCCCAGCGGGCGAACGCTTCAGGCTCCGTCCACGCCGTCGCCGCGACCGCGGTGAGCACGGCCGCGGCGGCGCCGATGCTGATCCCTGCGCCGATCCGGTCGGTGCTCCTCGCCGCGGTGAGGACGATGGCGATGGCCACGGCCATCGCACCGATGACGACGTAGGTCGCGACGGACGTGCCGGTCTCGAGCGCGGTGCCCGACGCCGGCGGGGTCGTCGGCACGAGCGCGATGAGCGGGGCGAACAGCGCCGCTGCGTCGAGGAGCGCCCGGGACGGACCGCGCCCCGACAGGGCGAACAGCGCGAGGGAGGCTGCGATCAGGGCACCGACGAACACGTCGCGAGCGGGGGAGTAGTAGTACGCGCTCACGGAAGGCAGAACGCCCACCGTGGTGCTCGCCGAGGCGACGGCCGTGAAGATCGCGACGACGGTCGCGGCGGTGCCGATGCGGAGGTAGCGGTAGGTGCGCTGCGACGAGGTGGCGGTGGGCGCGGCGGCGGCCAGGACGGACGTTCTGCGCGCGACGATCGAGACCGTGCGCCGACTCCCCATGCGCCGCACGGTAGCACGGCGGTGCGTCGTGTTCGATCGCGTCGCACCAGCGGGCCCTGCGGTCGCGGAGGGGTGAGAATCCTCTCATCGGCGGTCGCGCGAACCGCATGATCACGCGGATCGCTCGGTCTTGTCCCCCGAACGGATGACAGACGCATCCGCGCCTTGCGACGTATCGTCGTCGACGAAGCATCTCCCCGCTGATGCGGACCGGCGGACTTCGGGTATCCGACCGCTCCATTCGAAAGCGGAAGAGCGACCCCGGCGACCCCAGTGCCGGGGTCGCTGTCCGTTTGGGTCAGGCCGTCACGGCGTCGAGGAGATGACCCGCAGGCTCGCATGGGTCCTTCTCGACCGATCCCGGTTCGTCCTCGACGCCGCTCGGCGGAGCGTCGGCGCCGCTCGGCGCGTCCGCATCCGCCTCGGTCGACGGGACCTCCACCGGGGCATCGTCGCTCGACTCCGGCTCCTCAGCGGCGAGCTCATCCCCCGGGTCGCTGTCGCCGTCGCTGCCCGCGTCTGCCTCGTTGTCCGCGGGCTCCTCCTCTTCCTGAACGGCTTCGTCCTCTTCCGGAGGGGCTTCCTCGTCTGCCTCCTCCTCGGCGGGTGGAGGTGCGGGTGACGGATCGGCCGTCGCCGGCGCAGCCGGCGGCGGAGAAGCCGGACGCGGCGACGTCGGAGTCGGAGGATCCGGAGTCGCCACGGAATCGCGCGAATCGGCTTCTCGTTCGCCGATGGGCGCCGTGTCCGAACGCTCCGGGGGCAGGGGATCGGGAGCGGGAGGCGGCGTGGGATCGGTCGGGGCCGGATCGGCGGCGGGCGGACGGTCCTCTGCCACGCCCTCGACGGTCGCATCGATCTCGCCGTCGATGTCGATACCCGCCGTCGCGTCGTACTCGGTGGCGCCGTCGGCGAGCGACCAGCATCCGGGGAGCATGAGGGCGCCGCCGACGACGATCGCGGGAAGGCCGAACAGCCTTCGCCGTCGTCGTGACATCACGCGCACACCACTCCGCAGATCGGGAGGACGGCTCCGCATCGCGAGTCGGGGTGTCGCCGCGGCGTCCTCGATCCGCTCACGCTATCGAAGCCGCGCGCGCTCGGCCACCCCGGGGCCGACGAATGCGGGTGAGATCCCTCTCATCGGGGTGCCGGTCGCGTGCATGAGAGGTAGGGTTTGACCTATCGGCGTCAGTTCTCGCGTAGCCGGTCTCTGCAACCTCCGCGAGGCGAAGGGATGTCATCCCATGGGCCACCTCTACTACGGCAATCTGCCCGATCCCATCGAGTTCCCCGATCGCCTGCTCGCGCACCTCAAGGTCGTCATCGCGACCAAGCTCCGTCGTCACGAGAGCTTCACCATGTCGTGGCGCAACGCCGCCGACGACGAGGGCGGGCGATCGACTCTCTGGATCGAACCGTCGATCCCGCTGCGCTTCGTCTTCGGATCGGCCGCTCCGGAACCGCTGCACGCCCCGACGCTCAGCGAACTGGCGAACCGCGCCAGCTCCACGGCCGGGCTCACCGTCGACCTCGACGCGGTCATCCCGTTCGACGTGGATTCCGGGAAGGTCGCCCCTCCGGTCGCCATCCCCTAGGCCGGCTCGGCGCTCAGCGGCCGCGCGCGAGCGCATCCCAGTTCACGTCGATCGTTCCCGGGTGCGTACGCGAGATGCGCGCGGGGAGTGTCGCACCCGCACGGGGCCAGTGTCGGCGGTCGACGACGACGGCGGTCTCGACGATCGCCTCGGCGACGTCGTCGCCGGTCGCGCGCAGGCGCAGGCGGCACTCCTGGTAGCGAGCGCGGCCGTCGGGCTCGGACACCGTCAGCACGGTCACCGTGCCGCGGGCGGCCCCGGCCATCGGATCGCCGGTGAGCTTCTCCAGCTGTTCCGCGGCGTCATCCACCCAGTCCTCCATGTCGTCGAGTGTGCCACGTCGCGGGATGTGCCACGCCGCCGCCGTCGATAGCATCGGCGTGACGGTGCCGCGGACGGCGGTGCGGAAGGGGGCGGGTCCGATGACCGAACGCATCGTGGTGGCGGTGACCGAGTCCGCGTCGACCGAGGAGGCCGTGACCTGGGCCGCGACCCGCGCCGCGGCCCGTGAGGCGCGGCTCACGCTCGTCGCGACCTCGCCGGAACGGGCCGATGACGAGGCGGTGCCGACCGCGCGCATCCTGCTCGAGGCCGAGGCGGCGCGCGTGCGCGAGATCGTCGATCGCCTCGGAGTCCCCGTCGACGTGGATGCGCAGACGGTGACGGGGGATCTCGCCCACGGGCTCGTGGCGATGTCCGAGGACGCGACGCTGGTCGTGCTCGGACACGACCACGCCGACCACCACGACGCTCTCGTGCGTCATGTCGTCTCCGGCGCGCACAGCGCCGTCGCCGTCGTGCCGCACGGCTCGGTCGTTGGCCGACACGGCGTCGTGGTCGGCATCGACGACTCGGATGTGACGCCGGCGGCCGTCGCGTTCGCGGCCGACGAGGCCCTGAGCCGCGGGGAGCCGCTCATCGCCGTCAGCGCGTGGCTGCCGGTGCCCGTATCCGGAGATCTCACCGGCAGCGGCGACTACCTGATCGGCTCGGCGGACCCCGCCGGCCTCACCCCGATCGACCTCGGCCCGGTCGCGACCGAGCGCGTTGAGCGTGCCCTCGCGCGGGTGCGTGCGGCGCATCCCGAGCTGCAGGTGCACACGCGGGTCGAGGAAGCCGACGCCGCGCAGCTGCTCACCGACCTGGCACGGGATGCCGCACTGCTCGTCGTCGGCACGCACGGCCGCGGCGCGCTCGCCCGCTTCTTCCTCGGCTCGGTCTCGACGTCGGTGCTCGAGGATCCGACCTCACCGACGATCGCGGTGCGCTGAGACGACGCGCTCGAGCCGCACGCGAGCGGGGATCATCGCGCTCCTGCCTCGGCGTGCTGCGGAACCGCGGGGAACGCGAGCGTCGCCCGCACGCCGCCGTGCTCCGGCGAGGTGAGGTCGACGCGGCCGCCGTTGCGCTCGGCGAGCTCGCGGACGATCGCGAGCCCCAAGCCGGTGCCGGGGGTGTTCTGCGTCTCGGCGTCGGGTGCGCGGTAGAACCGGTCGAAGGCCCGTGCGAGGGTGGCCGGCGACATCCCGGGTCCGGTGTCGGTGACGGTGAAGACCACCTCGCCGTCCACGCGCGACGCTTCCACGAGCACCCTCCCGCCTTCCGGAGTGAACTTCACCGCGTTGGACACGAGGTTTCCGAGGGCCCGCAGGGCGTCGCCGCGGTCGACGCGCATCACGGCGTCGGCCGGTGCAGCGTGGGCGAGGTCGAGTCGGCGGGCCATCGCCAGCGGTTCGTGGGTGCAGAGAACGTCGGCGATCAGATCCGGTGCGGCCACGTCGACGGGGGTGAGCGCGCTCGGCGCGGCTTCGCCGTGGCCGAGGGCGAGAAGATCTTCGACGAGATCGCTGAGGCGCTTCGCGTTGCGGTGGATGATCTCGATCCAGTCCCGCTCGGGGGTGGCCGCCTCCGACTCGCGGAGCAGATCGCTGTAGCCGAGGATGCTCGTGATCGGGGTGCGCAGCTCGTGGCTGGTCGTGGCGACGAAATCCTGCCGCTGACGTTCCAGTTCGAGTCGGTCGGCGAGGGCGGCGGCGCGTTCGCGCTGCACCTCGGCCTGTGCACGGGTCAGTTCGAGGGCGGCGGTCGCCCGGGCGAGGGTCTCGTAGCGCGCGGAGGACAGGAGCACCGTGAGCGCGGCGAGCGAGGTCATGAACACGACCGTGACGGCGGCGGTTTCCAGCGGACTGTTCGCCCGGTCGGCGAAAGCCCCCTCGCCCAGGATGGTGAGCACGAGCACGATCACGGCGGTGGCGAGCGCCTGCGGGTATACCACCCGGAGCGGGAAGCGCAGCACCGCCCACGTGAACAGACCGAAGATGAGGAAGGCTCCCGGCAGGCTGGTCAGCGCCGTGAACGTGATCGCGATCAGTCCGGCCAGGAGCAGGGTCTGCGCGGCGATCTCCGCCCGGCTCACCCGCGTGGCCACGGCGGGCGGGAGAAGGGCGAACGGAGCGATCAGGAGGATCGCGGCGCAGTGCGAAACGCTCGCGAAGATACCCGGCAGCGGTGACCAGGCGCCGCTCACGACCGCGGCGGTGACGCCCACGATGACGCCCGTCGAGGCCGATCCGATGACGGCGGCGAGGGCGAAGTAGAGGGCGGCGTGCGCCGAGTCGAGCTGGAATCGGCGTCCGGTCGTGATCGGGAAATGCGCCCGTCGCGCGGTGATGCGGGTGCGCTGAGCGAGCAGCTCGACGACGAGGGCGGCTTCCAGCGCGTTCGCGGCACCGTAGATGAGCGACAGCGTCGCGTCGCGACCGGCGAGCGCGTTGGCGATCGTCGTGACGACGAAGATGACGACGACCGCGATCCACCGTTGACGCGGCGCCGCCTTCAGTGCGAACCATACCGAGAAGCCGGCGGCCGGCCACCACACCGCCAGGGGGGTGCCGGGCACGGAGAACGAGACCCCGAGGAGCGCGAGGGCGAGGATCCCCACGGCCGCGACGATCCACAGCCATGCCGGCGTCTGCGGACGCTCGGCGCGTGTCCGCGTCAGGCGCGTGTCGGGGGTCAAGCGCTCCACGGTCAGAGGGTAGCGGCGATTATGGGTCATCTTCGGCATTGGGATCAAGGGCGATGTGCCGCAGTCGAGGATTCGCCTCGCGCCGGGTAGGTTGAACAGACGCCCGCCAGGGAGGTGTCGCATGGCTCAGGTGCTGATCGTCGAGGATGACGAAGACGTCGCATCGCTCGTCCGCGACGTGCTCGCGCGCGACGGATACGACATCCGGGTGGGGCGCGACGGCGGCGAGGGGCTCGAGCTCGCCCGCGCCCAGCATCCCGATCTGGTTCTCCTCGATTGGATGATGCCCGTCAAGACCGGCATCGAGGTGTGCGAGGAGCTGCGCTCCGATGTCGACTTCGCCACGACGCGAATCGTGATGCTCACGGCGCGGCGAACCGACGAGGACCGGGCGCGGGCTCTGGCCGCGGGCGCGGACGACTATCTCGTGAAGCCCTTCCTGCCGCGAGAGCTGCGCACGCGCATCGCTGCGATCCTCTCCTCCTGACCGCCGGGTGGATGCGCCCTCACCGCCGGCCGGCGGGATGCGTGACGGTCATGCCGGCATGTTCGTCACGGTGAATGCGATGAGGCCGGCCACCGCGAGGGCGATGACGATCATGGCCCACACCGGCAGGCCTCCCACCTCCTGGCGATACCAGGGCGTGAGCACGCGGGAGCGGTGACGAGAGTGGCGCGAACGGCGAGCATGCATCGGTAATCCCCCAGGATCAAGTGGCGTCTCGAGCGGCTTCCCCCGCGACCCGCGTCCGCTCGTCGGCGATGTTAGCGACCCAACGTTTCCATCCCGATACATTCGCGCATCCGCTCGGGAGATCTTGCGCAAACCTCCGGCCATCCCCGCCCTGCCGCCAGACCGGGCTTTCTGGCCCCGGGCTAGAATCCGGTCATGGCCGGTCAACGACGAAAGGCTACGCTCCAGGACATCGCCGACATCGTCGGGATGAGCCGGATGTCGATCTCGCGCATCCTCAACGGGAAGCAGCAGACCTCGCCGGAGCAGGAGGAGCGCATCCGTGAGGCGATCGCGGCCACCGGCTACCGGCTGAACCGCGCTGCCCGCGCGCTGCGTCAGGGGCGCATCCTGCCCACGATCGGTCTCGTCGTTCCGGCCTTCGCCGACCCCGCGTGCGCGGCTGTGGCGGAGGCGGTCGCCGAGGTCGCCGACGAGCACGGCGCCCTGCTCGTCGTGGTGCGCGCCGGTGGAGAGGCGGTCGCGATCCGCGCGGGGGTGGACGCGTTGATCTCCCGCAACGTCGACGGGGTCCTGCTCTGCGGACCGAGCCCCGACATCGATGTCTGGGCCGAGGACGCCGACCGCCCGGTGCTCGCGATGGCCGCCGCGTCGGCGTCGCGCGATGAGCTCGTCGCCTCGGCGAGGTCCGCCGCGGGCGAACTCTTCGCCCGCATCGACGGCGAGAGGTGATTCGCCCGGTCAGGAGCCGTCGGCGCCGAGTGCGAAGGCGACCGCGGCGTCGACGTGCAGGGCCGTCGTCGGGAAGACCGGCACCGGGCTGTCGGCGCGTGTGACGAGCAGCTCGATCTCGGTGCAGCCGAGGATGATTCCGTCCGCGCCCGCCTCATGCAGTCGTGCCATCACGTCGCGATACCGCCCGCGCGCGTCGTCGGTCACGACGCCGTGCACGAGTTCGCCGTAGATGATGTCGTGCACGGTGCGGCGATCCTCTTCGTTCGGAACGAGGGCGCGGATGCCGCGCGAGGCCAGGCGGTCGCGGTAGAACGGCTGCTCCATCGTGAACGCCGTTCCGAGCAGGCCGACGGTGTGCAACCCGGCCGCGGCGATCGCGTCGGCGGTCGTATCGGCGATGTGCAGGAACGGGATGTCGATGGCCGCTTCGATGTCGTCCGCGACGATGTGCATCGTGTTGGTGCACAGCACGATCAGGTCGGCGCCCGCATCCTGCAGCCTGCGTGCGCGGGTGGACAGGATCCGCGCCGTTGCGCCCCAGTCGCCCGCGGCCTGCAGGGTCTCGATCTCGGCGAAGTCGAGGGAGTCGAGCAGGATGCGTGCGGAGTGATAGCCGCCGAGGCGATCGCGCATGCGCTCATTGGCGAGGCGGTACCACTCCAGCGACGATTCCCAGCTCATCCCGCCGAGCACGCCGATCGTCTTCACGCGCCGAGTCTACGAGCGCCGGGGCCGCGGTGGCGCAGGGCGGTCAGTCTGTGTCACGCCGGGACGGAGGCGGTACCGGGCGCGATGCCCCGTGCGATGGTTCCGTGGCGGAAATGCCGACTCAGCGCCCGGTGCCACGGGTTGGCGGGAAGGTCCGGGTGCAGCGCGGCCATCCCGGTGCCGTACTTCGACACCTTCGCGGGGCGGTGGCCCTGTCGCCACAGCGTGCGGTCGAGCGCGCCGGCACGCTGCCCGGACTTCGTCTCGACGATCACGGACGACGGCAGCTGCAGGACCGCGCCGTCGGCGGCGATCCACGTGAGCTCGGTGTCGATCGTCGCCCGCGAGGGGTCGCCGCCCGGCGTCGCCGGGAGCAGCACCGTGGCGCGGCGGTATCGAGTGACGAGCGTCGGCTGCAGCCTCTCGGCCAGGCGCGCCGCGCCGGGAATCCCGGCATCGGCGAGGAGGTCGGTGGCGTACGCGACCGCTTCGTCGTCGAGTTCGTCGCCGGTGACTGGCACCCGGTCCTTGACGGTGGCGGCGCGTGCACCTCGGGTCTTCACCTCGAGGAACGATCCGCCCGAATCGAGATACGTGCGCGCGCGCACCTTGAATCGACGTCGGCGTCCGCGCACGGCGCCGTAGAAGCTGTCGAGGGTGGGCGTGTCGAAGTACTGCGAGGCGTAGCGGAGCGCGTTCTCTCCGCCGATGTCCAGGACTTCGCTGCCGGTGGGGAGGGCATGCAGCACCGCCGACAGGTCGCGGGCCGGAACGATGTACTTGCGGTCGACGCGTGTCTGCAGCTGCGCCTGGGCGTTGAGTTCGTCGAGGCTCACGGTGCGCAGGCCGCCGAGTGCGGCGAGGGCGTTCATCGGGCCACCTGCCAGGTGTGGGCGACCGTGTCGGGCGCGCTGTCGCGCTCCGAGGGCGTGGAGCTGTCATGCGTGCTGCGGCGACGCGGCGAGGCTCCGCGGCGGGGGAGGGCGTACCGCACGTTTACCGTGGTGGTGTCGGAGACGAGGTCGAGTCCGCGCACGGTGACGCGCTGCACGGGTGTGCCGAGGAGTGTCTCGACGGCCGCTCGGGCGTCATCCTCATTCGGGTAGGCCCGATCGAGCACGAGCGTCTGCTCGCGCGAGCGACGCAGCACGAGGGGGCTGTCGACGATCGCGATCACGCCGACGATCAGCGCCGTGAGGCCGATCGCACTCCATGTGGCCGCGCCCGACAGGCCCGCGATCAGACCGAGGGCGAGGGCGGCGAGGTAGTAGGCGATCTCGCTCTGCTCGATCTCGCGGGACCGCAGGCGGATGATCGACAGCACGCCGAACAGTCCGAGGCCGAGGCCGGCGGTGACGGTCGAGTCGGTGAGCACCATCGACACCGCGAGCACGCCGACGTTGACGCCGACGAAGGCGATGGCGAGGTCTCGTCGCCGGTGTCGGGGGTAGTAGACGGCGAACGCCAGGACGGCGATCGCGATGAGATCGAGGGCGATGACGGTGACCAGTTCCACGGGTTGCTCCTGACGGGTGGTGTCGGAGTTCCAGAGAACGCCGCCCGCCTATGCAGGTGCTATGGGAGACCTCGGGCGGGGTTACGAATCGGTAACGCGACCCGAACGCGCCGGTGAACGGCGGATCGCGTCTGCCGGTGGGGCCGCCCGTGTCAGTTGCACCAGAGCCGTCCGCCGAGCGTCGGCGCCGGTGCCGGCCGGCGTTCGTGTCGGTGACGGGCGGGCGCACGGGTGTCGGCCCCTGGGGCGGCCTCGATGGCATCCGCCTCCGCCTCCGCGTCCGCTTCGGTATCTGCGTCGCGTCCGCTTCGGTGTCTGCGTCTGCGTCGGTGTCGGTGTCCGTGTCCGTGTCCCCGTCTGCGTCGGTGTCGGTGTCCGTGTCCGTGTTGGCGTTGGCGTCGGCGGTTCTGCGTCCCGCGTGGAGGGGCACTAACTCAGGCCGAGCGGAACGGTGAGGCCGACTTTGGGTCGTTTCGCGACGTTGTCACTCCTGCAGCCTGAGTTGGGGTACGCGAGAGCCCGCGGCGTGGCCGCGGTTACGGTTCGGGCGCCTCGGGGTCGAGGGACGGGGCCTCGTGCGGCCTGCGTGGCGGCCGATGTCTGCGTGACTGCCGATGGTGGGGCGGCAGTGGGCTTCCGCGTTGGAGTGCGAGTCGGAGTCGTTGCACTAACTCAGGCTGGCGGGCGCGGCGATGCCGGATTCGGGCCGATTCGCGGCGTCGGCACTCTCTCAGCCTGAATTGGGACACGCGGGCGCTGCGGCACCGCGGGCCGGTGAACGGTTCGGCGGGTCTTCGGGTCTTCGGGTCTTCGGGTCTTCGGGCCTCCGGGTCTCCGGGTTTCAGACCTCGGCGTCGTGCCGCCTGGCGCGGCCGCCAGAGGGTGGGGCGGCGTCGGGGCGGATCTGGAGTTGTGGTACTAACTCAGGCTGAAGAGGACGGTGAGGCCTGAGTGGCGGCGTTTCGCGGCGTCTTCACTCCTGCAGCCTGAGTTACGGCACGCCGAGGCGGCGGCAGCGGGGCGGCGGGCTGGGGCTGTGGCACTAACTCAGGCTGAGGAGGACGGTGAGGCCTGATTGGTGGCGTTTCGCGGCGTCTTCACTCCTGCAGCCTGAGTTACGGCACGCCGAGGCGGCGGCAGCGGGGCCGGGCTGTAGCGGGGCGAGGCTGCGGCACGGAGACGGCGGGACCGGGGCTGCGGGGCGGGCGGCGGCAGCGTGGCGGGACCGGGGCGGCGGGCCGGGGCTGCGAGGCGGCGGCGGCGGGGCGACGGGGCGGCGGGGCGGGACGGAACCCCGGATGCGGGTTCGAGAGGTTTAGGGGTTCCCCCGGAAGCGCGGGGGACGTCCCGGTGTGAGACTCGATGTACCAGACGACGCACCGGGCACAACTGGGGGAGCCCGGAAGCGGCCGGCGGGATCTGTCGCTTGTCCCGCCGGCGTCTGGGGCCCGGAACGTGTTCGGCGCGAGAATGGATGCGTGAGTGCCGCGACTTCGCTGACCGACGTGCCCGCCCCGACCTTCGTGATGTCCGAGGACGGCTTCCGCCTCGCCACGTACACCTGGGGTGAAGAGGGGCAGCCGACGGTGATGCTCGTGCACGGGTTCGCCTCGAGCACGCGGGACAATTGGGTGAACACCGGCTGGGTGCGCGACCTCACCAGCGACGGATTCCGCGTTCTCGCCCTCGACCAGCGCGGCCACGGGGCCAGCGACAAGCCCCACGAGTCGCGTGAGTATGCGCTCGCGGCCCTCGCCCGCGACGTCGAGACGGTCCTCGACACCTACCTCGTCGACACCGTCGCGTACGTCGGCTACTCCCTCGGCGCTCGTGTCGGCTGGGAGGTCGCTCGGGATCTTCCGGGGCGGATCGAGCGGGTGGTGCTGGGCGGCGTTCCCGACGGGGTGCCGCTGAGCAGGCTCGACCTCGATCAGGCGCGGGCCTACGTGCGCGAGGGTGCAGCGGTGACGGATGAGCGCACGCAGCAGTACATCGGCCTGATCGAACGGGTCGGCGGCAACGACCTCGAGGCTCTGCTCGCGATCGCCGAGGGGCTGCGCGCCTCGGGCGCCGCCGACCCGGACCCGACGGCGGCGCCCACCCAGCCCGTGCTGATCGCGACCGGCTCCCGCGACGCCATCCTCGAGGGCTCGAAGGCGCTCGCCGCCGCGTGCCCGCAGGGCCGGTTCGTCGAGATCCCGAACCGTCATCACTTCAACGCGCCGGGCTCGCGGGATTTCCGCGCCGCCGCGCGCGAGTTCCTCGCCGGCTGATTCGCCGAGATCCCCCCGCACGCGAAACGCTCCGGACGCGCGTCGGTAGATGCACGCCCCACTCCGGTGGCCGCATCATGGGCGGTTCCTCCATGGCCGGCGGCTGCCCGCAGACGTAGTTTCGGCAGGTACCTGCCCCTTCGGGGGTCTGCGATGTTCCGGGAGGATCGATGCCGATCAACAGCCGTCTGCAGGGCCTGCGCGACCACACGCCAGAGGAGCGCCGACGGCGGGTCGTGGAGGGAGCGGGGCTGCCGGCCGACGCGCTGGATCCCCTCGGCATCGGCGGTGGCCTCACCCTCGAACAGGCCGATCACATGATCGAGAACGTCGTGGGGACCATGGCGATCCCGGTGGGCGTCGCCACGAACTTCCACATCGACGGGATCGACCGGCTCGTGCCGATGGCCACCGAGGAGCCGAGCGTGGTGGCCGCCGCCTCCAACGCGGCGCGCATGGCGCGCGGGCACGGCGGCTTCCGCACCTCGCACACCGGCGACGTGATGGCCGCGCAGATCCAGATCCTCGACGCGGTCGATCCCGAGGGCGTGCGGATGCGCGTGCTCGAGGCCCGCGACGAGCTCGTCGCCCTCGCCAACGACCAGGACCCGGTCCTGGTGCAGTTCGGCGGCGGCGCGCGGGACGTGACCGCGCGGGTGGTCTCCACGCGCGTCGGTCCCCAGGTGATCGTGCACCTGCACGTCGGCCGCACGATCGTGACCGCCCTCGATCCCGACGACGCGGTGCTGGCGACGGCCGAGGTCGGATGGGCCTGACGGCCTCAGCGCGGCACATGCTGCGCGAGCGCATCCGCCCCCAGGCTCAGTACGCGCTCGGGATGCTCGATCGCGGCGGTCTGGGCCATCATTCCGCCCATCGAGTGCCCGATGAGGTGCGCGGCGGGGATGTCGAGCGCATCCAGCACGCGCAGCACGTCTTCGGCCATGTCGGAGAGGTCGTAGCCGCCGTCGATGTCTTCGTCGCCGCCGAAACGCTGCGACAGCCCGGTGTCGCGGTTGTCCAGGCGCACGACGCGGAAGCCTTCCGCGACGAGCAGCGCGACGAGCCGGTCGTCCCAGCTGATCAGCTGCGCGCCGCCCCCGGAGATGAGTACGATCGCCGGATCCGCCGGATTCCCCTCGATCTCGAAGTAGATCGAGACATCGTCGACGGTGGTGTACGGCATGCGTCGAATCTACCCAGCCTCGCCACCCCGCGGAACGTGCTGCCACCCCATGCCTTCGTCCGGCATATGTGCTCGCGGCACAGTGGGCGCGGGGGCAGTGGGCGCAGGGGCGACTCCGCGACGCAGCCCTTTCCACCGAGCCACCCCCTTTTCGCCGAGCCACCCCTTTCCGCCGCGACGAAACGGGGCCGTTCGGCGGGAAAGGGCCGGTTCGGATGCGGCCGTGCCGTCGCCGGCTCGGGACTCAGTCCGCCAGCACCGGATGCTCCGCGCCGAGGCGGTCGTGGCCGGGGCGCTCGGTCACGCGGGAGCGGAGGGTGTTCCCCGGAACGCCCGCGCGCAGCCGGCCGCGCTCGCGCAGGATCGGCATCACGAGGCGGCCGAAGTCCTCGAGGTCGGCCGGCTCGAACACCGGTTCGAGGAGGAATCCGTCGAGGTCGGTCTCGGCGGCCAGGCGCTCGATGCCGTCGGCGACCTGCACCGGGTCTCCGACGAGCCGGAAGCCGCGCGTGCCGCGGCCGCGCAGCTGGTCGAGGATCTCCCGCACCGTGGGGGCGTTCTCGCCGAGGAAGCGCTCGATGTTGCTCGTTCCCATCTGCCCGACCGGGCCGCCCTGCTCGAGCACCTGGTGCAGCGTCTTGTCGGGGTCGAGGGCGAGCAGGTCGATGCCGGTGTTGCCGGCGTAGAGGGATGCGACGATCTCGTCCGTCTGCATCGCGTCGAACTCCGCCTCATAGCGTTGCGCATCGGCCTCGGTCTCGCCGACGAAGACGGTGAGCCCGGCCATGAGCTTCACGGCCCGCGGGTCGCGTCCGCGGTCGGCGGCGAGCCGGCGGATGTCGGCGACGGCGGCGGCCGTGCGCGCGGGCGTCGTGGCCTGCACGAACACGCACTCGGCGTTGCGCGCGGCGAAGGCGCGTCCGGCGGGGGAGGTTCCGGCCTGGAACAGCACCGGCGTGCGCTGCGGCGACGGCGGGGCCCCGAAGTAGCCGCGCGAGCGGTAGTGCTCGCCCTCGAAGACGATCGGATGCACGCCCTCGCGCCGCGCATAGACCCCGGCGTCGCGGTCCATGATGCGGGCGTCGTCATCCCACCCCTGCTCCCACAGCCGTGCGGCGAGTTCCACGTACTCGGCCGCCATCGCGTAGCGCGTGTCGTGCGGCACGATCTCGTCCTGTCCGAACACGTCGGCGACGGCGTTCTGCGAGGCGCCGGTGACGATGTTCCACCCGACGCGACCGCCGGTGAGGTGGTCGAGGGTCGCGAAGCGGCGCGCGAGCTGAGCCGGATGCTCGAGGCCGGTCGACATGGTCACGACGAACCCGAGGGTGTCGGTGTGCTGGGCGAGAAGCGGGAGCAGGTAGTCGGGGTCGATCGCGGAGAAGTTGATGCCCTTGGTCGCCGCGATCTCGGGCAGGTCGCCGTCCACGAGCGGGTAGCCGTAGCCGCCGGCGAAGAAGAGGAAGTCGAAGCCGGCGTCTTCGAGCACGCGCGCGATGTGGATCCAGTGCTGCGGGTCGAGGAAGTCGGCGCTGCGGCTGCGCGGATGCGCCCAGCTGAACGTGCCGCCCACCTGCGGTGCGGTCACTTCGAACACGCCGAAGTGCAGGGTCTTCGCGTCGGTCATGCGTGCACCGCCACCCGTCGATGCGCCGCCCCCGGATGGGTGTCGGCCAGGCGCGGCCCCGCACCGAGCAGCCGCTCTCGCAGGGTCACCTTGGGGTTCTCAGCGGCGACGAGTCCGCGCGTGCGCAGTTCGGGCATGACGAGGTCGAGGAAGGAGTCGAAGGTGCCGGTGTGGTCGGGCTGCACGAGGAACCCGTCGGCGCCGGTGTCCGCGATGGCGCGCTCGGCCGCGTCGACGACCTCCGCCGGGGTGCCGACGAACGGCGTGCCCATGACGGAGTTGCGCTGGAACTCCTCCAGGATCTCGCGCACCGTCGGCGCATCCGGACCGGTGAAGCGCTCGATGTTCGTGCGTCCGGTCTGCGAGCTCGACACCGCAGCGGGGTCGAGCGGCCGGCCGGGGTCCATGCCGGACAGATCCAGCCCGGTGTAGAACGCGTACGCGGCCGCGGCGTCGTCGAGCGAGCGCGCCTCGGTGACCCGTCGCTGGATATCGCGCGCGCCCTCCGCGGTCTCGGCGACGATGAACGTGCCCGCGATGAGGCACGTGACCGACTCCGGGTCGCGGCCGTAGCCCTCGGCGCGGCGGCGGATGTCGGTGATCTGGGAAGCCATCGCCGGGATCTCGGCGGCGAGGAACACCGCCTCGGCGTAGCGGGCGGCGAGGTCGCGTCCGGGCGAGGATGTGCCCGCCTGGAACAGCAGCGGTGTGCGCTGCGGTCCGGGCGGCACCGTCAGCAGGCCCTTGGCGTCGAAGTGCGGCCCGTGGTGCTCGATCTCGCGCACCTTGTCGGGGTCGGCGAAGACGCCGCGCTCGCGGTCGAGGGCGAGGCCGTCGTCATCCCACGACCCCTCCCACAGTTTCAGCGACAGGTCGACGTGGTCGGCCGCGATCTCGTAGCGCTTGTCGTGGTCGGTCAGCGGGATGCCGAACAGGCGCGCGGACGCGTTCTGACCGGCGCCGGTGACGATGTTCCAGCCGATGCGTCCGCGCGTGAGGTGGTCGAGCGTCGCGAGCTTGCGGGCGACCATCGGGGGCTTCTCGACCATCGTCGAGAGGGTGACGGCGAGACCCAGGCGGTCGGTCACGGCGGCGAGGGCGGGGAGGATCGCCATCGGGTCGGCCTTCGGGAACTGGATGGCTCCGCGGATCGCCGCCGCCGGCACGGCATCGTCGACGATCGGGTATCCGTAGTCATCGGCGAGGAACAGGAAGTCCACGCCGGCTTGTTCGCAGCGCCGTGCCATCGTGACCCAGTACTCCAGGTCGAGGTAGTCCGTCGACCGGTTCTCGGGCAGCTTCCACATGCCCATCGGGCCTGCGCTCTGGAACATGCCGAGCTTCCACGGTGCCGCCATCCGACTCTCCTCCGACCTGAGTGAACTGAACGGTTCACACTGTAGGCGGCGATTGTTTCGGCGAGGTCACCGGCGGGTCAGAAGCGCGTGCACCGTGGCGCGGTTCGCCGCGCGAAGCTCGTCGGGATCGACGCCGGTGAGGGTGAGGAACTGCAGGCCGCGCCAGAGGCCGACCAGCTGCGTCGCCGCGACGCGGGCGTCGTCGGCGCCGAAACCGTCGCGCCGCAGCACCTCGGCGGTCGCGTCGATCCACTCGTGCGCGATGCGGTCGGTGAAGGCGTCCCAGCCGTCGCGGTCGCGCATCGCGGTGCCGAACTGCTGGAAGAACAGGCGCAGGAACGGGTGGTTCTCGGGCGCGGAGAGGTCTTCCCACACCGCCAGCAGGCGCTGTTCGATCGAACCGTCGCCGGCGAGGCGGGCGAACATGTCGCGCAGGCGGGGAAAGCGCTCGAACGCCGCCTGGGCGGCCTCATCCAGCAGTCCCTGCTTGGAGCCGAAGTAGTACAGCACCATGCGGTTGTTCGACCCGATGCCGCGCGCGATCGCGCTGAGGCTCATGTCGATCACGCCCTCGCGCAGGATGAGGTCGGTCGCGAGCCCGAGCAGCCGCGCGCGCTCCGGGCTGTCGCCGGCGTCGTTCACGCGAGCCAGGCGTCGATGGCGGACCTCGCGCGCGCCTTCGTCTCGTCATCGGCGAGGGTGGTCTCGATCGAGGTCCACGCGCACGCGGCGAGCTGCTCGTCGGTCATGCCGAGTTCGCGCCGGCACAGCTCGTACTCGTCGAGGATGTCGGGGCCGAACAGGATCGGGTCGTCGGCGTTGATCGAGCAGCGCACGCCCGCATCCAGCAGGCCCACGAGCGGATGCGCGGCCATGTCGTCGACCACCTCGAGCAGCAGGTTCGAGGTGGGGCACACATCCAGCGGGATGCCGCGGTCGGCCAGTTCCGCCACGAGCGCCGGGTCCTCCGCCGAACGGACGCCGTGCAGGATGCGGTCGGCCTGAAGGGCACCCAGGGCGTCGCGGATCGACTCCGGGCCCACGAGCTCGCCGGCGTGCGGCGTGGACTGGAGCCCGGCGGCCTTGGCGAGGGCGAACGGCTCGGCGAAGTCGCCGGCGGGGTAGCCGCGCTCCTCGTTGGCGAGCCCGAGGGAGACCACGCCGTCGCCGGCGCGCGCGGCGGCCGCACGAGCGATCACCATGGCTTCATCGAGATCGCGCATCCGGTCGATGGTCGGCATGAGTCCGAAGGCGACGCCGTGTGCCGCCGACGCGGCGCGGGCCAGCGCGATGAGTTCGTTCAGCGCCGCCTCGACGGTGCCGTAGCGTTCGGCGTAGAACTGCGGGCTCACGGCGAGTTCGAGGTAGGCGACGCCCTGCGCCGCCTGATCGGCGAAGATCTCATCGGTCAGGATGCCCAGATGGTCGGGGTGGTCGAGCGAGGCCAGGAGGCTGCGATACGTCGCGCTGAATTGGGTGAAGCCGGCGAAGCCGGTCGTCGGCGTCACCTCGATGCCGAGCTTCTGCGACAGTCGCGTGAGCGTCGCCGGGCGCATCGCCGCCTCCATGTGGAGGTGGAGGTGTCCCTTGGGGAGAGCGCGCAGGTCGCGCGCGGCGGGGGCGGGAGTGGTCACGGGATGCTCCTGGGATCGGCGGAGTGAATCGAACGGTTCACACCCTACGGCCGCGATGTTTCCGCGACGTGTCCGGCGTGCCCCGCCCCGACACACGACGAGGGCGCCCCGACTGCGGTCGGGACGCCCTCTGATCGCGCCGGGTGGATGAGGTCACCCGGCGAGCTGTTCGAGCTCCCGCAGGTGGCGGTAGGCGCCCTTGAAATAGAGGAGGGGCTCGGTGTCGCGCTCGTGCCATTCGGCCGGGCTCATCTCGACGACCTTGCCGATCACGATGAGGTGGTCGCCCGCCTCGTGCTCGGCCCAGATCTCGCAGTCGACCCACATGAGGGTGTCGGCGATGACCGGGTTGCCGGATGCCGCCGGGCTCCAGTCGATGCCGGCCCACTTGTCGGTGCCCTTGCGGGCGAACTGGTTCGAGACGGCGTGCTGATCATGGGCGAGCACGTTGACGGCGAACTTGCCGTCTGCGGCGATCCGCGGATACGTGGTCGACGTCTTCATGACGCTGAACGACACCAGCGGCGGGTCGACGGACACCGAGTAGAACGACTGGCAGGTGAAGCCGATGGGCGCGCCGTCTTCGATGCCGGAGACGATGGTGATGCCCGAGGCGTAGTGGCCGAGCGTGTCGCGGAAGCGGCGCGCGTCGATGGCCGTGGGCGGGGTGGGGTGAGACATGAATCCTCCGTCGGCCGTCGTTCAGGCGGTCACGGGCGCGTCGGCCGTCGCGGCGGCGACGGTGGCCAGGCGGTTGAGATTGCTGCGGTACTCGGCGGCGGCGTTAGCGACGACCTCGTCGAGCTTGTCCATCTGGCTGAGGGCCAGGTAGAAGCCGCGTCCGGGAACGGTCGCGCCGAGCTCCACCAGGAGCGGTGAGAGCGTGAAGGTCGGGCCCATCGCGTGGGTGAAGTCGGCGCCGGTGTGCACCGGGATCGCCGTGACGCCGGCGAGGCCGTTCGCGGGGTATCGATCGAGGAAGGCCTTGAGGAGGCCGGTGTAGGTCGCCTTGTAGGTCGGCGACGCGAACACCACCAGGTCGCTCTCGGCGACCTGCGTGTTCAGGGCGGACATCTTCTCCGACGGCCACGCGAAGATCTCATCCACGTGGTCGGCGAGGTCGATGACCTCGAGTTCGTACGAGCCGGGGCTCAGCAGGTGGGAGACCAGAAGCTCGGCCACCTTGCGGGTGCGGGATGCCGGCTTGGGGTTGCCGACGACGACCATGACTTTCAACGACATATGTTGCTCACATCCGTACCGGTTGAGGGGGAACGGAGAGTGCCGTGACTCCACGTAGCGCAGGGGCTGTGGGGCGCACGAGACCTCCACACGCATCCAGGTTCTTTTGGCCCGGAGCGCCCGCAACGGCTTACGCTGCGAGACCGATTCTGCCACCGTCGTGTTTCCGGAGTGTGTCGAAGGTCACGGATCGTCACACGACGCGCGCAATACGCCGTTTACATCCGTGTGACCGACGGGCAATGCGCCCGGCGCACACTGGATCTCGCAGCGTAAGCCGCTGCGGACCCTCTCGGGACACAAGACCCCGGGGGCAAGCATCGGGTCTGGAAACGGACCGCGTTCGTTGCGTGCCGCCGATCGACCCGTGCTCACCAACCGAGCGACGTCGTCGAAAGGGAGTCCGTCATGACCCTGCTGTACCCGGAAGTATCCGAGAGCACGCGCGTGCTCGATGTGCCCACTCACGACCCCGACCATGTGCGCGGGGCGATGGGAAGGTTCCCGACCGGCGTGGTCGCGCTCTGCGCCATCGTCGACGGCGTGCCCGTCGGGATGGTCGCCTCGTCGTTCTCCGTCGGCGCGTCGTACAGCCCGCCGATGGTGATGTTCTCGGTGCAGAACTCCTCCACGACCTGGCCGATCCTCCGTCGAGCCGTGCGGATCGGGGTCAGCGTGCTCGGATCGCACCAGTCCGACTCCTGCATGCAGCTCGCGTCGCGCAGCCGCGACCGCTTCGACGGGCTGGCGACGACCGTGACCGACGACGGTGCCGTGCTGATCGACGGCGCGGCGATGTGGTTCGACTGCGACGTCTACAGCTGCGCTCCGGCAGGAGACCACTCGGTCGTCGTGATGCGGGTGCACACCATGAACATCGACGACGCGGGTGCGCCGCTGATCTATCACGAGCGCAGGTTCCACGGGCTGGCCGTGATCGACGGAGGTCGCGCGTGACCCCGGAGGAGCTGCGCGTGCTGGCGGATCCTGCCGAGGCGGCGATGGTGCACTCCGTCGGTGGGGCCCCGGCCGTCATCGGCACGGTCATCCACGGCGATCAGCGCGGGCGCGAACTGGGCTTCCCGACCGCGAACCTCGCGCTCGCATCCGACGACCGCATCGAGGACGGCGTCTGGGCCGCCGACGTCTACGTCGGCAACGTGCGCCACATCGCCGCCGCCTCGATCGGCCGCCGCCCCACGTTCTACGCCGCCGGAGGCGTGCGCCTGCTCGAACCGTTCCTGCTGGATTTCGACGGCGACCTCTACGGTCGAACGATCGTCGTGCACCTGCGCGAGCGGATCCGTCCGCAGCGGCGGTTCGCCAGCGCGGTCGCGCTCATCCAGCAGATGCGTCGCGATGTCGAGGACGTTCGCCGGTGGGCGCAGACGGCGCGTTCGCGACCGCTTCGCGCACGCGCGGCGCTGCCCGCGGGCGCCGCATCACGATCACCGCAGCGGCATGGGGCGCGGGACGCCCAGCGGCGCCGCCTCATCGAAGCCGCGGTGCAGCAGGAGCTCGCCGCCGGCGCCGTCATCTCGCACGAGCGGATCGCCGCCGTGTCCGGCGTGCCGGTCGGCTACCTCCGGTGGCTGCTCCCGTCGATCGACGACCTGCGCGCGGTGGCTCGCGAGGTCACGGTGCCGTACCCCCGCTGAGCGGTCCTGGGCGGCGCCAAGCGGATCAGGAGCGGTGCGTGCGGTAATACTCCAGCAGGGCGCGGGTGGATGCATCCTGCGCGGCGATCGCATCCTCGTCGCCCTCGATCGCGGGGGCGATCTGCAGCGCGAGCTGCTTGCCGAGCTCGACCCCCCACTGGTCGAAGGAGTTGATGCCCCAGATCACGCCCTGCGTGAACGTGATGTGCTCGTACAGAGCGACCAGCTCG
This sequence comes from Microbacterium luteum, assembly GCF_015277875.1. NCBI lineage: Bacteria > Bacillati > Actinomycetota > Actinomycetes > Micrococcales > Microbacteriaceae > Microbacterium > Microbacterium luteum. The sequence goes on along the minus strand of NZ_CP063814.1, from coordinate 2,830,474 downwards.
CCGAGCACGCGCGGGGTGAGCGCCGGCGCGAAGATCGACGTGGTCGGCCGGTTGCCGGCGAAGGTGCGGGCGGCCACGAGCGCACCCGTCGTGCCCTCGGCCTCGACTTCCTCGGCGTTCTTGCCGAACGCGAGCGCCTTGGTCTGCGCGAGGAAGTTCGACAGGAACAGTCCGTGAACGTCGCGGCCGTCGTCCTGAAGCGGGTAGGCGGGGTTCGCGAAGGCGATGAAGTCAGCCGGGATGAGGCGGGTGCCCTGGTGGATGAGCTGGTAGAACGCGTGCTGTCCGTTGGTGCCCGGTTCGCCCCAGAACACCTCGCCGGTGTCGGTGGTGACGGGCGTGCCGTCCCAGCGCACGGACTTTCCGTTGGATTCCATGGTGAGCTGCTGCAGGTACGCGGCGAAGCGGCTGAGCTGCTGGGCATAGGGGAGCACGGCGTGCGACTGGGCGCCGAGGAAGTTGACGTACCAGACGTTCAGGAGCCCCATGAGCACCGGCACGTTCTCGGCGAGCGGCGTCGAGCCGACGTGCTCGTCGACGGCGTGGAAGCCCGCGAGCAGCTCGCGGAAGACCTCCGGGCCGAACTCGATCATGAGCGACAGGCCGATGGCCGAGTCGACCGAGTAGCGGCCGCCGACCCAGTCCCAGAACCCGAAGGCGTTGTCGGTGTCGATGCCGAAGTCGGCGACCTTGGGCAGGGCGGTCGAGACCGCGACGAAGTGGTGGGCCACTGCGTCGGTCTTCGCCGCATCCGACCCGTCGATGGCGCCGGCTGCCTCGAGCCCCGCCCACAGCCAATCTCGCGCGAGCCGGGCGTTGGTGAGGGTCTCGAGCGTGGTGAAGGTCTTCGAGGCGACGATGAAGAGGGTCGTCTCGGGGTCGAGCCCCTTGGTCTTCTGGGCCATGTCGGTCGGGTCGATGTTCGACACGAACCGAGCCTGGATGCCGGCATCGGCATATGGCTCCAGCGCGGCCGAGATCATCACCGGGCCGAGATCCGAGCCGCCGATGCCGATGTTGACGATATGGGTGACCTTCTTGCCGGTCACGCCCTTCCATTCCCCGCTGCGTACGCGGTCGGCGAAGGCCGCCATGCGCGAGAGCACCTCCTGCACGTCGTCGTCGACGTTCTGTCCGTCGACGACGAGCGCGGGCTCGGAGCCGGCCGGGCGACGCAGGGCGGTGTGCAGCACCGCACGATCCTCTGTCGTATTGATGTGCTCGCCGGCGCGCATCGCGGCGTAGCGCTCGGCGACACCGGTCTGTTCGGCGAGCTTCACGAGCGAGGCGAGGATCTCGTCGGTGACGAGGTTCTTCGACAGGTCGACGTGCAGGTCGGCGAGCGGGAAGCTGAGCTTTCCGACACGGTCATCGTCGGCGGCGAACCAGCCGCGCAGATCGGGGTCGAACGAAGCGCGGTGGGCGTCGAGCTCAGCCCACGCGGAGGTGCCGGTCGGATCGATGGGAGCAGTCACGCCCCTACCGTAGCGCGGCGGCTCGGTCGTGGTCGGCCGAACGTCACCGGTTCGCAACTCCTCAAGAATCGGGCGGGAAGCGCCACAGCCGCGCCGCACGGCGCTTCGGCTGCCCACTTTGAGGAGTTGCGAACACGCGCATCCGGCATGGGGTCGCTCGCCTCCGCGGCGTCACGCGCCGAAGGACTGCGTGCCGACGACGGAGAGCAGGCGGATCTTCTCGCCGTCGTCGCCGCCGGGCTCCGGAGTGAGCACCAGCAGGGCCTGCGAACGGTCCTCGGTGAACAGCACCTGACAGTCGACCTCGATGGCCCCGACCTCCGGGTGCAGCACCGTCTTGTGATCGGCGAAGCGCCGCGCCACCACCTGCTGCTCCCACAGCTCGCGGAACTCCGCGCTGCGCGAGGTGAGCTCCGCCGCGAGTTCCCCCGCCAGGGAGCGGACGCCCATCTCGCCCACGGCGGCACGCAGGCCTGACACGAGTGCGCGGCTCTGCTGCGGGTGGTAGCTCTCGGGGTAGTGCGCGCGAGCATCCCCGGGTCCGGTGAACCACCGATACGCCTCGTACCGGTTCCACCCGGTCTCGGCCACGTGATCGCCGAAGAGCGCCACAGCCAGCGCATTCTGCTCGAGCGTCTCGCCGAGGGTCGAGATGATGAGCGCCGGGGTGTCCTCGAGTCGGTCGAACACGCGCCGGAGCGCCGGGGAGACATAGGCGGATGCGGTGCGCCGGTCGGGCGCGGCATGCCCGGCCACGCGGAACAGGTAGTCGCGCTCATCGGCGGTCACACGCAGCGCGCGGGCGAGGGCGGCGAGCATCTGCGTGCTCGGCTGCGGACCGCGCCGCTGCTCGAGCCGCGTGTAGTAATCGGTCGACATCGTGGCCAGCTGCGCGACCTCCTCGCGACGCAGCCCCGGGGCGCGCCGCCGCGCGCCGGCACCCAACCCGACATCGGCCGGCTGCAGCGTCTCCCGGTGCCGGCGCAGGAACTCCGCGAGCGCATCCCGATCCATGTCCTCATCCTTCCTCGCGCCACCGGCTCCATCCAGGGATCGTCGATCCCCCGATGAGCGCTCTCTGGTCGGCCCCGACCGGCCGGCGAAAACTCGTCCCATGCGAATGAGCGGAAACACCATCTTCATCCCCGGCGCGACGAGCGGCATCGGGCTGGCCCTCGCCGAACGATTCCACGCGGCCGGCAACACCGTGATCGTCGGCGGTCGCCGCCGGCACCTGCTCGACGAGATCGCCGCCGCCCACCCCGGCATCGACGCCGTCGAAATCGACACGGCCGACGCCGCCTCCATCGCGGCAGCGTGCGCGGATGTCATCGCGCGGCATCCCGACCTCGACGTCGTGATCGCGATGGCCGGCATCATGCGCGCCGAGGACTGGACCCACCCAGACGGCTTCGTCTCCTCGGCCGAGCAGATCGTCACCACGAACGTGCTCGGCCCCATCCGGCTGATCGGCGCCCTCATCGAGCACCTGCGTGCCCAGCCGGATGCGACGATCATGACCGTCTCGTCGGGCCTCGCCTTCGCGCCGCTGCGCGCGACGCCGAGCTACAACGCCTCGAAGGCGGCCATCCACATGCTGAGCGAGTCGCTGCGCCTGCAGCTTGCGGGCACATCGGTGCGCATCGTCGAGCTCGAACCGCCGGCGGTCGCCACCGACCTCATGCCCGGTCAGCGGCAGAGCCCGATCGCGATGCCCCTCGCGGAGTTCGTCGACGAGGTCATGTCGATCCTCGAGGCGGAGCCGGATGTCACCGAGGTGCAGGTCGAGCGCGTGAAACACCTGCGATACGGCGAGCAGCGCGGCGACTACGCCGACGTGGTGGCGACGCTGAACGCCACAGATCCGCACGCCTGACCCGCGCAGCCCGCTGCGCAGCTGCCCCCCCCGCTGTTCGCAACTCCTCAAGAATCGGGCCGGAAGCGCCACAGCCGCGCCGCGCGGCCGTTCGGCTGCCCACTCTTGAGGAGTTGTGAACGCGCGCACAGGGCAACCCGCGCGGCACCCGCGCCGGCGCGCGCCGCGCGCACCAGGCCACCCGCCCCGGACTTCCGCCCCCGGCACCCGCAGCCGCTCCCGGCCACCCCTCTCGCGACGCGCGGGCTCAGCCGCAGCCGCAGCTGCCGCCGAGCTGGAGGGCGACGGCGACGGTCACCGTGCGGGGCGCGATCGAGCCGTCGCCCGGGTCGGTGAGCAGCAGATGGGCGGCGAGGCGGCCCATGAGCTCCATCGGCTGCCGCACCGTGGTGAGCGTGGGGGTGGATGTGCGCGTGGCCTGGATGCCGTCGAACCCGGCGATCAGCACGTCGCGCGGCGCCTCGACACCCCGCTCGCGCAGCGCATCGATGACCGCCAGCGCGGTCTGGTCGGTCGCGCAGACGAGCGCGTCCGGAAGCGACCCGGCATCGGCCCGCTCGAGCAGGGCGGTGAAGACGGGGTCGACGCCGACGTCCACCGGGTCGACCAGTTCGCCGGTCACCTCCGCGTGAGAAACCACCGCGGCGTCGAAGGCGTCGCGGCGCTGGCGGGGATCCCAGCCGTCGGCCGCGCCCACCCACCCGAGGCTGCGCGCGCCGTGCACGGTGACGAGGTGGTCGACGAGCGAACGGATGCCGCCGACGTTGTCGGCGAGCACGTGGTGCCCCGGCCCGCCGGCGCTGGAGACCATCACCACCGGCACCGAGGAGCTCAGCGCGGCCGTCGGAGCCAGGCCGACGTGGCCGGGGAGGATGGCGAGCCCGTCGACCTGACCGGCGGTCTCGGCGATCTCGTTCGGCCCGGTGCCGCCGCGTCGCAGCAGCACCCCGGTGGTGTTGCGGCGGCATTCCAGCACGAACCCGCGCTGCACCTCGTCCACGTAGAGCGGGAAGACCTTCGGCTCGCTGGCGCGCGCGTCTTCGGCGGCATCCCACTCCAGAACGGGTGCGCCGAGGTCGAGCGTCGACAGATCGACGAGACCCTCGTCGGCGGCCGGCGTTCCGGGTGCGACGTCGAGCAGCAGGTCGAACAGGTGCAGCCCAAGCACCCCGGTGCGGCCCCGGGCGAGGTTGCGCGCGGAGCCGCTCGGCACGTACCCGATCTCGCGCGCCGCCTGCAGCACGACCTCGCGCGTCTCCGCACGCACTTTGTCGGGGCGGCGGAACGCGAACGACACGGTCGCGATCGACACGCCGGCCCGCTCCGCGACGTCGTAGACGGTCGGTCGGCTCGTGGGCATGTGCTCCTCGCTCTCCTGGGAGATCCTACTGACGCGCCGCCACCGGCTCCGGGGCCGCCGCCACCGGAGCCGGCGCCACCGGACGCAGGCCGAAACCGCGCGGGAAGACGGGGTCGGCGGTGCCGTCGGGAACATCCGTCGCCGACGCGCGCACCGCATCCATCGACCGGGGGATCTCCACCGGCAGCACGCCACGCGGCGGGATGCGGCCCGACAGGGCCGCGAGCACGGCCTCGTCGGAACTGCCGTAGTCGGCGACGAGGGCGGATGCGACCGGCAGCAGCGGGGTGAGCACGGCCGGGCGATCGAGGTTCACGACGATCACGAGCGGCACCTGATCGGCGATGCACGCGAGACGCACGGCGAGTCCGGGCGGGAACTCCAGCGACCCCTGGTGGAACCACTTCTCCAGGAACAGGTCGTCGCGCGGGTCGAAGGGCGCCCCGATCCGCACGATCGCGACATCCGCCTCCTCGGGCCGCACGGCGCGCTCGCCGTACGCGGCGACGGCATGATCGGCGAGGCCCTCGGCGTAGATCCGCGCGCCGGGTGCGGCGAACAGCGGCAGCGTCTCCTCCCGGTCGACGAGCACCGTGACCGACTCCGCCTGGGCCCGGGTGCCGGCCTCTCGGAAGGCGGCGTTGCCGACGATGCGCTCCGCGGCGTCTTCGTCGACGTAGGGATCGTCGAACAGGCCGAGCTGGAACTTCACCAGCAAGATGCGCCGCACCGACGCATCCAGGCGCTCCTCGGCGACGGCTCCCGAGCGCACGAGGTCCAGCAGCAGGTCCACGCACTCCTCGCCGCCGAACTGGTCGACGCCGGCATCGAGCAGCATGCGCATGCGCCCCGTCGCGTCGAGGTGCTCGACACCCCACGCGCGGGCGGGGAGCACCTGGTCGCCGACGTGGTTGTCGTTGACGAGCTCCCAGTCGGTGACCACGACGCCGTCGAAGCCGAGCTCCTCCCGCAGCAGGTCGGTGACGATCTGCCGGTTGTAGGCGAACCCGACCTCGTCGATCGGCCGCCCGTCGCGCTCGAGGCCGACCGGCATGCCGTAGTACGGCATCATCCCCGCCGTGCCGCGGCGGATCGCCTCGCGGAACGGCGCGAGGTGGTACTCGAACATCCCGCCCGGGTAGTCCTGCTCGCGGCCGTACGGGAAGTGCGCGTCTTCGCCGTCGCGCTGGGGTCCGCCGCCGGGGAAGTGCTTCGTCGTGCACGCGACCGACTCCGGCCCGAGCGCGTCGCCTTGGAAGCCCTCCAGATACGCGGCGGTGATCTGCGATACGCGCTCGGCGTCGTAGCCGAACGTCTGCGCCTGGCGTCCCCAGCGGGGCTCGGTCGGCAGGTCGATCTGCGGGTGCAGCGCCGCACGGATGCCGACGGCGCAGTACTCCTGCCGGGCGACGTCGGCGAAGGTGCGGATGACCTCGAGGTCGTCGAGGGCAGCGAGGCCCATCGGCTCCGGCCACTGCGAGAAGGGCCCGGCCGAGAAGGCGACCCCGGTGTTCTCGACGAACGCGTGGCGCGGGTCGGTGCTGATCGTCACGGGGATGCCGTGCGGCGTCTGCTCGGCCAGCCGCTGCAGGTTGTTGCTCCAGCGGGCGCCGGCCCGTGCGGTCGGGATGTGGTGCACGTTGAAGTGGCTCATCCCCTTGCCGAGGATCACCGTCGAGGTCGGCGACTTCGAGATCGCTCCGGGGGTCTCGAGCAGATCGCCGTCGTCGCCGAGCTCGATGACCGTCTGGAACATCAGGCCCGCCTTCTCCTCGAGCGACAGGCGCGCGAGGAGGTCGGCGGTGCGTTCTTCCGGCGTGAGGCGAGGGTCCTCGTAGGGGTCCATCACCCCGTTGCCGTTGAGGTCGCGGAACCGGGTGCCGTCGGGTGCGGTCGAGAGGGTGGGCTGCATCGGAAGGGCTCCAGAGAGGGGTCTCGGGTCGGAAACAGGGATGCGCGGCGCGGCCGGGCCGGTCACTTCAGGCCCGTGGTCGCGACGCCGCGGATGAACCAGCGCTGCAGGAACACGAACAGCACGATGATCGGGGTGATCACCAGCACGGACCCTGCCAGCAGCAGCCCGTAGTTCGTGGCGTTCTGCCCGGTCGAGTACAGCGACAGGGCCACCGGGAGGGTGTACATCTCCTCGGTCTGGGCGGCCACGAGCGGCCACAGGAAGTTGTTCCACGAAGACAGGAACGTGAGGATGCCGAGGGTCGCGAGCGGCGGCCCGCACAGCGGCATGACGATGCGCGTGAAGATGCGCCACTCGCCCGCCCCGTCCAGGCGCGCCGCCTCCAGCAGCGGCTCGGGGATGCCGAGCATGAACTGGCGCATGAGGAACACGCCCACCGGGGCGGTGACGAACGGGAGGATCAGCGCCGGGTAGGTGTTCACCAGGCCGAGCGAGGAGACCATCACGAACAGCGGCACGAAGGTCACCACGCCCGGCACCATGAGGGTCACCATCACCAGCAGGAACAGCAGCCGCTTGCCGGGGAACTCCATCTTCGCGAGCGCGTATCCGACCATCGAGCAGAACACGAGGTTGCCGAGCACGGTGAACACGGCGACGATCGCGCTGTTGGCGAAGAACTGCCAGAAATCCAGCGGCCCGAACCAGGCCGCGAAGTTCTCCAGCGTCGGGTTCTGCGGCAGCCATGTCGGCGGCCGCTGCAGGATCTCGCCCTGTGTCTTCAGCGAGCCGAGCAGCATCCACACGAACGGGATGAGCCACAGCACCAGCCCCACGGTGAGCACCGTGTAGGTGAGGGCGCGGGGTCCGAAGCCGCGGCGCCTGCGCCGGCGGGGCGGGGTGGGGGATGCGGCCGCGGCGGCATCCACGGGACGGTCGAGGACGGTCGTCGTCATCGGTTCAGTCCTTCGATCGGAGCAGGCGGAACTGCAGCAGGCTCAGCAGGGCGATCGCGAGGAAGAGCACGTAGCTGGCCGCCGAGGCGAGGCCGTACTCGCCGAATCCGAACTGCTGGTAGGTGTAGTAGGCGACCGAGAGGGTCGAGTCGAGGGGGCCGCCGCGGGTCATCACGAACGCCTCCTCGAAGAACTGCAGGTAGCCGACCGAGATGAGCACGGCACCCAGCAGCAGGGTGGGGCGCAGCAGCGGCAGGGTCACCGACACGAGGCGTCGCCACGCGGATGCGCCGTCCATCGTCGCCGCCTCGTTGACGTCTTCGGGCACGGCCTGCAGGCCCGCGAGGAAGATGATCATGAGGGTGCCGACGTTGCGCCACACCGCCATGACGATGAGCGAGGGCAGGGCCCACGTGGTGTCGTTCAGCCAGTTGGGGCCCTCGATGCCCACGAGTGCGAGGGCGGAGTTGAGCAGTCCGTCGGGCAGCAGGATGTAGCGCCAGACCACGGCGACGGCGACGATGCTCGTGACGACCGGGGCGTAGTAGCCGACGCGGAAGAACGACACGATCTTGCCGCGACCGCTGTTGAGCGCGAGCGCCAGGGCGAGGGCGACGACCATCGTCAGCGGGATGCCGACGAGCACGAACACCGCCGTCACGCGCATCGAGGTGAGGAACCGCGGATCCTGGAAGAGGGTGAGGTACTGCTCGAACCACACGACGTTCACCGCGAACGGGCTCTGGATGTCGCGTGAGGTGAAGTCGGTGAACGACATCGCGAACGACCCGATGATCGGGAAGAGCATGAACACCGCGAAGACGGCGACGAAGGGGAGTGCGAAGCCCCATGCGATGAGGGCCTGACGCTTGCGCTGCCGATCGTGCAGCCCGCCCTTGCGGGTTCCCGGGCTCCCGGAGCCCGTGCGGGCCCCGGGAGCGACGAGTGTCGAGGTCGACATGGGTCAGGTCACTCCAGGCCGATGGCGTCGGCGTCGGCGTCGGCCTGAAGGGTGGCGAGCACGCCGGCGATGTCGCCGTCGCCGCGGCGGAGCTGTTCGAGGGCCTGGTCGCCCTTCGCGGCCACCTGCACCCAGCTGGTGGTCACCGGCGGGGCCTTGGCGGTCTCGAGCTGCGTGCCGAAGGTCTCGAGGCTGGCGTCGTCGGCGAGCGCCGGGTCGTCCCAGGCCGGCTGCGCGGCGGGGAGGTCACCGGTGGCCTCGTAGAACGCGACCTGCGTCTCGGGCTGGCTCAGCCAGTCGACGAGCTTCCATGCCGACTCGGCGTTGTCGCTGCCGTCGAAGACGACGAGGTTCGCGCCGCCACTGAACGACACCGACTCCTCGTCGGCCGGCAGCACCGCGGTGGCGTACTGGTCGGCGAACTCCTCACCGGCGGCCAGCTCCAGCGAGCCGCGCAGGAAGGGACCCTCCACGACCATCGGGGAGACGCCGGAGACGAACTCCGACTCCGTCGCGCCCGAGGAGAAGTCGGCGTTCGGGTCGGCAAGCCCCTCGTCGAAGAAGCTCTGGTAGTACTCCAGCCCCTCCGCCATCTCGGGGGTGTCGAGGGTCCACGACTCTCCGTCGGTGAGCTCCGCGCCGGCCGACCACGGCATCCACATCGACCCCTGGAACGAGTCCGCGCCCGCGGGCAGGCGGATGCCCCACTCGCTGCCGGCCTCGGTCTGCAGGTCGGTGGCCATCTGCTTCAGCTCGTCCCACGTGGTCGGGGCTTCGTCCCATCCGGCCTCGGCGGCGAGGTCGGTGCGGTAGTAGAGCACGCGCGTGTCGACGTACCACGGCACACCGGCGGCGCGCTCGTCGAACTCGGTCGTGCTGACGGCGCCGGGGAAGAAGTCGGCGGTGTCGATCGCGTCGGGGACGGTGGCGAACGCGTCGCCGAAGTCGGCCATCCACGTCGAGCCCATCATGGCGACATCCGGTGTCGTGCCGCCCGCGATGGCGGTCTGGAACTTGTTGTGCGCGGCATCCCAGGGAATGGCGGTGACGTCGACCGTCGCGTCGGGGTTCGCCTCTTCGAACGCCGCGACGAAGTCGGGAAGCGCCTCGCCCTCGGCGCCCATCGCCCACACGGTGATGGTGCCTTCGGCGGGGCTGTCGTCGAGGGTGACGGCCTCGGACGGGCCGGAGGCGGTGTCGTCCGCGCGTCCGCACGCGGTGAGGGTGAGGGATGCGGCGGTGAGCACCGCGACACCCCCGAGAGCGGTCTTGAGCTTCACGTGTTCCTCCTTGAATCGGGCTGATCCGGCTGTGGATCTATGCGCATAGATTGCGATGGCTCCCAGGAGTCTAAGCGCATAGATTGCGATCTACAACCCTCATGCGAATAGGGCGAGGTTTACAACTCCTCAACAACCGACGTGAATGCGCGTTTTGGGCGCCCTCAGGTCGATACCCGGTCCGGAGAGGAGGAGTTATGAACGCGCGCGGTGTGGGTGCGACGCGTTGGGTGCCCGCCTAAGAGCGGAAGTAGCGGCTGGCGGAGCTGGTGTAGAGCAGCAGCAGTCCGATCAGCGGAAGCACCGATCCGAAGATTCCCGCGAACAGCCCCTCGCCGGTGAAGATGCCGATGATCTCGAGGGCGATGTTGATGACGAAGACGACGGTGGCGATGATGCGGGCCGTGTTGTTGCCGCGCCACAGGCCGACACCGACGGCGAGGGTGACGACGCCGACGACGAGGCTGATCCAGGCGAGCAGCGCCGACGGGGTGATGAGCAGTCCGCCGAGGATGCCGAAGATCGCTCCGATGATCTGGAAGAACCCGATCAGCCAGGCGACGATTGCGACGAGGGTGACTCCGAGAGGACGGCTCATGCCTCACACGCTAGCGGGGCCGTGTCGGGTTCGCACGTGCGGGCTCTGCGGCATCTCATAGGAATCTCCCCGGGCGAAGAGCGGGTCGATGAGGCAGGGTGGAGGGGTCGGCTCGCCGGCCGGCATCCTCCCCATTCCTCGCTGGAAGGTTCCGCATGTCCGACGACGTCCGACACGATGCATTCGATGAGCTTCTGTCTTCGCAGAGCGACCAGGGCGGCGGGTCGGGTGAGGGCGGCAACGCGTTCACCGTGGCGTTCCGCGGGTACGAACGCCGCGAGGTCGACGACGCCATCGGGGAGTTGACGGCGCGCGTGCAGCGCTATCAGAACGAGCTCGCCGCCACCGAGCAGTCGCGCCGCGACTCGCTCGACGAGATGCGTGCGCAGCAGCAGGCCGAGATCGAGAAGCTCGTCTCAGACAACGCCGCGGCCCTCGACAAGCTGCGCTCGGAGCAGCAGGAGGCGCACGCCCAGCTCGAAGCCGATCTCGCCGCCGCGACCGCGCAGCTTGGTGAGGCCGAGACGAAGGTGACGGCGCTCACCGCGGAACTCGCCGGCACCCCGGTCGAAGAGGGCGTCGCGAACGACCGCGAGCAGTTCGAGGCCGTGCTGCGCGTGGCCGAGGAGCAGGCGAGCCTGCTGATCCGCAACGCCGCGTCGCAGGCCGAGCGCCTGCTCGAAGCCGCACGCGAGCAGGCGGAGGGTGTTCGGTCGGAGGCGAAGAACGACGCCGCGACGATCGTCGAGAAAGCGCAGCACGACTCGGATCAGAACCGGCTGCGCATCGACACGGAGTACACCGCGCACGAGGCGCGCCTCGAGCGGGAGGCGGCGCACGCGACGGAGAAGGTGCTGCAGGCCGAGCGCGAGGCGGAGGCCATTCGATCCGAGGCAGAGAAGGGTGCGGCGGCGCTGCGGGCGATGGTGACCCGCGAGACGACCGACATGCGCACCGAGGCCGAGGCGGCCGTGCGGGAGATGAACGCGCGCGTGCTCGAGTTCGAGGAGACCCTGACGCGGCGCCAGGACGACGCCCAGCAGGAGTTCCTCGTGCTCCACAACCAGGCCGTCTCGCACGCCGAGCGGATCACGTCCGACGCGAACGCACAGGTGGCGGCATCCCTCGAGCACGCCCAGCGCATCTCGAACAAGGCCGAGGACTACGAGCGGCTCATGCGCGCGCAGGCGCAGCAGATCGACGCCGACGCGCGGGTGAAGGCGCAGCAGACCATCGACCGGGCGCGCGAGAAGGCGCAGAAGATCGTCGACACCGTCACCGGACACAGCAACGATGTGCTGCGCGACGCCGAAGACCGTGCCCGGCAGCTGCGCTGGCAGCAGCAGCAGATGACGAGCTTCATGGCCGAGGTGCGCGAGCTCATCCGCCCCGACGGCCTCAAGGTCGCGGATCCGGCCCCGTCCGGGGATTCGGGAGACGCCGAGGCGTCGCGGAGCGTCGAGCGGTCGGGCACCGTCGAGGTGTCGGAGGCGTCTGACGAGCCCGCGGATGACGATCCCGCCGCCGGCGACGAGGGGCCCGGTTCCGGCGAGTCGAAGACGAAGGGCGCTGCTTCCGGCGCGTCGAGGTGACGTGAGGGCGGAGTCGCGCGGCTGACGTGCCCCAACTCAGGCTGAGAAGGTCTTACCGGCTCGCATTCGGCCCGGCAGGCCTTCGCGCCCTGAGTAAGGGCACGCGGGTGGTGGTTGCCCACGCCCAACCTGGGCGTCGTGCCGGTGGCCATGTCGATGCCGCCGGTGCTTTGGGTCGGGTGCCGGCTCACCCGCGGATCCGGCCCTAACTCAGGCTCAGCGAGTGCCTGAGGTTTCCCAGATGGCGCTTTACGTCGTTGGAGCCTGAGTTGGGGCACATGGACAGGGGAAACGGCTCCGTCCGCCCGGGGGTCGGCGGCGGGCGCCGGCGGCGAAGGCCGTCGTCCGCGGGCGTCGCGTCAGGGGCGGCCCATGCCGTGGTATTCGAAGCCGGCCCCTCGCCAGGCGGTGGCGTCGAGGCAGTTGCGGCCGTCGATGACGACCTTGCCGGTGACGAGGGTGGCGGCGTGGGCGGGGTCGAGGTCGCGGCGCCATTCGTCCCATTCGGTGACGACGATGACGGCGTCGGCGCCGGTGAGGGCCTGGTCGCGGTCTTCGACGTAGTCGAGTTGGGGGTGGATGCGGCGGGCGTTCTCGATCGCGGCGGGGTCGGTGACGGTGACCTTCGCGCCGAGGCCGTGCAGGCGCACGGCGACGTCGAGGGCGGGGGAGTCGCGGATGTCGTCGGAGTGGGGTTTGAACGCGGCGCCGAGGACGGTGACGTTCTTGTTGTAGACGGTGCCGCCGAGGGCGGTGACGGTGAGGTCGACGGCGCGGTCGCGGCGGCGGAGGTTGATCGCGTCGACCTCGCGGAGGAACGCGACCGATTCGCCCTTGCCGAGTTCTTCGGCGCGGGCGCTGAATGCACGGATGTCCTTCGGGAGGCAGCCGCCGCCGAAGCCGATGCCGGCGCCGAGGAACTTGCGGCCGATGCGGGCGTCGTGGCCGATCGCGTCGGCGAGGGTGGTGACGTCGGCGCCGGTGACTTCGGCGATCTCGGCCATCGCGTTGATGAAGCTGATCTTCGTGGCCAGGAACGCGTTGGCGGAGACCTTCACGAGCTCCGCGGTGGCGTAGTCGGTGACGATGAACGGCGTGTTCTTGGCGATGGCGGTGTGGTACACCTCGCGGAGCACATCGGCGCAGCGTTCTCCCTCGGGGGTGGGATGACCGTTCTCGGACGGAACGCCGGCGACGAGCCGGTCGGGGTCGACGGTGTCCTGCACGGCCCAGCCTTCGCGGAGGAACTCGGGATTCCACACCAGCGTCGCACCGGTCTCGGCGACACGGCCGGCGAGGTTCGCGGCGGTGCCGACCGGCACGGTCGACTTCCCCGCGACGAGGTCGCCCTCGGACAGGTAGGGGAGCAGGCCGTCGACGGCCGCGTTGACGTAGGTGAGGTCGGCGGCGTATCCGCCGGCCTGCTGCGGCGTGCCGACACCGATGAAGTGCACCTTCGCGCCCTGCGCGGCGGCCATGTCGGTCGTGAACGACAGGCGTCCGGACGAGATGCCCTCGGTGAGGATCTCCTGCAGGCCCGGCTCGAAGAACGGCGCGTCACCCTTCGACAGCGACGCGATCTTCCGCTCATCGACATCGATCCCGACCACCTCGTGACCGATCGAGGCCATCGCCGCCGCGTGCACCGCACCCAGGTACCCGCACCCGATCACCGAAAGACGCATGAAACCCCCATGAGAGAAGACAGACACTCTGTCTTACCAGACAGACGTTTCCACTCTGTCACGGCGCTCGCACGGCGCGGAGCACCACATCCTCCACGTGGTGGCCGCTGGCGGCTCCGGCCGGTCGCGGCCGCGTCTCGCGCACCTCGATGCGCCAGCCGCCGTCGGCCGCGAGTGCAGTGGCGATCTCGTCGACGCCGACGTACGCCGCCGGATCGAAGATGCGCGTGTGCGCCGCCGGATCGCTCTGCTCGAGCGCCCACGACGGCTCGTGTGCGACGACCAGCAGCGTTCCTCCCGGTGCGACGGCACCGAGCAGCGCCTGCAGGCCGCGGCCCTCGGGTGTGCGGGCGAAGGATCCGTACTGCAGCGAGACGAGGTCGTACTCCTCCGCGCCGTAGGGGTGGATGCTGTTCGCATCCGCGTGCACGGTGCGCACGTCGAGCCCGCGGCGCGCGGCTTCCTCCTCGACCCGCCCGAGGGCGCGGGAGGAGACGTCGGATGCGGTCACGTGCCATCCCCGCTCGGCGAGCCACAGCGCATCCGCTCCTTCGCCGGTGCCGACGTCGAGCGCTCGACCGGGGACGAGGTCGGATGCGTCGGCGACCAGCGTGCCGTTGGGGTTGCCGCTCCAGACGCGCTCGCCGCCGTAGCGATCGTCCCATTCGACCTCCACGCCGGAGGGGCGGGCGCCCGAGGCCAGATCGTCGCCGGCGAGGCTGAAGGCGATCTGCGCGCCGACGAGGCTGCCGTTCGCCGCGGCGGGCAGCACCTGCAGGCTCGGGTCGGCGACGTTGCCCGCGGCGAAGACGCCGTCGACGGCGGTGCGGCCCGTGGCATCCACCGCGAGCGTCTCGCCGAGACCGCTGGGGTGGGGTGTCGCCTGCAGGCCGAGGCCGGTGAGCATGCCGGTCCGGGCATGAAAGCGCGATCCCACGAGCACGGCGTCGGCGGCGAGCATCCGGCCATCGACGAGCTCTATCCCGAGGGCGCCGTCGGCGTCGGCGACGCGCGACACCGCGGTCTCGACGACGGGAACCCCCGAGGCGGCGAGAGTCTGCAGGGCGTCGCGATCGATGCCGGCGCCATCGTGCACGACGACGGTGAGCCGGTCGGTGAGGTGCCGCATGAGCGGGGTCGGATGCAGCCCCATCGGCGTCGTCACGATCTGCACCACCCGGCGGTCGCGCACCTCCCAGCCGTGGCAGAAGGGGCAGTGGATGACCTCGCGTCCCCACCGCTCGCGCAGCCCGTCGATCTCGGGCAGCTCGTCGGTCAGGCCGGATGCGACGAGCACCCGTCGCGCCAGCAGCGCGCTGCCGCCGGAGAGCTCGAGGCGGAAGAGGTCGCCGTCGCGCCGCACATCGAGCACGCGCCCGGACAGAACTTCGCCGCCGTACGAGCGGACTTCCTCGCGGCCGATCGCGCGCAGCTCGGCCGGCGGTGCGCCCTCGCGCCCGAGGTAGCTGTGCATGTGCGCGGCGGGGGCGTTGCGTGCCGTGTCGTCGTCGACGACGATGACCGACCGGCGCTGGCGGGCGAGCTGCAGCGCGCCGGCAAGGCCGGCGGCCGACCCGCCGATCACGGCGACGTCGCAGCGGCGCGTCATGGCGGGCGGCGTGTGCGCGGCGGCACTGTGCGCGGGTGGGGTGTGTGCGGCGGCACCCTCTGCAGGCCGGGTGTGCGCGGCGGCACTGACCGCGGGTGGGGTGTGTGCGGGCGGCGTGTGTGCGGCGGCGCCGGTGTGCGGATCGTGGTCGTGGCCCATGTCGACAGCGTAGGCTCGCCTGGCGGATTCCGGATGCCCGCTTGCACAATTCGCAAGGGCGGCGCATACTGATCCCATGGTGACCGCAGACGTCGAGAAGCTCGCCCGTGCTCGCCTGCGCAGCATCCGCACCACCCTCGGCTACTCGCTCGACGAGATCGCGGCGCGGAGCAATCTCAGCGCGTCGACGATCAGTCGCATCGAGACCGGCAAGCGCACGCTGAGTCTGGATGTGCTGGTGCCGCTCGCCGGCGCGCTGCAGGTGAGTCTGGATGCCCTCTTCCACGCCGATGACGATGACGACGTCGTGATCCGTCCCACGCAGCATCGCTCCGGCAGCCGCACGACGTGGGCGCTGAATCGCGTCGACGGGCGCACGATGGCGATGAAGATGCGGCTGGAACCCGAAGCCGCCCTGCCCGCTCCGCGGGTGCATCCGGGATACGACTGGTTCCTCGTGCTGGAGGGTCGCGTGCTGCTGCAGCTGGGGGAGCGGCGGATCGAGGTCGGCGAGGGTGAGGCGGCGGAGTTCTCGACGATGACGCCCCACGCGATGACGGCGCTCGACGCCCCGGCAGAGCTCGTCATGGTGTTCGACCGCGAGGGCCAGCGCGCGCATCTGCACCGCTGAGTCGTGTCGGGAGGTCGCGTGCCGGGACGTCGCGTGCCGGCAACGCCGAATTCGTGTTGGGTCGCGTCACAATCCTGCGAGTCGGCCCACGTGTCGGGCACAGTAGGGATGCCGCCCGATTGGGCGGATCCGCATCCGATCTCTTGGGGGATATCCGTGACCAACGTTCCCGCCTCGCCTTCGCTGTCGCAGCCGCTCTACGGTGCGTCGTTCGGGCAGGCCTTCACGCGCTTCTGGAAGAAGTACGCGACCTTCAGCGGCCGCGCGAGCCGCAGCGAGTTCTGGTGGTGGTACCTCGCGAACATCATCATCGTGACGGTGCTCTACATCATCACCGCGATCGGCGGCTTCGCCGGGGCGAGCATCGACTCGGCCACCGGTGCGTCGGCGCCCGGCCCGCTGTTCGGTGTGGGGATCGCACTGCTGGTCATCTGGTGGCTCGCGATCATCGTGCCGACCCTGGCGCTCTCGTGGCGCCGTCTGCACGACACGAATCGTTCGGGCCTGTTCTGGTTCCTCGGGTTCATTCCGGTCGTCGGCGGCATCATCCTGCTGGTGCTGTTCGTGCTCGACAGCGACCCGGCCGGAGCGCGCTTCGACGCCTGATCCTCGCCCAGCCGCAATGCGGGCCCGTCACCCCGGTGGGTGGCGGGCCCGCATTGCGTTCTGCAGCGGGCACCCGGGTGCGGTCAGTCCTCGCCGCGGTCGTCGACCGTGGCCTCTTCGGCGGCATCCATCGCGGCTTCGCCCTCTTCCGGCGACTCCGAGCCGGCGCCGCGGGTGCCCTCGTTCGGACCGGGCGCGGCGCTGTCGTCGTGGCGGTTCGTCGATTCTTCTGTCGTCATCGTGACTGTTCCCCTTTCGTCCTCGTCTACTCAAGAGGCTGCGCGGCCGAGCGTGCAGGGGGTTGCGGATGTCGGGGAGACGTGGTGGGTCGTTCGGCCGGCGCGAGCCCTAGGCTGGGCGCCGTGACCGACATCCTGGGAGAACAGTTCGTGCTCGACGACGGCGCGGTGCGCGTCGAGGTGAGTGCGCTCGCCGCCGTGCTGCGGGAGGTGCGGGTGCGCGGCATCCGGATCACCGAGACCGTCGACCCGAGCGGGCTGCCGCCGAAGGGGTGCGGCATCGTGCTGTCGCCGTGGCCGAATCGCGTTGCGGATGCGCGCTGGCAGCTGAACGGCGCGACGCAGCAGCTCGACGTGACGGATGTCGCGCGCGGCGGTGCCATCCACGGTCTGCTGCGCAACACGGCCTACACGCTGCGTGAGCGCACGGATCGGTCGCTCACGCTCGCCGCGATGATCCATCCGCAGCACGGCTGGCCGTTGCTGCTCGAGTCGTGGGTGACATACGCGCTGGACGGCGACGGTGTGGCCGTGACGCACGGCGTGCGCAATCACGCGGATGCGCCGGCCCCGTGGGCCGTCGGCGCGCATCCCTACTTCCGCGTCGGCGAGGTGTCGACGGATGAGCTGACGCTGCGGGTCGACGCCGGTGTTCGTCTCGAGCTCGACGAGCGCCTCAATCCGGTCGCGGAGCGGGATGTGACCGCGGGCGAATTCGATCTGCGCGGTGGGCGTTCGCTCCACGGTGCCGATCTGAACGTCGCCTACGGGCGACTCGCGAATCGCGACACCCGGGGGACGATCGCGCGGCTGGAAGCGCCGGACGGTGCGGCGACGGAGGTGTGGGCCGATCCGGAGTTCGGGTGGTTGCAGGTGTTCACGCCCGCCGATTTCCCCGGCGCCGACGGTGTCGGTCGCGCGGTGGCGCTCGAGCCGATGTCCGCGCCGCCGAATGCCCTGAACTCCGGCATCGATCTGATCTGGCTCGCCCCCGGCGAGACTCGCGAACTCACCTGGGGCGCTCGCCACCTCCCCGCCTGACCCGCCCCGCCCGCCGCCTCTCCCGGCCGTTGAGCGAGCACCCGCGCCCACCGGTCGTTGAGCGAGCGAAGCGAGACGAAACGGTGAGGATGGGTGTGGGCTTTTGGTTGCTGGTGCTGGCTTGAGACGAAACCGACGCCGTGTGGTTGTCCTTCGCGCGATCTGTCGCGCTGGTTGCCGGGAGTTCATGCCCTTGCTCGGGTGGCCGAGCCGGGCGGGAGTGACTTGATAGGACCCTGCAAGAGGCTCATCACCGTTTTGTCCGCCCGGCCCGGTGAAGTCATCCAACTCACATCGTGATTGGAGACAAGACCAGCATGACTGGCGCTACCAGCATCACCCCCGCCCTCGATCTCACGCAACTGGTCGTCGGTGTCGACACGCATCAACGCACCCATCACGCCGCGGTCGTGGACTCCGCCGGCAGGCTGCTTGCATCAGAGGCCTTCCCCGCGTCCGCGAGCGGATACGCGCAGCTGACCGGCTGGGCGAACCGGTTCGGGAACGTGTCGGTGTTCGGTGTCGAATCGACCGGTTCCTACGGGGCGGGGCTGACAAGGCATCTCCTCGCCGCCGGGTATCCGGTGAACGAGGTGAACCGGCCCGACAAGACCACCAGAGCACATCACGGCAAATCGGACCCGATCGACGCGGAAGCGGCCGCTCGGGCCGTCCTGTCGGGCCGAGCGACCGCTTCCCCGAAGATCACCACCGGGATCGTGGAGACCGTTCGGATGCTCAAAGTCAGTCGCGACGGGGCGGTCAAAGCCCGCACCGCCGCATACTCGCAACTGCGAGACCTGATCACCACCGCCCCCGACGAGCTCCGCGACGCGCTCCTCCCACTGACCGCATCGGCCCGAGTGAGCAAGGCCATCACGCTACGCCCCGACACCACCCGTCTCCACGAAACCCCCCACGCTGCCCGCTACGCGCTCCGCACCATCGGCCGACGCATCCGCGACCTCGATACCGAGATCACCACCACCGACCGCACCCTGGACACCCTCATCGCCGACACCGTCCCCACCCTGGTCTCCCACACCCAGATCGGCACACAGACCGCCGCGACCCTCCTGGTCTGCGCCGGCGAGAACCTCGACCGGTTCGGAAACGAAGCAGCCTTCGCGAAACTCACCGGCACCGCACCACTGCCGGCATCCTCCGGCAAAACCCGACGCATGCGCCTCAACCGCGGCGGCGACAGACAAGCCAACCGGGCCCTCCACCTCATCGCCGTCGGCCGACTACGCTCCGCCCCCCGCACCCGCGACTACGCCACCCGCCGAGCAGCCAAAGGACTCACCACCCGAGACATCCTCCGATGCCTCAAACGCGCCATCGCCAGAGAAACCTACAACGCCCTCAAAACCGACCTACTCACCACTTGACAGCTATAGGACCGTCGCGGGCCTTCCCTGCATTAGCACCCGTATTACCTAAAGCATGTAGGTTAACGCGTATGCCCCGCGCGAACCTCTCCCGAGCCGCCGTCGTCGACGCCGCCGCACGCCTCGCCGACCGCGACGGCGCGGCGGCGGTGACGGTGTCGTCGGTCGCCCGCGAGGTCGGCGTCAAGCCGGCGAGCCTCTACGAGCACGTCGCCGGTCTCTCGGCACTCCTCGACGGCGCGCACGTGCTCGCGCTCGGTGAGCTCGCGGCGGCGGTGGCGGATGCCGTCGCCGGCCTCGCCGGAGCCGACGCCCTCCGCGCCTTCGCCGACGCGCACCGCGCATACGCGACCGCGCATCCGGGGCGATGGGAGCTCCTGCAACGTGTCGCGAGCCCGTCCACGGTGGCCTCCTCAGAGGCCGCGCGCGTCGGATCGCTGACCCTCGCGACGCTCCGCGGCTATCCCATGCCCGACGACCAGCGCGTGCACGCCGCCCGCTTCGTGGGAGCGACGATCAACGGCTACCTCGCGCTCACGCGCAACGACGCGTTCTCCCATCGCGCCGAGCCCACCGATGCCTCGTGGCGCGCTGCCGTCGACGCTCTCGACCGGGCCCTCTCGACCTGGCCGACCGAACGCATCCACCCGAGCGACCCGGAGAACACCGCATGATCAGCCACCCGCTCACCCTCGACATCGTGCGCGGCGCCGCGGAGCTCGCCCCGGATGCTCAGGGCGTGGCGGTGCACCGCCTCCCGCGTGCGGTGCGTGAGCGGTTCCCCGACCCGCTGCTGCTCGACCGCGAGTCGCAGCCGTCCGGGGTGCGCGTCGCCTTCGAGACGACCGGATCCCGCGTCGCCCTGACCCTCCACACCACCCGCGCGGTCTTTCGCGGTCTCGACCGCTCCCGCGGCGTCGTCGACGTGTTCGTCGACGGTGCGCTCCACGCGCGAGAGGAGCTGACCGGAGGGGATGTGGTCGAGACCGACCTGACCACCGGCGCCCGCGATCATCGCGACGGTGCGCCGCACACGGTGACCGTCGATCTGCCCGACGGCGCATCGACGGTGGAGTTCTGGCTGCCGCACAACGAGACCGTGCGCCTCGTCGACCTGCACGTCGACGCGCCGATCGCGCCGGCGCGAACCGACGGCGTGCGGCGATGGGTCCACCACGGCAGCTCGATCAGCCACGGCTCCAACGCGACGGCGCCGAGCGAGATCTGGCCGGCCGTCGCGGCCCGCGCCGCGGACGGCGTGGAGCTGACCAACCTCGGCTTCGGCGGCAGTGCGATGGTCGATCCCTTCATGGCGCGCGTCATCCGCGACACCCCGGCAGACGTGATCAGCGTCAAGCTCGGCGTCAACGTCGTGAACGGCGACGTCATGCGGCTGCGCTCGTTCGTGCCCGCCGTGCACGGCTTCCTCGACACCATTCGCGACGGCCATCCCGATACTCCGCTCCTGGTGATCTCGCCGCTGCATTGCGCGATCCATGAGGCCACGCCCGGTCCGGGGGCATTCGATCCGGATGCCCTCGCCGCCGGCGGCGTGCGCTTCACCGCGACCGGTGACCCGTCCGAGGTCGCCGCTGGTCGACTGACGCTCGAGGTCATCCGGGACGCGCTGCGCGAGGTCGCCTCGCGCCGCTCCGACGACGCGAACCTGACCTTCGTCGACGGCCTCGAGCTCTTCGGCGCGGCCGACGAAGAACGGCTTCCGCTGCCGGACGCGCTGCACCCCGGCCGGGAAGCCCACCGTCTCATCGGCGAGCGTCTCGCCCCGTACCTCGCGCGGCACCTCGCGCTGTAACCGGCGACAGCCGCATCGAAGCCGGGCGGTAGCCAGCGGTCGTCGTTCACAACTCCTCAAGATCGCGCGTCGGCCCTGCCGAATCGGCGGCAAGACCGCGCGGATGCAGCGGGCGTGAGGAGTTGTGAACGTGCAACCGCGCTGAGGCCGGGTGCCCAGTCCTGGGCGAGGGCGGAGCTACTCCCTCGATCCGGAATTCACAACCCCCGGCCTCCGGTCGAAGCCACGCGGCACAGTAGGAACATGCGATGCATCACCTACGCCGGAGAGTCGGTCATGACCAGTGACGACGTCGCAGAGGTGCTTGTCACCCTCACGGCCGCGATCGCCAGCCACCGGGAGGCTGAGGCCGCACGGATCCCGATCGTGCGCGAGGACGGGTCCGTGGCGCAGGCCGATCTCGTGATCGGGGTCGGCAACGACGTGCTGTCGGCTCCCATCGACTGGGACGGCGACGAGCCGGACTTCTCGGAGGCGGCCGCCACCATGCGCCGCCACCGCCATTACCCCGACCAGGAGCGTGCCGGGGTCTCGTATGCGGCACCGCATGAAGAGGTCGGTTGGGACCCCGACCTGGAGGGCTGGTCCGACTCCTGACGCGGATCTCGTCCCGCGCGACCGGCCTCGGTCGTAACGCCGCCGCAACACCATGGGCGACGGCGCCGGGCATGATGGGATGATGCCCGAGCAGCCACCACCGCAACGCCCGGGCATCGCTGCGCCGCCGCGCCGAACCGAGATCGCCGTGCCGCCGCGACCCCCGCTGCCGCCCGATCGCCGGCCGTCGCAGGAATCGCCGACACCGCCCACGCACGACGCCCCGGCGACCGTCAGCGCGGCCCCGCGTGAGCGTTCGATCGCGGCGTGGATTCTCGGCGCCTACCTGGTCGCCCTCACCCTCATCGCCTTCTGGCCGTCGCCCGTGGATGCGGGCGCCGGCCCGCTCATCCGCCTCATCACCCGGGTGGCGCCGATGCTCACATATGCCCGCCTCGAGTTCGGTGCGAACATCCTGCTGTTCGTCCCGCTCGGGGTGCTGCTGACGCTCATCTTGCGCGATCGCGCTCTCGTGCTGCCGATCGCGATCGTCCTGACGCTCGCGATCGAGAGCGTGCAGGGTGTTCTGCTCGATCGCCGCACGCCCAGCGAGCTCGACATGGTCGCCAACACTGCCGGCGCCTGCATCGGACTGCTCGCCGTCGCGGTGTGGCAGTGGTGGCGTCGTCGACCGGCGTCCTGAGGCGTCGGCGCGCGGTCACCGACCGCGGGTCGGGATGCGCCGCTGACCGTCGGTGACGAGAGCGCGCACCGTGGCGATGATGCCGGCGGCGGAAAGCGTTCCGAACAGGGCCAGTATGAGCATGGTGTCGCCTCCTCGATGGCAGTGGACTGCTTGCATCGAGTAGACCTCATAATTGGACCGCCTGTCGCGATCCAATAGAGATCGCCTGGCCCGATCTGGCGTCCGGCCGAGCAACGGTTCCGCTGCGTGTCATGACGTGCCGTCCATCGCTCCGCAGTCACTTAGTGCGGGTGTGGGGGCGGGACGACCCGCAGGTTGTGACTGCGGAGCAGGAGGGGGCGCTGGATCGATCTGCGTCGTCTGCACAAGGCTCCTCCGGGGACGGTGCCGCTGGGGCCAGAATGTATCCATCCCGCAAAGACAGGACACGCCATGCCCGCACCTTCGCCCCACGACCGCGTCTGGGCGTCGTGGGTGCGCGGAGATGCGGCAGGCGCGATCACCGTCGCCCTGCAGCACGCGGCGGACGTTCGGATGCTGCGGGCGGCCTGCGCGATGGCGCTGCGCAGCCACCGGGTGGACCTGCTCATGTCTCACATCGATGACATCTCCGCGCTCGATGCGGGCGTGGAGCGCGACGGCGTGCTGGCGAGTGTGCTCGTGGGGGAGGGTCGCATCGACGAGGCGGCGTTGGTTGTGCTGGCGATCAGCCCCGACGAGATCGCCGCCACAGACGACCGCCCCATCGCGAGCGCGACATCGCTGCGCAGCGCGGCGATCGCCTACGTCGCACTCGGCGCGATCGCCTCCGGTGCGTGGGTGGTGGCAGCGCGGTGCCTCGCGGCGGTTCGCGCCCTTCTCGATGCCGAGTCGGCCGACGCTGACGATGAGATCGGGCGCTTCGACCTGCTCGGAATGGCGGCCATGGTCGAAGCTCACACCGGCACGGAGAACGAGGCCGTTGTCGCTCTCGAGTCCGCGCTGGCGCCATTGCGCAGCCGCAACCTCCTCTCCAGCGAACATGCCTTGGCGCTCATCGCCCTCGGTGACGTCAATCACCTGCACGGATCGCTCGAACGCGCCGCTGTCAATCTGTCCCGCGGCGCTCGCCTGACGGCCGCTTCGCGACCGGGCTTCATCAGCCATGCGCGTGTGCTGCTCGCGTTCATCCGGATTCGGCAGGGCCGATGGGCGGATGCCGCGGTCGAGGTGGAGCGCCTGGGTGAGCCGAACGAGACGATCGAACGGGACTGGATCCGCACCCAGATCCTCGCCGTGCGCGGATTGCTGCGGGTGGTGACGGGCGATCTGGATGCGGGCGCGGCCGACCTTCGCGAGGCGCGTGCGCTCGCCGAAACAACGCCGAGCAACCTTGCTGCGATGGTGATGCTGCATGCGCGCATCGTCGAGGCGGTCACCCGGGGAGATTGGGATGGGCTGCAGCACGCGCTGGACGACTCGGAGGAGCCCGGATACCGGCATCCGTATCGAGACGGGGAGTGGCGGGTTCTCACCTTGGTCGCCGCCTGGAACCGACGCAGCTTCGCCGATTTTCGCCGTCGCCTGACCGACTGGGCGCTGACCAGCGATGCGGTGGACGACCCGTACTACTGGGCATGTGCGAGCCTCGCGGCGGAGTTCGAGCAGCGTCATTCGGATGCGCTGGCGGCGGCGGAGCGCGCGCTGACCGTGCTCGGCCCCGCGCAGGACCCGATGGGTCAGGTGTGGGTGCTCATGGTGGTCGGCCGCTACTTCGTCCGGTACGGCGATGAGGGCTCACCGGATCCGGACCGCGCGCGGGAGGTGTGGGACCGCGTGATCGCTCAGCTACGGGGGCTCGGCGCGTTGGCGCTCGCCGAGCGGTGCGAACGCATCGTGGATCGGATGATGGCCCGGTTCGAACGGGAGCGCGCCGCGCATCCGCTTGCCTCGCTCACCCCCCAGCAGGTACGCATCGCCCGTGCGGTCGCTCAGGGGTACACCAGCGACGAGATCGCCGCGATCGAGTTCCTTTCCAAGCGCACGATCGACTACCACGTCACGAACATCGTCGTGCGGCTCGGGCTCTCGAGCCGCCGTGAGATCGCCCGCGTGATCGACGCAGCGGACTGACACGACGACTGTCATTCGATACGAGTGAGCCGGCGCGGCCGGATTCATAGACTTCACGCGACGGTACCCGACGGTCACTGACCAAGGACGCCCACAGGGGGCGGGCGACATCGTTGCGCGTGCGTCTCGGGTCAACGGCTGGGGGGCGACCCGAGACGCGTGCGCGCTCTCGGACGCGGTGCGTTGTGTCGCGTGGCGCGTGCATCGTGTGTCGCGCGCGTCGGGCATCGCGCGTCTCGCGTCGCGCATCGAGTGTCGCGTGTCGCGGGTCGCGTGTCGTGTGCATCGCATGTCGTGTGCACAACTCCTCAAGAACGCGCGGGTCGGCCGTCACCTCGCCGGATGCGCGGCCCGGTTCGCGCAAGTTTGAGGAGTTGTGAACACGTGGGCCCGGACACGCGCCGTCTAGCGGCGCGCGCCCCCGATCGACCCGCCGTCGGCAGCTGGGCGAACGCCCTCCGCATGCGGCTCCCGTCAGAGGGCTGCGAACAGCTGGCGGAGGGTCTCGTCGGGGCGGTCGCGGTGAGGGGAGTGGCCGGCGTTCTCGACGACCGACATCGTGATGTGCGGGTTGGTGCAGACCTCGGCGGCGAGATCTCCAGTGAAGATCGAGAAGACGGCGGGGTCGGCGCCGATGATATGGGTCGGGATGCGCAGGGCAGCAGCCGCGGCGCGCGCATCCCAGTCCGGGTTCTGGATGTCGGTCTCGGCGACCGCCCACCGGCTGACCTGGCGTGACGAGAGCGCTTTGAGCTCGAGGTCCTGCTCGTGCCACCGCGGATTGTTTCGGCGCACGTCGTCGACCGTCACGTCCATGAAGGCCTCGTCCTGGCTGGAGCGCACCGCGCCGCGCTCGCCGTCGGTGATCCGCAGGCCGGGGTCGATGAGTACGAGGCGGCGCGTCCAGGTGGGGTTGTCGGCGGCCGCGAGCGTGACCGCAGCCCCGCCGAGCGAATGACCGATCACGAGGTCCCACGGTTCATCGTCGTCGGGATGCGCGATCGCGACGTCTGCCGCATAGGCGGCGAGGGTGTAGTCGAGCGCTCGCGGCGCGGTGCCGTGGCCGCGCAGATCGACGGCGCTCGCCCTCCATCCGGCGTCGGCGAGGGCGACACCGAATCGCCACATGAGTGCTCCGTTGGAGCCGAGGCCGTGCACGAGCAATGCCCGCGCGGGGGCACGCGGATCTCCCCAGCTCAGGCGGGGGAGGGTGACAGGTGTGACCACGGCCTCATCCTAGGGCGTGCATCACGCGGGCCGGTGGGTGTGCAACTGCCGCCAGCCCCGCCGAGCGTTGCGTAGCAGGCGACGCGGTTCACGACTCCTCAAATCCGCGTCGGCCCGGAGGTCACAGCCGCTGCCAGGCAGCTGTCACGCCACGATTTGAGGAGTTGTGAACGCGAACGAGCCCGGCCAGGGCGCCCTTGCCGGCGAATACCCGGCGCGGCCGCGGTGGCGGTCGGGCCCGGGGTGGCGCGCCCGATACACTCCGGAACCGTGGAGCGCTCGCTGGTCGTCGATGCCCTCGGGCGCCGTGTGCGGATCGACGGTCATGCCTGCGACCGCGAGCAGTGGCAACTGGTCGAGCGGTGCTGGCGCGACGCGGTGGCCCCGCCGGGCCCGGCCGACGCGCACGTGCAGGCGGTGCCGACGGGCGAACCGAACAGTTGGCTCTCGGTCCTCGCCGGCGAGGTCACCCGCGTGGCGCTGCAGCTGAACCGAGGTCGGCTGTGGATGCTGCATGCCGCCGGCATCGCCGCCGAGGACGGGCGTGTGATCGCGCTCGTCGGCCCCTCGGGACGGGGCAAGACGACAGCTTGCCAGGCGGCGGGCGCGGCATTCGAGTACGTCTCCGACGAAGTCGTGGCCATCGATGCCGACGGGCGCGTGTGGGCGTACCGCAAGCCGCTTTCGGTCAAGGAGCCGGAGCGTGCCGCGAAGTCGCAATGGGCCCCGACCGACCTCGGGCTGAGAGTGCGAGAACGTCCACTTCGGCTCGGGCGCATCGTCGTCCTCGATCGGATCGACGGGGCAGCGTCGGCCGGGGGCACGCCGCGCGTCGAGGCGATGGATCTCGGCGACGCCTTGACCGACCTCGTGGCGCAGTCGAGCTTCCTCGCCGACCTTCCTGCGCCGTTGCGCACGATCGCGTCGCACGTGGCGGCGACCGCCGGCGTCGTGCGCGCGACCTACGCCGATGCCCGCGAGCTCAGCGACGTGTGGGGTGAAGTCCTCCCGGCGGCGACAGCGACAGGGGCCGCGGTCGGCGCCGCACCAGCCGGTACGAAACTCGTCGAACCGCCCCTCGTGGCGGCACCCCCGCCTGAGGTGGCTCCGGAGCCGTACGCGCGCTCGCCTCACCTCGATGCGGTCGGCCTCTCCTCTCCCGACCGCATCGCGGTGCTCCGGCGCGACGACGACACCGACGGCGAGGACGCCGGCGGTGAGGCTGTCGTCCATGTTCTCGCGGGGGTCGCCCCGACGCTCTGGCGGCACGCGTCCGGGGCGTCCATGGAGACGCTGCGCGCCAGCGCCGTCGGTCTGCACGGCACGCCCCCGTCGGACGATGCTGCGACTCTCGTCGCATCGGCCGTGAGAGAGCTCGAGGAGGCGGGGCTGCTGCAGCGTGGGGCCGCGCACTGGGCTGTGGCGCCGGATGTGTCGTGGACCGGAGCAGACGACGTCGTCGCCTGCTCGCTGCGGGACGACCGCGCCCCCGTCGCTCTGCAAGGTTCGGCGGCAGTCATCTGGCGTGCGCTCGCCGAGGGTGGGACGGAGGCGGAGATCTGCGAACGCGTGATCTCCGTGTCGCAGCCGACGAGTGATGACGTGCCCGCGCAGGTCTCAGCGTTCCTCCGCGACCTGCTCACGCGAGGGTTGGCGTCCGTCGATGGAGGGATGCGACACCGCCCATCCGAGCGCACGGGAGAGTGACCGGGCGCTGCGTCCCCAGCGCCGCACGCGGGCGAGCATGATGTCGGCCCAACGGTCGCGGACGCCGGGACGATGGCGCAGCATGTCCTCGCGGCTCGGCCAGATGGCCCG
Organism: Microbacterium luteum; assembly: GCF_015277875.1. NCBI lineage: Bacteria > Bacillati > Actinomycetota > Actinomycetes > Micrococcales > Microbacteriaceae > Microbacterium > Microbacterium luteum. Next base: position 2,802,887 of record NZ_CP063814.1, on the reverse strand, counting down.
CCACATGACGCGCAGGCGATCGAGGCCTCGGGCGCGCCGCCAGGCGGTCCACCACAGCAGCGCCGGCGTCTGCGCGCCGCGCACCTTGTCGCGCCAGTCGTCGAGCCCGGGCGCCGACCGCTCCTGCGCTGAAGGCACGATGTCGACCCCCCACGCGCGCAGCTCCGTCTCGAGCGTCACCGCGCATCCCGTGGCGTGCGCGAGAAAGACGAGGTCGTCGCGCTGCGTTCCCGTGAGCGGTGACTGCCGCAGATGCGCCAGGTCGCGCTGGTGACGCGGATTCTGCGGACCGCCCCGCAACGCGTGAAGAGCGGTGATCAGCCGATTCGCCGCGGCATCGGGCACCTGACAGACCCGGTGTGCGAACGCCTCCTCGGCGCGACGATGCCATAGCAGGTCGAAGACGGTGAGCGGGTCGGCGAGGAAGCCGGGAAAGTGGTGATGGATGTCGATCGACTGCGGCCATCCCGGGTGCCGCACCGTGCGCGAGTGGGTCGTGAAGCGCGCACTCGCGAAGGTGTCGGGGAACTGCTGCCACCCCGCCGCCTCGGCGAGGGCGTGGAAGTCGTCGTAGCGATCGGGGCTGACCAGGACGTCGACGTCACCGGACAGGTGGGGCGGCCGGAGGCCCTGGCGTTCGAGCGTGGGTCCCTTGAGGAGCAGGATGCGGATGCGGTAGCCGTCGGCGATCCGCTGCATCGACGCGTGACCGAGGTCGATCGCGTCGCGCAGCTGGATGGGAACGGGGCCCGGGCTCACGTGCGTCACCGCCCGCCGGCAGCCCGCACGACATCGGTGGCGGCACCGTCGTGCGGATGGGAGCGCGCGGTGCGCGCCCGCCGGTACCCCCGCATGATGAGCGCCCGGCGCAGCAGCCGGGTGGCGGCATCCTGCAGGCGCCACACGCGCAGGAACCCGCTGATCCGGTAGACCCCGACGACCGCAGCCTGGACCACACCGCCGCTGTCCCGGGCGGCGATCCGCCGCTGCATCTCACCGAGCAGGCGGGGGTACGACGGCGGTATCGTCACCATCGGTGCGAGCTGACCGGGTCGCTCGCCCCAGCGATCCTCGAGGTCGGAGACGGCCTGCCCGCGTACCTCGCACTCGACCATGTAGGCGACCAGGCCCCGCGCGTGGTGATGCGTCGCACGTGCGCCGTCGTCGAAGACCGCCGTGGCTCCGATGCGCGCAAGACGCAGGCCGAGGTCGAGGTCTTCGTTGTAGTCCAGCCGTTGAGAGGGCAGGAACGACTCCGCGGCCAGGTACAGCGAGCGAGGCAGCGAGACGTTCCCTCCCCACAGGGATCCCAGGATGGTGTCGGAGTCGCCGCGGCGCCATCCGGCGACCTGCGTCTCGTAGTCGCGCGCGTAGAGGGCGGTGGGGGCCTGGTCTGCTCCACGTCGGTGGGGCAGAGCGACCGGCATGTACCCCTGCAGCACCCGCGCGCCGCCTCCGGCATGGAATCGCCGATGGTGCGCGACGAAGTCCCGCGCGGGAACCACGTCGTCGTCGACGGCGACCACCACGTCTCCGCGGGCGCGCTCGAGCCCGGCGATGCGGGCGCGGGCGAGGCCGAGATTTTCCGTCAGCTCCACGATCTCGAGGGTGTCGTCGGAGGGAGGGAGCTCGTCGCGCCAACCCTCGTGCGGACCGTCGAGCACGACGACGATCTGATCGGCGCCCTGAACGCGGTACTCGCGGATGAGCGGCGGAAGACGGTGCAGCCGCCGGTACGACGGGAGCACGACCGTCACGGTCGGCGCGTTCGGGTTCACGCGACCGGGCGACCGGGGTCGGGGAGTCCGGTCATGAGCTCGTACATGCGCCCGACGGTCTGCTCGACGTCGGCACTCGTGGACATGTTGGCTCCGATGAACAGCCGGCCGTTGTACATGATGCCGGCGGCGGCGAGACTGTCCGTTCCGAGGCTCGCCGGGAACGGTGCGACATCGAGGATCTTCGCGCCCGCGAAGAAGCGCGGTCGGGAGACCCACGGCAGCAGCGTGCTGTAGCCGATCGGAAGACCAGGTGCCGCAGGGTAGGGCTTGTCGTCGTCGCGCTCCTCGACCTGACGATGGATCGCTCGGACGGTCGCGGCGAGATCGGCGTCGGCATCACCGGAGACCGACATGTCGCGCACGTGGTTGCGGATGTGCGACGCGGCCGACGAGTGGAACGACACCGGGAACCGCAGACTCACCACGCGCTGCTCGCCCGGCCACGCTCCCACCATGGCCGCGGCCTGAAGATCGCTGAGGGTGCCGCCGTGCTCCCGGGCGCGGCGACCGGCGAGCCCGGCATCGAGCGCGCGATACGCCGAGTGGCGCGGAGGCAGTGCCGCGCGGCGCGCGGCCTCGCCGCCTCGCCCATAGCGCAGCGGCAGCAGCAGTCGCGCCCCGACCCGACGGATCCGCCGCAACACCGGGCGGCTCCAGTAGGAGCGCCACGCTGCGCCGAGCGAACCCTCGCGGTGCCACCACTGCTCGAGCGCGAGCCCGGGCAGATGCCAGGCGCGCGCCGGCTGCACGGCAGCGAAAGGATCGCGCGGTTCGGGAAACGGCTCGTCGGCTCTTGCCTGGGTCACGGTGGAGAACAGGCGCATCCCGGACAGCCCATCCGTCATGGCGTGGTGGAACATCATCCCGACCGCGACGCGACCGTCGGTCAGGGCGGTGATCCGGATCCGCCAGAGCGGATGCCGCAGCGAGAAGACCGGATCCTCGGCACCGGAGAGGCGCCGCAGGTCTGCGGTGGCGGGATCCACAGCAGCGTCGGAGAACACGAGGTGGCGATCGAGATCGAAGTCGTCGTCGGGCACCCAGGCCGGCGGTGTCAGCCCCAGGAAAGAGCGCTGCAGGCGAAGGCGGAAAGACTCGGTGCTCGCGACGGCGCCCTGCACGAAGGCGCGGATCCGTACTCGATCGAGGGAGCCGTCGGGGCGCAGCAGCGGGCCTCCCTCGGCGATCAGCAGGCCGGGGGTCTGCATGTTCTCGAACGAGATGTGGTTGGAGACGTAGCCCTCCTCCCAGATCTGCATGAACTCGGCGTGCGGCCGGGTCAGCCGCACGGGTGCGATCTCATCGCTCGCGGTCACAGTCGTCGACATCGGTACTCCTCAGGAAGCCAGGCGCGGCTCGGTCACGGTTCGAACGGTCAGCGGGGATCCCGTGAGAACCGATCCCGCGCTCCGCAGAATCAGGGGGATGGCGACGATGCCGCTGGCGTCGGCGACCGCGATGTGGCACACCGCCTCGGCGTCGTCGGGTGCGGGCGCGGCGGATACCTCGAGCGTGCGGAAGTCGCGGCCGAGCCCCTCGCCGGTCGCCTTCGCGGCCGCCTCCTTGGCGGTCCAGGTCGGAGCCAGCCAACGCCGTCGCGCGAGTGAGTCGAGACTCTCGGAGCGTGCCGCTTCGGCTGGAGAGCACATGCGCCGACGCAGGGCCCGGGAATCGAATGCGGTGAACGGTGCCGCTTCGACATCGGCGCCGATCCCGTCACCGGCCCCGACCGCGACGAGCAGAACGTCACCGCTGTGCGACACGGAGAAGTCGGCGTCGAGCCCTCGAAGTCGGGGCTTCTCGCCGCCCGATCCCCGATCGATCCCGCGCCAGCGCAGTCCGAGCTCGCGTGTCACCATGTCTTCGACCCACCGTTCGGCGATGTGCGTCAGTTCCCGGCGCGGCGCGTCGCAGCGCCCGAGCACCCAGTGCACGGCGCGTTCGCGCACGTGCACGATGCCTCTCTTCGGCGGCGCATCGGTGTCTCGCGACATGGTCAGCGGCAGGGTTCCTCAGCCGGCCGCGACCCGCGCGGCGAGCCCTTCGCCGAGTTCACCAAGCGTGGCGAACTCGCCGAAGAAGGTCGGATCGACGGCGACGGCGTACGTGTCTTCGATGTCGCCGCAGAGCGTGAGTACGTAGATCGAGTCCAGGCCGAGCTCGGTCAGGGGCGCATCGGGGGTGATGTTCGCGGGATCGACCTGGTCGTAGAAGGTGATCCTGTCGATGAGCCAGGATGTCATCGACGACACAGCATCGGTGGGAGCGGTCGTGGTGTCGGACATGTTCTCTCCTTGCATTCGTAGGGTGCGGGCTGGTCGCTCGCGGTCAGATGGCTGCCGGGGCTGGGGATTCCAGACCGACGGCGTGCAGGTAGGGCATCGCGCCCGAAGCGACGAGCCCGCGCGCCGGAGCACGGCGCACCTTCCCGGTCGGGGTGCGGGGCACGCCTCCGGCCGACACGAGCCCGATCGCGATCGCGGGCAGGGAGAAGCGCATGACGAGTTCGTCTTCGAGACGCTCGAGGAGCGTCTCGACCGGTTCCCCGGCCAGCTCCGGGTCGTACTCGATCACGAGGGCGATGCGCTGGCCGGTCTCCAGCTCGAACGCCGCTCCGACACCGAGCGCCGGTGACAGCGCGGCTGCGGCGGACTCGATGTCCTGGGGGTGGATGTTGCGTCCGCGCAGGATGATGACGTCCTTCAGGCGACCGGTCACGTAGAGCTCGCCATCGACGATCGTGCCCAGGTCTCCGCTGCGCACGTACGAACCGTCGTCATTCGGCAGCGTGAAGCCGAAGGTCTCGGCCGTCGCGTCGGGACGGCGGAAGTATCCCGGGGAGACCGCGGGGGAGGAGATCCAGATCTCGCCCAGCACGCCGTCGGGGAGCGCCTCGAGGGTGTCCGGATCGACGATCGTGACGCGGGTCTCAGCGCTCGGGACACCGCACGAGATGAGTTCGACGGCGTCCTCCGCAGTCGACGGAACGAACTCTCCCGTGGCGAGGCGGTCGGCGTCGACGTGGCTGACGGTGTACGGCACCCCCAGCGGCTTCGAGGTGATGAACATCGCCTCGGTCATCCCGAACGCGGGCGCGACCGTCGTCGGGTCGAGCCCTGTCGAGGCGAAGCGCTCCGCGAAGGCGGCGACCGTTGTCGGTCGCACCGGCTCGCTGCCCGAGACGAAGCATCGCACGGTCGACAGGTCGAGGTCGGCAACCTGCGCGTCGGTTGCGAACTTGACGCACAGATCGAAGGCGAAGTTGCCGGCCAGGGTGAGCGTCGCACGGTGCGTGGACATGAGCTGCAGCCACGACATCGGTCGGCGTTGGAACTGCTCGGTCGTGGTGAGCACGACCTTCCCGCCGTTCACCGCCGGCACGAGCACCTGCATCATCAGGCCCATCGCGTGATGCAGCGGCAGCCAGCCCACGAGCGTGGAGGTCTCGTCCGCGGCGATGAGCTCCGCCGCCGCGTCCGCCGTCGCGCGAAGGGCGCGGTGCGTTCCCATCACACCCTTCGGATCGCCGGTCGATCCCGAGGTGAAGAACAGCCAGGCGATCGCGTCGGCGTCGATCGCGGGCGGCATCCACGCGTCGGCGTCTCCCGCCTCGAGCAGCTCGCTGAGGACGGCGATCGGGATGTCGATGTCGGCCGATGCCAGCACGGGGGCCAGGGTCTCGTCGGTGACGATGACGGCAGCTCCCGCCGCACGAGAGATGGCACCGACACGCTCGGCGACCATCGCGGGCGGCAGACCGTATCCTGCGACCGCGGTCGGGACGAAGGCTGCGCCGGCGTAGAGCGCCCCGAAAAGGGCGTCGACCCATCCCAGTCCCGGGCTCAGCGCGATGACGACGCGATCCCCGACACCGATGCCCTGCCCGGTCAGTGCCTGCGCGACGGCGCGGGAGCGTCGATCGAGGTCGCCGTATCCGCGGAACTCCGACGTGTCGAGGCTCGGGTGGAAGAGGATGCCGCGATCGTCGCCGTGCGCGGCCGCGGTGGCCTGCAGGCAGTCGTGGGCGAGAACCGGCGGAAGTGACATGCTCCGGACTCCTTCGTGATGGATGATGAGCGGTGGCGGGTGGGTGACCTGCCGGGCCGGAGGTCGCTGGGATGTGGGGTCTCCGGCCCGGCAGTCTCGTCAGGCGGGAGTGAGCACTGGGCGGAACCCTGACGAGTAGAGAGGGCGCAGCGTGCCGGACTCGATCTGCGAGCGCGTGGGCATGCGGCGCACCTTGCCGGTGGGAGTGCGGGGGAGGGTGCCCTCCGCGACGAACGCGACAGCGAGCGACGGGAGCGAGCTGCGTGCCATGAGCGTCTCTCGCACGCGTGGGCCGAGAGTGTCGATGCTCTCCGGGGTCTCGGCGAGGGCATCCTCGCTCACCTCGAGCACGACACCGACGACCGAGGGGTGCCCGGTGAGCTCGAACGCGGCGCCGATGCCGACCGCGGGCGAGACCGTGCGGGCGGCGGCCTCGATGTCCTGCGGGTACAGGTTGCGACCCCGCACGATGATCATCTCCTTCAGGCGGCCCGTCACGAACAGCTCGCCGTCGAGGATCGCGGCGAGGTCGCCGGTGCGCATGAAAGCGCCGTCGTAGCCGGTCAGGGCGTGACCGAAGGTCTCGGCGGTCGCGTCGGGTCGACGGAAGTATCCGGGGGAGACCATCGGGGACGCGACCCAGATCTCTCCGACGATGCCGTCCGGCACCGGCTGCAGCGTCTCGGGGTCGACGATCACGACCTGCGTCTGGCTGGTGGGGCGACCGCACGAGACCCACTCGACGGTGCCCTCGCCGTCGGCGGGCACGAGCTGACCGTTCTCGAGTCGTTCGGCGTCGAAGCGCCGTATCATCAGGTCGTCGTCGGGGAACTTGCCGGAGATCATGTTCGCCTCGGTCATGCCCATGACCGGTGCCACCATCTGCTCGGTCACCCCGGTCGAGCCGAACCGATCGAGGAAGGCGTGGAGCGTCTCGGGGCGCACGGGCTCCGAGCCCGAGAAGAGCACCTTCAGGCTGCTGAGGTCGAGTTCGGCGATCTGCTCGTCGGTGGCGAGCTGGGTGACCAGGGCGAAGGCGAAGTTGCCGGCGGCGCTCATGGTGCCGCGATGCCGGCTGATCAGCTGCAGCCAGAGGATGGGACGGCGCTGGAACTGCTCGGTGTTGGTCGCGACCGCTTGCGCGCCGTTGACCGCCGGGATGATGACCTGCATCATCAGCCCCATGATGTGGTGCATCGGCGCCCAGCCGACCAGCGTCGCCCGCGGACTGCTGTCCCACAGGTCCTTCGCGGCATCGGCGGTCCCGATCACGGTCGAGTGCGTCGCGATGACGCCCTTGGGATCCCCGGTCGACCCCGACGTGTACAGGAGGTAGGCGATCGCGTCGCCGTCGAGTGCCGGCATCGACCACGCGTCCGCGTCGCCGTCAGCGAGGAGATCTTCGAGGAGGAGCACCTTCATCTCGAGCGCATCGGCGTCGATGCGCTCGAGCACGCCGGCGTCGGTGATGAACACCGTGGCCTCGGCCGCGCGGGCCATCCCGGCGATGCGTTCTCCGATGACCGCACCGGTGCCGTAGCCGGCGACGGGAGCGGGGATGAAGGCCATCCCGGCGTACAAGGCGCCCCACGCCGCATCCGCCCATTCGAGTCCGGTGGACAGCCCGATCACGGCCATGTCGCCGATCCCGTGCCCGCGCGCGGTGAGCGCCTGCGCGACGGTGCGGGCGTTGCGGTCGAGGTCGCGGTAGCTGCGGCGACGGGACGAGTCGGGCGTGTCGTAGTAGAGGATCCCATGGGAGTCGCCGACGGTACTCGCGGTGTGACGGAGCGCGTCGACGAGCGTGGGGTGCGGAGCGGTCATCATCGTCATCTTTCGGTCGGGTGGTGCCGGATGGGTCTCACGTCGGTGTGGCGGCGGTGCGGTGTGTTCGTGACGGATCTTCGGGTGCGGAGGGAAGCCCGAACACGGTGCTGCGCGCGCGGGGGTACCCGTCGCGCCAGTCGCCCCGGCGCCGCCACACCTCATCCCAGGTGGGGTTTCGGCGGCGCAGCAGCGCGCCGAGTTCGAGGAATCGGATGCCCATCTCGCGCGCTGGCGTCGGCCACGACGTGCGGAGCACCGTGGCCTTGCCGGCCATCACCATGCACATCTTGCGTCCGCTCGAAGACGTCGACCCGCCGACGGCGTGCACGATGGTCGCGGACGGCACGATGACGGGGTGCAGTCCGCGCGCGCGGGCCCGGTGCGAGAAGTCGGCGTCTTCGCCGTAGAGGAAGAAGCGCTCGTCCATTCCCCCCAGCTGCTCCCAGGTCGTGCGTGTCGTCAGGAGCAGGCATCCGGTGATGATCGGCACTTCGCGCACCGTGTCGCGCTGCCAGTGCCCGAGCGATTCGGGATCGAAGACGCGGGATCGCTTGAAGACGGTCGACAGGCCGGTCGCAAAGCACAGAAGCGACCACAGCGACATGGCCCCCCAGCACGAGCTCGGGTCGGTGGTTCCGTCCGGGCGCAGCGTGCGACCGCCGTAGACGCCGAAGAGGGGGTGGGTGCGTGCGAACGCGACGAGGTCGTCGACCGCGCCGGGGAGCACCTCGGTGTCCGGGTTGAGGAGCACGACGTACTCGGCGGTGGAGCGGCGTACGCCGAGGTTGACGCCCGCCGCGAAGCCGAGGTTCTCGCCGGCGTCCACGACGGTGATGTCGGGGAACTCCCGCCGCAGGGCGCTCGCGCTGCCGTCGGATGATCCGTTGTCGACGACGACGACTTCGAGCGGGGTCTCGGTGTTCTCGCGCAGCGTGCGGACGGCGGTCGCCGTCTCGACCCGCGTGTTGTAGTTGACGACGATCACGGCCGCCTGTGCGCCGCCGTTCATGCCGCGTCCTCGATGGGCTCGATGCCGCCGCGCCACCCCAGCACGCGCGCGGGGACGCCGCCGACGATGGCGGCGGCCGGGACGTCTTTGGTCACGACCGCGCCGGCGGCGACGATCGCGCCGTCGCCGATGGTCACCCCCGCGACGACGACGGTGTTCGCACCGAGCCAGACGTCGCGCCCGATCGTGATGTCGCGCTCGATCTTCGGCTGGTCCATGACGAACTCGTCGGGGTCGGTTCGGTAGTTCGATGCCGTGAGGGTGACGTGCGGCGCGAGCAGGCACTTCTCGCCGAGGGTGATGCGTCCGGTGGCGTTCCCCGCCCAGATGATGCTGTGCTCCCCGATGTGCGTGCCTGCGCCGAGACGGATGCGTTCGGCGTTGCGGAACGAGACGTTGGGCGCGAAGCTGACCTCGGCGCCGCGGTCGAGCAGTCTCACCTGCTGAACGTGCGAGTACGCGGCGAAGTGAAGCAGCCGGAACGCCTGTGCATACGTGCGGGGATCGACGAGCGATCTCAGCACTCCGGACACCTTGCTCACGACCCCACCTCCTCTGTTCGGACGCCCGCACAGCTCGCGGGAACGGCTTCCGGCGGATCGGTGTCGACGAGGTTCTCGCCGTCGACCGGGCGCCGTCGCGCCGCGAAGAACCCGGCGAGGAGTCCCGCCACATAGGCCCGCTGGGCCGCGCGACCTCGTCGTGTGCGCGCGCGGCGGAAGGATCCGACCGCCGCGCGGCGGATCACGATGCCGAGAAGCGTCCAGCTGCTCCCGGGGTGCGTGCGGCGCCACTTCGCGAGCATCGCGCCGAGCCCGCGCCCGTAGGCGGCGTTGAGAATGGTGTAGTCGTCGTCGTCTCGCGTGTTGACGTGTGTCACGGCGGCGGCCGACACGCGCACGAGCCGCCCCCCGGTGAGGATGCGGCAGAACATGTCCAGGTCCTCCGCGCCGCCGAAGCGCCGGCCGGCGCCCAGAACGGGGTCGAACCCTCCCGATGCGAGCACGCTGTCCCGCCGGAACGCCATCAGTGCGCCGTGCCCGGCATCCAGACCGTCCGCGACGCGGGTGAGAACGTCGACGGTCGGCGGGGTTGCTGCGGATCGGTCGTCGTGGTCGCGGAGGCGTCCGGTGACGCCGACGGTGGCGGCGTCGGCGAACGGCGCGATCAGCGGCGAGAGGAATCCCGGATCCACCACGCAGTCGTCGTCGGTGAACACCACGATCGGACGATCTGCGGCAGCAAGCCCCAGGTTCCGTGCGATCGAGAGGCCGGGGACGTCGGAGCGGATGTATCGGACACCGGCAGCCTCGGCCACGTCTCGGGTGGATGTGGTGGTCGATGCCGAATCGACCACGACGATCTCGGCGCTGCGCGTCGCCCGCAGGATCGCGGCGAGCGCCGCCGCGAGCATCTCGGCGCGGTCGCGAGTGCACACGACGATCGTCACGTCGGATGCCGTCGGTGACGCTCCACGCGTCGCCGAGGCTTGGAGAGAGTTCTCCACCCCAGTGTCCTTCCCCCAGAAAAGGTCAACGGCACCGGTTTTTCCCCAGCGGCGCCGTTGTCGCGACTCACATTCGCGGGTTTCGGCGCCGGTTGCAAGCGCCAGCGGGGCTGTGCGATCGCTCTTCCCACCGTGTTAACACGGACGCAACACAGCGGTGGGAAAGTTGTCGAGCGGCCCGGCACTGCGCCGCCTCCGTGCCGGTCCCTGGGGAATTTCGGACCGTCATGGAGCTGAACTCAGGGGGAGAGTGACGGTGCCCATGGAACAACCTACGTATCTGCGGCGACTGCTGAACCAGAAGGTTCTGCTCATCATCGGGTTCGTCGTCGCTGTGGCGGCCGGCCTGCTGGCGGGGTTCACCGTCGAGGACGGCCAGATCGAGCCGCGAGCGGACCGCTCCTATATGGCGTCGTCGACCGTGCTGCTGACGTCCCCGCAGCCGGACTACTTCCAGGTCGAGATCCCGGGGGAGACGACCGCGCTGCCCCAGTCCGACGATCCGGAGGCGCAGGAGGTCGTCGTGCAGGACCCGACGCCGATCAACCTGTCCGACAGCGCGATCATCCTCGCCTACATGGCCTCCAGTGACGAGGTGGCCGCCGAGGTCGCCGCACGCACCGGCGACTTCGAAGACGGCGAGGGGATCTCGGCGGTACGCCGCACCACCCAGCCTGCCGGTGACGAGCAGTTCGGGGGGCGTCTGACCCTGCCGATCATCGACATCGTCGGCGTCGCCACCTCGGCCGAGCGGGCGGAGGAGATCGCCGCCGTGGCGACCACCGTCTTCGGCGAGATGGTCCTCGCCCAGCAGGAGGAGTGGGGCGTGGCCGAAGACATCCGGCTGAGTCTCGACGAGCTGAACGCCCCCGTCGCGGGCGATCCGGAGGGCGGAAACCCCGCCATCCCGGTGGTCGTCGTGACCGTCGGCGTGTTCCTGCTGTTCGTCGCGCTCGCCCTCATCATCGAGGCCGTTCGCGATCGCCGTCGGCGTCGGACCGGATCCGACGAGGACGACGTGAACGATGACGCCGGCGCTGACGACGAGGACGATGTGCCTCACGAACACGCGGATGAGGTGCCCGAACCCGTCGAAGAGCGTCAGAAGGAGCTCGTCGGGGCAGGTTCGGCCGAAGCGGAGGCCGCTCCGCGCTCTCGCCGTCGCCGGTCGGCTCACGACGACTTCGATGAGCTGCTGAACCGGGACGACGCCGCTTCGCGCGCGTAGGGGGCCTTCGGTGTCGGTCGACTCTCAGACCACCGCGCACTCGTTCACGCCGAGCACTCCGAAGCGGGGCACCAGGCCCTGGGACGTCGTGCTCGCGGTAGCGGTCGGAGCGGTCGTGATCGTGGCGGTGCTCTTCCTCGATCCGCTCATCATCGGCGGGGTGCTGCTCGTCGTCGCGGGACTGTTCGTGGTGCGCCGCGGCTTCTTCAACTGGACCACGATGCTCTTCGTGCTCACGGCGGTCGTGCTCTTCGTCCCGATTCGTCGCTACGCCCTCCCGATCCAGGTGGGCTTCGCCCTCGAGCCGTACCGGGTGCTCATCGCCGGCCTGCTCATCGCGCTCGCCGTCTCGATCTTCCGGCGAGGGGCCTCGTCTCTCAAGCCGGTCGTGTGGGGGTGGCCCATCGCGATCTTCCTGTGGGCGATGTTCGCCTCGCTCATGGTCAACGCCGTGACCCTCACGGAGACCGAACTCATCTCGGGCGGCTTCGCGAACATCTTCCAGCTCGCCTTCCTGCTGTCGGTGATCGTGCTGACGCGTCAAATGCTCTCGACGGAGCTCGTGACGATGATCCTGCTCAACGTCATCGTCTTCGCCGGTGCGTTCGTCGGCTTCTTCGCCTTCGTCGAGCGCCTGACGCGGCAGAACATCTTCCTCATGCTCCACCAGTTCCTGCCGCTGACGATCCTGCGCGACGACGCCGAATCGCTCCGCGCCGGCGGGGGGAGGGCGTACGCCTCGTCGCAGCATCCGATCGCCCTCGCGGTGCTGTTCTGCATGATCATTCCGATCGCGATCTACCTGATGAAATTCAGCCCGTGGCCGCGGTTCGCCTTCACCCGCAAGCTCGTCTACACGGCGGCGATCGGCGCGATGCTGGTCGGGATGCTCTCCGCGGTCTCACGCACGGGCGTCGTCACCCTCGGGGTGATGTTCCTCTTCCTCCTGGTGTTCCGGCCGAAGCTCGCCGGGATCCTCATGGTGATCGGACTGCCGCTGCTGGTGGTGGTGGGCCTCGTCCTGCCGCAGCTGGTCGAGACGATGGTGCTGTCGCTGTTCGATATCGAGGGGGTCATCGCCTCGCAGCTGACGAGCCCCGGAATGGCCGGGCAGGGGCGATTGGCCGACCTTCCCGATGCCTTCGACGAGTTCGCGCAGTATCCGCTCGCGGGCACCGGCGTCGGAAGCCGCATCGTCGTGGGCGACGACGCGAACGCCCAGATTCTCGACAACCAGTGGCTCGGAACGCTGCTGGAAGCCGGCGTGCTCGGCATCGTCGGTCTGGTGGCCCTGTTCGTCTGGCCGGTCTTCGTGATGATGCGCTTCACGCTTCGCTCGTCCGCGCCCGAGAGTCGTCGCTTCCTCACGTTCGCGATCGCCACATCGGCCGTCGGATATGCCACGGCGATGTTCTTCTACGACGCCTTCGCCTTCATGCAGACGCTGCTGCTGCTGAGCATCCTCTACGGGGTCGCGGCGTGGGCCATGACCGAGGGCAAGGACACGTGGGAGGCGACGAAGACCCGCGACGCGACGGTGTTCGAGGCTCGGGTCGCCGGATGACCGCGCTGAGCGTCGTGATCCCGGCGCACGACGAGGAGGCGGTCATCGCCCGCGTGCTGCGCGGGCTTCTCGATTCCGCCGTCGACGACATCGATGTGATCGTCGCGGCCAACGGCTGCTCCGACGAGACGGTGTCGCGAGCGCTCGCCGTCGACCCCCGCGTGCGCGTGGTCGAGACCGGCTCGGCGTCGAAGATCGCCGCACTCAACCTCGGGAGCGACGCCGTCGTGCGCTATCCGGTGGCGTTCGTCGACGCCGACGTGCGGGTCTCGGGCGAAGACCTGGCGACGCTTGCCGCCCGCCTCGAGGCCGACGCGACGCTCTTCGTGGCGGCGCCGGCCATGCAGGTGACCCCGTCTCGCTCGTGGTGGGTGCGACAGTACTACCGGGTGTGGGCGCTCACCGACTACCGGGCGAGCGGGCACATCGGATCCGGCGTCTACATGCTGACCGCGGCGGCGCGAAGCCGCTTCGACCGCTTTCCGGATGTGATCGCCGACGACCTCTTCATCCAGCGGCTGTTCGCTCCGGAGGAGCGGCTGACTCCGCGCGACCTCGACTTCTGCGTCGACGCGCCCGCGACGGTGCGTGCTCTCATCGGACGGAACACGCGGATCGCGGCGGGCAACCGCCAGCTCGCCGAGAGCTTCCCGGATCTCGCGCCGCCGCCGGGATCGACCGGTGCGAGGGCGCTCGTGGGCCGTGTGTGGCGGCGTCCGGGCCTCTGGGTCGGCTTCGCCGTGTACGCCGGCGTCTACCTGACCGCGCACCGACGAGCGCGAAGACTCCTCGCCCGTCGTGCCGAGATCGCCTGGACGCGGGATGACACCACGCGCGTGGGTGCGGCATGAGCACGGCGAATCTCGCGCAGAAGGCGAGCCGGGGCATCCTCCTGACGATGGGGGGGCTGTGGGGTCGAGCGGGACTCCAGATGATCTCGACGATCGTGCTGGCCAGGCTGCTCACCCCGGCGGACTTCGGTCTGATCGCGATGGTCGGCGCCGTGATGGGGATCGCGGAGCTCGTGCGCGATTTCGGCATGACCGGCGCGATCATCCAAGCGCAGAACCTCAGCGAACGCGTGTGGCGGAGCCTGCTGTGGCTGTCCGCGGCGATCGGCATGGTGCTCGCCGGCATCGTCGCGCTGTGCGCGCCCCTGATCGCGGCGCTCTACAACGAGCCGCGACTGGTGCAGATCACGCTGCTGATGGCGCCGGGCGTCTTTCTCAGCGGGCTCGTGATGCCTCTGCAGGCGAGGGCGACGAAAGAGCTGCGCTTCGGCACGCTCGCCTCGCTCGATGTCTCCACGATGGCGTTCGGCGTGGTCGTCGGCATCGTCACGGCGTTCCTCGGGTGGGGGTTCTGGGCGCTCGTGGCCATGGCCGGCGCCCAGTTCGTCGTGCGGCTGGTGGTGCTGTGGGCGATCGTGCGACCGCGGTTCGGCCCGCCCCGCATCGTCAAGGAGACGTGGCCCCTGCTCGGCACCGGCGGCAGCATCTTCGGGGCGGAGCTCCTCGGCTACGCCGAGAAGAACCTCGACAACGTCATCATCGGCGCCACTCTCGGTCCGACCGCTCTCGGCCAGTACTCCCGCGCCTATGCGCTGTTCCTGCTGCCCCTGCAGCAGATGAACGGTCCGCTCGGGCGCGTCGCGCTGCCGGTGCTGAGCACCCTCCGCGACGAGGGCGAGCGCTATCGTCGCTACATCCGCAGCGCCGCGCTCGTGATCGGATATCTGACGCTTCCGACCTACGCGATCGCCGCGGGTGTCGCGCAGCCTCTCGTGCTCCTGCTGCTCGGTCCGGGTTGGTCGACGGCCGCGACGATCTTCACCCTCCTCGCCATCGCCGGGTTCGCGCAGGCGATCGGGCGCCTGCGAACCTGGATCTACATCTCGCTCGGGCACTCGCACCGTCAGTTCGTCTACGACCTCGTCGCCCGGCCGCTCATCATCGCCGGCTACGTGTTCGGCATCTGGTGGGGCGGCCTGAACGGCCTGGTCATCACGTACGGGGTGATGAGCCTGCTGCTGCTCGTTCCCGGATTCGCCTTCGCGATCCGCGGCACCTTCGTGCGCGGCAGCGACATCGTGCTGCCGATCCTCCGCCCGGCCGTCATGGCGATGGTCGCGTTCGTCGCGTCGTACTTCGTCTCGCGGCTGGTGCCGAGCCCGGTGGCGATCCTCGAGATCCTGGTCGGATGCGGTGCCGCTCTCGTGTGCGTCGCCCCGCTGTTCCTCCTTCCGGGCTATCGCCGCGACGTCGCGCGCATCCTCGAGTTCGTGGGGCGCGTGCGCGCGCCGAAGACGCCGAAGCAGCAGGAGGAGGCGGAGGCGATCCTCGAGGAGGAGCTCGAGCCGATCGAGCCGCAGACCTTCGCCGAGGCGGCGGAGAGTGAGCCGCTGCGGCGGGAGCCGGAGGGCCGTGCCCACCCGCGGCCCGGGGAACCGACCGCACCGTCCGCATCGACGGCAGCGTCCGGTGCCGGCCTCCTGCGCCGGGACCTGCGCAGCCGCGACCGGTGAGGGCGGCCGCTACCAGGTCCAGATGCCGGCGAGCGTGGCGTCGTCGTAGTCGGGGATGTCCTGCCGGGACATGATGTCGTTCGCGCTCCACGCCGAGATGCCCGTGTCGACGCTCCAGGCTCCGCTCTGGCTCGGCTGCTGCGAGTCGACGGGTTGGTAGCTGAGCGTGCTGTTCTCCACGACCGTGAACCCCATGCGCCCGACGGCGCCGGCGACGATGGAGTCCGTGAGGCGCACGTCGCGGCATCCGCCCGAGAAGGCGTTCGGCGTGCCCTCGTAGTCGCCGGGCTGCAAAGGGTAGATGCGCCACGGGAGCTGTTCGCCGAGGATCATGCAGTGCTCGTACTCCGCGCTCACGAGCTGGTCGTGCAGCAGCATCGCGGCGTTCGACGAGCCGTAGTCGACGCAGTCCACGCTGAGGAACGGGCCGAACTCGCCGTCGCCGGTTCCCTCCAGCTGCACCGTGTCGCAGTGCGCGTCGCTGTCGGCGGGCTTCACCGACGGTCCGAACACGCACCCGTAGCGGCTGATGTTCGTCATGGCGTACGACTCGGTCGGGCGGATGCCGACGGTGTCTTCCGGGTTCTGCCGGAATCCGAGCACGAGCTCGTAGAAGGCCAGTGCATCGCCGCCTCGGGTGATGTTCGCCGATGCGAACCGACTCCAGCCGAGCTGCATGTTCGTGCACTGCGTGAGGGCGAAGCTGCCGGCGCTGACGAAGCCGAACAGGGAGAGGCGGGAGCACTGATCGAAGCGGATGCCGACGTCGGCGATCGTGATCGAGCCGAAGCCGTCTCGGGGGCAGATGAGCACGTTGCGGGTCCACTCGGGGTCGCCGAATCCGCCGAGGGCGGGGCGTGCGGATGACGTGGCACCGTCTCCCGGGAGACTTCCGGAGGCGACACGGATGATGACCCCCTCGGCCACCTGCTGCGGCGTGAGCCCCTGCAGCTGTCGGCCGATGTCGACCCAGTCGCACTCCGCCTCGAGTTCGTGCATCGCCGTGTCGCCGAGCCACGGCAGCTCGTCGGGATAGTGCGTTCCGTTCGGCCCGAAGGTCGCGGTCGTCCCCGGGCGGCTGCTGCCGCTCGGCAGCGGCGTCGGTGACGACGCGAGGGGCGTGGGCGAGACGACGACCCGCGGGTCCATCGGGGCGCACGCGGTCACGGCGGCGCCGACGGCAAGGAGCATGCCACCCCTGAGGAAGGTGCGTCGGTCGAGGTTCCCGGAATCCATCGGCCTCCTCAGCCGCCCACGCGGGCGCGGCCGGTGGGGAGCAGCGAGAACGGCGGCGGGGTCGTCACCCGCACGGAGCGCTGCGCCGCCTCGACGATGTCGTCGCGGGTCAGCGCATCCGGAAGCCGCAGGGTGGCCAGTCCGCGCCGATCGAGCTCCCGCGCCACCTGCATCTGGTGCCCGTCGATGTGCTCGTGCTGCTCGGCGCGTCGCGGCAGGAGGATCGGGTGCTTGCCTGCCTCGAGGGCGGTGAGCGCCGCCCCGACGCCGGCATGCGTGAGAACGACGTCGGCGTCTCGGATCGCGGCCTTCAGCTCCGCGTGCGGCACGCCGATGCGGGCATCGATGTCGAGTCCGGCCACATCGGCGTCGCCGGTCTGCCAGAGCACCTCGTCCATGTCGGCCACGAGCGGCACGATCGCCTCGATCATCGCGGTGAAGGGGTATCCCTCCTGCGTTCCGACGGAGACGACGGCCCGTCGCGGCGTCCGCGGTGTCACCTCGCGGGGTCCCGGCTCGTACTCGTCGAAGATCGACCCGCGGTACTGCCACTTCTCGTCGGCCCACGCCGGGTACTGGGTGTAGGTCTTGATGCGCGGCACACGCGCGATGATCTTCCCCGTCATCGACGGTCCGTCGGCGCGCGCGGCGCTTTCGATGTAGTGGGTGGGGATGCCCCGCATCGCCGCCTGCGGCAGGAAGGCGACAGCGGGACTCGACCCCGTGCTCACCGCCTCGACGAAGTGGTGATGGCGGAAGACCGACCCCGACATCGCGACGAGCTTGGCGAAGTTCTTGCCGTCGCGCGGGGCCGTGAACGGCGCATAGATGACGCGGCGGCCCTCGAGCAGTGACTCGCTGAGCGCGTTGCGGAAGGTCACCCACACCTGGTTCTCGGGCAGGTAGCCCAGGCGTTCGGCGAATCCGGCGAGTTGGCGCAGATGGCCGCCGCCGGAACAGACGAGCAAGACGTCCCCAGTACTCATTGTGAAACCCCCAGAGTTTCGTGCCCCGACATGGTCGGAGCGGTTGTGATCAGCCGCCCAGGAGCGACAGGATCTCTCGATGTCGCGCCGTCCACGCATTGGCTGCGATGTACGACGCTCTCGCCGGTTCTTCCTGGAGCCCGATTCCCAGTGCGGGATCCAGCAGGTCGACGAAGTCGGATACGGATTCGGCCAGGAGCACTCGGTCTCCGAGGCCGCGGACGGGGCGCAGGTCGGTGGCGAGCACCGGCCTGCCGGCGGCGAGGTATTCGTACACCTTGAGCGGGCTCATGGCCTCGGTCAGCGGCGTGCGCCGGTGGGCGAGAAGTGTCAGCTCCACGTTGCGGAGCACGGCCACGACCTCGTGCCGTCGCACTTCACCGCGGATGTGGATGTTGGGTCGGCCGCGCAGCGAGCGGATGTACGTCGGATCGGGCACCGGGCCGATGAGCACGATGTGCAGATCGGGTCGGGCGACGGCGAGGGTCTCGAGCCCGTCGATGTCGAGGCGGGAATCGAGGGTGCCGAGGTAGGCCGCGCGGGGGCCGGGGATGCGGGTGAGCCAGTCCGGAGTCGTCGGCTGCGGACCCAGCCACTCTCGGGGCTCGATTCCGTTGGGCACGACGCGATGCGGTCCCGTCGGCTCGATGCGGTCGATGATCTCCTGCGAGACGGCGGCGACCGCGCGCCCGCTGGCGGCGATGCGGCGGTAGGCCTCGCGGTACGCCGGCCAGTAACGGCGTCTCGCGGGGGAGCTCAGCCAGTCGTCGCGGGCGTAGTAGAGCGCGCCGCCGGTCCAGTCGAGGTCGGTGAAGCCGCCGACGAGGGGACTGGCCGTCACGAACGCCGGCTGCTCGAGTTGGGCAGCCTCCGCCGCGCGCCGCACGATGCGCTCGTAGTCCCGGTACACCGCGGCCACGTCATCGACGTGCACCGGATCGGCGCGCGCGATGCGCATCGGGCTGACGTGCCGGAACTTGTCGGTCTCGCGCGCCCGGTGGCGGATGTCGACGAGCGCTCGCACCCAGCTGGTGATCCACGAGCGGAAGGGATCGGCGACGAGCACACGACGCACCTCGGGGCTGTCGATGAGCGTCGACACCAGGCGATCGGGCGGGCGCATCATCCCGCGCTTGTGTGCGTCGGCGTAGGACTCGTACGAGAACGTGAAGACGAAGTCGCGCGCCCGGTGGGACATGCCGGGCGGGAGGGGAGAGGATGCGGCGAGCGTCACGGCAGACTCCTGAGGATTCGTGCGGGAGTTCCGGCGGCGACGGTGCGGTCGGGGATGTCTCGAGTGACGACGCTGTTGGCTCCGATGACACTGCCGGCACCGATGGTGACGCCGGGCATGACGACGCAGTTCTGCCCGAGCCACGCGCCTCGCTTGATTCGCACGGGGGCGACGCGGGAGAGGGGCTGGTCGCGGATGAACGCGTCGGGGTCGTCGAAGCCGTGCGAGTGGTCGGAGATGTAGCAGCCGCGCGCCATCGCGACCCCCTCTTCGATGTCGATGCGCTCCACCCCCGATATCGAGGTCTGATTCATGCGCACGCGGTCGCCGATGACGATGTTCGGTCCGGGTGCTCGCTGCTCGGGAACGATGAGCCACGACCCGGCGCCGATGAGCACGCGGTCGCCGACGGCCACGTTCGCCACACCGGACAAGCGTGTGGGGAGCAGGATGCGGGATGCGGGTCCGAAACTCGCGAAGCCGCCCGCCGCGAGCTTGCTGAAGACGAGGTCTCTGGTGCGCTGCGCCGTCAGCAGCAGGTCGAGGGCGGTCATCGCGCCGGCTCCGGATCGTCGGCGCTGCTCATCGTCTGGAACTCCTCGACGGCCGGGTCGACGGGCCGCCCGGCGAGGACGGCGTGGGTGATGGCGACCAGCCGTGCGATGTAGTCGGCCTCCCCGAGACCGCGATGGCGGGGGACGGAGGCGTCCTCCCGGGCGCCCTCGCGCGTGAGCACGGCGATCGCGGCGGTGAACGCGTCGAGGTCGCCGCGGGGGACGAGCGTGCTGTGCACGCTGCCGTCGAGGTATTCGTCGATGCCTCCGGCGTCCGTGGCCACCACGGGCACACCCGCGGACAGGGCTTCGATCGCGACGGTGCAGCCGGAGGCGTGCCGGTTCGCGTGGAGCGGCAGGGCGACCACGGTCGCCGAGCGATACAGGCTGCGGAGCAGGTCGGCCTGCCGAAGGCTTCGAACGGTGACGTTGGGTGCCCAGTCGAGGGCGCGCACCTCATCCGACAGTGAGATGACATCGACGGCCACGCCGGGCATCGCGCGCGCGACGCCGGCCATGAGGTCCCAGTCGCGGTGCCGGTCGTTGCCGACCACCACGACGCGAGGCTCGGCACGTTCGCCCGGCTCGCCCGCGTCGGCGAAGTGGGTACCGAAGGGAACGCGCAGCACCGTGCGGCCGGGCGCGAGGTGCTGGGCGTCGTCGCGGTTGATGCGGCTCAGCACGATCTCGACGGCGTGCCGGCGAAGCAGGTGGCGGAAGAAGCGGGTGCGGATGCCGGACAGCTCGGGCCACAGGTCCCACAGCCAGACCGACTGCGCGATGCTCGCCGCGCGATATCGGTGAGGTCGCAGCAGCTTGAGGAGGGCGACGGCGAGGTGCTCCCGCTCGGTGTGCGTCCACACCGCGTCGGCCCGGGCGATCGCGTCTCGGTTGCGCCACACGTGGATGAAGTCGAACCCGAGCACGCGTTTCACGGTCATGCGCCACCACCGGGCCGTGGCGCCCTCGATGCGGTCGGTCGACCACTCCAGGTCGAAGGCCGACTCGGCGAGGTGGTATCCGTACGGCGTTCTGTCCGCGACCTCACCGCGCCGATGGCGCTCTTCCCAGGCGTTCGGATTCAGTCCGTACCGAACGATCACCGCAACACGCGGCCGATCCATATGCGCCTCCCCACTGGCACAAGAAAGCGATGCTTCCCCAAGCAGCATCGCTGCGTTCACTGTAGACCGCTGAGCGCAGGGGGAACCTGTTCGTCACGTGATCGTTTCATGACGGACATGTGACGGATTTCTGCCCCCGCAGAGTCAGCGCAGCACGGCGTCGAAAGCAGCGACGATGATGTCGTCTCCCTCGCTGCGGCGCGGCTCGAGGTGGTGGTCGCCCCCGTCGAGAACCACGACCTCGGCGGTGCCGCCCGTGGCCGTCCACGCATCGGCGGTCTGTTGCGCCCACGTCGCGGGAGCGACGTCGTCGGCCGATCCGTGCAGCAGCAGCAAGGGCGCGGTCGCTCGGTCGAAGAACGTGGCCGGTGAGATGTCGGCCCAGTACTCCGGGTCCTCGGCCGGCAGGCCGATGCCCTCGGCGGCGAGTTCGTCCGCGAGGTCGGGGTCGTCTTCGGCGACCTGACCCAGGGCCTCACCGAGGTCGGATGCCGGTGCGCTCATCGCGATGACCAGGTCCGACGCGCCCGGCGAGATCACGGCCGCATCCAGAGCGAGAAGACCGCCGAGGGAATGCCCCAGCAGACCGACGGCATCGGGATCCACGCCGTCGATCTGCCCGCTTCGGGCGATCTCGAGCGCGTTCACGACATCGAGCGCCATGCCCCAGTCGAGCACCGTCGACCAGCCGAAGCCCGGATCGATGGTGAGGTTCGCCGCGGTGTCGGCCGAATCGGATCCGGCATAGCCGCGCATGTCGGTGGCGAAGACGGCGAATCCGGCGTCGAGCAGCGCTCGCTGTTCCGGGACGAGATCGCGCCCGGTCTCGTAGTCCTCCGGGTCGACGCTGCCGTGCACCACGACGACGATCGGAACCGGTCCGTCCGCGTCGGGGATGCGGAGCACGCCGGTGACGTTCGCGCCGCCACTGTCGTATGACACCTGCACCGCGCTCTCCCCGCCGACGGTCTCAGCCGGTTCACCCACGACGAGGTCGGGTGTCGAGCGCTCGCTGTCGATGAGCGTCCGCACACTGCTCGTGTCGACGGGCGGCGTCGTCGGTGCGCTGCTCAGCGTCGGCGTGGGCTCGGGTGGCGGGGTGTCCGCGCACCCGGCCAGAGTCATCACGCTCATCACCGCCCCCACGACGATCGCCCCGCGGACAGCGGTGGCGGGGAATCGCCGCGACCGGCGGCGGAGAGACGTCGGCTGCACAGGGCCGACAGTACCCCCGGGTGGACGGGGCGCCGCCGTCCGTCACATGACGTTTACACGCCGGGGCGGCGATTCGAGCGCGGTGCGGCGCCACCCACCCCACTGACGACCGTCCAGCCGTGGGGAGCTGCTGACGCGTTCTCGGGCTCGGTGCCGGTCGCCGGGGCGTAGCCGTAGTAGTCCTGCGCGCCGCGCCGCCGCGGCATCTTGTTGAGCACGACGCCGAGCACCCGGCCGTTGACGCGCGAGATGTTCTCGAGGGACTTCTCCAGCATCTCGAACGTGCTGCGTCCAGCCGACACGACCACGAGGGCGCCGTCGGTCGATGCGCTCAGCACGGCGGCGTCACTGACGAGAAGGGTCGGTGGGGTGTCGATGATGACCAGCCCGTGCGTGGTGAGCATCTCGACGAGCTCCCGCATGCGCTGGGAGCCGAGAACCTCGCTCGGGTTCGGCGGGATGCGCCCGGCCGGCAGCACGAGCAGGTTGCGATCGGCGCCGACGGTGTGGGCGACATCCTGCACGCGCGCCCGGCCGGAGAGCACGTCGGTGAGGCCGGCGCCCTCGGGCAGGCCGAACAGACTCGCGACGACGGGGCGTCGCAGGTCGGCGTCGACGAAGGCGACGCGCTCGCCGGCGGCGGCGAGGCTCATGGCGAGGTTGGCGGCGGTCGTCGACTTGCCGTCACCGGGGAGGGGACTGGTCACCACGATCGAGCGCGGTGGGTTGTCGACGTCCATGAAGCGCAGGTTGGTGCGCAGTTCGCGCATCGCCTCGGTGAGCGCCGTGCGGGGTGCGCGGGCGTCGGGTGTGGCGAACGAGAGCACCTCGCGGTGATTGTCGAGGTCGCGCTCGAGGGGGAGGGTGCCCACCACGGATGCGTCGGTTTCGCGCTCGATGTCGTCGGCCGATCGCACGCGGCGGTCGAGCACGCTGCGCAGCACTGCATACCCGATGCCGAGGGCGAGGCCGATGAGGCCGCCGAGGGCGACGTTGAGTTCGATGTTCGGCGACGATGGCGAGGTCGGGAGCACGGCGGAGTCGCCGGGGATGAGGGTGACGGCGGCGGATCCGGGGGTGCCGTCGCCCTCGATCTGGTCGATCGCGGCGGTCATTCCGCGGATCCAGGCCTCGGCGAGATCGCGGGCCGCCTCGGGGGACGAGGCCGTGGCGTCGACGTGGATGACGACGGTGTCGAGCGGGTTCGAGACGTCGATGCGGTGCACGAGCGATTCCGGGGCCGTCTCCAGCCCGAGCTCGTCGATCGCATACTCCGCGACGACCCGCCACGTGCCCATGTCGAGGTATGAGGTGACCTTGCTGCGGGCGAGCTGGTCGCCGACGAGCGGCGATCCACCGCCGGAACTCTGTGCGTACTCCTGTGCGGTGACGTACCCGCTGGTGCTCGCGGTGTACATGCGCGGCTGAAGGAGGCTCCACCCGAGCGCGACGGCGAGTCCGAGGATCGTCAGCAGCGCGACGCCCATCCAGTGCGCGCGCAGAATGCGCAGGTAGTCACGGAGTTCCACGAGTCCCCATTCGTGTTTTCCGGCACTCTAGCGTGCCGAACGTGACTCAGCGGGATGCGGACTCGGCCCAGTCGTCGAGCTCGCGCTCGCGGAGCGCGTCGATGTCGAGTCGTCGCACGATGCCCGTGGCGACGGCGGCGAGCACGGCGAGAGTCAGCAGTACGGCGATCACGGTTCCCTTTCGCATCACGGCCTCCGTGCCGGATGGATGAGAGCGACGGTACAACGCCTTGCCGGCTGTGCCGCCCGTCCACGCGGGGCGCGAGGTGAACGGGATGGAGCTGGCACGGCCTCCAGCATACGTGGTGATTCCTGGATGCCTGCCACGCCTGTCGCGGGCTCGTCAAGGTAAATTCGGCGTTTCACCGGGAGAATGTGCCGAGTTCTGACGCAGTGTTCCTCTAGGGTTTCGCGTGCAGCACCTACATCCGACGACCGATTTGGGGCGATCGTGGAACTGTCAGGCATCGGTATGGACCGACGCACACTCTTGAAAGCCGGCGCCTGGGCGGCACCGGTCATCGTCTCGACGACGGTCGTTCCGGCGATGACGGTCTCACCCACCGTGACACCGTCCACCGTATCGGTGGACACTGTCGGGGAGTATCCCGCGTTGCGCGTCGAAACGGTTGAGGGTGTCGCTCTTCCGGCCGGCACCTACATCTTCTCCGCAGCTGGGTTCGGTCCGACGGCCGAGACCGTGCTCACCGACCCGGTTCTGCCCGGAAGCATGGAGTACGAGGGCTCCGACGTGGTCGTCGTGCTGGGGGAGGGCAATGCCCTTACGTCTTTCGCCGTGTATGTCGTGACGAGCGTGCTCGGCAGCGACGTCGACCGCACCGCGACCCTGACCGCGTCCCTTCCGGCGGAGGCCGGCGGCGGCGGCGCGACCGTCGAGCTCTTCGAGCCAGCGCCTCAGCTGAACGCGCCGAGCGGCTTCTTCGGCCCCGACGGCTCCCACTGGCCAGCCCGCACCCCGTGGGTGCACGACGCGTTCGATTCGGTTGTCGAGGTCGACCCCGACTGGGGTCAGATCGGCGCGGCGATCGCCGCCGCGGACCCGACGAGCAAGGTCAAGGTCCTCGTGCGCCCCGGCACCTTCGCTGCCGGCGGTGGTTCGGGCTCCACGAGGGCCGGTGATCTCCACGACGTCGGTTCGGTGGGCCGCGATTGGCGCGTTCTGGTCACCCCGCGCGACGGCTGGGGTTCTGTGGCCGGCGTCGGAACGATCGCCGACGGCGCCGGCTATGCGATCGTGAACCTTGCCGGCGTCGCGATGATCGGGTTTGATTTCCGTGCGACGGGCGTGCTGGTGCGCAACTGCCGGGACTTCGCCATCGGCTGGTCCACCTTCGGCCGTCTGAACGCCACGTCCAACGCCCACGACGGGCTGTCCGATGTCGAGATGGTCGAATGCGTGCTGCCCGACCTCACTGACAACGGCGTAGACCGGATGGCCGTGCGTGTGGCAAACGACTACTCCGCCTCCGGCGTGAGTATGCGCGGCTGTTACGTGGCACCGGCCTACAAGGTGGCAGGCTCCTCGGCGCACTGCGACACGCTTCAGACAAGCCGGTCGTCCGGTGCGGGCAACGTGAGTGGCATCAGCATCGAGGATTCGGTCCTCTTCGCGTCGAGTTCCGCGGTGGTCATGGCTGAGCACACGCAAGACGTGTCGATGATTCGCAGCGCCTTCGTCGGTGGCCTTCGGGGTACCGGCCGCTATCCGATCGCGGACGGTCTTCATCTCATCGAGGGGGAGAACACCCTGTGGGGGCAACCGGCCTCCCAGGGAGACCTCGTGACAGGTGTGACGGCGAGCGAGGGTCTGGTTCTCGGTTCCATCCGCGAGTCGTGGCAGTTCGACAGCGTGACCGGTACCGTCACGACCGACGTGACTCCGCCGACGCCGTCAACCGGCTCGTTCGTCGTCGATAACGCGACATACGGCGATCAGGACGTTGTCCTCGGCCAGGAGTGGTACGACGCGAACTGCCCGCTGCCCGACGCGGCGCGGCTCACGCAGATCTGGTCCGCCCTGGCCTGATCGGGCTCAGCCGGCGGTCCTCGAGCACGTTCGCGCAAAACTTCCTTGTCCCACCAGCCCCACTGGTGTACTCCTTTTCCCAACAGTGTTCGACGACGAGTTGGGGCGATCGTGGAATCGATGAAGAGTGAATGGGGTCGGCGCGACGTTTTCCGCGCCGCATTGCTGGCCGTGCCGGCCTTCGCCGTCGCGCAGACGATGATGCCGGGTCGCGCGAGCGCGACGACGATCGATCCGTCGTGTGAGGTGCCGGCGGATCCCGTGCCGACACCCGCGCCGGAGGCGCCGGCTTCGGCGACGGGCGCTTACGGCCCGGCCGGATCGCACTGGCCGGCGCGCACGCCTGAGCCAGGCGGCGCCTTCGACCTCGTCGTCGAGGTGGAGCCGAACTGGTGGACCATCCAGAACGCCATCGCCGACGCCATCCAGCAGCAGCCGCAGGGCAAGATCAAGATCGCGGTGAAGCCGGGAGTGTTCGATTACGGCTACGGTGCGGGCTCGACCGACTACGGCGTGCTTCACGGCATCAACGCGGGCGGACGCACGTGGCGCGTGCTGGTCGTGCCGCGCGATGGCTGGGGCACGGTCACCGCGAGCGGCACGATCGCTCAAGCGTCCAGCCGCGGCTACGCGTTCGTGAACGTTTCGGGGATCTCGGTCGTGGGCTTCGACTTCAGCGGTCAAGCGGTGCTCGTGCGAGACGCTCAGGACTTCGCGCTGGCATGGTCGACGGTCGGTCAGCTGAACATCACCGCCAACAACGCCAACACGAGCGGGGTCGAGTTCGTCGAGTGCGTGCTGCCGGATCAGGTCGATGACGACACGGATCGCATGGCGTTCCGCATCGCCAACAACTACTCCATCGACGGCGTCTCGCTTCTCGGATGCTACGTCGCGCCGGCCTACAAGGCCGCGGGATCGAGCTCGCACTGCGACACATTCCAGGCGAGCCGATCGAGCGGGAGTGGCGGCATCCGAAACCTTCGTTTCGAGGACAGCGTGTTCTTCCAATCCAGCTCGCAGGTGCTGATGATGGAGCACACGAGCGGAGTGAGCCTCGCGCATTCCGCTTTCATCGGCGGGCTGCGGGGCACCGGGCGCTACCCGATCGGTGCCGGGCGACATGTGATGACGGCGCAGAACACGCTGTGGGGAAAGACGACGGATCCGGTCACCAATGCGACGGCGTCGGACAGCTTCATCGCCGGGTCGATCCGCGGATGGAACTTCGCGAGCGCATCGAACACGGTGGTCTCGCACAACCCGCCCACGCCCGCGTCGGGCGAGTTCACGGTCGACGACACGTATGCGGCCGCGGACGAGCCGCTGCCGCAGAGCTGGTACGACGCGAACTGTCCGATGCCCGATGCGGCGAGGCTTGCCACCATCTGGGCGGCCCTCTGACGAGAACACGAAACCCCCGGAGGAATCCGGGGGTCTCGCGCGTGGGCACCGTGTTGGGACGGAGCCACGGCTTGGCGGGGCGACGTTGCCGTCAGCTCGGAATGTTCAGGACGGTGTAGCCGACAAGCGCGGCCACGACCGGCACGATCACGATCATCGCCCACACCGGCAGTCCGCCGACCTCATAGCGCCACCACGGCGTCAGCGGTCGAGACTGCCGCGGCGCATACAGCGTGCGTCGGCGAGCGTTCATGATCCCCCCAGATTGGTGAACGTTCCAGCGTGGCGGCTCAGAGCGCCCGCACCTTCGAGGCTAGCCAGCAGGTGGGCCGTCGGTCGATGCCAGACGGCCCACACCGGCGATTCCTCGACGTTCGTTGTGTGATTGCTGCGTAAAGCGCGATCGTTACCGCGCCTCAGACCCGTCGGTGACGACGCAGCCACACTCCCGTCCCGACAGCCACGGCGCCGAGCGCGGCGAGGCCGAGGGTCCACCCGATCACGCCGCCCGTCGCCGGGAGCTGTCCGGTGGCTGCCGCCGGGGTTGCTGTCGGGTCGGGTGCCGGTGCGTCCGTCGGTGATCCGGTCGGTGTCGGTGACGGTGTGACGGTGGGCGTGGGGGTCGGACTCGGAGGCGCGGGCGTCGGAGACGGCGTGATCGTCGGTGTCGGTGTCGGTGTCGGTGTCGGTGTCGGTGTCGGTGTCGGTGTCGGTGTCGGGTCGTCGCATCCGATGACGGTGACGCGCGGATCAGCGATGGTCATCTCGCCGGTCGTCCAGTCCGGCTCTCGGTCGCCGTCTTCGTGGAAGCCCCAGGCGATGGCCGTCGCGCTGGCTGCGAGTTCGCACGTGCACCCGGGAATCTCGTGGTAGTAGGTGCGGCTCTCGCCCGCGTCGTACTTCGTGGGACCCCACCGCTTCACGGTGCTGCCGTACGACAGCTCGGCGACCCCCCAAGCGGTGACGGACGACAGATTCTGCGAGACGATCGTCGCGGTCGGTGTGTCCTTATCTGTGAAGTCCAGCACCACCGACACCGAGCCGGAGAGGCTGTCTGCGTTGGCCGCTGTGATGGACCAGGTGCTGATCCCGCCGATCACCAACGCTCCCGCGATCCCAGCCGACAGCAGACGTCGTTGTTTCGTCTTCATGAGTCCCCAACCTCGTATGACGCGGACAACATCACTGCCCGATGCTCCCCCAATGAATGCACCGAACTCCGCTGCCCAACTCTGGAACGTTATCGGTCACGCGACCCCGTCGGGTTACCGCCGCGTTTCCAACGAATTAAGGAGGCAGCAGGAAGTCGTCTGAAGTGCAGCGGACGTGCGCGGCAGGTGCTCGCGGGCCGGTTTTCGGCCGGGCATGAGCATTGACTCAGGCGTGTCTGGCGTGACCGCGCGCCCGCCCGCTTGGGCGCGCGGTCACGTTACTGGTGCGGTTGCCTCGCCGCAGACCGCCGAGGACGGACGGGTTGCCTAGAAGGGCGCGGCGGGCGCTTCTGCCTCGGGCGGGTCCGCGTCGCCGGGAGCGCCGATCCGGTCGGGCATGAACATCACTCGGGGTGGTGGGTCCTCCACGTATTCCAGCCCCGAAGGTGCGGTGAAGTGCAGTCTCCCGCCGGGCATCTGCACCACGGTCCAGCCGGCGGCTTGTTTCAGGGTGTGGTGGCTCTCGCAGAACGCGCCCAGGTTCTCGACGTCGGTCTTGCCGCCGAGGGCCCAGTCTTCGCGATGGTCGATGTCGCAGTCCATTGCAGGTCTGCGGCACCCGGGGAATCGGCATCGGATATCCCGCGCCACCAGATACCTCCGCTGAGCCGGTGTGGCGAAGCGACGGTCGACGGCGAGGACGACCCCGGTGATCGGGTCGAGGAACACCCGATCGAAGTCGGGGGCGTTTCCGGCGAGGATCTTCGCCGTCTCCGGGTCCACCGCGCATTTGCCGTTCAGCTGCGCTCCTCCCAGGGTCGTTCCCGCGAGTGTCGTGGCGGGGACGGTGACCTGCACATGTCCGCGGATCGCGCCGAGCCCGCCCTCGACAACGCCACGGGTCGGGTCGACCGAGGGCGATGCGGTGAGCAGCATGTCCAGCAGCACATCGGTGCGGATCTGATTCAGCGACCGCTCATCGAACCACAAGTCCTCTTGGACGGGCGCCTCACCCTCGACGGTGGGCGCGGTGTCGTCATCGCACGGAATTTCGGGAGCGGCTCCGCAAGCGCCTTCGCGCTCAGTGGCTTCACGTCTGGCGGCCCGGTCGGCGGCCTTGATCGCCTTTCCCTGCCGGGTCAACCGGTCATAGATCCCATGCACCGCCACGCTCGGCCCGATCACCCCGAGCATTGACATGCCGTCTCGAAGGTCGTCGACCCAGATGCGTCGATCGAGCACGGCGTCGTCGTGCCGCTCCTGGATCGACCGAGGGTTGAGGTTCTCCGCGACCTGCTCCGCATACGACCGCACCCTCGCCGGAGACGTCGTCTCGGCGTAGGCCAATACATCGTGCTCGAAGGCGCCTCGCGCGGCGCTGTCGTCGAGTTCACGGCCGGTGTCGACGATCACCGCGGTGTGCGCTCGGGAGATGCGCCCTTCGTGCAGCGCATTCCAGGAGTCGGGGAAGTCGTTGACGAGACGGTGTGCGTCGTAGAGATGCGTCTGCATCGTGCGGTCGTTCATCCTCGACGCGACCGCGAGTTCCGCGGCCATCGCGCGTAGCGGCATCTCGCGTTCTTTCGCCGACGTTGAGCGCAAGCGTTCCGTCTGCTCGACGGTAAACGCGTAGGCCTCGGCCAAGATTGCGGAGGTCTTCGCTGCTGCGGTGGCCTCCTCGGCTCGAGCCGCCGTCAGACGGCGCACGAACGCTGCGGTGCGCTGCGCGGTCTCAGATGACTCGTCGCCGGGAGAGAACATATCGGTACCCAACCTCGTCTACGGCTGAACGAGACGGCACGCTCGTCCAGTGATACGACGACAATGGGCACTTTGTCGTTACGTCCGAGTTTAGTACAAAGATTCGATACCGTCAAGGCGAATTGGGAGAAATGGTCTAGCGCTTTTTCCGCCTGACGAAGGATCGCTTCGTGACGGACCTCCTATGCCGTACCGTCGGGCGCGTCTTCGACGACGCGGGGATCTGCTTCCGCGGTTTCGTCTCGTCGGATTCGGACTCCGGTTCGGTTTCGTCAGGGTTCGGGTCGGACATCGACGACTCCTTCGATCTTGACCGTGGTCACGTCGGTGTCTTCCTCGCCGGTCAGGATTCCGGTCACCGTGCCGACGCCCGAGATCGTCCACGCGAGGATCAGCGCGACGAGTCCGCGGGTGAGCCAGGCGTGCGCGCCCTTCAGGTGATCGCTGTCGCCGTCATAGGAGGTCATGCGGCTGAGAAGGATCGATCGGCGCAACGAGAGGTCGTCGCCATCTGCGTATGTGTCCAGCAGTGCTGCGACGTCAGGTTCCTCGCCGACGCTCGACCGCGCCGCGACGAGGCCAAACACCGCCGCGAGGAGGTACGCCGCGAGGCTGATGCCGCTCAGCCACCCGATGCCCGACGCCGTGACCAGCTCGGTGCCGCCGAGCACACCACTCGCGCCGATGAGCACCGCCGCGCGCGTCTGCAGGCCGGTGGCCTTTGCAGCGAGCGTGTCTTCCTGCCGCTTGATCTCCGCCTCCGCGAGTGCGATCTGCGAGGGTCGAAGATCGTCGATCCGGTCAGGAAGGCCCATGGCCGTGCCGGTCTCGAAGCCCGAGAAGCAGGATGATCGCCTTCACGGTTGCATCTTGGCACAGCAGTTCCGTTCCGTCGACGGCCCGAGAATCTCGTCTGCGAGCCGTTGCTGCCAAGACCGAGTTGAGGAACGACAGGGTGTCAAGACGACGTGAGAGCGGTCACCAGTTGGATTCTCATATCCGAGCCCTGATGCTTCAGGTCTGCAGGTAGGTCTCTAGCGAGGTGACCGCGTCTGTCGGAGCAAAGCCGGTCGCCGATAGTCGCGCCACGCATAGTCCGCTGTTGGCTGGTCGCGGCGCCACGGGCGTGGTCACTTTGGCGTAGTACTGGCTCGTTGTCGTCGGGGTGACGCGGTCGGGGTCGTGGCCGGTGATCTCGAAGACACGTCGCGCGATCTCGTACCAGGTCATCGGCTCGCCGGTGTTCGTGACGTTGTACGTTCCGTACTCGGGCCGCACCGCCAGGAGGTGGTGGATGGCGGCCGCGAGCGTCGAGGCGAAGGTGAGCCGGCCCCGCTGGTCGTCGACCACCGCGGGGTTCACACCGCGTTCTGCCAGAGACGCCATGGTTCGGACGAAGTTGCCGCCATCGCCGACGACCCAGCTGGTGCGGATGATAAAGTGGCGCGGCACCGTAGCGACGATGGCGTCGCCAGCCGCTTTCGTCTGTCCGTAGACGCCGAGCGGGGCGACCGGACTCTCTTCGTCGTAGTCGCCTTCTTGAGTGCCGTCAAAGACGTAGTCGCTCGAGATATGCACGAGTGTGATCCCGTGCGCGGTGGCGATGTGAGCGAGCTCGGCCACGGCCGTGACATTGACGACCCATGCGGCGCGTCGGCCGTCGGCGGTCTCGGAGGTGTCAACGGCCGAGAAGGCCGCCGCGTTGACGATCGTGTCGTACTGCTTCCACGGCCGTGCGTGCGCGAGCGACGTCGGCACACCGAGTTCGATGTCGGCTCTGGTTGCGAATTCGACGTCGGGTCGTTCGCCCCACAGGTTCCGGAGTGCCCGGCCGACCTGCCCGTTCGCGCCGAGCACGAGCGTCTTCTTCGGCGGGATGGGGGTCACGTCGGCCAGGCGGGGGTGGTTCTTGTCCTTCTCGGACAGTTCGGCTTGATCGAGGGGGATGGGCCAGTCGATCCCAATGGTTTCGTCGGCGAGGTTGAGGAAGGCGTATTCGGCGGTGGGGGACCAGTGGTCGTTGACGAGGTAGGTGTACGCCGTGTCGGGTTCGAGGGTTTGGTAGGAGTTCCCGACCCCGCGGGGAACGAAGATCGCGCGGGAGGGGTCGAGTTCGGTGGTGAACACGGCCCCGTAGGTGGGGCCTTCGCGCAGGTCGACCCAGGCGCCGAAGATGCGGCCGGTGGCGACGGAGACGAACTTGTCCCACGGTTCGGCGTGGATCCCGCGGGTGGTGCCGGCCTTGTCGTTGAAGGAGATGTTGTTCTGCACCGGCCCGAAATCCGGCAGCCCGGCAGCGGTCATCTTCTCCCGCTGCCAGTTCTCTTTGAACCACCCCCGCGAATCCCCGTGCACAGGCAGGTCGAACACCACCAGCCCCGGGATGGGGGTCTCGGTGCGGGTGAGGGCTTTACCAAACTGCGTCATGGAGTCCTTCGGGCCGGAGCCGGTCGTTGAGCGAGCGAAGCGAGACGAAACGTGGCCGCTACTGCCCCCGGGTGGCGTAGAACGCTTCAACACCGTCTTTCGCGGGTGCCCACCAGGCTTCGTTGTTCCGGTACCAGTCGATGGTCGCGGCCAACCCGGCTTCGAAGTCGGAGTACTTCGGTGTCCAGCCGAGTTCGGTGCGCAGGCGTGTGGAGTCGATCGCGTAACGGAGGTCGTGTCCGGCCCGGTCGGTGACGTGATCGTACGCGTCGGCGGGTTCGCCCATCAACTGCAGGATGAGTTCGACGACGGTCTTGTTGTTCTTCTCCCCGTCCGCCCCGATGAGGTACGTCTGCCCCATCTCACCCTTGTCGAGGATGGTGAGGACGGCGGAGGAGTGGTCGTCGGCGTGGATCCAGTCCCGCACGTTCTCACCCTTGCCGTAGAGCTTGGGGCGGATGCCGCGGATCACATTCGTGATCTGCCGGGGGATGAACTTCTCCACATGCTGGAACGGCCCATAGTTGTTCGAACAGTTCGAGATCGTCGCCTGCACCCCGAACGACCGCACCCACGCCCGCACCAACAAGTCCGACCCCGCCTTCGTTGACGAGTACGGGGAGGACGGGTTGTAGGGGGTGGTCTCGGTGAACCGTTCCGGGTCGTCCAGTTCCAGATCCCCGTAGACCTCGTCGGTGGAGATGTGATGGAACCGAACCTCATGCTTCCGGGCTGCTTCCAGCAGCGTGTAGGTGCCGATGATGTTGGTGTCCAGGAACGGGCGCGGGTTATCAAGACTGTTGTCGTTGTGCGACTCCGCCGGGCTTGTCAAGTCTTCTGTGTAAGCGGGTTGGTGTTGGTGGTTAGAGGTAGGGGGTGATGCGGTCGGGGTAGGCGAGTGCGAGTTGTTCGAGGGCTTGTTTCCAGTTCGTGGTCACGTTGCCCTCGATGAGTCGGCCGGAAGCTTTTCGCTGGCTGGAGGGGCGCCCGCGTTCCTTCTCGCGTTCTCGGGCGCGCTTGTCTTCGATGTCGCAGATCGCCAGCCAGAGCAGCTTGACCGCGGCGGCGTCGTTGGGAAAGTGACCCCGCGATTTCGTCACTTTCCGCAGCTGGTAGTTCAGCGACTCGATCGCGTTGGTGGTGTAGATCACGCGGCGCAGCTCGGGCGGGAACGCCAGGAACGGGGTGAACCGGTCCCAGGCGTCCTGGAACGTCTTCACCGCCGAGGGGTAGCGGCGGCCGAGCTCGGAGTCGCTGAACGCCTCGAGCGCTTCGAGCGCGGCGTCCTCGTTCACCGCGGTGTAAATCGGTTTCAGCGCGGCGGCGACGGCTTTGCGGTCTTTGTAGTTCACGAACCGCATCGCCGCGCGGATCAGTGGACCACGCAGGTCTGCACGGTCGCTTGCGGCCACGTCGCCGCGACCGCCTCGGGAAATCCGGTGAGCCCGTCGGTGCAGACGATCAGCACGTCGCGGATGCCACGGTTGGCAAGCTCGGCGCAGACCGATGCCCAGAACTTCGCGCCTTCGGTGGCCTGCACCCAGATACCCAGGACGTGCTTGATCCCGTCCATGTCGACCCCGACGGCGATATGCGCGGCCTTGTTGCGCACGTGACCGCCGTCACGGATCTTCACGATGATCGCGTCGAGATAGATCACCGGATACAACGCTTCCAATGGGCGGGTCTGCCACGCGAGGACCTCGTCGGCGACCTGGTCGGTGATCTTCGAGATCGTCTCATGGCTGAGCTCGGTGCCGATCGTGTTCGCGAGATGATGCTGGATATCGCGGATGGTCATCCCGCCGGCATAGAGCGAGATGATCATCCCGTCCAGCCCATCCAGCCGGCGCTGCCCCTTCGGGACGAGCATCGGGGTGAACGACCCGTTCCGATCCCGCGGGACCGATAGGTCGATCTCACCGATCTCGGTCGACACCGTCTTCGGCGTCGTGCCGTTGCGGGAGTTCGGATACAGCGACGCTTCCGCATCACCACGCTCGTACCCGACGTGCTCGGTCAGCTCCGCGTCCAGGCCCCGCTCCAGCGCGGCCTTCAGCATGCCACCGAGCAGCCCCTGATCGCCCGTCAGCGGGGTGCCGGCATCGATCTTCGCGAAGATCTCATCCATCGCACCCGACGACTTCAACTGATCAGCGAGCTCCTTCTGCCGACGCCTGCGCTCCTCGCGCTCCGGACTGATAGCCATGGTCTCCATGATGTTCTCCTTCGAGGTGAACCCCACTCACACAGACCATCTGACACCCCCACTCCGCCGCGTAGTGCACCACCGCATCCGTCTCGGCGAACAGCTCATCCACCAGGCCGGCGTCGGTGACGTCGCCCTTCACAAACCGAAACCGATCCTCCGGGAGACCGTCCAGAGAGGCGAGGTTCCCGGCGTAGGTGAGCGCGTCCAACACCGTCACCTCATGATCGGTATGGGCCAGGACGTGGTGGAC
Organism: Microbacterium luteum; assembly: GCF_015277875.1. Taxonomy (NCBI): domain Bacteria; kingdom Bacillati; phylum Actinomycetota; class Actinomycetes; order Micrococcales; family Microbacteriaceae; genus Microbacterium; species Microbacterium luteum. The sequence continues at coordinate 2,768,270 of NZ_CP063814.1, read as the reverse complement.
GAAGTTGGAGCCGATGAACCCGGCACCCCCGGTGACCAGCAACCGCATCAGCGATCCCCCCGCTCCAGCAATTCCAGCAAGTACGCCCCGTACCCGGACTTCTTCAACGCCACCCCACGCTCAGCAAGCTGCTCATCGGTGAGGAACCCCCGCCGCCACCCGATCTCCTCCGGACACCCGATCTTCAACCCCGTGCGCCGCTCGATCGTCCGCACATACTCGGCGGCGTCGAGCATGTCGTTGAACGTTCCGGTATCCAGCCACGCCGTCCCCCGGGGGAGCACCTGCACCTGCAGCTTCCCTGCCTCCAGGTAGGCCCGGTTCACATCCGTGATCTCCAACTCACCCCGCGCCGACGGCTCGAGGTTCCGGGCGATCTCCACCACGTCGTTGTCGTAGAAGTACAGGCCCGGGATCGCATAGTTCGACCGCGGCTGCACGGGCTTCTCCTCGAGACTGACGGCCCGGCCGGTGTCGTCGAACTCCACCACCCCGTACGCCGATGGCTCCGCCACCCAGTACGCGAACACCGCCCCACCGTCGATGTCGGCGAACCGGGACAACTGCGACCCCAACCCCGGCCCGTACAGCAGGTTGTCGCCGAGCACGAGCGCGACAGTGTCGTCGCCGATGAAGTCCGCACCGATGGTGAACGCCTGCGCCAACCCATCCGGCGACGGCTGCACCGCAAGCGAAATCGAGATCCCAAACTGCGATCCATCACCCAGCAACCGTTCAAACGCTGCGGCATCATGCGGGGTCGTGATCACAAGGATCTCGTCGATCCCGGCCAGCATCAGTGTCGAAAGGGGGTAGTACACCATGGGCTTGTCATAGACGGGAACCAGCTGCTTCGACGCCCCCAGCGTCACAGGATGCAACCGTGTACCCGACCCGCCCGCGAGGATGATCCCCTTCACGCCCGCTCCTTCGATCGGTCTGGTCTCTCACTTCTAGCAGAGCTCTGTGTCACCCAGATTTCCGGCTCTTCGGACATCCGGTGGGGTGAGCGTGCCCGGGCCGTGATTCGGCGGTAGGGGTCGAGGTCCCCGAGGATCAGAAGCGCTAACAAACTGATCCACCCCGAGGACCTCGACGTGCTTCACCCTACTTCGGGGTGCGCTGACGCGCGCCCCGCCGACTGTCCGTGTGCCCGCTGCGACCTGCTGCTCGGCCTCGACGGCGTCCATGTCGAGCACGTCCAGCGTGGCGGCGGTGTCCTCGTCGTGACGGTCTCGACGCCAGCGTCCCCGACGGGGTGCCCTGGGTGTGGCGTGCTCGCGACCGGGCGTGGCCGGCGCCTTCGGGTGCTGCATGACGTGCCCGGCGTGACCCGGGTGCGGGTGGTGTGGCGGCAACGCATCTGGCGGTGCGGTGAGGCTGCCTGTCCGCGGAAGACGTTCGTGGAGCAGGTCCCGTCGCTGGTCGCGCCGCGCGGATCGATCACCAAGCGCGCCGTCACGTGGGCGATCGGGCAGCTGCGCCGCGAGCACGCCACCATCCAAGGACTCGCCCGGCAGCTCGGGACGTCGTGGAAGACGGTGTGGCGGGCCGTCGAACCCGAGCTCGTCAAGCTCGCGGCGGACGAGTCCCGGTTTGAGAACGTCACCAGCCTCGGCGTCGACGAGCATGTCTGGCATCACGTCGACCCGCGCCGGCGGGGGCCGAAGGAGCTGACCGGGATGGTCGACCTCACCCGCGACAGCCAAGGAAAGACGCGGGCCAGGCTGCTGGATCTGGTGCCCGGCCGGTCCGGGAAGGCTTACTCGACCTGGCTCGGTGAACGCGGCGACGCGTTCCGGAAGCAGGTGAAGGTCGCCGCGCTGGACCCGTTCGCCGGATACAAGACCGCGATCGACGACAAGCTCGACGACGCCGTCGCGGTCCTCGACGCGTTCCACGTAGTCATGCTCGGCACCGCCGCCGTCGACGAGGTCCGCCGTCGCGTCCAGCAAGACACCCTCGGCCACCGCGGCCGCAAGGGCGACCCGCTCTACGGAGTGCAGACAATCCTCCGCGCCGGGGTCGAGAACCTCACCGAGAAGCAGCGGGAGAGGCTGACCGCGGCGATGGAAGCCGACCCCGCGCACGACGAGGTGTTCGTCGCCTGGCAGTGCGCGCAGCAGCTCCGCTCCGCCTACCACCACGATGACCTGGCCGCCGGGCGGCGGATCGCGGAGAAGGTCGTCGACACGTTCCACACCTGCCCGATCCCCGAGATCGCGCGTCTGGGCCGCACCCTCCGCCGGTGGCGTGACGCGTTCCTGGCGTACTTCACCACGAGCCGGTCATCCAACGGCGGCACCGAGGCGATCAACGGGATCATCGAGCTGCACCGACGCCTCGCTCGCGGCTACCGCAACCGGGAGAACTACCGGCTCCGCATGCTCCTCGCCGCCGGCGGGCTCACCCACTGACCCCCACCGGATGTCCGAAGAGCCAGATTGGCTCTTCGGACATCCGGTGGGGTGAGCGTGCCCGGGCCGTGATTCGGCGGTAGGGGTCGAGGTCCCCGAGGATCAGAAGCGCTAACAAACTGATCCACCCCGAGGACCTCGACGTGCTTCACCCTACTTCGGGGTGCGCTGACGCGCGCCCCGCCGACTGTCCGTGTGCCCGCTGCGACCTGCTGCTCGGCCTCGACGGCGTCCATGTCGAGCACGTCCAGCGTGGCGGCGGTGTCCTCGTCGTGACGGTCTCGACGCCAGCGTCCCCGACGGGGTGCCCTGGGTGTGGCGTGCTCGCGACCGGGCGTGGCCGGCGCCTTCGGGTGCTGCATGACGTGCCCGGCGTGACCCGGGTGCGGGTGGTGTGGCGGCAACGCATCTGGCGGTGCGGTGAGGCTGCCTGTCCGCGGAAGACGTTCGTGGAGCAGGTCCCGTCGCTGGTCGCGCCGCGCGGATCGATCACCAAGCGCGCCGTCACGTGGGCGATCGGGCAGCTGCGCCGCGAGCACGCCACCATCCAAGGACTCGCCCGGCAGCTCGGGACGTCGTGGAAGACGGTGTGGCGGGCCGTCGAACCCGAGCTCGTCAAGCTCGCGGCGGACGAGTCCCGGTTTGAGAACGTCACCAGCCTCGGCGTCGACGAGCATGTCTGGCATCACGTCGACCCGCGCCGGCGGGGGCCGAAGGAGCTGACCGGGATGGTCGACCTCACCCGCGACAGCCAAGGAAAGACGCGGGCCAGGCTGCTGGATCTGGTGCCCGGCCGGTCCGGGAAGGCTTACTCGACCTGGCTCGGTGAACGCGGCGACGCGTTCCGGAAGCAGGTGAAGGTCGCCGCGCTGGACCCGTTCGCCGGATACAAGACCGCGATCGACGACAAGCTCGACGACGCCGTCGCGGTCCTCGACGCGTTCCACGTAGTCATGCTCGGCACCGCCGCCGTCGACGAGGTCCGCCGTCGCGTCCAGCAAGACACCCTCGGCCACCGCGGCCGCAAGGGCGACCCGCTCTACGGAGTGCAGACAATCCTCCGCGCCGGGGTCGAGAACCTCACCGAGAAGCAGCGGGAGAGGCTGACCGCGGCGATGGAAGCCGACCCCGCGCACGACGAGGTGTTCGTCGCCTGGCAGTGCGCGCAGCAGCTCCGCTCCGCCTACCACCACGATGACCTGGCCGCCGGGCGGCGGATCGCGGAGAAGGTCGTCGACACGTTCCACACCTGCCCGATCCCCGAGATCGCGCGTCTGGGCCGCACCCTCCGCCGGTGGCGTGACGCGTTCCTGGCGTACTTCACCACGAGCCGGTCATCCAACGGCGGCACCGAGGCGATCAACGGGATCATCGAGCTGCACCGACGCCTCGCTCGCGGCTACCGCAACCGGGAGAACTACCGGCTCCGCATGCTCCTCGCCGCCGGCGGGCTCACCCACTGACCCCCACCGGATGTCCGAAGAGCCCCTTTTCCCGGCAGGTTCGCCTGCGACAGATACGCCGCCGCACGACGGAGGACCTCGTTCTCCTGCTCGAGGAGCCGGTTCCGCTTCTTCAGCTCACGGATCTCCGCGGCCTCGGTCCGCGACTGACCGGGCTTGGCACCTTCGTCGATGTCGGCGCGACGCATCCACTTCTGCAGCGTCATGGGGTGGACCCCGAAGTCTTTCGCGATCTGCTCGATCGTGACTCCGGGCTCGCGGTTCCTCGCGACACGCACGACGTCGTCACGGAACTCGGACGGGTAGGGCTTGGGCACAGCAACATCCTTCCAGGCCCACCCTGCGGGCAAGCCAGATCAGATGTCACCTATCCGTGCAGCAGTCCCGTCGGCCTGTCGTTCATTGCCGAGCTCGATGGTGGGCCCACCGCTCGGAACGAGGCGCTCGACTTCCACTTCGTTGATGCCGCGCGCCTCCCTGAACCGATGTGGCCGGGTTCGGTGAAGCTCATCGAACTGCTCCTCGGCGACTACTCCTCGTAGTCGCCGACCCACCAGTCCGCGATCTCCGACATCGTCTGAGCGGCGGTCGCATGCGCCGGGTCCGCGCGGAATCGCTCGAACGCTTCGCGAGACTCGAACGTCGCATCTTCGACGACGATGCGACCCTTGCGCTCATCGAGCGAGCGAGTGGTCATCCACGACACAACGCCCGGGAAAAGCACGAAGCTCTGCAGCGTGTCGATCACTGCGTCGACGTACGCATCGCTGACGTGGTCATGGATGCGAAACAGCACGACGTGCCGGAACACGGCTTCACTCGCGCAGGGTGTCGACGTGCTCGCGGTACCAGGCGACCGTGCGCTCCAGGCCTTCCTGCAGCGAGATCTTCGACGTCCACCCGGCTTCGGCAAGCTTCGAGACGTCGAGGAGCTTCTGCGGGGTGCCGTCGGGCTTCGACGTGTCCCACTCGGTGTCACCGGTGAAACCAGTCACATCGCCGATGATCTCCGCGATCTCTTTGATCGTCACGTCGGACCCGGTGCCGACGTTGACTTGGTCGGGTCCGTCGTAGTGCTCCATGAGGTGCAGGCAGGCGTCGGCCATGTCATCGGCGTGCAGGAACTCGCGACGCGGGCTGCCCGTGCCCCAGTTCGTCACCGACGACGCTCGCATCTTCGCTGCCTCGTCGTAGCGACGGATGAGCGCCGGTAGCACGTGCGAGCCCTTGGGGGAGAAGTTGTCGTTCGGGCCGTAGAGGTTCGTCGGCATCGCCGAGATCCACGGCAGGCCGTACTGGCGGCGCACCGCCTGGGTCTGCAGGATGCCGGCGATCTTCGCGATCGCGTACGCGTCGTTGGTCGGCTCGAGGTGGCCGGTGAGGAGCGAGTCTTCCCGGATGGGCTGCTCGGCGAACTTCGGGTAGATGCACGACGAGCCGAGGAACAGCACGCGCTCGACGTCGTTCGTGAGGGCGGCGTCGAGCACGTTGACCTGGATCCGCATGTTGTCGCTCAGGAAGTCGACCGGGTAGGTGCTGTTGGCCATGATCCCGCCGACCTTCGCCGCGGCGAGCACGACGTACTTGGGCTTAGCCTCGGCCATATAGCCGAAGACCTCGTCGCGGTCTTTGAGGTCCAGTTCGGCGGAGGTCTTCCCGACGATGTTCTCGAAACCCGACGACTCGAGCTTGCGCACGATCGCCGATCCGACCAGTCCGCGGTGTCCGGCAACGTAGAACGTCGCGTCGCGATCAAGTTCACCCGGTGCGTACTCGACGCCGTCGATGGCCGTGGTCATCGTGCCGCCGCGACCGCGTCGGCCGTGCCCCACGAGGCGAGCTTAACCGTGTCGATCCACTCCGGGCCCTCTTCCAACGCCTTGACATCGGCGTCAACCATGAGCTTGGCGAGTTCCTTCCCATCGATCGTGGGAACCCAGCCAAGCTTCTCGCCGGCCTTCGTCGGGTCGCCGATGAGCGCGTCGACCTCGGTGGGGCGCAGGTAGCGCTCGTCGAACTTCACGAACTCCTGCCAGTCGAGCCCGACGTGACCGAACGAGGTCTCCAGGAAGTCCTTGATGGTGTAGCCGACACCGGTTGCGAGCACGAAGTCCTCCGGCTCGTCGGCCTGCAGCATGCGCCACATGCCCTCGACGTACTCGGCGGCGTAACCCCAGTCGCGGATCGACTCGAGGTTTCCGAGGTAGATGTCCTTCTGCACGCCGGCCTTGATGCGGGCAACAGCACGCGTGATCTTGCGGGTGACGAACGTCTCACCGCGTCGCGGGGACTCGTGGTTGAACAGGATCCCGTTGACCGCGAACATGTCGTACGCCTCGCGGTAGTTCTTGGTGATCCAGTAGCTGTAGAGCTTGGCGGCCGCGTAGGGCGAGCGCGGGTAGAACGGCGTCTCCTCGTTCTGCGGGGGAGGAGTGGCGCCGTAGAGCTCTGACGTGGACGCCTGGTAGTACCGCGTGGAGATGCCTGACAAGCGCACCGCCTCTAGAAGGCGGATCGTCCCTGTGCCGGTGGTGTCAGCGGTGTGCTCCGGTTCATCGAACGAGACGCGCACGTGCGACTGCGCGGCGAGGTTGTAGACCTCGTCGGGGTTGATCTGCGCCATCAGTGTCACAAGACGCGCGCCGTCGCTGAGGTCCCCGTAGTGAAGGAACAGCTTCGCATCGGGGTCGTGCGGATCGGTGTAGAGGTGGTCGATCCGCGAGGTGTTGAATGTAGAGGCTCGGCGGATGATGCCGTGAACCTCGTAACCCTTCGACAGCAGGAGCTCCGCGAGGTAAGAGCCGTCCTGGCCGGTGATGCCGGTGATGAGTGCGCGCTTGGACAAGCTGTTTCTCCCTGCGGTTCTTGTCGTCGATGGGCTAGCGGTTGCTACTTCGATCCATCGCCATCGATGAGCCGCGAGAGAAGAGTAGCGAATCGATCGATCGCGAATGTTTCGTCCAGCACAGTTTCTCGATACCGGCGTCCGTTTGATCCGAGCCTGGTGCTCTCACCGGGGTCATCGGCGAGGGCGACGGCGGCGTCCAGGAGTGCTGCCGGATCTCCCGCGCGGACGACGATGCCGGCTTCGGCCGCCCTGATCTCATCGGCCGTGATGCCACGAAGATCTGTGGCGGCCACGACGGGATTTCCGGTCGAGAAGTACGACGTGAGCTTGCTTGGCACCGCCATCTCTGAGACACCGACCTTCTCGTTGACGAGCAACACGTCAGCGGCCGCGAGTGCATCGGCGAATTCTGCATCGGGGAGCGGGTCGATGAACTGCAGCGTCGGAATGTGGGCACCCTCGGCAAGCAAGCGAGCGTGCTCGGCACCGTTCCCGAGCAGCACAAAACGTACCTTCGCGCCAGTGTCATGCGCGAGCTGTGCGGCGTCGAGCACGTTGTCCAGGCCTTGCTTGATGCCCATGTTCCCCGCATGCAGCACGACGGTCTCGTCGCCCCATCCGAGGCGGGCGCGTGCCGCTTCACGATCGACGTCGGCGGCAGGCGGGAGATGCGTCCAGTTGCGAACAACGACGACCCTGGTGGGATCGACGCCAAAGTCTTGGATGACCCGCTGGGCGAAGCGCTCGTGTATCACCACGACCCGGTCTGCTCGGCGCAGCAGCCAGCCCTCAGTCCGCTTGATGACCCGCCCCGCGCGCCCGGAACCCTGACCCGTTTCAGAAAGGCCGAGCCAGTACAGGTCTTGCACCCACACAACGAGCGGAGTCCCTCGATGAAGCAGGCGCATGCGGATGGCGGCTAACGCCGACGAAAAGAGAGCCGGAGACACCGCTACGACGGCCTGAGGGCGCCGCCATCGAGCGAACGCGAGCCGACCGCCGAAGCTCACTTCGGACAGCAGGCGGCGCATGCTCGTCGGCCGAGGGGGCACGTAGTGCCGCAACCGGCGGACGAGCACTCCACCCAGATGTTCCCTGCGCGACCACTGCCCGTAGCCTGGCTTAACACGCCACTCCGGATAATGAGGGTGCGTCGTGACCACGTGGGTCCGATACCCGCGCTCCGCGAGGCCTCGAGCCATCGCGCCGGTGTAAGGGGAGATGCCGGTCGGTTCGGGGGGGTAGTTGATGCCTATGAACAGCACACTTGCTGGCGGTGAAGTCACAACTAACAGCACCTCTTCGTTCTTTCCGCGGTCGCGTTCCAGTGTTCGGATCGGCGGTCCGTCGTCAGCCGGGCAATGATGGAGTAGATGATGCCCGCCGCGGACGCCATCCCGTGCGAGAGACCTCGCGCCTCGCTTGCAACCGCCCGGCGCGCAACGATGGAAGCTTCCGTTAGAGCCTCACTCATCGGCATTAGTCGGCCACATATTCGTCAAGCAACTCGAGGTGTCGCGATGCCTGAGCGTCCAACCCCTCGGTGGTGATCGCATCACGAAGCGATCTAACGCGCCCTCCGTGGGACAGCGCGTCAACGAGCGGGCCGAGCCGCGCGCCGCTATCTACCGCGAGGGCGGCTAGATCAAGTTCACGGTGAAGCGCGACCGTCTTTCCCCGCCCCTTGAACGAAATGAATGGGACACCCAGACCCGCGGCCGTCATACCGACATGCAATTTATCCGATATAAGCAGATCAAGTTTCGCCAATTCGTTGACGAAGTCGTCCAATCGTTGGTAACGGACCGTTTGAGAACCGAGAGGTGCCCACTCATAGGTGGCGCGAAAGTGGTCACTATGGGTTATGAGCGAGACGATCTCGCTATTGTTAGGGATGGACCTTCTGACAGCGGCGAGTGCTTCGCCTGCGTGTCGTCTATTGAGGTTTACGCCGATCCTAAATGGCCTATCGCTAGGAGCAGAAAGCGCTTCTTCCGTGCGGATTCCGCGGGCGCTCCGGACCGAGAAGAGAATGTCGGGAACATACTCATAAGTCTTCGAGAACTTTGACTTCATCAAAGCTACGTCATCATGGAGTCGGACCGTCCCATGGGGGGCGGCCGCAGAGGAAAAGAGTTGCCTTCGACTGCCGTCAATGAGTGGACGAGCAATTCCGTCGCTTCCGATGGATATAGGCACTACGCGAGCCCCGGGTGTTCGCTCGACAAAACGACAAAGGTCAGAAAACTCGCGCTCTACAGTGCGCGAAGCAGAACTGACGTAGCGCCTTATTCGATGAGAATTCGACAGCATGGCGCCGCCACCTATTACAACAGTCTTTCCGTGCCAACGGCGAAGGTCAGGAACCGGTGCCGCGCCGACTTGCTCGGCGAGCAGGGGATTTGATGTTACGAGGCTTACGTCGTGCCCACGGCGCGACAAGTGATCTACAAAAATCCGGGCCATCATGTCGTCACCGAAGTTGCCGTGACTGTAAGAGCCCCAGACGGCGATGCTAGTCAACTCAAAATGCCAATCTTGTCTTTTACCGAACTTGGATTCACGCGAGAGAACAGCCGGCGTGCGCGAGATATAGGTGACATTGAGACCATGTGTCTAAACCACCACCGGTCCGCCGTGCGCCAGGCGTAGACAAAACTCGGGTGTGAGAGCGGCCACTCTATGAGCTCGCGTGGCGCGACGTGATACTTGCTGGCCCTAGTAGTGTGGGTGCTCCCGGCGCCAAAGCCGATGTTGCGGATGAGATTCTTCGAGGGGCAGACGCATAGCCCGCTCTGCAACAGGCAGGACAGCAGCCAACGTGAAGCCCATGCTGAGTCGTTGGGATTCTTCCGTTGCGCGTCCCATGTCCTCCTGAAAAAGCTCAGCGCACTTCTATCGGTGACCGCCTCGGAGAGGGCGGCGCCCGTCACTGTCGCATCGGAGCTCAGCTGGCCCAAGCTGTGATCGTAGTGACGCCAAGCACGCCTCCACGTCCCCCACCCCCAGATGTGCACGAACTGAGAAAAGTAGTAACTGTCCTGATAGCTTGAACGGAGATTATCAGGCAAGAACTGATCCCCACTCACCATCATTACTCGCTCGTCATTAGCGAACCGCGTGAGCATCTCGGTCATAAATTTGAAGAAGTCGGGGGACGGTAGGCAATCATCTTCGAGGATGATCACGGAACTACCCTGGTCCCCCAGTGCCCACTCGATGGCGGTCGGAATAGCGCGAGCGAGTCCTATATTCTCGGGCTCCAACCGTACGTGAACACGCGGCTTTCCAGCGCTCCATTTAGTAACCCAGCTTCGCACCTCCCTCACTGCTCTTAACTCAGCATCCCGCCCGTCGCGGGCGTTGTCTAAGAGCACGTAAATATCGCCGTCACTATATTTTTCGGTCGCTTCCAGCACCTCCCGAAGGGGCAGCAGTCGTCGAAATCCAATGACGACCACAGGTGTCGTTGCGGTTATTGCTGTTGACTGCATGCTTTAGATTTTGCTCTCACTCTGCGTGGACGGCGCGCCGTCGCGGAAATTGCTCCGAAATAATTCCCATTGGCTTGAAATCCGCACTCGAGCATCGTCCCGTTGACTAAGGGCGCGAGAGACTGCGGCGTCGTTCAAGCGCTCTTGCCATTCTGTAGTCGACATACCCGGTGTTAGGTGAATTGGGGTTACCCACGGCTCGAGAGTGCGCAACAACTTCAAGTCCTTATCCGACATTGTGCTGATTATAGCCCCCTGTGCGAGGCCAAAAAGGGCGGCATGTAGGCGGTTGGTGATTACGAGTACGCATTCGCTATATGCGTCCTTGACACGCTGGGTCTGGGTGGTGTGGTCTCGAGCCCCCCAAGCGACGTGTTCAATACCCAAAGTTTTGGCGAGGTTTTCGTGATGAGCGTCATCTCGTCTAACTTGAGTTACGATCTTGAACTCCCAACCAGCACGACGACCGCTCGAAACGAGTCCTTCAATTTCCTTCAGCCGTGGCGCTGCATCGTGTCGAAAAGACAAACCGATGACGCGGGGCATCTCAGAGTATCTTCCCGGGTTAGCGAATGCGAGGTCAGGTGCCACGATCATTGATTTGCCGAGTACGTGGACAGACTCGAAGTCGCGTACTACCGCCGCGTCGAGCTTACTCACTAGCAATCGTTCGACTGCCTTGGATATTTTCCCTGTCCCCCGGAAGGCGCGTCCGAATGTAGCGGCTCTTCCGCCGGAAATGCGGATTGCGAATACATTGAGTAAGTTCATGATTGACTTGACAACCGCACGTGCTCCGCCGAGACGTTGTGGCCCCGGCGCAAACATGAGATTGGCGTTTCGCAACATACAAGATCGAATCAGCAGTAGCTGGAAGCGGAAGGCGCTCGCAATGTAACGAGTGCGAGGTGAATCCAGTGCCTCGATGTATTCGACGGGCATACTTCCTGTGTAGGCAACAACGTTGCAGTCCGTTTCATGAAGCCAACGAAGCATCACTGCGCGAATCTCGATGTCGCCCAAATTGTCCTCTTGGGCGGCGACACTGCAAAAAAAATCCATGGGCCTCTGGGTATTCTTCGTGGAGATGGGACTCATTCTTTTTCCTGGGGCTCAAAGTTCAATGTGATGTACCGGATTATGAGCAACGCCATCTGCACGATGTAGGCAACTCCGAGAGCTATCGCTCCGCCAACGGCACCCAAGCTCGCCCCTCCAAGTGCCACGCCCGCTAGGCAGACTCCCGTCATGATGAACGCAACATTGCTTACGTATCGCGCGTGCCCCGACCCTTGTAGTACGGCTCCGAGCAGTGATGCGATGCCGGCGGGAATGAGCCCGATCGCCGTTAGCTGAAGTGTGACTGTGGCTCCTCGATAGTCGTTGCCGAGCAGCGCCGGAACCACGTAGGGAGCTACTATCGCCACGCTCACGAAAAGGATGGTGATGCCGCTGGCTGCTCCAGCGATGAGCAAAGCAAGCGACCTGCGATCCTTTGATCCTGTTCGACTCGCGACCGGTAGGAGCACGATTGAGAGGGACGTCGGTAGCATTCGAAGCGGTCCCGTCACTCGGGAGGCGACCCCGAAAAAGCCCGCCTGGGCGGGTGACATAGAGAACGCGGCGACCGTTGTGTCCAGGTTTCGAAGCTGGGTGGCGATGGAGTTCATCCAGTAGTGGCGAGAGCGTCGCAGCACCACTGCATAGCGTCGTCTTCGCGGACCCTCGAAACGCCTGCGGGCGACGTGGGCGCCAACATACATCCGCGAGAAGATCCATGACGCAACCGCGGCGAAGAGAGCTGCGATCCCGAAGCTCAGTAATGGTGGCGCGCCCGCTCCGGTGGTCAGTGCGAGGAAGATGGCAGCCGTAGCGATCCGGCGACCGACGAGATTGAGTGTATTGACTCGTGCATCGCCGTCAGCGATGGCGACGCCTAGCCAGGCATCAGCGCTCCGCTCGGCCGCCATGGATAGCGCGAGCGGAAGTAGTGCGAAGAATGCTTCGTCAATCCATGCTCCAAGGGAGATGAACGCAGCGAGCAGTACGCCGCCAAAGGCGTAGGTTGTCGCTTCATTTAGCCGGAGGGCAACGAGGACGTTGGGATCGTCTGTTCTAATCGCGCGATGTCGGACCACATAGGTTGCCAGACCCAAGCCCGAGACGGTCTGTGCCACGATGAGCGCACCCTGGGTCGCCGCAAACAAACCGAACTCTTGTGGGGATATTGCTCGTGCTAGGAGAACGACAACTAGCGCCTGCACTAAGGCGGCTAGTAGACGCCCGCCAGAAACCCAGCCAAACTGCGAGGCGACTGTCGAGAAACGGAAGGCGGTCATCTAGATCGAGCTCCGGCGGAATGAAGGAGCGATGATCCTCGCTCTGCTCTGTGTCCCATCGTAACCTTCTTGGGGGGACGCCCCAGGGTTGCCCAGGCCACGATCACAGGCAGCCAGTAGTAGATCTGCTCGAAGAACGCCGACGTCAGCCCGAAGCTCAGCATGACGGCGATGACGCCAGTGGCGAGGGCATGTTGTCTCGTGCGAAAAGCGGTTAGGACGGCGAAAATTGCTGCGACGAGGATCGCCGCGAACGCGGCACCTAGGAGAATTCCCCCCTGATACCAGCCGCGTAGCACAAAATTGTGGACAACCGTGCCCAGTTCGATGGCGGCCGCATTAGTCTCGCCTAACCCTTTGCCGAGGAAGGGATCCCGTTCGATCGAGTCCCATGCTGCGTTGTATGTCTGAATACGGATGTCGAGAGTACTGATGTTTTCGGTTTGGCCAGTGACTTGGTAGAACCTCTGGACTGGTCCACGTAAGGACTCTGGCACGAGTGGACTTGACAGAACCCACCCGAGTAGCAGCGCAACTACGAGGCCGAGGAGTATGAGCCGTACGACACGAAATCCGTGAGCATAGAGCAGGATAATCACACCGAGCAATGCCGCTGCCATCGAACTGAGGCTCCCGGTAGTAATTAGCCCGAGTACGTTTATAGTCAAGATGGCGGCCGCTAGCGGCACCGGCGCGACATTCTTAAGGAGAGCATATGTACAAATGAGGATTGCGATGGCGGACATGACACCCAGGACATTCGGGTGATCGGCGAGTCCCGATGACCGTCCGTTGGCCTGGAAGGTTCCGCCGACAGAGAGCCCAAACGATTGCAAGATTCCCGCGAATGCGGAAACGGTTTGTGACGTGAGAAAGGCTGCGGCTGCAAACTTCGGTAGGTGAGGGGTGCGATTGAGCATGCCTCTCGCGGCGAAGGGGGCTAGTGCAAATAGAAGAAACAGTCTCGCTCCGGTGCTAAAGGAGTCATCCGCACCTGGCGCGCCTCCTGATGTAACAACGGCCGTTAGAGAAGCGTAGGCAGCGAAGGCCCATACTCCCCAGTATCTGGTGAGTTGGAGAATCCCTAGAATGGTGGCAACGGCGATCGTTGCGATTGCGAGCCCTGACCAGGCCACAGCCAGCTGCGCAGGCAAGCTTCTATAGATCGGTACCCCGATTGCGAGGGCTACCCAGGCGAGCGTTGCGAACAACGCTCCTAGGGGAACCTTTTTCAGGTGAGTTCGGGTGAAACGGTTTGTCTTCGTTTGCATCATGTCAGGTCGCCAGTAGCGTGAGCGACGTCTCGCGAGTCTGGATTCCAAGTTCCGGACGCGAGGAAGGAAATGAGATGATCTACGGCGTCGTATGACTCCTGGAGACACAGATTGAAAGCTCGCTGGGGTTTGAGGCGGCTTGTGTCGGTCTCCAGCCAAGCGCAACATTCCTCGATCCAAGGACCACTGATATCGGCTATCTTGCCTACATCATCCGTGACAATTTCATCGATCGCGCCCTGGCGGAGTGCGAAAATCGGAAGGTTCGCTGACATTGCTTCGTACAGGACAAGCGGCGCCGCTTCGTTTTCGTACTGAGAGAGAAACACGAATCGGTCGACTGACCTGAAGAATTCTTGCTTCCTATCGCCGGTGACCCGCCCCCAATACTTGAACGAGTCACCAAACTCTCGCTCCGCATCCTCGACAGCTCGGCCAGCCGCTTCGTCATCGACGGGCCCCGCAATGTGGAGAGTGACGTCGTGCCCGGTTTCACGAAACTTGCGAACGAGGTCGACCACGCGCATGGTGCCTTTTGCTGCAGTAAGGTTGCTCAAGAAGCCGATGGAGAACCTCTGAGCCGCAGTGTCGTGCGGGGGTGCGACCGGATCCACTAGGCCCGAATTGTTCACTGTGACGGTTTGTGTCACGCCGTACGACGCTTCGATCGATCGTGACATGTCGCGCGTGAGGCCGATGTGAACGGCGGCTTTCCCCGCCACTCTGGCCAGTACTCGAGCCCGCAAAACGCGTCTGCTTACGTGAGCAAAGGTGTGGTGGTGAAGCGCGATACGACGCTTTCGAAGCCTCGCAGCGAGCACGAGTGCGGTGGTCAGCCACATACCCCAGCCAGCGTTCACGGAGATATACGCTGCTGCGCCAGGGGGAGCAATGCACATTGCCGACAACGCTCGCGAAAAGCGCAACGTCTTCGTCGCCCACCGCTGTGTTAGCCGCCCCACGCCCTCCGAGGTGTCCATGAGTGTCACGGATAGTCCTGCCTGGCGAAACGCGACTACCAGCGACTGGGTGGCGAGTGCCTGTCCGTGCGCGGGCGGAGGCACGGGTCCGCAGACCAGCACCTGCTTCTCGATGGCGTCTTGGGGAAGTTTGTTCGCTCTTGCGGCCGTGAGGGGTAGCTGATTTGTCAATGTGCGTTCTCCCGCAGTGTGACTACGTCTGGCGCGGCTGTGGGCGGAGCCTCGCGTAGGAAGACAGTCGTTACCGTCGCCCGCGAGACGTCAAGGTGAACGCCCATATCCAGGGAAAGCGAGGCGCGGCGGCTATCGCGGCGTAGCCAAGAAGCTAACCGCGTTGGTCCGATGCGATCAACAAGGGGGCTGTGCCGCCCGTGTTTTTGCGCGGGGAGCCAGCCCAAGCGAGCGAGTAGCAGTGCCTCCCTGAGAAACCCAGCATGCGAGGCTACCGTTTCAGGCGATGGCCGACGAGCGACTCTGTTCGAGAGGCTGCGGGGCGCGTGGTGCCCGCCCAACCGGCATGCTAGGCCCTGCACTCGGGTTGAACTGGCGCGGCGACCAGACATCAGGCCGCCGTCTGCCCGGGGCTCAACACCGCACGAGCTGTCCTTGCGACGATGGCGACATCCGTGAGCAACGACCAGTTCTCCACGTAGGAGAGATCAAGGCGCACGGTGTCTTCCCACGACAGGGTCGACCGTCCGCTGACCTGCCAGAGGCCGGTGATGCCTGGCTTCACGATAAAACGGCGGTGCACGTGATCGGCGTATTGCGCGACCTCTGAGGGGAGGGGCGGTCGCGGACCGACCAGCGACATAGACCCGCCGATCACGTTGAACAGCTGCGGGAGCTCGTCGAGGCTGAACTTGCGCATGATCCGCCCGATGGGCGTCACGCGAGGGTCGTTCTGCATCTTGAAGAGCACTTCGTTGCCGGCGTCGCGCTGCTGCTCGGCGAGCTTCTCGAGCAACTCCTCGGCATTGACCACCATCGAGCGGAACTTGATCATGGTGAACTCTTTGCCACGAATCCCGACGCGGGTCTGGCGGAAGAACACGGGACCCTCGCTCGACAGCCGAACTGTGATGGCAAGGAAGGCGAGCAGCGGGCTGAGAACGATCACGCCGAGCACGCTGGCGACGAGGTCAACCATGCGCTTGAGGAAGAGCTGTCCCTTGGTGAAGCGAGGCGTCTCAACGTGGATCAGGGGAAGGCCCGCGACCGGCCGCGTGTGAAGACGGGGGCCGGCGATGTCGACAATGCTCGGCGCGAGCACGAGGTGTTGCTTGCCTGCTTCGAGGCGCCATGAGATCTGCTTGACCTTGTCGGGAGGCAGCTCGTCGGTGCTCGTGACGGCGACGGTGTCGGCGCCGGTCGTGGCGAGCGCGGATTCGACGTCGTCTATCCCCCCGAGAACCGGGAGCGATCCGTTGCGGAGGGTGAGCGCGCGACCGTGCGAGGTGGTGCAGGCACCCACCACGGCATAGCCGGCTGATGGCATTCGTTCCAGTTCGCGCGCGATCTGGGTGACGGAGTCAGGAGAGCCGACGAGGAGCACTCGCGCGGAGTACTCGTTCATCGAGCGGTGAGCGATCAGCCACTGCCTCCACATCCACCGCGAGAAGACGAGCACGAGGATTCCGGCGGGGAGGCTGAGGAGGAGGTAACCGCGAGCCACCTCGATTCTCAGCAAGAAAGCCGTGATTGCGATGAAGCCGAAGAGGGTGAGGCTCGCGTTCGCGACCCGCACATACTCAGCCGTTCCAGTGCCGATCACCCGCTCGCTGCGGGAGTCGATCAGGCTGAGTGCCCACATCCAGAGCACGACGAGGCCGGCAGAGAACATCCAGTAGGAGACGTCCGTGATGGCGGCGTTCTCGTGGATCGCCAGGTCGACGTTGCCCGTGCCGAACCACAC
Organism: Microbacterium luteum; assembly: GCF_015277875.1. Classification (NCBI taxonomy): domain Bacteria; kingdom Bacillati; phylum Actinomycetota; class Actinomycetes; order Micrococcales; family Microbacteriaceae; genus Microbacterium; species Microbacterium luteum. Next base: position 2,751,540 of record NZ_CP063814.1, on the reverse strand, counting down.
GATCTGCGCACCGAAGACGACCCAGATGAGAACGAACAGGTCGCTCACGAGCAGGCGACGCGAGAACCGCTTGCGCCAGTTGCGCTGCTTCGGCGACGGGCGAGCCGTCTGCGCAGCCGTGACTGCGCTCATAGGTGCTGCTGCTGCATCTGTCGACGTCATTGTCGTGTCGCCATCAAGAATCGACACGATTGCCTTTCACTTCTGGTTCTCCCCAACAGAACGAAGTGCCCCCCTGATGAGACGGATCTCATCCGGTGACAACTCGTCGAGCATAGCGGGATACACGCGTGCATCCAGGACGGGGAGGGTGGGTGCAGTCAGAAGTTAACGTGATCGACGCATTTTTGTCTGTCCCCTCTTTGGGGGATACGCCGGTGCATCGAGGGGCGGCGTGGGGCGTTTCGTCTCGCCTTCGGCTCGCTCAACGACCGGGGTGGCGCGGTAGGCGGGTGGGCGTTTCGTCTCGCCTTCGGCTCGCTCAGCGACCGGGGGCGGGCGGAGTGAGCGTTTCGTCTCGCTTTGCTCGCTCAACGACCAAAGGCGGGCCGATGCGCGTGTGTATTGTGATTGATACGAGCGTGTATCGAGGGGACGTCTCGTGCCGCGGGTAGCGCCCGAGGCAGCGCGGACGATGGGGAATCGATGCCTTGGGCCACTGATGCGCGAGACGCGAGGTGGCGCCGGAGCGTCTTCGTGCGCGCACAGCTGCCCTTTCTCCTGGGCGTCGGGTTCGTCTACGTGGCGCTCCTGGTTTCTGTGCCGCCGGTTGAAGCGCCCTGGGTCTGATGGAGACTCGCGCTATTTGATTCCGACCAGCTGTTCGCGGTCGGCTTGGACAGCATAGAACGCGTTCTCGAACTCGACGGGCGGGACATCGTTGAGGTGGCCGTGGAGCCGTTGCGTGTTGTGCCAGTGCACCCAGCCGAGCGTCGCCAGCTCGAGGTCCTCGACCGTCTTCCACGGCCCCGATCGTGCCGGTCCGCGGACGAGTTCGGCCTTGTAGTAGCCGTTCACGGTCTCGGCCAGGGCGTTGTCATAGCTGTCGCCGACGGTTCCGATCGAGGGTGTCGCGCCGATCTCCGCGAGCCGTTCGCCGTAGCGAATGGAGGTGAATTGAGAGCCCGCGTCGCTGTGACAGCGCAGATCCTCGTGGTGGGTGCCTCGTGACCAGCGGGCCATCTCGACCGCGTCGAGCACCATCTCGGTGCGCATGTGCGACGCGACCCGCCACCCGACGATCATCCTGCTGAACGCGTCGATGATGAAGCACACGTAGGCGACGCCAGCCCACGTCGGCACGAACGTCAGATCGGTGACCCAGAGCCGGTTCGGTGCGGTCGCGGTGAACTCCCGCTTGACGAGGTCCGGGTGCCGCGCCGAGGCCGGATCGGGACGGGTGGTCTTGACCCGCTTCGACCGTCTCGCGCCCTCGATACCCGCGTTGCGCATCAACCGGCCGGTCTGGTCCCGGCCGATCATGATGCCCGCGCGACGGGCAGCCTTCCACAGCTTGCGGATCCCGTAGACGCGATAGTTGCTCTCCCAGAGCCCGACCAGCAGCGGGATCAGCTCTTCGTCCCGCACGGCGCGGGCGGACGGGGCGCGGGTCTTGGCGGCGTAGTAGCTGCTCGGAGCCACCTGCAGCAGTCTGCAGATGAGCTCGACCCCGAGCCGGCGACCGTCGATCAGGTCGTCCTTGTTCGCGTCGATGAACGCGACTACTTGCGGTAGTGGCGGTCGAGCTCCGCCCCGAAGAAAGTCGCGGCCCGCTTGAGCACCTCGTTGGCCCGGCGCAGCTCGCGGACCTCCTGCTCCAGCTCCCGCACCCGAGCCGCCTCGCCGGTGCTCACGCCCGGGGCGACGCCGTCGTCGATGTCGGCCTGCTTCACCCAGGTCCGCACCGATTCGACCCCATATCCGAGCTGGGTCGCGACACGTTGCACGGTCCCTTGCGTGACTCCGAGCTCGGCACGCAGCGTCCTCACCATCCGCACCGCGGCGGCCTTCTCCTCGCTCGAGTAGCGACGTGTCGTCGGCTTCCCCACAGCCTGTTCCTTCGGCATAACTCCATCCTCGTTTCCAAGGTCAGGAGTCTCCAACAAACTCAGGGCGCTTCAGGTGCTGAACTCGCCCTTGCTGCAGACAGCGCTCGCGCTGGCGCTGGTCGCATCCCTGGCAAGCTTCGTGGCCCCCTGGGAGCGCATCGCGCGAGGGTGGCTCACCGTCATCCCTGCGATCGACATCGTCGCCGTCGCCCTCATGCGGTCTGAACTGGTCACCGTTGTTCCGTCGGCCGGAATGCTCTCGATCTTCCCCATCCTCTGGCTCGCCTATGGCTTCGCCTGGTACGCGATCTTCGGTGCCGTCGCCGGCGCCGCGTTCATCGCCGCGTTCACCTTCGCGGCGCAGGGCATCGTGCCGACGACGGCTCTCGAGTGGGTGAACGTCATCACCCTGCCGGCGCTCATCATCGGTGTTGCCGTGGTGGTGAACATTGCGGCCTCTCGGCTGCGAAGGAGTGCGCGCCTGGCTGCCGATGCCCAGCGTGAACAGCAGCGGGCGCTGCGCGAGGCACTCGACAGCCAGATCCTCACCCGTGACGTGCTGAACACCGTCAACGCTGCCGTCGCCTTCTACGACGCCACCGGTGAGCTCACCATGGCGAACGAGCTCGCGAAAGACTTCGCGCGGCGCGCGGGGTTCCAGCTCGACCGGCCGCCCTTCGCCGGTGACCGGGTGCTCGCCGCCGATCGAGCCACCCCCGTTGCCCCCTCTGACCAGATCATCCCCGCCGCGCTGCGCGGAGAAGAGCTCGACGAGCGCATGGAGTGGGTCGGCCCGCCCGGTGAGCAGGCGGCGATTCTCGCCTCCTCTCGACGCATCACACGAGAGGACGGCCGGCTTCTCGGCAACGTCATCGTCGCGTATGACGTCAGCGAGCTCGCGCACGCCGCTGAGATCCGCGAGCAGTTCTTGCGCACCGTGTCACACGAACTGCGCACGCCGATGACGGGCATCCGCGGCTTTCTCGACCTCGCCGACGACGCCGTCGAGCCCCACCAGGCGAAACTGCGCGAGCACCTCGCGATCGTGCGCCGTCGGTCTGACGATCTCATGGACCGCATCCGTGAGCTGCTGTCGGCGGGAGCCGCATCCGATCCGCTCCGCCCCCGGCAGACCGACCTGAGCGCGCTCATCTCCGAGGCCATCGATTCGGTCGCTTCGAAGGCGCACGAGCGGGGCCATGCCATCGAGCAGACCGGTGACTGGGATGTCGTGTGGCGGATCGACGCGGGACGCGTGCGCCAGGCGGTGCGGGAGCTGCTCACGAACGCGGTGAAATTCTCTGCTCCGGGGACCCCGATCGGGATCGCTGTCCACCCGGCGCGCGATGAGGTGCGGGTGGCGGTGACCAGCCGCGGTCCGACCATCCCGCTTGCGGAGCGGGTGCGGCTGTTCGACCGGTTCTACCGCACCCCCTACGCCACCGCGAACGCCATTCAGGGATTCGGCATCGGGCTGACGCTCGTTCACGACGCGATCACCGCGCACGGGGGAGCGGTTCGGGCCGACAGCGCCGACGGAGTCACGACGTTTGAAGTGACGATTCCGTGCGGGTAGGGGAGAGGTGTTCGAGCGCTCGTGGCTGCGGTCAGGTGACGGGATCGCTGGTTGCGGCCGCGGAATGGCGTTGCTCGATGCAGTCGAGGTGACTTGGCGGATGGGCGTCGAGTGCACGGAGTGGCGACCGTCTGGGGGCGACAATAGGCGGCGCGCTTCGGTGGCGGACTTGTTGCCGAGTGGGGGCGATACGGCTTGGTCGACGGCGCCTTGAGGCATGCGCACGTGGGGAAAGGGGTGGCTCGGCGGGAAACGGGCTGGCTCGAGAAGAAGATGGTCGATTTCCCGTACAGTCAGTGGTTTTTCGGGGTGAGATGTCGGTGGCCCTCCCTAGGCTCGAAGTAGTCAGAGATCGAACCGGGGGCGTGATGAGCGACGAGCAGCAGCGGGAGGCAGATGCTTCCCGCACGCGGGAACTCGTCGCTGAAGCTGCCCGGTTCCGGGCTCTCGCGGCGTACGCGTTGGCGGAGCTGGAGCGGACGCATGCTGACGCGTATGCGTTGACCCAGGAGCAGATGTCGCGGTTGCGTGATGCGTCGACGCGGGAGCGGGAGATGCCTTTGCGGTCGATGGCCGCGGAGCTTGCCGTGGATGCGAGGGTGAGTGATCGCACGTTGCAGACGCAGCTGTTCGAGGCGCACCGGACGGTGACGCAGTTTCAGGGGTCGTGGGAGGCGTGGCGTGAGGGTCGGGTGTCCCGTGCGCATGTGCGGGTGATCGTCGATGCCGGCGCGGATCTTTCCGACGATGAGGTGCGTGCCGCGTACGAGGGTGAAGTGCTTGCGTACGCGGAGAAGTCGTCTGCGGGGCGCGTGAGGCCGTTTGCGGAGCAGGTGGCGGAGAAGCACAACCCGAAGAGCATGCAGGAGCGCCATGATGAGGCGGTGCTGGACCGGCGGGTGTGGGTCGAGGACCTGCGCGACGGGATGTCGATGCTGGGTGTGATCGGGCCGTCGGTGGAGGTGCACGGCGTGCATGATCGGCTGACCCGTCAGGGGAAGGCGATCAAGGCCGCCGACCGTGCGGTGCGGCGCGAAGCAGCCGCGCGTGCCGCTGCCGAAGGTGACACCGCCGCCGGACGCGACGCCAGGCAGTTGGAGCCTTCGCGCGTCGCCGGCGAGATGACGGCGACGGACGCGGGCGCGAGTTTCGGACTGGCCGAGCCGGGGGAGTCGTGCCGGGTCGACGGAAGCGACGCGACAGAAAACCTGTGGTTCGACGAGCGGACGCTGGATCAGATCCGCACCGACGTGCTGCTGGACATGATGCTGACCTCCTCGCCGTCGGTTGACCCGACCAGCAGCGCGGTCGAGGGCGGGTTGGGTGCGATCCGAGCGCACGTGCAGGTGACGGTGCCGGCTACTACGCTCGCGGGAACCACGACCGGTGGCGCGGAGCTCGACGGGAAGTGCGCGGTGGACCCCGAAACGGCGAAGATCCTTGCGGGTAATGTTCCGAGTTTCGATCGGGTGTTTCTGGATCCGGTCACCGGGGCGGTGCTCGCGGTTGATCGCCGGTTCGTGACGGCGGAGCAGAAGCGGTATCTGGTTGCGCGGGATATCCGGTGCCGGTTCCCCGGGTGCCGACGGCCCGCGCGGGATTGCGACTGGGACCACCGGGAAGACTGGGCGCTGGGTGGCAAGACCGACGTCGACAATGTCGGGGCGTTCTGCAAACGGCATCACACGATGAAACAGGCCGCCGGGTGGACGGTCGTGCAAGAACCGGGTGGAAGGTTGCGGTTCACCGCGCCCTCCGGGTTGGAATACGTCGACGATCCACCACCGCGGGTGGTGTTTATGCCCGACCCGCCACCGCTATCGGGTTCTGATCCGACCGATGAGGTCGCTATACCGTTCTGACCGCGTGGTCAGTGAGCAGGTGCGTGCGGCGGGACGTTTTGAAGCGCCCCGGGTTTCGTGGAGGCTCGGTTAGTTGGTTCCGGCCCCGGCGGGGACGTGTTCTTGAGCGTATTCGACCGCTGCCTGGGATGCCCAGTGGACGGCCTCTGCTTCGACGGGCGGGGTCATCCCGATCTCGCCGTGAAGGCGTCGGTGGTTGTACCAGTCGATGTACTCCGCGACGGCGATCTCGACATCGCGGATCGATGCCCAGCCGCCCTTCGGGCGCATGACCGGGTTGCGGATGCACTCGGCTTTGAACAGCGAGTTCAGCGCCTCGGCCATCGCGTTGTCGCACGAATCGCCCTTGGAGCCGACGCTGGCGACCGCGTCGGCTTCGGCGAGGCGTTCGGTGTAGCGGATGGCTCGATATTGAACTCCGCGGTCGGAGTGGTGGATCAGTCCGGACACGTCCTGGCCGGCGCGCTGCCGTTCCCACAAGCCCATGTCCAGTGCGTCGAGAGCGAGATCGGTGCGCATGCTCGTGGAGACCTGCCAGCCCACGACGCGGCGGCTGAACACGTCCAGGACGAACGCGGCGTAGACCCAGCCGGCGTGGGTGCGGATGTAGGTCAGATCTGCGACCCAGAGCTGGTTCGGCGCGGTCGCTTCGAAGCGCCGCTCCACCAGGTCCAGCGGCCGCTCCGTCTCCGCACCGTCGCCGAACGTCGTGCGGCGGGACTTGTCGCGCCGGATCCCTTGGATCCCTTCCTGCCGCATCAGCCGCTCGACCGTGCAGCGGGCCACTTCCACGCCCTGCCGATTCAGTTCGGCGTGGATCTTCCGCACCCCGTAGACGCCAAGGTTCGCCTTATGCGTGACCCGGATGTCGACGGTCAGTGCCGCGTCCCTGACCGCCCTCGCCGACGGCGGGCGGACCTTGGCGGCGTAGTAGGTGCTCGGGGCGATCTGCATACCCGCGTCACGCAGGACACGACAGATCGGCTCGACCCCGAACCGGTCGCGGTGCCCGTCGATGTACTCGACGAGCACCGCGGTGGGCACCTCGGCTACTTCAGCTTGCGGTCGAGCTCCGCCGCCGCGAAAAAAGCCGACGCGGTCTTGAGGATCTCGTTCGCGCGACGCAGCTCCCGCACCTCGCGCTCGAGGTCCGCGATCCGCTGCGCGTCCGCGGTCGTCGTGCCCGGCGCGATGCCGTCGTCGACCTCGGCCTGCCGCACCCAGGTCCGTAACGCTTCCGGATGGATCCCGAGCTGGTCCGCAATCCGCTTGATCGCGCCGACCCTCGACTCAGGATCTCGACGCGCGTCCAACGCCATCCGCATCGCCCGATCCTTCAGCTCCTCGCTGTACTTCCGTGGTGCTGCCATGACTCCCATCCTTCACAGGTTTGAGAGCCTCCATCACACCCGGGGCGCTTCATTTCGTCTCGCTTCGCTCGCTCAACGACCGGGGCGGGGAGGCGAACCGCTCAACGGCCGGGGGAGGCTAGCTACCCGCTCGACGACCGGGTGCGGCGACGGGATCGAGGACAATAGCTCCCATGACGACCTGGGTGCTGGTGCACGGCACGCCGCTGACGCCTGAGATCTGGGCTCCGGTTGCCGTGCACCTTGATGGCACCGTGATCACGCCGGACTGCACACGCGTGCCCGACCGGCGCGCGACAGCGGAGCTCGCTGCCGATGTCGCCGCGCACCTGCCGCGCGAAGAGACCGTGCACCTGGTGGGCCACTCCTTCGGCGGCCAGATCGCAATCGACCTGGCGCTGACCCATCCCCACGCGGTGCGATCGCTCACCATCCTCTGCAGTCGCGATACACCCGTGCCTGCCTTCGCCGACCTGGCGGACCATGTGCGGGCCGGCGACGTGCCCGAGGTCTCGAGCACGCTCGAACGATGGTTCACTGCCGATGAGCTCGCTGCCGCAGGCGCGGCCGTGCAGAGCGCGCGACGGGCGCTCGCGGTGGCGACGGCTCATCCGGCGAACTGGGCTCACGCGCTGCAGGCGATCGCAGAATACGACCGGTCCGAGCGGGTGGGGGAGCTGCGCATGCCCGTTTTCCTGCACGCCGCAGGTCACGACGGGGTGTCCACGCCCGACGCCATGCCGGAAAGTGTCAAGGCGGGTGAGACAGATTCCGTCAGGCGGTCTGTATGAGGGCCTCCTGTGAGGGCTGGTTGATCCAGGCGGCCTCGGGCAGCTTGGGCGCCTGGGGTCGGCGGTGGCCGAAGCGCTCGGGACGGGCGGCGTAGGCCGCGTCCAGGGTGGCCTGGCGCTGGGCGCGGACCTGCCCGGCGGTGCCGAAGTGGACGCTGGCGGGGGTGTGCAGCCCGATCCCGCAGTGGCGGTGCTCGTGGTTGTAGTAGGCGAAGAACTGCTCGGCGAACGCGCCGGCGTCGGCCAGGGACCCGAAGCGCTCGGGGAAGACCGGGGCGTACTTCAGCGTCTTGAACGCCGCCTCGCTGTAAGGGTTGTCGTTCGACACGTGCGGGCGGGAGTGCGACCTGGCCACCCCGAGGTCGACGAGCAGCTGAGCGACCGGTTTGGAGGTCATCGAGGTCCCGCGGTCGGCGTGGATCGCCTCCGGCACGCCATGGATGCCCATGGCGTGCTCGAGCAGGTTCTTGGCGATCTCGGCGTCCTCGCGGGCCGCGATGGTCCAGCCCACGACGAACCTGGAGAAGATGTCGAGCACGACGTACAGGTCGTAGTACACGCCCCGCTCCGGCCCCTTGAGCTTTGTGATGTCCCAACTCCACACCTGCCCCGGCGCCGTCGCGACGAGCTCGGGCCGGGTCCGGGGCGGGTGGCTCGCCTGCCGGCGCCGTTCCCCGGCCATGTCGTGCTCGCGCAGGATCCGGTGCATCGTGGACATCGAGCACAGGTAGGTGCCCTCGTCCAGCAGCGTGGCCCAGACCTGGGCGACCGACTTGTCCGCGAACCGCTGGCTGGTCAACACGGCCAGCACGTGGGCCCGCTCGGCGGCGGACAGCTTGTTCGCCGGTGCCGGCCGCGGTGTCCGTGGACGTGGCGGTGGCGGGTTCTTGGCCCGGTAGTGACTGGCGCGGGAGCGACCCAGCAGCGCGCACGCAGCCGCGGTGCCGACGTGCTCGGCCAGCCCGTCGACGGCCGGGTTGATCACCGCGGCGACCGCGGCGGCTTGTCCGCGCTCTCGGAGAGCGTCTCCAAGAGCGCGTGTGCTTTTCCCATCAGGTCCAGCGCCGCCCTGGTCTTGGCCAGCTCGGCCTCGGCCTTCTCCGCCCGGGCCCGTAGCGCCTGCAGCTCCCGCTCGCGCCGGTCCCGCGGCTTGCTGCCCAGCCCGGACAGCGAGCCGGCGGCCGCGGCCTTGCGCCACTCGATGATGTGGGAGGTGTACAGGCCCTCCCGGCGCAGGATCTCCCCACGCCCAGAGCGGTCCGCGGCGTCGTACTCGGCCAGGATCGCCGCTTTGAACTCGGCGGTGAACGTCCGCCTCTTGGGCCGGTCAGCACGAGGAGCCATAGCCCCATCATCGGTGCCGACGTCAGCAACCGTCATCGTCATCTCAGTATTGGTCCGTTCTCGCCCCGTGCAGTGCGAAGGTCAGCAGTGCTGGTGTCTCACCCCATCCTGACGCACAGGGTGCGGGCGTTCGCCGGTCGCATCCCGGGTGCCACCCTGACCGTGCACGACGAATGGGCGCACATGTCGCCGTTCGTCGACCCGGCAGCTTGTGCACGCATGATGAGTGACGCCGTCCAGCCCTGAGCGGCGGCAAGCCGCGCGGTCAGGAGGCCGTTTCGCCCGGGCTCACGACCGCCTTCGCGGTCTTCAGCAGGATCGCGATGTCACCGAGCAGCGACCAGTTCTCGACGTAGGAGAGGTCCAGGCGCACCGACTCCTCCCACGACAGCGTCGACCGTCCGCTCACCTGCCACAGACCGGTGATGCCGGGCTTCGCGAGGAAGCGGCGGTGAACGTGGTCGGCATACTGTGCGACCTCGGCCGGAAGCGGGGGGCGCGGCCCCACGAGTGACATGGAGCCGCCGATCACGTTGAACAGCTGCGGCAGCTCGTCGAGGCTGAACTTGCGCATGACCTTGCCGACCGCGGTGACCCGGGGGTCATCCGTCATCTTGAACAGCACCTCGTTGCCCGAATCGCGCTGCTGGCGGGCGAGGTTTTCGAGCATGTCTTCGGCGTTGACGACCATCGACCGGAACTTCAGCATCGTGAACTCGCGACCCCGCAGGCCGATGCGGGTCTGCCGGAACAGCACCGGACCCTGGCTCGACAGCCGCACCGTGATGGCGAGGAACGCCAGCACCGGACTCAGCGCGATCACCCCCAGAATGCTCGCGACGAGATCGACCATGCGCTTCAGGAACAGCTGACCCTTGCTGAACCGCGGCGTCTCCACGTGGATGAGCGGGAGACCCGCCACCGGACGCGTGTGCAGGCGGGGCCCGGCGATGTCGATGATGCTCGGCGCGAGCACGAGATGCTGACGGCCGGCCTCGAGGCTCCACGAGATCTGCTTCACCTTGTCCGGCGGCAGATCGTCGGTGCTGGTCACCGCGACCGTATCTGCTCCGGTTGCCGCGATCGCTCGGTCGACGGCGTTGACCGAACCCATCACCGGAATGTCGGTGCCCGCGATCGTCGAGGCCACCGCCGCGTTCGGAACACACGCGCCGACGACGAGATACCCCGCAGCCGGCGTGCGCTGCAGTTCGTGGGCGATCTGCGTGACCGACTGCGCCGAGCCGACGAGCAGCACCCTCGCGGAGTACTCCTTCATCGCCCGTCGCGCGATGAGCCAGTGCCGCCACAGCCAGCGCTCGAGCACCAGCATGAGCACACCCGCCGGAAGGCTCAGCAGCAGGTAGCCGCGCGCGACTTCGATACCGAGCAGGAACGCCGCGATCGCGATGAAGCCGAACAGCGTCAGGCTCGCGTTCGCCACCCGGATGTATTCGGTCGTGCCGTGGCCGATCACGCGGTCGCTGCGGGAGTCGATGAGGGTCAGCGCCCACATCCACGCCAGCACCAGTCCGGTCGAGAAGAGCCAGTACGACACCGCACTGATCGCGGCGTTCTCGTGGATGGCGAGATCGACGTTGCCGGTGCCGAACCACACCAGCTGCGCGCCGAACACCACCCAGACCAGCACGAACAGGTCGCTGAACCACAGTCGTCGCGCGTAGTGCGTGCGCCAGCGCGACGCCGACGTCGGCGAGGGGTGCGCTGCGTCGGCCGTCGCGGCCGGCGTTTGAGCCCCCTGCCCGGGCGCACCGATGGACGGTGTATCCGGCGACGTCGTTGTCGTGTCGTTTTCTATCGTCGACACGATGTGCCTTCCATTTCGATCTCCCCAGGAACGAAATGCATCGGCGAAGAGCGAACTCAACGACGGTGCACGTGGACAGCTTAGGGAGCGGACTGTGTCGCGCGGGTTACGTTTTGCCCCGGGACCTGCTCGTCAGACTGGGGGTAGCGCTCTGGGGTGTGCATGCCTCAGAATCGCTGCACGTGAACTCGCCTGTGAACGACCTCCGAAATCGGGCCGTTCGGGGTACGATCAGGTAAGTTCGAACCTCTGTCTGGGAAGAAGGAAGCTATGAGCAAGCGATTCGAAGAAGAGGACGTCGACTGAGACGTCCTTCGCCCTGACTCTCAAGGTTGGCGCCGCAGAGACTCCAATCTCTCGGCGTCAACTTCTTTGTATCGGATCTGCATCGCCAGCTTTTCCAACGCCACGTACGCCTTCTCCTGGCGGCGTTGCGGCTCCGGGTGCGTACGACGGAGAACGATGTACGGTTCGAATCGCTCGAAGGTGCGCTTGATGATCGTGCCGCCGGCGTCCACCAGCACCGCGCGTCGGTAGACGCCCAACTCCACGCCCACGGCAAGTCGTTCAAGCCCGTTCAAGACCGCGACGGCGGCGTGAACGAGATTGGCTCGCTCCGTATCGGTGAAGAGCGGGGGCGCCGTTCCGCGGCGCACGATCACTCCCAGGATGCGGATCGGCCGCGTCGGAAGCTCGGAACTCCCGTGTGCGAGGGCCTGCGCCTGAGCGGAGGTCAATTCGCGCGGGCCGAGCATCTTCGAGATCAGCTTGCGCTCGGCGACGGTGTCGTCAGACCACTTGGTCCAGGCTTCGAGCGTCGCCTGGCGGCGGGTCGCACGCCAATTCATCCACGTGGCGAACGTGACGGTCACTAACGATGCCAAGGCTATGACGGCGCCGGCAAGAGCCGCGTGCTCCCGAGCGAAGGCCACATGCGGAGACAGGTCGACATCGCGCAACAGAAGCGCGATGATGGCGGCCATCGCCGCAGCGAGGAGCACGGAAAGCACGTGTACCGCTTTGATCTTTCGCAGGAATCCCCAGTTCACAGACCGTGTTTATCACGAGCGCAGACGTGACTGTGCGCACAATCCCCGGGACGAGAACAGTCGGGACCGCCGCACTACCGGGTCACGACGCGCCAAACGCAGGCTGCGTACGCCGGCTGCGCCGGATCGGATCGGCGATCGCCGCCGGCAGGCGCTTCGCGTCGACGTTGATGCGCACGAGGTAGACCACGACGAGCGAGAGCACCACCATCTCGCCGAAGTCCTCGATGAACCCGAGCGAACGGTCGAGGAGGCGGATGTCGAGGAAGAACGAGTGCACGATGTCGACCAGCACGGCGAACACCAGCAGGGTCGCCACCAGCAGCACGAGCGTTCGATGGATGAGCCGCGTGCGCGCATCCGCTTTCACGTAGGCGATGACGATCGGCGTCGCGAACACCAGCAGGGCGACACCCGAGACCGCCAGCTCGCCGAAGGACTGCGGCCCGATGGGCCCGATGCCGAACGCCCACGGCTGCATCGCGTAGACGAAGCCGACGATCTCGTGCACCATGAACGCGTCATCGACGAAGAAGTACAGGAACAGCGGGATCCACGCGACCACCGACCAGCTGCGGCGCGCGACGGCGAACATCGCCAGCAGCACCACCACCCACAGGTACTTCACGTACTGATAGGCCTCGCCGTAGCTGCCGTCCATATCGACGCGCAGCACGTTGGGCGCATCCCACCCGACCATCACCACCACGTGGATGAGCCCGAGTGCCACATCGACACCGAGCACCATCGCGGCGATCAGCACCACCGAGCGCTGATTGCGGAACAGCCATTTACCTTCGTGCGCGAGCGCGGTGAAGACAGACATCCGTGGACCTCCCCAGTGGTCCTCGCGGTGCCGACTCCCGCATGCTGCTTCGCACGGAGGCGACGCCTGACGATCATCGTTTGCCGGGGAGTCTAGAACCGTTCACCGACGGTTCAGGATTTGTTTACCTGGCGGTAACCGGTGAGGCTGCGTTTCGTCTCGCCTTCGGCTCGCTCAACGACCGGGAGGCGTGCGGTGGTGCGTTTCGTCTCGCCTTCGGCGCGCTTAACGACCGGGGGCGGCGTGCGGCTCGCTCAACGACCGGGGGGTGCGTTGGTGAGGAAGGTGGCGAGGCTGTCGAGGAGGGGAGGGAGCCGGGTCGACTGCTGGGTCGTCGCCGTTACGGTGAGGCGACCGTCGTAGAAGATCGCGAACATCGACAGCTCGTCGTGCGGCAGCGACGCGGGGAGCACGATCACCTCATCGACCGCTGCGCCCAGCACGAACCGGGTGCGCGAGACCCACGGCACGAGTGTTGCGTAGCCGATCTCTCGTGCTTTCTCGGGCAGTCTGGTCGTGCCGGCGCGGGCATCGGCCAGCTGCCGCTTCACCGTGGTGACGAGATCAGCGGAGGAGCCCGCGCGATCGCCGTGGATCGCCGCATCGGCAACACGATTGCGGCTGCCCTCGGTCGGCTTGCGCAGCACCGGAACGCGCACCCGCACCGGCCCGCCCTCCACGGCGCCGGCATGGATCGCTGCGGCCACGATGAGGTCGTTCATCGTTCCATCGAGTTGGGTGGCCGTCTCCTGCACGATGCTCGCGTCGAGCGTGCGGTGCCCGGAGTGCGTGGTCACCGCTCGTGCCGGGCGATCCCTGAGGCGTCGGGTGACCCGTGCAGCCACGCGCCGCGCGCGCCGGAGCGCCGGCTTGCGCAGACACGCCCGCACGCGACCGCGCATGTCCGGCGACGCACGCCACCAGGTCGTCCACGCGAGCAGGGGGAGTTCGATCGACCCGGCCGGGCGCTCGTCACGGAAGAGGGGCTCGCCGGGGTCGGGGGCGGCATCCGCCTTCGATGTCGTCAGCGCGCGCAGGAAGGTGAGCGTGCGCAGCGCATCGCCGCCGGCGTGATGCATGAGGATGCCGAGCGCGACGCGACCGTCGGTGAGGGGCGTCACCTGCAGACGCCACAGCGGCTTGCCGCTCTCGAGGGGGCCCTCACCCCACCCGATGAGGGTGCGGAGGTTGTCGTCGGTCAGCGCCGTCTCGGTGCCGAAGCGCACGTGATCGTCGATGCGGATGCCGGCCGGCACCCACGCCGGCGGCGTGAGGCCGAGGAATGAGCGCTGCAGCCTCAGGTGGGCGTAGGGGACCGCCTTCGTCGCGGACCGGACCCACGCGGTGATCGCCGGCTGGTCGAGGGATCCGTCTGACCGGCGCAGCCGGCCGCCCTTGAGCACGGCGATGCCCTGCATGTGCATCGAGACGAAGGTTTCGGTCGTGCCGACGTAGCCCTCCTCCCACACCTGCATGAATTCGGCGTGCGGGCGTCGTGCGGACCGTCGTGTCATGTGCGTTCCCCCTCCGCGGATGCGCACACTGTGACAGCAGGTTGTTGCGATCGTGTGAACACCTGCGCACACCACTTCCCGCGCGTGACGGCAGGCGCTTAGCATGCCGTCATTGGCCGACGGCGCCCAGCTGAATGACGAGTCACGCGAATCTGGGGGTCGCAATGATCGTTCCGGCAACATATCTCGATGCCATGCAGGCCACCGCGGCGCGCGCCGGTGACGCCCGCGGCATCCGCTTCTACACCGATGAGAAGACCTCGGTGCGTCGGGGCTACGCCGAACTCGACGAGCGGGCGCGGGCCCGGGCGGTCGAGCTGATGCGTCTGGGATTCGGCGTCGGAGACGTCGCCGTGCTCGGCTTCGAACCGGGCCTCGGGTTCGCGGAGTCGGTGTACGCCGCCCTCTACGCCGGCATGACGATCGCGCCGGTTCCCGTCACGGTCGGGCGCAACCCGCGCGGTGTGATCGAGCGGATTCAGACGATCACCGCCGACTCCGGAGCGCGCCTCGTGCTGACCGATGCCGCCGCGCGGCCGCTGTTCGACGAGGCCGACCTCGGGTCGGTGCTGGTGCGGGAACTGGGTGAGCCCGACCTCTCGATGGCTGCGTCGTGGACGGCGCCGGAGATCACCGCGGACAGCATCGCTCTGCTGCAGTACACATCCGGATCGACCGGTGTGCCGAAGGGTGTCGTCGTCACGCACGGCAACCTCGTCGCGAACGAAGAGGCGATCGGGGCGACCGTGCACGACGGACCCGATGCCGTCTGGGTGGGGTGGCTGCCGCACTACCACGATATGGGGCTGATCGGCCTGCTCCTGCGGCCCATCTATTCCGGGGTCGACTCCATCCTCACCTCGCCCTCGCGCTTTCTGCGTCGCCCGCTGATGTGGCTGCGCCTCATCGCGAAGCATCGTGGCACCTTCACCGTCGCTCCCGACTTCGCCTACCGCCTGTGCGCGCAGGTGGTCACCGACGAGCAGCTCGCCGAACTCGACCTGTCGTCGCTGACACACATCGTCACCGGCGCCGAGCCGATCAAGACGTCGACGGTCGAGGCGTTCACGAGTCGGTTCGCCGCCGCGGGTCTCGATCCCGCGGCGATGATCCCCGCCTACGGCATGGCCGAGACGACGCTCATCATCTCGGCCGCGTCCGGCCGCGAGGTGCGCTCGCTGTCGGCCGATCTCGGGGGGATCGAGCGTGGTGACCTGCTGCCGGCGGTCGATGACCGATCGGTCGACCTCGTGCTGTGTGGGCCGCCCGTGCCCGGGTCGACCGTCGCGATCGTCGACCCGGCCACCTGCACACCGGTTCCTGACGGTCGCATCGGGGAGATCTGGGTCAGCGGTCCAAGCGTGACCCAGGGCTATTGGGGGCGCCCCGATGCGACCGCCGAGGTATACGGCTTCCACCTGCCGGGCATCGACGATCCGTTCCTCCGCACGGGGGACCTCGGCGCGATGATCGAGGGCGAGGTCGTCGTCGCCGGTCGGCTGAAAGACCTGATCATCTCGCACGGACGGAACGTCTTTCCGCAGGATGTCGAAGCCACCGCATCCGCCGTCGTCGGCACCGACCCGTCGTGTCTCAGCGCCGCGTTCGCGCTCGACGAGCATCAGCCCACCGAGGTGGGCGTCGCGGTGGAGGTCGACCCGCGCACGCTCGCGAGTGGAGACGCCGACGCGCTCGTGCGCGACGTGCGCCGTGCCGTCATGAGCGAGTTCGGTCTGCCGAGCGTCGGGATCGCCCTGCTGCGCAAGGGCACGCTGCCGCGCACCACGAGCGGCAAGATCCAGCGGCGTCGTGCGCGTGCGGAGCTGCTTGCCGGCGACCTCACGCTTGCGGCGGTCGACGGGATCACCGTCGACGGGGAACGAGCGCTCGATGTGCCGGTGACATGAACGCGACCGTCGAGACCGCGACGCCGGTGATCGTGGATGCCTACGGTCGCGCGGCGGAGTTGGATGCGTACCTCGGCGATCCCGCGGACCCCGGTGGGCGGATGCCGCTCGCGGTGACGCTCCAGCGTGACCACGACCGCGCGTTCCCCGCCGAAGCCGTCTCGGCGCTCGACGCGTGGGGGCTGCCGCGGCACTACGTGCCCGAGGCATTCGGCGGCGGTCTGCGCGACGTCTTCGAGCTCTTACTTCTCATGCGCACCGTCGCCGCGCGCGATCTGACGGTCGCCGTCGGACACGGCAAGACCGTGCTCGGGGCGATCAGCGCCTGGGCGGCCGCCGACGACAGCGCGACGCACATGGCGCAGATCGTCGGTGGGGGTGATGCTGTGTCGTGGGGGCTTACCGAGAAGGACCGGGGGAGTGACCTCGCCGCGTCGCAGACGGGCGCCGTCGCGACAGGCGGAGGAATTCGCCTCGACGGCCACAAGTGGCCGATCGGAAACGCCACGCGGGGCCGCGCGATCACCGTGCTCGCCCGCACCGAGGACAAACCCGGCCCGCGAGCGCTGTCGCTCGTGCTCGTCGACAAGACCGAGGTCGACCCGGGGACGCTGTCGTACCGTGCGCGGCGGCCGCTGCACGGCATCCGCGGGGCCGACATCAGCGGCATCGACTTCGCCGGCACCATCGTCTCCGCGGACCGGCGGGTCGGTGCGCCCGGTCAGGGCATCGAGATCGTGCTGAAGAGCCTGCAGGTCACGCGCACTCTCTGCGCGGCGCTGTCGCTCGGCGCGGGCGATCAGGCCCTCGAGCACCTCGCGGCTGCCGGTGTCGACGCGGCGGTCATCGCTCGAGGTGCCGCCGATCTGCTTCTTGCGGAGGCGGTGGCCTTCGCCGGTGCACGTCTGTTCCACGTCGCACCGGGCGAGATGGCGCTGACGAGCGCGTTCGTGAAGGTGCTCGTTCCCGACCTCGTCGACGGCGTCATCCGCGACGGTTCGCCCGCTCTGGGTGTCGCCGCGCTGCTGGAGGACGGATCGGGCGCGGCGTGGGAGAAGGTGGCGCGCGACGCGAAGGTGGTGAGCATCTTCGACGGCAACTCCGTGGTCAATCTCAACGTCGTCATCAACGAGTTGCCCAACATCGCGCGCGGAGTCGACGAGGAAGCGGGCGACGTCGACGCATTCGCGTTCGATCGGGATGCGGGCGCGTTCGACATGTCTGGTCTGCGCTTGGTCACCCGGCGGGGGTCGCGCCTGCTGCGCTCGCTGCCCGATCTCGTCGAACGGCTCGACGACGGGCGTGCCCATCCCGAGGCGGTGCAGATTGCGCGGGCCCTTGTGGGGGTCTGGCGCGAGCTTGCCGTGCGCGTGCATGAGACAGAGCGCGCGGCGCGTCCGCCGGTGGCGCAGTTTGCGCTCGCCGAGCAGGTCACGTCGGTGTTCGCCGGCGCCGCAGCGATCGCCGTCTTCGTCGCCAATCGGGATCACGCGAGCGGCGACGCATGGAACGGCGACCTCTGGCTGCGCGCCGCGCTCGCGCGCGTCACGGGGCGGCTCGCCATCGACATCGGCACGTTGCCCGCCGCCGAGCTGCAGCAGCTCGCCGTCGGCGGATCGATCAGCCTTCTTCCGGAGTGGCGCGCACAGGGTCGAGGTGGCGCATGACGGTCGTCTCCTCGAGCGCGCACGAGGTCGCGGGGGTCGTGGTGGCCTCTCGCCTCGAGACGGCGCTCGGTGACCCGCGCACCGATGCCGGCCTCATCCGCTTCGCCGATGTCGTCGCCTCGGAGGACATCACGCGGGTGACGCCCGAGGTGCGGCGCGCAGTGCTCGACGATCACGGTCTCGCGTTCGAGCTCGTGCCCGAGATGTGGGGAGGGGCGGGTGGCGGACCGTCGGAGGTCGCTGCGCAGCTGCGGGCGCTGTTCCGCCGCGATGCGGCGGCCGGAGCGGAACTCGGCGGACTTGCCGCGTTGGCCGCGGCCGGCGTGTGGACGCAACCCGCCGCGGGACTCGTGGCCCGGGAGCTGCTGTCGCTGCGTCCTATCGCCGTCGCGGTGGAGGCCGGCGAGATCGCTTCCGATCCGCAGACGGTCGCTTGGCGCGTGAGCGGTGTCCTCCCGCTCGTCGCCGTTCCGCTGGAGTCTCGGTGCGTCGTCGTGCGCAGGGGAGCGGCCGCCACGCTGATCGGGCTCGACGGCGCGCTCGCCGTCGTCACGCCGCGGTCGACGACGGGGCTGCGCGGTCTGCGGTTCTGTGCGCTCGAGCTGCGCGACGCCCCGGTTCTCGCCACCTGGAACGTCGACCCCGCCGGTGACGACCAGGCGCAGGCGATGCTCGCATCGGCCTGGTGCGGCACCGTCGACACCGCGCTGCGGCTGGCGGTCCCGTATGCCCGAGGCAGGGCGCTGTACGGCGGTGCCGTCTGGGATCTTCCGCACGCGCGAGGGCTCGTGGCGGGGGCTTTCGCGGACCTCCTGCTCGCCGACGCGATCGCCGCCGCCGCACTCGCCGGGCGGCACGTCTCGGCTCTCGAACTCGTGCCGACGCTGCTCGGCGACGCCATGCGCGCGCTCTCCGTGCTCTTCGGTTCGACGTTCTTCGCGCGGGTCGAGCCGTATGAACTCGTCGAGACCCTCGTGCGGGATGTGACGAGCATGCGACTGATCTCAACTCCCCGTCACCGGATGTCGACGGCGACACCTGGTGACGGGGTCGAGCTCTTCGAGGAAGCAGCGGAGTCCCTCGAAAAGGCAGCGGCGGGTGCGCCAGCGCCCCTGCGCCGGGCCGTGCGTGATCGGCTGGCGGCGCGACGCGCCGGCCGGCGCGACGCGTTGCAGGCCGACGCGATCGAGCACCTCGCCACGGAGGTGGATCGCCGAGCCGCCGCAGACACATCCCTGACCTTCGACAACAGCGGGGTGTTCGCATCCCGAACAGAAAGGACGACGACATGAGCGTCACCGAAACCGGAGCGGCTGTCGAGAACTGGCTCGCGGGCCGTATCGTCGCCTACGGCAAGAAGGATGCCGGCGACTTCACCCTCGACACCGACTTCTCCGACATCGGGCTCGACTCCGTGTACGCGCTCACCCTCTGCGGCGACATCGAAGACGAGTACGGCATCGAGATCGACCCCGAGCTGATGTGGGACCACTCCAGCATCCGATCGCTCGCCGGAGCGCTCCGGGAGCTCGGCGCGGTCTGACGGGCCAAGAGCATGGGCCAGTCGGCCCGTCTGTTAAGGGCGAGATGCGCGCGATGAAGGACGACGAGCAGACTCCCACGAGCGGTGGGGCGACCGCACCGGCCGTCACCTCGGGAAGTCCACCTCCGGACCGGCGCTGAGCAACGCCCGGAGGCGGCGACGTGGTTCGTGCCGTCGCCACCACCTCGTGAGACAGCGCGATCCGCCGGGGACGGCTGGCCCCCGGCGGATCGCGACGTCTGCTCGGACGTCAGTCGTTGAGCGTCGCCAGCTCCGACGCGGGGTCGGCTCCATCGGCGATGTTCTGCAGCACGACACCGAGATCGGTCTCGAGAGAGTCGTTGCCCGGCGAGACCAGCTTGCGGGGATACTCGCTCGCCTGCATCGTCTCGGTAACCAGCGCCACGCTTTCCTGCGCCAACTCGCTCTCACCTTCCTTGAGCTCAACGTCGACGTCGGTGGCGACCGGGAAGCCCTGCAGACGGTTGACCCAGATCTGCTGACCGGCACCGACGGCCATGAACTCGACGAATGTCGCCGCGGCCTCCTGCTTGGCCTCATCGATGTCGCCGCTCACGGCGATGGCGAAATCGACGCCCGACGTCGCACCGGCATCCGTCTCACCGAGCGTGGGGAACGGGGCCATACCGATCGCATCGCCCTCGACCTCGCTACCCGGCACCTCGGGGCTCGTCGAGAGGGTGGCTCCGACATGCCATGAGCCGGTCGGCATGCCCAGGGCGCGCCGCGCCAGGAAATAGTCGTCACGAGCAGACGGGTAGGTCGTCGTCGTGGTCGCTCCGTCCTGGAAGATTCCATCGGCGAACAGGCTCTGCCAGACTTCGGCGGCGGCGACGAGGCTGTCGGAGTCCCAGGGGATGTCCCCGCTCGCGGCCCGGTAGATGTCGCCGCCTTCGCCGAACTGATTGCTGAGCCAGACGAAGAAGTCGGCGCTGTGCCACGTGTCGCCTGCACCCATCGCCATCGGTGCGATGCCCGCCTCGCGAGCCGCCTCGCTCATCTCCAGCAACGAGTCGTAGTCGGTCGGCAGCGACAGTCCGAGTTCTTCGAACAGCGTCTGGTTGTAGAGGTAGAACTGCATGCCGGCGGTGAGCAGGGGTACGGCTGCGAGAGTGCCGTCGGTGGTGGTGGTCTGCTCCAGAGCGCCCTCGCTCACCCCATCGATCCATCCGGCGGCGTAGTCGTCGACCGGGAGAGCGAACTCTGCATAATCGTCGAACGACGACCCGACCTGCACGCCGTAAAGGTCGGGAGTCTCGCCGGCGAGGATCGCATTGTCGAGGTTCGTGAGATAGGACGCGTAGTCCTCGTCACGGGAGAACTCGATGTCGATGTCGGGGTTCTCCTCCTCGAACGCCTCGATGATCTCACTCCACTGGTCCTGCGTGGGCAGCCAGGAACTGAAGGTAAGGGTGACGGTGCCTCCGGTATCGGCATCGCCGCCCGAGCTGCCGCAGCCGGCCAGCGCGAGCGCCCCCGTGGCGGCTAACGCGATCGCGGAGAGTGTGCGGGTACGCAGTGCTGTTTTCATCGATGTGCTCCTTTGCAAGGTGATCATTGGATGGATGGGGTCGGATGGGCCGTCCACTCGTACCGAGTGAGACCTGCCCCGGTGAGCTCGATGCGCTGCCGCGATGAGGCGGAGTCGTCGAAGGTCAGAGGATGGATTCGTCGCCCGACCTGCACGAGGGCCTGTCGACCCTGCCGGGTGCTGCGCACCGCGACGCCCGCTGCGTCGGTGAAGGGCGGGTCCATCGGGTAGCGCTGCGAGGCGTCGCCGGGTCGCAAGAGGGTGTATGCGTCCGCTTCCACCAGCAGACGCACCGCTTCGGCCCCCCACGGTGCGAAGAGCACGCGGCTCCCCGGCGTCGGCAGGGCGAACTCGTGCACCATCGCTGACGACGAATCGCTGTCGCCCTCGAGGACGACGCTGCGTCCGGGGGGTGCGACAAGCCCGGTTGCTCCCGGGTCGCGGCGCGGCTGAACGGAGAACACGTGCCCCGCGTGATCGAGGTCTTGGCCCCAGAGGTCCATGTGGCCGGTGAAGGAGAAGGCGGAGAACTCGGTAGCTGTGCGCTCCGACACGAGGCCGAACCGCGCAGCGATCTCCGGCACCGGGAATGCCAGTGTCGTCGAATCACCGACACGAACCTCGACGCGGTCGAACATTCGGCGAACCTGCAGCTGCTGCCACCGGTCAAGCCGTGCCCGGCGCAACTCGGTGCGGGCGATCACGGTGCCGACGCCGCGGAGCCAGCGTCGTGCGATCAGCTGCGACGTCGCCGCATCCGCCAGCACCTCGACGACGTCATCGTCTCCGTTGGCGGCGACGACCACGCCCGCTCGGGCGCCGCGATCGGAGATCTCGACGCGCATCCACACCTCGGCGACGTACGCTGACGCGGCCGCCGATGTCTCGAGGCGCGTGCGCTCGGCAGCAGTTGTGCAGACGCGATCGTCCGCGAGGTGCACGCGTCCTTCTCGCACGTCCCAGCGAGCATCGAGCTCGGCGCCGGAGAAATCGTCGGAGACCTGGGGTCGTGCCGGAGCGTCGAGCTCCGTGGAACCCGGGCCGGTGGTGATCAGGCATCGCGTGGTGTGCAGCAGCGGATCGATGCGCATCGTGCGCTGTTCGACCTGAGGGTCGAGCGGATCCGCGGCATCCCGCCCGTGGTAGACGATCCAGTCGTCGACGAGGTTCGGGGCGCGCACGACGGAGTTGTGCCCCGTGCCTTCGACGTCGCCGTTGCGACGCATGAGCGGGGCATATTCGTGATCGTTCGGATGCTTGCGCCACACCAGGTCGTGGGGTGCGCCGTCGAGGACGGCGCCAGCCTGACCGATGAAGTAGTCGGGGCGCTCGTACGCGTTGCCCGAGTAGGTGAGATACGCGCGGTCGCCTCGAGTGAGGTACGTCGCACCCTCGATGGTGTACCAGTCGCGACCATCGCCGAACCTGTCGTGCTCGAAGACCTCCTGTTCGAGGGAGGGGCGTACGATCACGCGGGGCCGACCCTCGAGGCGATCGAAGTCGAGCAGGCGATCGGCGACGATCGACGTGCCGACGTACTCGTCGTCGAGGCCCGTGACGTCGTTCGTCGAATAGAACATGACGTACCCGCCCTCACCGTCGGGCACGACATGCGGATCGATCGAGAACGTGTCGAAGAACTGGGTGACCAGCGTGAACGGACCCGTTGGATGGTGGCTCGTGGCCAGTTGCAGCACCTCGTCGTGCGGGTCGGTCGACCCGGCGGGTCTGCTCGAGACATAGAGGTAGAAGACGCCGTCGACGTAGATCGTGCACGGTGCCCAGTAATGAGTGCGGCCCGGCACCTGCAGCGCCGCCCCGACGCGCGTCCAGGACACGAGATCACTCGAGACGCTCACGTTCACCTGCGTCTCGCCCGTCGAGTAGCAGTAGTAGAGCCCGCGGTAGCGCAGCACGAACGGGTCGGGGTCGGTGCGGGCGATGCCATCGGAATACCCCAGCGGGTTGCGGTATCGCTCGGCTGTCACCATCGTTCGGTCCTTCGGTTCGGTGTCGACGGGCGTCGTCATCAGCTCTTCACCGCGCCTGCGGTCACGCCGGCCTGCAGGTAGCGCTGGCTGACCAGGTAGACGATGACGGAGGGGATCGTCATCAGGATGAGACCGGCGTAGAGCTGAGAGATCTGCTCCTGGCTCATTCGGTCGTCCTGCAGGAGGGATATCGCCTGGGTCACCGGGAACAGCTCCGGCGAGGACAGCAGCAGATTCGGCAGCAGGTACTCGTTCCACGAGTAGACGAAGGCGAGGACCCCCACGGTCGCCAGGGTGGGCCCGCTCAGGGGAAGGAGCACGCGCCACCAGACGGCGAAGGAGTTGCATCCATCGAGGGTGGCGGCCTCAATTAGCTCGTCGGGGAGAGCGTCGAAGTGGTTGCGCATGAGCAGAATCATCATCAGCGCGTTGAAAGCGATGAGCGGGATGATGACGCCGACGTAGGTGTTGCGCAGTTCGAGCGTGTTGATCGTGAAGAAGAGGGGAGTCACCACGGCAGCGACGGGGACGGCGAGGCAGGCGAGAAGGAGTCGATAGATCACCTCGCGGCCGCGGAACTGCATCTTGGAGAACGCATAGCCCGCCAGTGCCGAAATGAGCATGATCACGAGCGCCGAGACGCCGGCCATGAGAAAGCTGTTGCCGATCGCCGACCAGTAGTCGAATGACTCGTGAGTGAGGACGACGGCGTAGTTGTTCCATCCACCCACCGAGATCGACATGTAGACGGCGACGCCGATCGGGTAGAGCCACAAGGCGGCGAGCGCCCCCAGGGCGGCGTACATGGCTACGCGTGCCAGGATCTGCTTTCGCATCGTCACTTCCTCCGTCCGCTCACGCGCATCTGCACCAGTGAGAGAAGGAAGGCGAGCAGGAGGATGACCATCCCAATCGCGGAGGCGTAGCCGGCTTCCCTGTTGGAACGCTCCTGATACAGGTAGGTCGAGAGAAACTGCGTCGAGTCACCGGGGCCTCCACCTGTGGTCAGCCACACGATGTCGAAGGTCTTCAGGGCACCGACGATGCCGAGGATGATGAGCACACTCGTCGTCCCGCGCAGCGACGGGATCGTGATGGACCACAGACGGCGCCACCATCCCGCTCCGTCGAGCGTGGCGGCCTCGTACAGCTCATCGGGGATGGACATGAGACCCGCGAAGTAGATCATCATCGAGAAGCCCATCCACTGGAAGATGTTGATCACGATGATCGACCAGAGCCCGAGGTCACGGCCGAGCCATTCGATCACCTCACCCTGGCCGAGCAGCCCGAGCGCGCGAAGCGACTCGTTGAGCGACCCGAAGTTCGTCTCGAGCATGTACCGGAAGACCGTGGCGATGATCGCGGGTGCCATGGCGATCGGAAGGAAGAAGAGTGCCTTGAAGAAGTTGCTCCCGGGAAGCCGCTCTTTCGCGATCACCGCGACCAGGAGACCGAGCACCGCCTGGATGAAAACGGTCGCGACCATGAAGACGAGTGTGTTGCGCAGCGCCGTCCAGAACGTTCGGTCGGACAGCAGAGCCGCATAGTTGTCGAGCCCGACGAAGTTCATCCGGGTGAGGCCGTTCCAGTCGGTCAGGCTCGCCCAGGTGTTGAAGCCGATGCTGAAGTAGATCAACACCCCCGAAATGACGACGACGGGGAGGATGTAGAGGTACGGCACGTACCGCCCGCCCAGTGTCTTCATCATGCTCCTTCGCCATTAATTCAACGTTGAACTACTTGCCCGACGGGACATCGAGAAGTCATCGGGTTGACGAGATCGTGACATAGTTCAGCGTTGAACGCAAGCGGCCGTTTCGGGCTATGGTGGGCCTCGTAGAGCATGACGGGAGGGCGATGATGGCTCGTGTGACATTGGCGGACGTTGCCGCCGTCGTGGGCGTCAGCGCGAAGACGGTCTCGAACGTCGTCAACGGCACGGGGTGGGTCAGCGACGACATGCGCGCACGCATCCTTGCCGCCATCCGCGAACTGGACTATCGGCCCAACCTCGCTGCGCGTCAGCTGCGCGGCGGATCGAGCGGTCTGCTCGCCCTCGCCGTTCCCGATCTTCGCGAACCGTACTTCGCCGAATTCGCGGCGCAGTTCGTCGCGACGGCCCAGGAGCGACGCCAGACGGTGCTGATCGCCCAGACCGGCGGCGACCGCGCCGCAGAAATGGCATTCGCTGAGGCTGAGGGGATGCCGGCGCTCGACGGGCTGGTTCTGAGCCCTCTCTCCATCACAAAGGCTGACCTCGAAGAACGTCGCTCACGCACCCCGATGGTTGTCGTCGGTGAGCACGGCCGCGCTGTCGTCCCGGCCGGCATCACACACGTCGGCATCGACAATGTCGCCGCCGCGCACGCCGCGACGGACTATCTGATATCGCGCGGGCGCACGCGGATCGCGGCGGTGGGCGTCCAGCACGAGGGGTCGACGGCGACCTCCCGTCAGCGATTCGTCGGCTACCGTCAGGCGCTCGCCGGAGCCGGTATCCCGCTCCTCGAACCGCTGCTCTGCCCGGTCGGGCCGTTCAACCGCGCAGAAGGATCGCGAGCCGTCGACGCGCTGATCGAGCGCGGTGCGGCCTTCGACGCACTCATGTGCTTCAACGACACGCTCGCGCTCGGCGCGCTGTACTCACTCGGAGCCCACGGCGTCGCCGTTCCGCGCGATGTCGATGTCATCGGATTCGACGACATCGAGGAGGGGCGCTTCTCTATCCCTCCCTTCGCCACCGTCGACTCGGGGGTGGAAGCGGCGTCGAGGATGATCCTCGATCTCCTTGCGGCACCCGCCGAGCTCCCGGGCGGTCACCATGAAGTGCCGTTCCGCCTCATGCGATGCGAGGGAGAGCGGATCCGAGCATGATCAGCATCCATCCCGTCCCCGGAAGGCGCGCAACTCCCGTATGACCAACATTCTCTTCCTCATGACCGACCAGCACACCCAGTCGACGTTGGGCAGTTACGGCAACGAGGTGGTGCGCACGCCGCACCTCGATCGCCTCGCCGCCACGGGCACCCGGTTCGCCGAGACATTCACCCCAACGGCGATCTGCACGCCTGCGCGGGCCAGCCTGCTCACCGGTGCCGCCCCCTTTCGGCACAAGCTGCTGGCCAACTATGAGCGGAACGTGGGCTACCTCGAAGATCTCGCGGACGGCCAGTTCACCTTCGCGGAGGACCTGAGGGCGGCGGGGTACAACCTGGGCCTCCTTGGGAAGTGGCACGGCGGTGTTCGCAAACAGGCCTCCTCGTACGGCTTCGAAGGGCCCCACTTCGAAGGCTGGCACAACCCCGTCGATCATCCCGACTACCTCGCCTATCTCGCCGAGCGCGGGCTTCCCGCGTACGCGATCAGCGACAAGGTGAGAGGGACGACGCCGAACGGTTCCGAGGGCAATCTTCTCGCCGCGCGACTCCATCAACCGCTCGAGGCGACGTTCGAGCATTACCTCGCCGATCGCACGATCGAGATGCTGGAGCGCTTCGCCGCGGGTTCTGACGGTCACGAGCCCGCCCCGTTTTTCCTTGCCACCCACTTCTTCGGTCCGCACCTGCCGTACATCCTGCCGGACGAGTTCTTCGACATGTACGATCCCGACCTCGTCGAACTGCCGGTCTCGGTCGCGGAGACGTTCGAGAACAAGCCCCCTGTGCAGGCGAACTACTGCGGGCTGTGGACATTCGACACCCTCAGCGAAGAGACGAGTCGCAAGCTCATCGCCGCGTACTGGGGCTACATCACGATGATCGACCACGAGATCGGCCGCATCCTCGACGCCGTCGACCGGCTCGGGCTGACGGATTCGACGGCCGTCATGATGACCGCCGACCATGGGGAATTCACCGGGGCTCATCGACTTCACGACAAGGGTCCCGCGATGTATGAGGAGGTCTACCGCATCCCGGGACTCATTCGCCTGCCCGGTGAGCCGGCCGGGCAGGTGCGGGAGGAGTTCGTCTCGCTCACCGACTTCACCGCGACGATCCTCGACATCGCCGGCCGTGACACTGCGCCGGCCGTGGACAGCCGATCGCTCCTCCCGCTGGTTCGCGGCGACCACCCGGAGTGGGCCGAGAGCATCCTCTGCGAGTACCACGGTCACCACTTCCCGTATCCGCAGCGAATGCTCCGCACCCGCACGCACAAGCTCGTCGTCAATCCGGAGTCGGTCAACGAGCTCTATGACCTGCTGCGCGATCCGCACGAACTGGTGAACCGCATCGACGATGACGCCTACGCCGACACGCGATCGCAGCTGATGCGTGAGCTGTACCGGCAGCTCCGCGCGCGCGGTGACAACTTCTACCACTGGATGACTCCGATGTTCGACATCGGCGGCGGTGACTTCGATGCGACGCTGTCCTCCTTCGAGCCCGCGAAGGCGCAGTGAACGGGAGGCGTCGGCAGTCTTGAAGCGACCGCTGGGGTCGGCCTCAGCGGCGACCGTCTGTCATCTCGGACGCAGTCGGACGCAGTCGGAGGTGTGCGCCGAGGCTGAGACACGTGTCGGCTGAGGCCCGTCCGTGGTCGGGATGTCCGCGGACGAGGACGGTGCGGATGGCGCACGTCGCGCCACGAGCCCACTCGCCGTCAATGAACGGTTGCGCGCGAGGTCGCCACGAGGACAGCGTCTCTTCTTCACGAATTGAGAGCATGTCCCACTAAGTGTCGTATATATGTTCTACCCTCGAGGTAGTCAGAAATCGACGCGGGGGCTGCGATGACGAAAGAGGATCGGCGGAAGTTGGACGCCGCTCGCACGCGTGAACTGGTCGCTGAGGCACGTCGGCTGCGGGTGGTGATTGCGGCTGCGGAGGCGGAGTTGGCGCGGACGCATGCTGACGCGTACGAGCTGGCGCAGGAGCAGATGTCGCGGTTGCGTGATGCGTCGACGCGGGAGCGGGAGATGCCTTTGCGGTCGATGGCCGCGGAGCTGGCCGTGGATGCGAGGGTGAGTGATCGCACGTTGCAGACGCAGTTGTTCGAGGCGCACCGCACGGTGACGCAGTTCGGGCCGTCGTGGGAGGCGTGGCGTGAGGGGCGGGTGTCTCGTGCGCATGTGCGGGTGGTCGTCGATGCCGGCGCGGATCTTTCCGACGATGAGGTGCGTGCCGCGTACGAAGCCGAGGTGCTCGCTTACGCGGAGACGACCTCCGCCGGGCGCGTGAGGCCGTTTGCGGAGCAGGTGGCGGATAAGCACAACCCGAAGTCGATGCAGGAGCGGCACGATGAGGCGGTGCTGGACCGGCGGGTGTGGGTGGAAGACCTTCGCGACGGAATGTCGATGCTGGGGGTGATCGGGCCGTCGGTGGAGGTGCATGGTGTGCATGACCGGCTGACCCGGCAGGGGAAGGCGATCAAGGCCGCCGATCGCGCGGTGCGCCGGGAAGCTGCCGAGCGCGATGCCGCTGGGGAGCCCGAGGAGCGAGAGTCGGACAGCGTCTGGTTCGATGAGCGGACGCTGGATCAGATCCGCACCGACGTGCTGTTGGACATGATGCTGACCTCCTCACCGTCGGTTGACCCGACCGCGGTCGAGGGTGGGTTGGGTGCGATCCGAGCTCACGTGCAGGTGACGGTGCCGGCGACAACGCTCGCAGGAACCACCACCGGTGGGGCGGAGCTGGACGGGAAGTGCGCGGTGGACCCCGAAACGGCGAAGATCCTTGCGGGCAACGTTCCGAGCTTCGACCGGGTGTTCCTCGACCCCGTCACCGGTGCCGTGCTGGCGGTTGATCGCCGGTTCGTGACGGCGGAGCAGAAGCGGTACCTGGTGGCGCGGGATATCCGGTGCCGGTTCCCCGGGTGCCGACGCCCCGCCCGGGATTGCGACTGGGATCACCGGGAAGACTGGGCGCTGGGCGGCAAGACCGACGTCGACAATGTCGGGGCGTTCTGCAAACGACACCACACGATGAAACAGGCAGCCGGGTGGACGGTCGTGCAAGAACCGGGTGGCAGGTTGCGGTTCACCGCGCCCTCCGGGTTGAAGTACACCGACGATCCACCACCGCGCGTCGTGTTCATGCCCGACCCGCCACCGGCTCAGGACCCAGCCGATGAGGTCGTCGCGCCGTTCTGACCCGGGAGGTCAGCGGGTAGATGCGCGACCGGACGTTTCGTCTCACTCCGCTCGCTCGACGACCCGGCTAGGCGGGTTCGAGTCCGGTCAGAGGACCGGCGCGATATCGGTCTGCCTGAAGCCGTCGCCCTTGAAAAGCAGCGGGGCGCCCAAGTGTCGAGCGAGCGCGTAGGAGTAGCAGTCGCCAAGGTTGAGTGCGGCGGTATGGCGCCCTTTGCCGAAGCGGCGCCACGCGGCCGACGCGATCGACGCCTGCGTGGCATCGAGCGGAACGATGCGGATGCGCGTCTCCCGCAGCACGGCCGCGAGGTCTTGCGCGGCAGCACTGCCCTGGCGTGCTTCGGCGACGATCGTGGCCTCGACCAGCGTCGCAGCGCTGACACACGCGTCGCCGGTGTTCGCAGCGAGTGCGCGGGCGAAGGGGAGGGCGTCGCGCTCGCCGAGCACGATCGCCATGAGCGCCGAGGTGTCGACGGCGATGGTCACGTGGGCAGTCCGGCTTCGTCGTAGCCGAGGATCTCATCCGTGGTTCGGTCGTCGAGCGTCTCGCGTTCTCGCGCTCGCGCGATGATGCTCTCGAGCTCGGCGAGCACCTCGGGCGCGGTGTCTCGCGCCTGTACCCGTGCAAGGCGCTCGGCGAACGCGGCGCGTGCGGCGACGGTGATGCTCTCACCGGTGGCGGCGGCGAGCGCCCGGGCGAGGCGGTCGGCCTCCGGGTCTTTGATGTTGAGCGCCATATCCGCATACTATCTCGCGAGGAAGAAAGGTGGACGTAAAGGAAGAAAGCCTCGCCGCTCCGACGTCCTCGCCGTCGTGACGCATAGGCCACGACGCCCGGCTGATCGCATCACGCGGCAGCCGTCGTCACGTGGCGGCGCACGGCACGATGCGCAGCTCGCCGTCGACCACGACCGGTGCCGTGCCCTCGATGCGCACGAGACCGTCATCGGTGACGAGGCACGTGGTGGCGCCGGAACCGGTCGCCGGCGCGAACCACGTCACCACCACCGCCGTCCCAAGGCTCGCCGTGCCGACAAGTGTGGCGATGACCGCCGCAGTGAGCAATCGACGTGCGCGCGAGACCTCTGCGCGCACTGCCGCGTTCCAGTCCTCGTACGCGCCATCCACCTTCTGCTGATCGGCGCGACGCGACAGCTCGTCGTCGCCGAACGGATTTCCGTGCGCCGCAGCGTAGGCGCAGAAGACGCCGGTGCCCACGGCCACAGCACCGACGATCATCAGCGCGATGATCGTGAACTGGGTGGACGCGGGAGCCTTCGTGAAGGTCTCGGCACCCTTCACGACCACGGCCGTGGTCAGCACCCCGGTGACCGCAGCGAGACCCGGGATCCACTTCTCGGCGCGCGTGCGCACACGCGCCAGCTCGCCGGCGCGGTGGTCCTGCAGCTGCTTGAGGGCAGCGAGATCATGCGGGGCGGTCACGGCGCCCCCTCTCGAGGGACACGCACGAGGAAGGTGCGACCGCACGTCGGCTGGTGGTCCTTGCCGTGCGGACCACCGCAGCTGCACGCCGCGATGAACTCCCTCGTCGTCGGCCCGCTGTCTGTGTCGGCGTCGCTGTCGGCTGTATCGCTATCGGCACCGAGGAGCGGTGGGCCATACGCGGGCCCGAGACACCACGGACAGGGGCCGCTTCCGGCGACGTGGCCGGCAGCATCCGCGGTGAAGGTCCATCCGGAGGGGAGGTCGACCTCGAGAGGCGGCCCGGGCACGTAGGGCGTCGTCAGGTCGTGCGCCATGGGAACCCTCCGCTCCGCGTGTGCTGGAACCATAGCGGAGGCCGGCGCGTTCGCGACAGAGGCGCGATACCGTCGTCGGGTGAGCAGCCGTCGCCCGAAGAACCGTCGTCCGCAGCAGCGGCGCAGCCCGCGCCCTCCGTCGCCCGCCGGCGCATCCTTCGGGCTCGGTCGGCCGCCGGAGCCGCTCGAGCCGCCGGAGCCCGCGGCCGACACCGGAATGCTCGTGCTTGAGACCGAGGTCGCCAAGACGCTCGCCTCGCCGCATCCGGTCGACCTGCTGATCTACGCCAGCACGTTGCTGGCGGGCATCCCGTCGGCGGACGAGCCTTCGCCGTTCGAGAAGCGACCCGACGACGACGTCGACCTGCCGAGCGTGGACGAGCTGATCGTCATGTTCCGCGAGGCGGCGCGGATGCCGACCGACGCGCTCCTGCTCGTGCTGACACGGCTCGCCGGCGACGAGGTGAGGCAGCGCCGTGTCGATCGGGAGGTCGCCGCGCGGCGGCATCCCTTCCCGTCCTGGCTGACGCGGCTGGATGAGATCCGCCCGGTGCGGGCCGTGCAGATGGGGCACGTGCTGGGTGACGGCGAGAACGTCGCGCTCGGAGTGCACCTGCCGGCGGGCGATATGACGGTGCTCGTCTACGTCGACCACAACATGGGCACGGTGGTCAAAGACGCGTTTGTCATCGACGCGCCGATCGCCGAAGTCGTCGCCCACCTCGACAGCCTGCTGGGCGCGGAGTCGCCGGGCGAGACCTTCACGCGTGAGATCACGCTGGCCGACGCGCGGGCGAAGATCGACGACGCGGTGCGGTTCGGGCGCATCACGTATCCACCGTTCGAGACCGAGACGTGGCCGGCGGTGCGTCCGCTCGTCGAGTGGATGCTGCGCCTTCTGCCCGCCGGTGGCAGTGGGTACGCAACGGAGGAGATCGAGAGCGACCAGATCGAGGCGCTCGCCGAGCGGATCATGGCCTCTCCGCACGGGCGCGGCCTGCGCAGGAGGAAGGGCTCGGACGATGCCGACATCGTCGAGACGCTGCTGTGGCTCGGGGCGCAGCAGCTGGGCGGAGACCCGCTGCGGTGGTCGCCGGTCACGGTTGAGATCGCGCTGCTCGACCTGGTGCCGCGCAAGATCGTCGCCGACGCGGCTTATCTGCGGCGGGTGCCCGAGGTGATGCGGCACGTGGTGACGTTCGCGCACGCTGAGCGCAGCATCCCCGAGCACCTGACCACCGCCACCATTGCAGCCGTCGACGAGTTCGAGCCGCAGTACCTCGACGCGATCTCGTCGCCGCGACGACAGGGGCCCGAAGCGCTTCTCGAGCAGATGGGGATGCTGCCGCCGCTCGACGGCGCTGCCGACGACGATGCGGAGTTCCCCTCGTTCGACGACGCGGACGTGTCGTTCTTCATCGAGCTCGTCGAGAGCGCCGTCGGCGGACCCGAGGCCATGGAGGCGCTGGATGACACACCGCTGCCCGACGAGCCGCTCGACCTCACGGGCACTGCCGACGACGTGGGCGAGCGGGTGCGCGGCGTGGGCGCACTCGCGGACGACGCCGTGGCGAATCTCTTCGCGGATGACGCGAGGCGAACGGAGCTGCGCACGGCCGCGCGGCGGATCCTCGCGCGGATCGCGGCCGCCGACCCAGCGATCTTTCGCCGCAGATCCAGCGATGCGGCAGCCGCGGCCGCCGTGCTGTGGATCGCCGGATCGGTCAACGACGCCTTTCGGGCCTCGCGCGGAGGGGTGACCGTGAGCGCGATGATGTCCGCGTTGGGCTTGAAGGGGTCGCCGTCGCAGCGGGCGCAGCCGATGCTCCGGGCCCTGGGCGTGCCGGTGCCCGAGGACTGGAGCAGGTCGCTCGGAGACCCGCTGCTCCTCGTCTCGGACAGGCGCCGCACACTGCGCGAACGGTGGGAGTCGCTGCAGGCGATGAGCTGAGGGCACTTGCCGGGAAGGGGCATCGGTGCGACGGCGATAGAACTCATCCGTCGCGACCGCTCTCCTGGCTCGTCCCGGCCATTTTCTCGTCGACGCCGCCAGCGCACTGCGCGGCCGCGCGCATTCCCGGCGCCACCTGCGTCATGCGGGTGCTCTGATACCGGCTGGCTCGGGACCCGCGGCCCCCGCCACGCGAGGCTGACCACCCCACCGATCTCCTGATACTCCGGCGGGCGATCAAGCTGGCTGCGGGTTCGCGTCGAAACGCGATCCTCCGGGACGTTGCGAGAGCAGGGTGAAGACAAGCAGAACCATGGCACCGGCGAGCGGGATGAAGACAATGAAGAACCATGCCCCGGATCGGTCGACGTCGTGGAGCCGGCGCCAGGTGAGGGCGAGAGCCGGCAAGAGTGTGCCGAGGGTGTAGATGAGGAAGAGGGCTCCGGTGACAGTCGTGATCGGGGATGTCGGGCCGGGTGAGAACGGCGAGAGAAGGTTCACGGAGACCGTGTCGAATTCCTCGCCGGCGAGACTGCCTGTGAGGTTGAAGGCGACAACGACCAGGAAGTTCGCCAGAACCCACCACCAGTACTCGCTTCGGCTCGCCCGGCCACTGAAGGTGGCGTACTTGGCGAAGAACCGCATGACGGCTTGGGGAAAGGTTGCGCCGTACAGCGGCGCTGCGAGGGCCTTCTTGTCGGTCATCTCGGGTCCTCTCGTCGGCACGCCAGTCGCCCACGATAGTTCCCAGCGCACGAGAGAGACATGTCATCTGAGCGGCGAGCGAAGACCGACTCCCACCTGCATCGCTTTCTCCGCCGGCGGTGACGCATCGCATCGTGACGCCCCGGTGCTCCGCCGCGCGTGGGCCGCGGTCAGGGTGCCTCGCCGACGCGATGACCCGTGATGAGGTTCCCGACGTACGTCCGAACGCGGTCGTGCAGATGAGATGCCGCACCGTCGAGCGGGGTCTCCGCATCGATCAGGGCACGGAGCTCATCGAGCGTGGATTCGACCACGCGGTCGGCGCGGCGGACGCCCCACGTCGATGCTTCGGCGACGAGGTCGGCCGCCGTCAGTCGCGCGTGCACGTACTGACCGTTGACGGCCAGCGCGACGCGCCCATCCACATCCATCCGGTGGGCCATCGGAACGACGTCGTACGCCGGTGCCAGCGTCACGTCGCCGTCTCTTGCGTGCAGCAGGGCGAGGTTCTTCGTGCAGGTCGAGGTTGCCGACCGCGACGGTGAGCACCAGCATCCGTGCGAGCGTGTGAAGATCGTCGGAGCGCGCATGTCGCGCCAGCACGTCCGCCACGCGGGCAAGGCTGACGACGCCGCCGATCTCCTGATACTTCTGGTTCCCGGCCGCTCCGAGCGCCTGGCTGAAGTCCTCCTGGTGGATGCGGGTGCCGGTCGCTCGATCGAAGCGTTCGACGACAAGGGTCGGCAGGCCATCGAACGACGTGACGTGTGTGTCGAACGCGGCGAGCTGCAGCCCGCGAGCCAGGCGCGCTCCATACTCCTCGTCGAAGATGACGGTCGGCAGCTGGGAAAGCTGCGGTTTGAGAATGTGCGTCGAGGGGAAGCCGCCGGTGACGCGGGCCCAGCCGTCGTCGGTCCGCGCGAGTACGACCTTCGGTTGAACGCCTCCGAGCGACGACTTTCCGGCGAGGGGGTCGTTGCCGAGCGGTGCGGAGATCGGGTCTTCGAGCAGTCGCCTGATCTGCGCCGCATCGACCGGGATGGCGCGCCCGGTAGGGGGCTCGGTCGGGTCATCGACATCCCAGATCTGGAGGGCTCCTGCGACGTCGCGGCCGTATGCCGCGAGGAAGGCCGGCACATCGCCACGCCGGAGCCCGCGGCGAGAGAGCATGTGCTCGAGCTGGTCGCCCTCGGGCAGCAGCTCGGCGAACCAGTTGCGACGGCGGCCCGCATGATGACGGGGCGGGCGAGGCGATAGGGGCACCGCCGTCGACAGAACGCGGCTGTTCGTGCCGAACCGGGCCATCGCGTCGCGGGAGATCTCGATGTCGAAGGTCCGCGCGTCGCCGACGAGGTGTCCGATCACCTCGTCGTACAGCTCGACGGCGAGTCTCATTCGTCTTCGGGGGGCAGCTCGGCGGACAGTTCGACACCGGTCGCGCGGAGGAGATCGAACACCTTGCGCATGTATATCGTCGGCTTGCCCGATTCGATCTCGCTCACGGATCGCTGCGACAGCCCGAGCTGGTCGGCGAGAGCGGTCTGCGAGAGGCCCCGCGCAAGGCGCGCCTGCTGAATCACGAGGCCGATGTCGCTCGGCGATTGGATGCGGGTTCGTGCCGTCGACATGGCGCCTTCCTTGCTTCGGGTGATGCTGTCTGCGGCCCCGCGCTATGCGGATTTCCGGATACCTTCGGCCTATTACATTTTCCGGATAGGAAGCGGGTATGTCAATATCCGGATAAGGGTGGCGGCGGAGCGGGGTGGCTTTCGGCGCTCGCTGGTGGGGAAAGGGGTGGCTCGGCGGGAAACGGGCTGGCTCGAGAAGAAGTTTGTCGATTTCCCGTACGGTCGGCGGTTTTTCGGGTGGAATGTCGGTGGCCCTCCCTAGTCTCGAAGTAGTCGGAGATCGAACCGGGGGCGTGATGAGCGACGAGAAGCAGCGGGAGGCAGATGCCCTCCGCACGCGGGAACTCGTCGCCGAGGCACGTCGGCTCCGGGTGATGATTGCTGCTGCGGAGGCGGAGTTGGCGCGGACGCATGCTGACGCGTATGCGTTGACCCAGGAGCAGATGGCGCGGTTGCGTGATGCGTCGACGCGGGAGCGGGAGATGCCGTTGCGGTCGATGGCGGCGGAGCTCGCGGTCGACGCTCGGGTGAGTGATCGCACGCTGCAGACGCAGCTGTTCGAAGCGCACCGTACGATGACGGAGTTTCAGGCGTCGTGGGAGGCGTGGCGTGAGGGGCGGGTGTCTCGCGCGCATGTGCGGGTGATCGTCGATGCCGGAGCGGATCTTTCCGACGATGAGGCGCGTGCCGCGTATGAGGCTGAGGTGCTCGCTTACGCGGAGAAGACGTCTGCTGGGCGTGTGAGGTCGTTTGCGGAGCAGGTGGTGGAGAAGCACAACCCGAAGACCATGCAGGAGCGCCACGATGTAGCGGTCCTGGACCGGCGGGTGTGGGTCGAGGATCTCCGTGACGGGATGTCGATGCTGGGTGTGATTGGGCCGTCGGTGGAGGTGCGCGGGGTGCATGATCGGCTGACCCGGCAGGGGAAGGCCATCAAGGCCGCCGACCGTGCGGTCCGGCGCGAAGCAGCCGCGCGTGCCGCTGCCGACACCGCCGCCGCCGCCGGACGCGACGCCAAGCAGCCGGACCCTCCGCAAGGCGACGGCGAGATAGCGGCGACGGACGTGGGCGTGAGTTTCGGACTGGCCGAGCCAGGGGAGTCGTGCGCGGCGGGCGGAAGCGACGCGACGGAGAACCTGTGGTTCGATGAGCGGACGCTGGATCAGATCCGCACCGACGTGCTGTTGGACATGATGCTGACCTCCTCACCGTCGGTTGACCCGACCGCGGTCGAGGGTGGGTTGGGTGCGATCCGAGCTCACGTGCAGGTGACGGTGCCGGCGACAACGCTCGCGGGAACCACGACCGGTGGGGCGGAGCTGGACGGGAAGTGCGCGGTGGACCCCGAAACGGCGAAGATCCTTGCGGGCAATGTCCCCAGCTTCGACCGGGTGTTCCTCGACCCCGTCACCGGTGCCGTGCTCGCGGTTGATCGCCGGTTCGTGACGGCGGAGCAGAAGCGGTACCTGGTGGCGCGGGATATCCGGTGCCGGTTCCCCGGGTGCCGACGGCCCGCGCGGGATTGCGACTGGGATCACCGGGAAGACTGGGCGCTGGGTGGAAAGACCGACGTCGACAATGTCGGGGCGTTCTGCAAACGACACCACACGATGAAACAGGCAGCCGGGTGGACGGTCGTGCAAGAACCCGGCGGAAGGTTGCGGTTCACCGCGCCCTCCGGGTTGGAATACATCGACGGTCCACCACCGCGGGTGGTGTTCATGCCCGACCCACCACCACCGGGCTTTGATCCGACCGGTGAGGCCGTCGCACCGTTCTGACCCTGGAATCGGGGTCAGGCGGTGAGGATGCGCTCGTTCACCTCGCGCTGCCAGTCGCGCAGCTGCCACATCGGGTGATGCGGGGCCGCGTTCGAGCAGAGCACCAGGCCCCACACGCCGTGCTCCAACGCGGTGTCGATGCCGTGCTCGGCGAGAGAGCGACCAATCGGCCCCTCTTCGAACGTGCCGTGCAGGGGCGTATACCCGACCCACCCCTCGCCCACGACCGCCGGCACATCCTGCCAGCGCGCCCACGCGGCGATCGCGATCGTGCGTGACTCGATCTCGCGTCGCATCACCTCGTCGAACCGCGGATAGTGCTTCTCGAGCCATGCATCCCACAGCGCGGGATCCAGTTGGTCATACCCGTAGAACATCTGATCGGTCACGACCGTCGCGCGGTATTTCCACTCGGCTGCCCGCCCGTACGCTGCGACCGACGGGGCGTCGGAACGCAGCATCCGCTCGAACGCCTCGTTCGGAAAGACCGCACTGCCCTCGGAGCGGATATCGACCAGCCTCTGCAGCTCGTCGAGTACCCCGTAGCTGTACACGTGGAACTGTGCCGCACCGAGTCCGGCGGGCACGCGGTGCATCGCCAGGTGGGGAGGCTTGCCGTAGCTGGCTGTGACGAGCAGATCAGGATGCGCCGCGCGCAGGCGCGCGACCTCGGCGGCGCCGCCGTCTTCGAGCGCTGGGAGGATCGAGAAGTCCACCTCGTTGTGCAGCTCGACCATCGCGATGCGGTCGCGGTGACCGGCGTCGGTGAGCTCTCCCAGGAGGCGATCCCACGCATCGGCCAGCAAGCGGTAGCGGTCGGCGAGACGAACGGCGTCGATGGCGTCGAACCACGCCGACGACGCCGCGAAGGCTGGGGACTGCTGGTACTCCCAGCTCGCGAGGAGCACCACAAGGCCGTGCCGCTCGGCCGCATCGAACAGCTCGAGCAGGCGTGCGCGTACATCAATCTCGTAGCCGCCTGGGGCGTCATACCACCGGGTGCGCTGTCCGAAGAAGCCTCCGGCGGGTGAGACGCCCATTCCCTCGATGGTGATCGTGCTGTCCAGACCCAGCCCGCCGGCGATGAGCAGCGGTGCCGCACAGATGCGCACGGCGTTGTAACCGAGGGAGGCGGCGTCGGCCATGGCTGCGTCGATGTCGGCGTACGGCTCACCCCCTCCGGCGCGGGTGTACCAGGAGAAATCCCACAGGGTGATCGTCAGCCGCTGGGGGAGGTGGGCGGGAACGGGTCCGGTCAGCGCCGTCTCGTCGCGGGCGACGGATCCTGCGCCGAGATAGCGCTCGGTCATGCGGATGCCTCCTGTCGATTCGTCTCGAGTGCGGCGGCCCGCGTGAGGGCGCGACCGCGGGTGGCCAGCTCGTCGAGCTCGTCGGCAGTACGCCGTCGCGCGGCGGCGGTGCCGGTGTCGAAGACCGTCAGCTCGGGCAGGGAGGTCGCGAAGTAGTCGACCGCGTCGGGGGCCTCGTGCAGCGCCTGTGCGCGCTCGCCGAGCACACGCCATGCGGCCTCTGCCGCATCGGCATCACCAAGGCGAAGGTGCGCGATCCCGCGCCAGAACGTGAGCGCATCGGCTGGCCGCTCGGCGACCGCGAGCGGCGTCGGCGCTACCGCGCTCGCCCACGTGGCGCGCGCGGCATCCGCGGCGCCCTGGGCCGCACGCACATCGCCGAGAAGCACGATGCGCTCGAGCGCCGGTTCCGCGGGGTGGCGACCCTCGCCGAGATGCGCCGGCACGGAGAGCGTGAGCAGCTGTGCAGCCTCGACGAGCGCGTCGGGGGTGCCGTCGGCGAGGAGCGCACGCGCCTGGGCGCAGATCGCCCGGTCGAAGGCTGCGATCACGCGACCCTCGCCGCCTTCGAACGGGCGGAACTCGCGCGAGGTGAGCACCCGCCACGCCTCCCAGATGCGGTCGAGGTCGAGCAGCAGGGACACGTGCCGCAGCGCGAGGTCATCCCGAGTGCCGATGAGAGGGGCGTGCTCGTTGAGCAGGGCGAGGCGGGCACCCGCATCGAGGCCGCGTCGCTCCGCCAGCAGGTCGCGTTCGAGCACGAGGCGGGCATCGGCGCGCAGATGCAGGGCGTGACGCAGCGCCGCGTCGGCGCCTTCGTCGTCGCCGGTCGCGGCGACCCGCGCCAGCGCAAGGTTCCGCCACATGACAGGGTCGGTCGAACCCGCATCTGCGGCGGTCTGCAGTGCTGTGACCGCGTCGGTGTGTCGCCCGGCGTCGAGGAGCCACATGCCGAGCAGTCCCGCGGCGGTCGCGTCCGTGCTGTCAGCGCGTACGGCTGCGCGGAGCGCGTCGTACTGCTCTAGTCCGGCGGGGAACGCCAGCGATGCGTCGGCGGCCGCTCCCGCGCGCCGCTCGGCGCTCGCGGCTGCAGGCTCTCCGGCACGGTCGAGCCAAAGCGCGCGCAGGTAATGACGCAGCGGGCCCGCCCGTCCGGCCGCCGGTGTGCTCGACGCGGGCGCCTCGGTTGCCGCCAGCGCGACATCCAGGCGCGCCGCGCGTTCGAACTCCGCCCCGACGTCGAGCGCGGTGCGCTCATCGAGCGGGGTGAGGGAGTCGGCCTCCGGCGCCTCGTCGGCGGTGCCGGGCGCCGGCGCGGCGAGTGCGCGCACCAGCGCAGCGGATGCGGCATCGAGCGGGTCGTCCCGGTGCAGGTGCCTCGCGAGCGCGAGCGCGCCCATGGCGTCCGGATCCGCCAGGGCGACGAGGCGCCGCGCCTCGGGCACAGCGCCGGCCGTCTCGGCAAGGTAGCGCGCGTCGACGGAGCGCCCGGCGCGCAGCGCGATGCGGGCCCGCGCGAGAGCAGAGGGAACGGACCACGCCGCGTTCCACCCGGCGCGGGCGAACGCGCGGTCGGCGGCAGCGTCATCGCCGAGGCGCTCGTGCACGAGGCCGAGCAGGTACAGCGGCTCGCCGTCGCGCGGGCTGAGGTTACGCGCGGTCGCCCGGCTGACGGCGGTCTGGAGTGCCTCGAGCGCAAGCGCGTACTCGCCGCGGCGGAGGTGCCATGCGCCGAGAGCGGTGGCGGCGCGGGTGTCACCCGGGTCACGCCGGAGCGCCTCGCGCAGGTAGGGGAGGGCATCGCGCGTCGGGTGCCGATACTGCTGCAGGTGCGTCGCGGTGACCAGAAGCTCATCGGTCGAGGCGATCTCGGTAGGCGCCGAGGGCTCGGTCGCCACCCACGGCTCCCCGTGGGTCGAGTCACGCGCCCGCCACTCGACCAGCACGACGTCGCCGTGGCGCAGCGTCACACGATCGACGTCGGCGGAGCACGCCGATCGTGCATCGACCACCTGCACGAGGGGCGTGGCGGGGGAGAGCGTGCCGCTCCACTGCCACACCTCGTCTTCGCCGATGGCGGCCGACACCGTGAGCCCGTCGTAGGCGCGGGTGACTGCGACGCCGATCCGCGTGCCGCCGGGCTTCGCATCCACGGAGATCGCCGCATCCGTCGTCGCCTGTCGCACGGGGCCCGTTCGATGGATCGGGTACCAGTACTGACGGAAGCGCTTGGTCTCACCGGGCAGCAGCCAGGCGAAGTCGGGCTGATTGTCGGTGAAGACACCGGCCATGAGCTCGACGTAAGGACCGTCGGTGTCGGTCAGCTGCGCATCCCATGCGCGGCCGATCTCGCCGTCCCCCCAGGTCCACTGCTTCTTGCCGGGCGAGATCGCCGGATCGGCCCAGTGCACGAAGCCGGCGTCGGCGGCGTGATCGTATCCGCCGAAGAACGCGTCGTCGGTGTCGGTGATCATGTACGACGTGGGCACGGGAATGTTGCTGTACACATCGATGCGGTCGGCGTCGGCGCGCTGCGCGGCCAGCGCCGGGTAGTCCACGCCGTAGTACGGCCGATCCGCTCGCGGGAACGCCGATATCGCGCGTCGCGCGTGATCTGCGACGTAGGCCACGTCGTCGGGGAAGAATGACTGGTACCGCTCGTGGGAGGCCGCGGCGACGTTCGCCCACCACAGGAAGGTCTGCGTCCCATCGGTGCGGTTGTGCAGGTGCACGTCGGCTTCGATGAGGGACGAGCCCGGCCGCACGCGGATGCCGTGCGTTCCGCGCATCCGCTGCAGGGGATCGAGATCGCTGTGCCAGACCACGACCGCGCCGTCGTCTTCGCGCTCGATGCGTGCATCCACCGGCAGGAACGTCGCCGGGCGATGGTGCTGCGGCCAGTTAAACTCCACGCCGCCCGAGATCCACGGGCCGGCGAGGCCCACCAAGGCCGGTTTGATGACGTTGTTGCGGTAGAAGAAGTCGTAGCCGGCGACCTTGTCGAACCCGATGTGGATGCGCCCGCCGATCTCGGGGAGCAGCATCAGCCGCACGTAGGCGTTCTCGAGGTGGATCGCGTTCCACCGCCGCGGCTTCTTCTCCGCCGAGACCGCGTCGATCATCGGCAGCGGGTACACCCGCCCGCTCGAGCCCTGATAGACCCTGCGATCCAGGAACAGTGGGTAGGGGTCGGGGTCGCCCGGTTCGTACGTGTCAATCCACACCGGCTCACTCCAGCAGGCGACGCCGCCGTCGGCGAGGATCGCGGCCTGGTCGGCGGGGGCGTCGGGCAGCAGGATGCGGCTCGGGGCGTCGTCGTTCCGTGTCACCCGTGAACGCTAACCCGCCTGGAACGGGTGCCACCATGGTCGAAGGGCGCTCCGACCTGGACGATCCGCTGGCCCGGATCCGTTGCGGCCTCCATCTGCCCCGGGCTTGGC
This sequence comes from Microbacterium luteum, assembly GCF_015277875.1. Lineage (NCBI taxonomy): Bacteria > Bacillati > Actinomycetota > Actinomycetes > Micrococcales > Microbacteriaceae > Microbacterium > Microbacterium luteum. Next base: position 2,710,000 of record NZ_CP063814.1, on the reverse strand, counting down.
GCGTCGGTGCGACAATGGCGCGATGGACGCGGGACACGTCGAACGGCCCGACGGGTTCGAGCACCAGATGCTCAGCGTGGTGCCTCGCCCGCTGGTGGAAGCGTCGCTCGCGCGTGGGGTCACCCGCCGCATGACAGTGACCGATGCCGGGTACTTTCCCCGCGCGGAGCATCACGGTCGCCATCGCCCGAGCGGTATTCCCGAGACGATCGTCATCGTGTGTGTCGCCGGCGCGGGATGGGTCGACGTCTCGGGCGTTCGCACGCGGGTGGGGAGTTCGACGGCGATCGTCATCCCGGCGGGCACTCCGCACGCCTACGGCGCGGCGGGCGACGACCCCTGGACCATCTGGTGGTGTCACGCACGGGGAACCGATGTCGCGGAGCTCGTCGACGCGTGCGGCGTCGACGGCGGACACGTCACTCTGTCGCTGCGGAGCGTGGAGAGGGCGACCGCGCTGCTGGATGAGATCTCCCGCTCTCTCGCGCGCGACACCACCCCCGCGCGGCTCGTGGCGACATCCGGCATGGCCTGGCGCCTGTTCACGCAGCTCGCCGTCGACCGGCGCCTGGCCGTCGATGGCACGCCGCTCGAACGCGCGATGCGCTACCTCGAGGAGCGGATCGACGGGCGGGTGCAGGTTCCGGAGCTGGCGGCGATGGTGGGGCTGTCGCCCTCGCACCTGGCCGCGCTGTTCCGCGACGCCACCGGGGGAGGAGTGCTTGCCCACCACAATGCGCTGAAGATGGCGCGGGCACGCGTGCTGTTGGACACGACCGACATGACGGTCGCCGAAGTCGGTCGCGCGACGGGCTTCGACGACGCCTTCTACTTCTCCCGGCAGTTCCGGCGCGTGCACGGCGTAAGCCCCCGCGCCTACCGCGAGCACCGCAAGGGCTGATCCATCGCGTCTCGTCCCGCGCGATGGCTTGCCCGCGCCGCCGCGTCGCTCCGCCCCGCCCGGCCCGCGCCGCCGCCCCACTCTGCCGCGTCGCTCCGCCCCGTGATGCCTTTCCCGCTCCGCCCCGTGATGCCTTTCCCGCTTCGCCCCGCTCTGCCCCCCTCTGCCCCGTGATGCCTTTCCCGCTCCGCAGTCACTTTTTGTGGGTTCTCGTGGAGATGACCCGCGGAAAGTGACTGCGAAACAGACCCGACCCGCGGAACGGACCAGACCGGCGTGACTGCGGGACGGACCAGACCGGCGTGACTGCGGAACGGGCGAGTGCGGAACAGACCCGACCCGCAAAGAGTGACTGCGGAACGGGCGAGTGCGGGACGGCAGCGAGGTCAGCCCTTCGTGGCGCCAGCGGTGAGGTCGGCCCGCCAGAACCTCTGCATCGCGACCATGAGGACCACCAGGAGCACCGCCGACACCGCGGATCCGGTCACCACGAGCTGATAGAACATCGGATCGCGCTGGGTCTGAGAGTTCCAGAGGGTCAAGCCCAGGGTGACGGGGAACGTCTTCGTATCGTTGAGCATCACAAGAGGCAGCAGGTAGTTGTTCCAGATGGTCACGAACTGGAACAGGAAGATCGTCACCAGTGCCGGGCTCATCATGCGCACGGCCATCGTCGCGAAGATGCGCAGGTCGCCGGCACCGTCAATGCGCGCGGCTTCGATGATCTCGTCGGGCACGCTCGCATTGGCGTGGATGCGCGCGAGATACACCCCGAACGGGCTCACCATGCTCGGCAGCAGCACGGCCCAGTACGTACCGGTGAGACCCACGGTGTTCAAGAGGAAGTACAGAGGAAGGGCGATCACGGTCGCCGGCACGAGCACGCCGCCGAGGATCGTCGAGAAGAGGGCCTCTCGGCCCCAGAAGGAGTATTTCGCGATCGCGTATCCGCATGCCGCCGACAGCACCATCGCCACCAGCGCGCCGGCGCCCGAGTAGAGGATGCTGTTGAGCACCCAGCGCGTGAAGATGCCGCCGTCCTGTGTGAACAGCGTCACGAGGTTCTCCCACGCCTGCGGGCTATCGGAGAACCACAGGCCGAACGAGCTGAAGAGGTCGCCCGGCGATTTCGTGGCCGCCACCAGCACCCATACCAGCGGCAGCAGGAAGTAGATCGTCGCGACGACGAGGACGACGTTGACGGCAGTCGCACCGCTGACGGTGCCCTCCCGACCGCCACGACGGCGGCGCGGTGCCGACACTTGCGTGGTCACCATGCGCGGTTCCCCTTCCGGTTGACCAGGCGGAGGAATCCGAACGAGAACACGAACCCGATGAGTGCGACGATGACCGCCATCGCCGCCGCGAGATTCGGGTTGCCCTGTGCGAACGCCTGGTTGTAGGCCGCCATGTTGGGGGTGAAGGTAGAGTTGATCGCCGTCGTGAGTGGAGCGAGCACGAGGGGCTCGACGAACAGCTGCAGCGTGCCGATGATCGTGAAGACGGTCACGAGGATGATCGAGGGCCGTACCAGCGGCAGCTTGATGTTCCATATGATCGACCAGGCCGACGCGCCGTCCATTCGGGCCGCTTCATAGAGCTCGGTGGGGATCGCATCGAGCGCGGCGAGCAGAATGACCATGTTGTAGCCGGCGAAACCCCACAGGGCGATGTTCGCGATCGCGAACAGCACGTTGCCGCTGGACAGCGGATCGACGTCGAGGCCGAGGCTCGACAGCACCTGCAGCACGGGGCTCGTGGCCGGCACGTACAGGAAGCCCCACAGCAGGGTGGCGATGACGCCCGGCACTCCGTAGGGCGCGAAGTAAAGCACGCGGAAGAAGCGCGGTGCACGTGCGCGGCCGCTGTCGATCAGCAGGGCGAGTGAGAGGGCGGTGAACACCATGAGTGGTACTTCGATGACCGAGAACACCAGCAGGCGACCCAGGCTCGCGAGAAACGCGGGATCGTCGAACGCGCGAGCGTAATTCTCGACGAAGACGAACACCGTCTCCGGCGCCCCGAGTCCGAGCCCGGAGTTGCGGGTGGCGAACATGCTCTGGACGAGCGCGAAGACGATGGGCGCGACGAAGAACAGTACGAACATGACGACGAACGGGAGAACGAGAACCCACAGCGCCGTGCGTGGACGCGCGCGGCGGCGGGTGATTGAGGGTGCCGTGGTCACGGAGAGCCCTTCGATCGGAGGGGTCGGGGAGGGATGGCGGGAGGGGCGGGCGCCGGGGAAGCGCCCGCCCCTCCCGGCGGTGTCAGTCGATGGCGATGCCGCGCTCTTCGAGCGCATTCACCATGTCGAGTTGCGTCTGCTCGTACGCCTCCGGCAGCGGTGTGCCGGCATCGACGGCGGCCTTGACGTTGTCGGTGAGCGAGGCGAACAGCGTTGACGACAGCGGCGGCCACACCCACGACGTGTCGACGTTCGCGTCGGACTCGGCGAAGACATCCCAGATGTCCTGGCCGCCGTAGAAGTCGAACACCTCCGGGTCGTCCTGGAGCGCCTCGATTTGGCTCGTGTCGGCGATCGCGGGCCATCCGGCGCCCACGTTGGTGAGGATGTTCACGCTCTCCGGGTCGGAGTTCAGCCACAGGGCGAACTCCGCGGCCGCCTCTGGGTTGTCCGATCCCTTGAGCACTGCACTCGCCGAGCCTCCGGCCCACGTGGCCGAGACGCTCTCGCCGGCCTCCCACTGCGGCATCGCGCCCACACGCCAGTCGCCGGCGGTGTCGGGGGCGGTGCCGCGCAGGATCGCGTCGGCCCACGAACCCGAGATCCATGTGACGACGTTGCCGTTCTGCATGTCGGCGTTCCACTCGTTGGAGAAGTCCGCCTCGATCTTCACGAGGTCTTCGTCAAGGAGCTTCTGCCAGAACTCCGCGACGGTCATCGTGTCTTCGCCGTCGATGTCGACCGTCCATGCGTCGCCCTCGATGCCGAACCACGTCGCGCCGCCCTGCTGGGCAAGGCCGATCAGCCACGGCGCCTGGTTGAAGGCGAAGGCGGTGATGTAGCGGTCCGGGTTGGACGCGCGGATGACCTTCGCGGCCTCGTAATACTCGTCCCACGTCTCGGGGTAGGCGATCCCGAGCTCGTCGAAGATGTCGGCGCGGTAGAACTGGCCGAGCGGGCCGGAGGCCTGCGGCACGGCGTAGACACGGTCGTTGAACTCGCCGGTCTGCCACTGCCACGGCACGAACAGGTCCTCCGAGTCGCTCACGTAGTCGGTGATGTCTTCGAGCGCGTCGTTGATGAGGAAGTCGGGGATGGCGTCGTAGCCGAGCTGGACCACATCCGCGGGGTTGCCCGCCTGAACGGCGGACAGCATGGTGGCGTAACCGCCGTCCGGGCCAGCGGTGATCGTCTCGAGCGTCACTTCGATGTCGTCGTGCGACGCGTTGAACGCGTCGACGGCACGATCGATGTTCGGCACCCACGACTGGAAGGTGATCTGCGCGGGATCGTCGGCGGTGTCGCCGCCATTCCCCGATCCCGAGCAGCCGGCGACCGCCAGCGAGAGCACCGCGGCGCCGGCGACGATGCCTGCGACGCGTTGTCGGGAATGAGAAGTGATGGACATACATGCTCCCTTGCGATGCGGACGAGACGTCCTCGTCTGTTCTGGTGCGCACCGAGACTATGGGCGTGAAGGGGGCCTGCCACATGGGCGAACCTGTGTCAGACCTGGACGATTCCGCGGGTCTGGAGAGGAGGTGAGTGGGTCGGGCTGTCGCTCGCACGACTCGCTCGACGATCGGGGCGGTGCGATGGGGCTTGCGTGCCGGTTTGACGAGCCCATGCGGTGAACAACGCAGGAGATTCGGGGACTCCGAGGCTCCCGCCGCGGGTCTGCGACGGTTTCGTCGGCAGATCTCCTGCGTTGTTGACGGGGTCGTGTCAGCCGGTGGCGACCAGGGGCGGCGCTGCGACGACAGTGACAGTGATCGATGCGGTGCGGCCGCTCTCGCCGATGAGGACAACCTCGTGGCTGCCCGGGGTCGTGTCGGAGGGCACGGCGATCGTGCCGGAGAGGGCGCCCGCGTCATCGGCGGCGAGGGTGCCGAGGCTCACCGGCGTCGAGTGCAGTTCGACCTCGACCTGCTCTTTCCCGAGGAAGCCTTCGGCGTCGAGCTGCAGGCTCTCGCCGGCGGTCACCGTCTGTCGATCCAGGCGGAGGCTCACGTTCGACAGCGACATCTCGACGTCGACGGTCGTGGTCAGCCCGATCCGCACCTGGGCGGTTCGCGTCACGGTTTCGAATCCCGCCAGCGAGAAGGTGAAGGTGTACTGGCCGGGAGCAAGCTCACGCAGGTGAAAGGCGCCGTTGGCTTGCGTGACGGTTTCCTGTCTCACGCCCGGCTGCGTCGGCTCGGCGACCACGGCCACTCCGGGCAGCGCGGCTCCGGATGCGGCGATCACGACCGACCCGCGCACGTCTCCCGTCTGAAGGTTCTCGTCCGAGGGTGCGGAGGTGGCGGACGGTGCCGGGGTCGTCGCGGGGGAGGAGCTCGACCCCGGGCTGGGGACGGTCTCGGCCGAGGCCACCGAGGTGCCGATGAGCGCCGCGAATGCGGCGGTGACAAGGGCGGCGATCAGTGCCGTGAAGCGGGAGCGGAGTGGTGTTCGACGCGCGGGCGTGGCCACAGGCGGATCCTTCAGTCGGGTGCGGAGAAGTTCCCCAACGCTATCGCCTCACCCTCGTGTCGGCCCCGGCGAGGGTGAGGCGCGCGCTTCGGGGATCACCCTCGCGGTGTTCGACGCGGGCTTCCCCCACGTGGAGCGCAATAGAGTGTCAGCAAGGTCCGCGGCACCCGAATCCGTGGGAATCCACTCCAGCGGAGGATGTCGTTGACGAACACCGTTCCGGGGCTCGACGCCCGGCCGCTTCGCCACGCACCGCCCCGCCGCCGGCCGCACACGCTGCAGCGGCCACGCGTGGAGGACGCGATCGAGCGCAGCGTTCATGCGAACCGCATCACCGTGGTGTGCGCCCCCAGCGGATTCGGCAAGACATCCGCGGTCGGCGGGTGGAGCGCGCAGCACCCCGGCCGGGTCGCGTGGCTGTCCCTCGGGTCATGGGATGACGAGCCCGCGCGTCTGGGTGGGCGGGTCGTCCGCGCCCTCCACGCGCTCGCCGCATCCGAACCGCGGCTCGGTGCCGTCGCCGGCGTCGACCCCGCCGAGATCGACAAGCCCGTCGTCTTCGACGCCCTCCAGGATGCGCTGGACGCCCTCGACGAGCCGGTGCACCTCGTCATCGACGATGCTCACCGCGCGGGTGACGCCCTCGCCGAGGGGCTGCTCGGTGCGCTCATCGAGTCCGGTTCCGACCGGCTGCGGCTGATCGTCGTCGGCACCGGCGGCGTCGACGCGAGACTGTCCCGGTGGATCGCGGGAGTACCGGACGCCCTCATCGGCGACGATCAGCTCGCCTTCGACGTCGACGAGATCGCCCGCGTGCTGGCCGACGACGACGGTAGGGAAGCCCCCGACGCGCAGGCGGTGTTCGCCTCGACCCGCGGATGGCCGATCGCGGTGCAGTTCATCCGCTTCGCCGGCCGGGCTGGTCGTGACGGCGACGGCATGGGGGTCGAGGCCTTTCTGCGCGACTACGTTCGCGACAACGTCTTCCGCGACCTTCCGGACGAGCTGCGCCAGCTCATTCTGGAGACGGCCGTGTGCAAGGAGCTCACCGTGCCACTCGCGGAGGCGGTGACCGGCCGCGCGGACGCGGGAGCGCTGCTGTCGCGCGCGTTGCGAATGGGCCTGTTCCTCGACGCCTTCGACGGTGGAGAGGCCACGATCTATCGGTGGCATCCCCTGTTCGCGCGGCTGTGTCGAGCCATCTCGGACGAAGAGGATCCCGGGCGCAACGAACGATCGCACCGCGCCGCCGCACGTCATCTCGAGCAGGATGACGCGTTCGCGGCGATCTTCCACTGGCGGCTGGCCGATGATCCGCGCGCCATCGTTCGGGTGATCACCGAACGGTGGGTGCGCATCGTGATCGGAGCCGACGCGGCAGCGCTCGACCGCATCTGCGCGGCCCTCCCCGCACCCCACCAGAACGACCCCGCGATCCTCCTGGTGCGCGCGTGCGTGCACGACGTGCTGGGGGCACCTCATGCTGCCCGGACCTTCCTCGCGCAGGCGGTCGCCGTCGCCGGCGACGAACCCGACCGGCGTGGGCGGGCCGCCTTGCTGTTCCTGGTGGGCTGGGCGGGCATGCGGCACCGGCTCACTCCGCGCAAGACCATCGACCATCTGCGCACCGCGGCACGCGAAGCGGATGCGCTCGGCGACGACGTACTGGCCGCTCGCGCGCGCCGGCTGCTGGCATTCGTGCTGGCCTGGGCCGGTGCCCTTCGCGACGCCCGCGGTGTGCTCGAGGAGCTCGGCGAGGCCGCCGACGATACCCGACCTTGGCTGGCTTCCGGCGGCGGCGCCGTGACGGTCGCTGCGGGGATGATCGCGTACTGGGCCGATGACCACGAGGCGGCGGTGCGCGATCTGCGTCGGGCGCTCGCGGGAGAGCGGGCGGCGTCGTCGTTTCGCGGCGTCGCCGGCGTCATGCTCGCCCTCGTCGCCGCGCGCTCGGGCGACGACGTCGCGACCGCACGGGCGGTGCTCGAGCTCGACGCGCTCCCGGGTGGCGACCGCCAGGGGGTGTCGTGGGGAGCCTTCCGGGCGATGGCCGACGCGGCGCTCGCCGACGCCGAGGGGCGCGCGTCCGAGGCGCTGGCGATCGCGCGCAGCCATCGGTCGGGCGATCTACCCCTGGTCAGCGTGGTCTTCGCGGAGCTCATCCGGCGTTCGGGCGACGCGCCGCGCGCACTGGAGATGCTGCGTTCGCTGGGGCCCTATCGCGAGGTGTCGTACGTGCGCTGCGCGACGCTTCTGACGGCGGCGCTCGTGCACGCCGAACGAGGCGCTCACCGGCTCGCCCACGAGTACGGCGAGCAGGCGCTGGAGATCGGCACGAGAGAAGGGCTGGCGCGACTGTTCGTGGGCGCGGAGCCCGCCATGCGCGACCTGCTCCGTGCGCACCTCGCACGGGGGACCGACTACGAGGATCTCGCCGCCCGAGGGGCGCGCGATGTCTCGGCGTCGGGCCCCGTTGCGACCCTGTCGCCGCGTGAGCGCGCGGTTCTGGACCTCTTGGGCACGAGCCGGTCGGCGAGTGAGATCGCCGACGCGCTGCAGCTGAGTGTCAACACGCTGAAGACGCACACCCGCTCCATCTACCGCAAGCTCGGGGTCAACTCCCGGCGGGAGGCGGTGCGCGCCGCGCGCTGAGCCGCCGCGCCTCGGTCTCACCCCGCCGCCGCCCGCGCCTCACCCCACGACGCGAGCGGGCCGCGGGTCGCCCCCTTAGTGTCGACGACGGTCGCCTTCGAGGGACGGCCGCGGCCGTCTCACCCGCGTTGGGGGCTGGTGAGCCCGCCGCGGCCGCCGCTGGATCGGCCGGGACGCCGACGCCAGGTCAGGCGTGAGCGCGAAGAGGCCACACGTCGAGTGCGTGCCGGCGCGCCGACGCCGACGCGGCGGCGACGGCGCCGCGGGCGACGACCTCGGCACCCAGGCTCGAGACCACGAGGTCGGGCGCGGGGAGATCCAGTCCCGTCGGCAATGCTCGCCGGGCGGAGGCCACCACCGTCTCGATTCCCGAGGCGATGGCACCCGACACGAGAACACGCTGGGGATCGAACATGCTCCCCAGCACGCTGACGATCTCGGCGAGGATCGTGCCGACCTGCTCGGCGATCGACACGGCGGCGGGATCCCCGTCTGCGGCGAGGGCGAGCACCGTTCGCGCGTCAAGCTGGTTCGGATCGACGGCGGCCAGGGCGCTGCCTTCCGCCGCCTCGCCGCGCTCGATCGCGTCGGCGGCGAGGCGAGCGATTCGCACGCCGAGCCCGTCGGCACCGCCCACGCCGAGCACGTGGTCGAACGCCACCATCTCGCCGACCCCGCCGTGGGCGCCGCGCAGCAGCCGGCCGTCGACGACGATCCCCGCCCCCAGCCTTTCCCCGGCCAGCAGCGTCACGTAGTCGTCGCACCCGACCGCACCGCCGGTCGCGCCCTCGGCTATCGCGGCGAGGGATGCATCGTTGTCGACCCTCACCAGCGGCGCCCAGGACAGCTCGTCGACGAGGTCCGGGTTCATTCGCGCCCAGAAGCCGTTGCGGTGCTGCGGTGACCGTCCGGCGGCATCGACCGGGGCGGGCACGCCGATGCACAGCGAGATCACGTCGTCGCGATCTCGGCCGGCGGCGGCCAGTGCCTCGTCGATGAGGGCGGAGATGAGGTGTCGGCGCCCGTGAGCGTCATCGCCGTCGACCGCGAGGGTGGTGCGGCGGTGGAGGAGGGTCTGTGATCGAAGGTCGGTGACGGTGACGGCGACGTGGGAATTGCCCGCATCCACCCCGACGAGAACGGCCGCGTCGTCGCGGAGGGCGAAGCGACGAGCGGGTCGCCCCTTGCGGTAGTCGCCCGCCTCGCGCGCGTTGGGGAGCTCGGAGACCAGGTCGAGTTCGCGCAGCGCCTCCAACGCTTCGATCGTCGTCGACCGGGTGAGACCGGTCGCCAGCATGGCGTCGGTGGCGGTGAAGTCGGCCGAGTCCCATGCGTAGCGGAAGACGGCATCCAGGCTGGCCGGTCGCGACGCCGTATCGCCGGCGGCGAGCCGCGCCTGAGCGGAGGGTGGGGACATGCCTCTTGACCTTTCGGGATGACTCTTGCCATACTGCCGTAACGGGCTTGATTTTTCGAGTAAATCTAATCAGCGATGATTTTGGAACCGTTCCAATGGAGGACGACGGTGTCACAGAGGACGACGACAGGGCTGCGGATCGCCGCGGCAGCGACCGTGGCGGTGACCAGCGCCGCGTTGCTGGCAGGATGCTCGAGCGACGGGCGCGAGACGATCCGCTTCACCTTCAGCAAACGAGAGGCGCTCGATTTCATGGGCGCACTCGTCCAGGACTACAACGCCTCGCAGGATGACGTGCGCGTGGAGATGGACACCTCCGGCGTCGATGTCGTCTCGGCGAGCTTCGTGCGCGGAAACCCGCCCGACATCATGCTCGCCAACTACAACTACGAGGTGGCCCGCTTCGTGCAGCGCTGCGCACTCAGCGACCTCTCGGGCACCGAGGCCGCCGCCGGCATCCGCGACGATCTGCAGCCGCTCATGGACCAGTACGGCGCGTGCCCGGGGCGCACGAGCGCGCTGCCCTACTCGGTGATGGCCGCGTCCGTCATCTACAACCTCGAGATCTTCGATGATCTCGGTCTCGAGGTCCCCGAGACGTGGGACGAGCTGCTCGAGGTCTGCCAGCGGCTGCAGGACGAGGGGGTCACCCCGTTCTATGCGACGTTCAAAGACGACTGGACCGTCGGGCAGGGCTGGTACGACTACTCGGTGGGCGGCTCGATCGAGGTCATCGAGTTCTTCGACGACCTCGCGGCGGAGGGGGCCGACGTCGGCCCGAATTCACCGGTGTCGTTCCAGGCGGACTTCGCCGACCCGATGGACCGGATGCTGCAGCTGACGAGCGAGTACGTGAACCCCGACGCCGCCAGCCGCGGCTACGGCGACGGCAACCTCGCCTTCGCGCAGGGTGAGGCGGCAATGTATCTGCAGGGACCGTGGGCGCTGGGGGAGATCGCCAAGACCTCGCCCGATCTCGACGTCGGCACCTTCCCGCTGCCGATGACCGACGACCCGGACGACCTCGCGGTGCGGGTGAACATGGACCTGGCCGCCATGATCCCCGAGGGGTCGCAGCACCAGGAGGCCGCGCGAGACTTTCTCGAGTTCCTGTATCAGCCGCAGAACATCGAGGCCTACAACGCGTCGCAGCTCGGCTTCACGCCCACCGACGACGCCGCGCCGCCGAGCGACCCCCGCATCGCCGGTATGCAGGAGTACTACGACGGCGGTCAGGTCTACCAGGGGCCATCGGTGCTCGTGCCCAAGACGATCCCCGTCTTCAACTACGCCCAGGCCATGGTGCTCGGGTCGGCGCCCTCGGCGATCCTCGCCACCATGGACGAGGACTGGTCGCGTCTGGCGTTCCGTCAGCCGGCACCCGTCGTCGACGAATCCGACGCCCGTGCGCAGACCGAGACGAAGGAGTCCGGACGATGAGCGCCACCTCCACCCTGCTCACCGGGGCCGATCGACGGGGCCGCCGGAACAGCCGCCGCGTCGAGCCGATCTACTACCTGTTCCTGCTGCCGACGCTGGCGCTTTTCACCCTGGCCATCACGGTGCCGGCGATCACCGGCATCTTCTTCAGCTTCACCGACTCCATCGGGATCGGGGAGTGGAGCTTCATCGGCTTCACCAACTACATCGCCATGTTCGGCGACCCTGCGATCCTGCAGAGCTACCTGTTCACCATCGGCTTCTCCATCGCCACGGTGATCGTCGTGAACGTCGTGGCGTTCCTCCTCGCGGTCGGCCTGACCTCTCGGGTTCGGCTGCGGATGGGGCTGCGAGCGGTGTTCGTGATCCCGATGGTGATCTCGGGCATCATCATCGCCTACGTCTTCAACTTCCTCTTCTCCAACTCGCTGCCCTCGATCGGCGCCGCCGTCGGCATCCCGGCGCTGGAGACGAGCCTGCTCGCCAATCCCGACCTCGCATGGGTCGCGATCGTCATCGTCACCGCATGGCAGGCGATCCCCGGCACCCTTCTCATCTACATCGCCGGGCTGCTGTCGGTGCCCGGCGACGTCTACGAGGCCGCCGACCTGGATGGTGCATCCAAGACGCAGCAGCTGCTGCGCATCACGCTCCCGCTTGTGGCCGGATACGTCGTCATCAACGTGATCCTCGGATTCAAGGGGTTCTTGAACGCGTACGACATCATCGTCGGGCTCACCAACGGCGGTCCGGGCACCGCCACCCGCAGCGTCGCGATGACCATCATCGCGGGCTTCAACGGCGGCGACTACGCCTATCAGATGGCCAACGCGACCATCTTCTTCCTCGTCGCCGTGCTCATCTCCCTCTTCCAACTCTCCCTCACGCGGGGAAGGAACCAGCTCTCATGACCACGCAGCCGGCGCTCTCCTTCGAGCAAGCAGACGTCTCCCTCCGCCGCACCGACCGTGGCGCCGCGCGCGACGCGGTCCGCCCGAAGGAGCGCAAAGAGAAGGTCAACTGGTCCGGAACGGTCATCCTGCTGCTGTGCAGCGTCACGGTTCTCCTGCCGCTGTACGTGACGGTGACCATGGCGCTGAAGACGACCGGACAGGCCGTCGACGGCAACGCCTTCTCGCTGCCGTCGCCGATCAGCTTCGACGGCTTCGTCGAAGCGTGGACCCTCACCCGCTTCCCCGTCGGTGCCGCCATGTCGGTGCTCGTGACGGCCGGCACGGTGGCCGCCACGATCGTGCTCGCCGCGTTCGCGTCGTACGCCATCGTGCGCAACTGGGAGCGGCGGCTGTTCCGCTACTCGTTCTTCTACCTGCTGGCGGCGATGTTCATCCCCTTCCCGGTCGTGGCTCTGCCGCAGATCCAGCTGACCGGTCGCCTCGGCCTGGACAACCCGTTCGGGGTCATCCTGCTGGCCACGATGTTCCAGCTGAGCTTCAGCGTGCTGCTGTTCACCGCGTTCCTGCGCTCGATCCCGATCGAACTCGAAGAGAGCGCGCGCATCGACGGCGCGACCACGTGGCAGACCTTCTGGAAGCTGATCTTCCCGCTGCTGGCACCGATGAGCGCCACCGTCGGCATCTTCGCCTTCCTGTACGCGTGGAACGACTTCATGATGCCCTCGCTCATCATCTCCGACCCGGCGCTGCAGACGCTGCCGGTGCGACAGAACCTCTTCCAGACCCAGTTCAGCAACAACTACAACGTGTCGTTCGCGTCGTACCTCATGGCGATGGCGCCGGCGATCGTCGCCTACCTCTTCGCCCAGCGATGGGTCATGGCCGGCGTCACCCAGGGGGCAGTCAAGGGCTGACCGGCCCGACGCCCCGTTCCGCACCCCAGACCCCGAAAGGACTCACCTTGTCACTGTCTCCGACCGCCGAAGACGTCCGCCTCGACGGCAGCACCGCGCCGTGGTGGCGTCAGGCCGCGGTGTACCAGATCTACCCGCGCAGCTTCGCCGACACCGACGGCGACGGGCTGGGCGACATCCCGGGCGTCACGTCGCGAGCGGACTACCTGGCCGCTCTCGGCATCGACGCGGTCTGGCTCAGCCCGTTCTATCCGTCCGACCTCGCCGACGGGGGCTACGACGTCGCCGACTATCGCGACGTCGACCCGCGGCTGGGAACGCTGGAGGACTTCGACCGCATGCTGGTCGCTCTTCACGAGCGGGGCATCAGGGTCGTCGTCGACATCGTGCCGAACCACACGTCCGACCGACACGCCTGGTTCCAGGAGGCGCTGGCGGCGGGCCGGGGATCGGCGGCGCGTGAGCGATACATCTTCCGCGAGGGGAGCGGACCGGATGGGTCGGAACCGCCCACCGATTGGGTCTCGGTCTTCGGGGGGTCTGCCTGGGAGCGGGTCGCCGACGGCCAGTGGTACCTGCACAACTTCGCCCGCGAGCAGCCGGACCTGAACTGGGACCATCCGCAGGTGCGCGACGACTTCGTCACCACACTGCGCTTCTGGTCCGACCGCGGTGTCGACGGCTTCCGCATCGACGTCGCCCACATGCTCACGAAAGACCTCACCGAGCCGCTCCCCTCCAAGGACGAGCTCGCCCTCATCCCGCAGGACGGCAACCACCCGCTCATCGACCGCGACGACGTCCACGAGATCTACGCCCAGTGGCGCGAGGTGTTCGACTCCTACGATCCGCCGCGCACCGCCGTCGCCGAGGCGTGGGTGCACCCGTCGCGCATCCACCTGTACGCCCGCCCCGAGAGCCTCGGCCAGGCGTTCAACTTCGACTTGCTCGAAGCGGACTTCGACGCCCGGAGCTTCCGGTCGATCATCACCGAGAATCTCGCGCTTGCCGCCGGGTCGGGGTCGTCGAGCACCTGGGTGCTGTCGAATCATGACGTCGTCCGGCACGCGACGCGGTACGGGCTGGTCACGCCGACAGCCGACACCGGGATGCCGACGCGTCACGGCGGTCAGTGGCTGATCGACGGGGGAGCCGAAGAAGGGCTCGACCGTGAGCGGGGACTGCGTCGCGCCCGTGCGGCGACGGCGTTCATCCTCGGGCTTCCCGGGTCGACCTACCTCTACCAGGGCGAGGAGCTCGGCCTGCATGAGGTCGCCGACATTCCCGCCGGGCAGCGCCAGGATCCGACGTACTTCCGTACCCACGGGGCCGAGATCGGCCGAGACGGATGCCGGGTGCCGCTACCGTGGACCGCGGAAGGTGCCTCGCTCGGTTTCGGTGACGCCGCACCGCACCTGCCGCAGCCGGAGTGGTTTGCACAGCACGCGGTCTCGAGGGAGGAAGCGGATCCCGACTCGACTCTCCACTTCTACCGCCGGGCGCTCGCGCTGCGGCATGCGCTGCAGACCGACGAAGGCCTCACCTGGATCGAAACCGGTCGCGACGATGTGCTGCACATCGCGCGGCCGAACGGGTGGCAGGTGGTGACGAACTTCGGCGGCGAGCCCTACGCGCTCACCACCGAGGCCGCCGACGAGGTCGTGCTCGCGAGCGGGGCGACGCCCGACGGCGTGGTCGCGGGGGAGACGACGGTGTGGATCGCGACGGGGGACGCCCTGCCTGCGTGAGCGGGGGTGGCGGATGTGGCGGCCGCGTCAGGCCGCCTCATCCGCCCCAGACGCAGAGCGGACCCGGAACCAGAGGCTGATCTCGCGCACCGCGCGCATGATGCGGGTGCTCTCGGCCGAGGCGTCGAGATCGGCGAACGTGTCGCGGAAGCCGTCGGGCAGCGCCGTGCGCGGTGTCGACATCGGCTGGAAGCCCATGCTCCAGTCGGAGAATTCGCGCGCCTCGATCGGTTCGTCGAGGATGACGCTCATGTCGGTGTGGCGCGGATCCGCCCGGATCTCATCCGCCAGATCGTGCACCGCACCGCTCGCGCCCTCGAGGATCTGTACGAACTGGCCCTCGCGGTACAGCAGCATCCCGGTCACGTCGAGGCGGGCATTGTTTTCCCGAGCGCGAGTGAGGATGCCGTGAAGGGCGGCATCATCCAGCGGCGCGGTCGCCGTGCTGATGTAGACGAGCGAGATGAGCTGGTCGCTGTCCGGCGTCGACGGAGTCGCTTCCGGCGGAGTCATACGGCCGCCTCGAGGGGTGCGTCGGTGTGGTGGTCGATGAGCACTCTCATCGCCTCGAGACGTTCCGTCGCGGCGCCCACACGCTGCGACCGTCCGTTGAAGACGAGGTAGGTGCCGTCGGCTTCGCGGTCGAGGTATCCGAGGAACACCCCGTCGCGGTTGGCCACGTAGAAGCCCTCCTCGACGCGCGACCACGCGATCCCGTAGCCGCGTCGCTGAGGAGCGGGGAGGTCTCGGACAGGCGGGCGGGAGGAGATCCGGCGATCGGGCATGCATCCATGCTCGCTTGGAACGTCGTCCGGTGACGGCCCTTGCGTCGCGGCGGAACTTGTGCCATCCCGGTGGGCGTGTTGTCGTCGCCCGCACGTAGAGTCATGCCGTGAGTGACTTCGAGGGGCTGCCGCTTCCCACCGCCGAGGAGAAGGAGGTGTCGTTCCTCTCGCGCCGAGGTAACGAAGTGATTCTCCGTCTGATCGACACGGACCGGTTCGAGGTGAAGGTCACCGAGCATCCCGACTACACGGCGGTCCTCACACGGCACGCGCCCGATGACTTCGAGCTGCAGCCCGTTCGCGACGTCGACGGGGTCGCCGACGACGGCATCACGGCGCACGAGCTCTGGGAGAGGTTCTGACGAACGTGCATCCGGCGGGCGCCCGTCGTCGGAAGACACTGATGACCGCATGCGTCGCAACCTTGGAGGTAGACCGTGTCCACGTCGACGACGACTCGAACCGATCCCACCACGCGCGGGCGTGACCTCGCCCGGCAGATCATCATCCTCGTCAGCTCCGTGCTGGCGATCATCGCGGCCTTCATCGGGTCGGGGGCGTTCTTCGGAACCCCGATCCAAGAGGCCGCCGGCGGTTTCCTCGACGCTGACTCGACCCTCACCGCCCCAGGAACGGGAGCGTTCCGCATCTGGAGCGTCATCTACACCGGCATGCTCGCGTACGCGATATGGCAGGCGCTGCCCGCGCAACGCCACGACACCCGCCAGCGCATCGGCTGGTGGGTCGCGGCATCCCTGATTCTCAATGCGGTGTGGATCGGCGTCGTGCAGGCCGACCTGCTGTACCTCAGCCTGCCGGTCATCGTGCTGCTGCTGGTCGTGCTGTGCCGCATCTTCGTCACCCTGCGCCGCACCGCGCCGAAGAACCGGGTCGAGGTTGTGGTCGCCACGGGGCCATCGGGCTGTATCTCGGATGGGTGATCATCGCGACCGTTGCGAATGCCACCGCGATCCTCGTCGCCGCCGGGTTCGACGGGTTCGGCATCGCTCCCGAGATCTGGTCGTCGCTGGTGCTGGCCGCCGCCGCAGCGGTCGGCATCGCGCTGGGGTTCTGGGGCGGCGGCCGTATCGCGCCGGCGCTGTCACTCAGCTGGGGGATCGCGTGGGTCGCCGTCGCCCGATTCACCGACGAGCCGTACTCGCCGGCGACCGGTGTCGCCGCGATCGTCGCGGTGGCGCTCATCGTCATCGCCACGCTGTTCGCGCGCTTCCGCCACGCCCGTCGCGCACACGCCGATCGCTGAGCGAGCCCCGTTTCGTCTCGTCGCTGCGCTCCTCGCTCAACGAACGGGGGTGGCGGCGGTCAGCGCACGCGGAGGGCGCCGGGTTGCATCGACACCCGGAAGGCGCGGGCCTCGCCGATCTCCTCGCCGTCGATCTGGAACACGCGAGGCGCCGGCAGTGACACGTGGATGCTGTGGGCGCGGCCGTGCGTGATGTCGTCCGTGTCCGTCGAGCCGTCGTCATCGTCGCGGCGGATCATGCGACCCAGATTGCTGTCCCACAGCATCGTCGTGAGAGTTCCCAGCCAGGGGGCGAGCCCATCCGCGCTCAGCATCAGGAAATCGAGCTCGCCGTCGCCCGGGTCGGCATCAGGCAGCAGGGCGAAACCCGCCTGCAAGGTGCCGCAGTTGCCGATGAGCAGGGTGTGCCCGGTCTCGTCACGACCGGGCTCGTCGTCCACGGTGAGTTCGAACGAGACCAGGTCGCTGGCGCGGAGCGCCCGCCCGAGGGATTCCACGTACGCCAACCAGCCGGCCTTGCTCTTCAGCCCCTCATCGGTCTCGGCGATCATGTTCGCGTCGATGCCGAATCCGATCATCACCACGAAGGCGTGCCGCTCCGCCCCCTCGGCCAGATCGACCTCGACCCACCCGACGTCGATGCCGCGTGGCGTGCCGGTCGCGGCTCGCTCCACGGCGGCCGGCACGTTCCGCAGCGGCACGTCGAGGTTGCGGGCGAGCAGGTTTCCGGTGCCGAGAGGAACGAGACCGAGGTCGACGTCGGCCCGCACATCCGCGAGATGCTCGGCCACCGCGCGCACCGTGCCATCGCCGCCCGCCACGATGACCACCTCGGGCGCCGTTGCCAGAGCCTGGGCCGCGACGCCCTGGCCGGGGTCGTCCACGGTCGTCTCGAACCACGCGATCTCGTCAGCGTCGAAGACGCGCAGCAGTGGCTCTTCGAGCGTCTCCCGGTCGGTCTTCGATGGATTCCACACCATGGCGGCGCGCACAGCACTCATATGGCGAGCGTAGGGGTATCGATGAGCATGTCTGTCCTCACACGAATGCCCCGTCGATCGACGGGGCATTCGGTCGGGATCGCAGGCGCCTTACTTGAAGGCATCCTTCACGTTCTCGCCGGCCTTCTTCAGGTTGGCCTTGGTCTGGTCGGCCTGGCCTTCGCGCTCGAGGCTTTCGTCGTCGGTGCTCTTGCCGGCCGCCTCCTTGCCCTTGCCCTGAAGGTCTTCGGCGGCGTTGCTGATCTTGTCGTCAAGTCCCATGACGGCTCCTTTCGACGTGGTGTCACCGCGACGCTACGCTCGGACACCGCCGCGGAGAGGGGCCTCGTCAAGTGCGGCGATCTCTGCTAGTGATCGGCCGCACGAGGCCTGGCCGTCACCGTCGAGACGCGTTATCGTGCGCAACGAGATCGTCCCTTCCCTCTCCGGTTGGGCGGGAGGGAAGGGACGGTCGCACCCGTGGGGTGCTTGCATCAACGCTAGCGCCGCTCGCCTGAGATTGTCCCCCGAAAGGGGGACATGATCGCCGGGTGTCAGATGCCGTCGATCGCGCTGCGACCGTCGTGTCCGCCGTCGAACAGTCCGCCCCACGGCGTGTCCGTGTCGCCCGTGTCACGGCTGTCGTAGGGCACCGTCTCCACGGTCAGGGCGATCCGCTCGCGGCCCGTCATGAACAGGCTCACCGTGCGGTTGCCGACGACGACGAAGGTCACAAATCCTCCGCCGTCCTTGATCGCCGTCGCGATCCGGTGTTGCAGGTCCTCGAGGTCTTGATCCTGCGCGAGGCGGAACGGATCATCGCCCAGCGTGAGAGTGCTGCGAACCATCGTCTTGGCGTCGGTCATGGTCAGCCATGCTAGTCCGGCCATATCCGCGGCACGGTGGGGGTGTCGGCGCTGGTGGAGGGTCGCTACCATACCGACCAGATGGGCCGGGATGAGGGCGCGTGATGGCAGACATAGGTGCGACGGTCGCGGCGGATTCGGACGCGGCGCGTCGCAACGCCGAGGTCGTGCAGCGATTCTTCGACGTCGTCCTCACGCCACCGCACGACCTCGACCGGATCGACGACCTCATCGCCGACGACTTCGTCGATCGCACTCCCGACGACGGCGACACGACGCGCGCGGGAGTCATGGCGAAACTGGCAGCGCTGTTCACCCAGGATCCGGCCGCGTCGTTCGCGCTCGAGGCGCTGGTCGCCGCCGGCGACGGTGTGGCCGCGTTCTCGGTGCTGCGCACGGGCGGCGCGGCGACGCGTTTCGCCGACCTGTATGTGCTGCGGGATGGGCGGATCGCCGAGCACCGGCACGTGGTCGAACCGCTGAGCGGGGCGCTTCGCTAACGTAAGGGGTACCCGCTTGGAAGGTCACCCGAATGCCTTACCCCGAGCTCCTCTCCGCACGCGTGCGTCTCGCCGGCGAAACGCGTGTCCGTCGTGCCCGGAGAGCAGTGGCGATCTGGGCGGATGCGGTCTCCGGCGGCGCGTTCTTCAACCGCTGGAGCACAGGGCTGTCGTTCGTCCTCGCGACGTTCGTGGGCGTGCCGACCCTCGACAACGCCTCGCTCGAGGGTTACGCGAAAGCCGTCGTGGTCGCGGCGCTCGGCTGGGTCGTGCTGGCCGTGCTGCTCGTGCCCGCGGCGATCGCTGAACGCCGCATCCGTGCGCGTGCGGCGCGGGGCATGACGGTGGTCGCCGCGCTCCTGCTCGTGACCTGCATCCGGACCCCGCTGAACGACTGGCTCGGGGTGCAGCTGTGGGGTCTGAGCAGCGCCGGCCACTTCGGCCCCCGCACGGTGACCAACCTCATCTCCGCCATCGTGCTGTTCTCGCTCGTCGCCGTGACCCACGCACAGTATGCCGAACGCCGCGCTACGAGCGCCCGCCTGCGCAATGCCCTCGCGACGATGCAGGTGCGCCTCTCCCGTGCCCGCCAACAGGTCGCGCTCACGCGGCAGACGCTCGGTGACACCGCCGGCCGGCTGCGTGCGGAGCGCGACCGCATGCTCGCGGGACCGCTCGATTTCGACGCCGTCCGCTCCTACGCCGACGAGGTGCGCTCGAGCAGCCACGCGCTCGAGCGCCTCGCCGTCGAGGTCGCCGAGGCGATATCCGAGCCGGAGGTCATCGACACGACCGTGCGGGTGCGGCGCTCGCTGTCGGAGCGACTCGTCGCGACCCCCTGGCTCGTCGTGGCGATGGTCTACGTCATCGGCACCCTTCCGTTCTCGCTCGCGGCGGGCGGTCTGCCGGTGGTGGTGCTCGGGATGCTCGGGGTCGCCGCGATCGATCTGGCCGCTGGAGCCGTGGTGCGGTGGGTCATCCCGGACCGGCAGGGTCCGCTGCGCCCCATCCTCTTCGTCGCGGTCTGGACGGCGGCCGGCGTTGCGGTCGCTGCCCTCTCGCTCACGCTCCTGCCCGACATCGGCGTCGTGGGACTCGTCGGCGTCATCGCCGTCCCGGGGCTCGTGATCGTCCTCTCCCTCTGCATCGACGCGGTGCGCCAGGCGCGCGCCGTGGCGCGACGGGCCGAGACGCTCCTCGCCGATGTCGCGCGTGACCTCGCCGAGGAGACGGCCCGCGCTCACGACCCGCTGCCCCGGGCGGTGAGTCTGCTGCACGGCCGGGTGCAAGGACGCTGCGTGGTGCTCGCCGCGCACGTCGACGAGGGCCACGTGCGGGAGAGGCACCTGGCGGACTTTCGACGCGAGACCGACGACGCTTTCGATCGCATGCTCGGTGTCGAGGACCGTGAGCACCCCGCCGCGACCCGGGTCGGCGAGCTCGGGGATGCGGGTGCGGGCCCGATCGAGCGCATCCTCGGTGCCTGGGGTGCCGTGCTGGAGGTCACCGTGAAGACCTCCGACGGCGCAGCCATCGCGATGATGGATGCCGACATCGCGCGGCAGGTGGTCGAGGTCGTCAACGAGGCGCTCGTGAACGCGGTCAAGCATTCCGGCGCGCGGTCGGCCGTCGTCGACCTCGATGTGGCCGACGACGGCCGGATGCGCGTGCGTGCCATCTCCAACGGTCGGCTGCGCGAGCAGGCGAGTCGAGCCGAGGGCCTCGGCACGCGGGGCGTCGATGTGACGGTCACGCAGTCCGGTGACGACGTGGTCTTCGACGCCCTGCTGCCGGAGGCCTCAGGCCACGGTGTCAGGCGGTCGCGCGCTCCCGAGTCTGCTCCGGTGCAGCGTTGAGGGAGCGGTGCAGCGTCTCGGGCAGGAAGGCGATGCCGATGATGCCGATCACGCTCAGCGCGACGAGGTAGCCGGCGACGAGCCAGGGTGCGCCGCCGGCGGCACCGACGAGGGCGGCCGCGACGAGGGGAGCGGTGCCGCCGACGAGCGCGGCCGGGATCTCGCGCGAGATCGCGATGCCGCTCCAGCGCACCCGCGTCGGGAACAGCTCGGCCAGCATCGCCGCAGAGACGCCGATCGTCGCGCCCTGGATGATCGCCAGCCCCAGCACGAGCGCGAGGCCCACGAGCCACGAATCCTCGGTCTGGAACAGCAGGAACATCGGGAAGGCGAACAGCACCGCGAAGATCGCCGCGCCCATCAGCACCGGCTTGCGGCCGATGCGGTCGGCGAGGCGGCCGAACAGCAGCGTCGCCGGGATGGTCAGCAGCTCGGCGACGACCACGCCGATGAGCGCGTGGGTCGCGTCGACCGACAGCGTGCCGGTCGTGTACGAGATGGACCAGGTCTGCACGACGTACACCCACGGCAGGATGAAGACGAACAGTGCCATGCCGGCGAGCAGGTAGCGCCAGTGGGTACGGACGGCCTCGGTCAGCGGCGCGCGCTGCACGGTGCCCTCGCGCTCGGCGGTCTCGAAAGCGGCGGTCTCCTTCACCCGCAGGCGGAAGTACAGGGCGAACGCGACGATGACGATGCTCGCGATGAACGGGATGCGCCATCCCCACGCCTGGAACTGCTCCAGCGGCATGACGGCGGTGATGATCGCGAAGGCCGTCGTCGCCAGCGCCATCCCGACGTACACCGACGCGCCGGGGAAGCCGGCCGTCCACGCACGGTTGGTCGACGGCGCCGATTCGCTGGCCATCGTCATCGCCCCGGCGAACTCCGCACCGGCCCCGGCGCCCTGGAACAGGCGCATGAGGATGAGCAGGATCGGCGCCCGGATGCCGATCTGCTCGCCGGTGGGCAGCAGACCGATGAGGGTCGTGGCGGTGCCCATCATCAGGAGCGTCGCCAGCAGGGTCGCCTTGCGGCCGATGCGGTCGCCGAAGTGGGCGAAGATGAGGCCGCCGATCGGACGCACCGCGAACCCGACGGCGAACGTCGCGAACGCGCTCAGGATGCCGGCGAGATCGCCCGCTCCCGGGAAGAAGAGCGGTGCGAACACGAGCGCCGACGCCAGCCCGTACAGGGTGAAGTCGTACCACTCGATGATGGTTCCCACCGAACTGCCGATGACGGCCCGCCGGCGCTGGAGCTCCATCACACTCGGGCGGATGCCGGTCCCTGACGCAGGCGGCGACCCATCCATCTCGCGACCGCGACGGCGGCCAGCCCGAGCATCGCACCCAGCGCGTTGGCCACGAGGTCGCGAGGATGCGAGATCCGGCTCTCGAGCGGGATCTGCACCACCTCGATGAACACCGTCAGCGCGAGCGGCGCCAGCACGCGCATCCCGCCGCGGAGAAGAAGTGCGCTGAAGACCCCGGCGGGTAGGAACATCACGACGTTGGCGACGATCTCGGCCGACGGGCCGTCGACCCATGCCGCCGTGTCGAGCCACGCGGCGGGGTTGAGCACGCCGAGAGGCGTCTCATTCGTCTCGGTCACCCAGGGCAGGGGGCGCACCGTCAGCCACAGCACGGCCGCGAGGTACGCGGTGGCCAGGGCGGCGATGATCGGCAGGGTCGCGCCGCTGCGTGGCGTCGCACGGATCGTCGATGTGCTCACGAGGGCTCCTGTCGTCGCGTCGTCTCGTCACCATACGAGCGGTCTGGGCCGTCATCCGTGAGCTTCAGCCAGCCCTGAGGACACTCCCGGTCTCCACAGGGGCCGCGCATCGGCGGTCGACAAGATGGCGACCGCGCGCACGCACCACCGTGAGGGCGGCGGCCACCCACAGCGCGCCGGCGATCCACGGGCTCAGCGCACCGATCCCATCCGCGATCGTCGCGATGGCGTTCGCGACGCCGAGGCGGTCGAGAACCCACCCGATCGCCGCGAGGGCGATGAGGCCGGCGGCGACGATCCGCAGCGGCGTGTAGACGCGCGTTCGGGCGAGCACGACCAGCGGCGGCAGCACGAGGGCGACGACCGCGAGCTGCATGAGCTCGATCACGAGGTTGAAGCCCAGCAGGCTCAGCATCAGCTGCCAGCCGGTCAGATCGAGAGCCGTGAGCGTGAGCGAGAAGGCCATCCCGTGGATGAGCCCGAAAAGCGCGGCCACGAGCGCTTCCCGCCCGGGGAAGATCGGACGGATGGCATGGACGGCGGCGACGATGATGCTCGCCGAGATGAGCGCCTCGACCAGCGGCACCGGCACCGGCAGCCCGAGGGTGCCCAACGCCAGCGTCACCGAATGGCCGATGGTGAACGCGATCGTGACGCCCAGGATGCGCCGGACGGTCGTGCGCACCGGTGCGTTGCCGCGCCAGCGCCCGGCGGCCGCGAGGAGGGGTGCGGGGAGGAGGAGGGTCAGCAGGAACAGCTGATGGTCGGTGCCCTCGGCGATGTGCGACAGGCCGAGGCCGACCATGCCGGTGAATCCCTGCCACAGGCTGCCGTCGTCGAGGTCGATCGGCAACGGCGAGACCGTCCCGGTGACGGTGTCGACCTGAATGGTGCCGAGGTCGCGGGTCGATTCGAATTCGCCCGTGACCCAGTCGTTCTGCAGAGTCACGAAGATGTCGGCGGTGACCACCTGATGGATGATCGCGTCGTAGGCCAGCACGAAGCTGCGGGCGTCGGCCGCCGTCGGAGCGGTCAGCTCCGCCGTCGCGGTCACCGCGAGGAAGGCGCCGGTACCCCACTGCTCCACGTCTGCCAGGGCGATGTCCGCGACCGCCACATCCCACGAGCCGGAATCCGACGTCGCGGCGATGTGCTCCTCGAGGTAGGCCTCGACGGCGTCGGCGGTGTCGGCGTCGATCACCGCTCCGGCGTCATCGGGCACGTCGATGCCGGAGGCGAGCTCGAGGTCGGCCGCGGGAAGCGTCAGGGCGGCCGTCACGCCATCGTCGTGGGCGTCGAGGGCGATGACCGTCGAGGGTACGACATGGGCCGATGCCGGGGCCGCGACGACGAACACACCGACGAGGGCGACGAACATGCCCGCGATCAGCGGGATCATGCGGCGACCGAGCCCGCGGCCCCGTGTGGGGGGAGGCACGGGACCGCGGGCGATCTGGGGGTGGGTCACGAGGTGAGCCCGCCGTAGTCGTTCTGCTTGTCGCGCCACACCGCGTGGGGATGCGCGCCGGAGAGCACGATGCCGTTCTGCATCGAGAACTCGATCCACACCGACGGGCCGTCGATGCGGATGTAGTCGCCGACGGCGTCCATCGCGGTGCCGCCCGAGAAGGCGACGTAGGTCTCATCCAGCTCGGCCTCGTACTCACGTTCCCGAGTCCGACGGGGTGCCGAGGAACGCGACGAAGAACTGACCCTCACCGTAGTCCGACCCGCCGCCGTTGTCGGCGAGGTAGTCGTCGCCGGCGAGGTGCTGCACGATCTCGTCGAAGCCCTCGTTCTCGGCCGAACCGGTCACCGCGCGCAGGAGATCCTCCAGGGCGGTCCACTGCTCGTCGGTCAGGCTGTCGGTCTGCAGGCCGACGCGGCCGCCCGACGAACTCTGCGCGCCCGGGCCACCGCCGGCCAGCAGGGCATTGGGGAAGTTCGACCAGTTGGCGGCGTTGTCGAAGGTGTACTCCTGGAAGAGCGACGCCTGCTGATCCGCGTCGAGGGTCGCCGCGAACGCCTCGGCCAGCGCGACGACGTCCGTCGTCGCTTCGGCGGTCGCGCTCGGCGTGCTCTCGGCCGTTGTCGTCGGCTCGGCGGTTTCGGTGCTCGTCGTCTCAGCGGTGCACCCGGCGAGGGCGAGGCCGACGGTGACCAGCGTCGCTGTTCCGATCGCGGCGGGGGTGCGGGTGATCGCCCGTCGTCGGGGCATTGCGGATTTCTGCATGCCCGCGACGGTAGGCGTCGCCGTGATGTCGATCCCCAGAGAAATCTGTGCTCAACCTATGAGACCGAGCCGCCGCGTGCGGCGTCAGAGAGCGGCGAGCAGGTCGGTGCAGGCCTGCTCGCAGCGCCGGCACGACTCCGCGCACACGCGGCAGTGGTCGTGCATGTCGGCATGGCTGCCGCACTCGGCAGCGCACGCGGCGCACGCCGTGCGGCAGGCCTCGAGTACGGCCCGCACGACGGCGAGGTCGGGCTGGGTCTGTCGAGCCAGCACGGTCGACGTCGCAGCGCAGATGTCCGCGCAGTCGGAGTTGAGGCGGATGCAGCCGACCAGGTCGGCCACCATCTCTTCGCCGAGGCAGGCATCCGCGCACACGGTGCACACCTGCGCGCACTCCACGCACGCCTCGAGGCAGCGGCGCACGAGCTCGCTCGTGTCGCCGCCGTCCACCTGCGGGTGGGAGGACCACATCTGGTCGATCACCGTCATCGTCTTCTCCTCGCTTGTCGGGTCCGGGTCGATCTGACCAGCCCAACAGACCTCGTCAGGATGCGGCACCGGGTTGACAGAGCGATCGGGCTCGCCGAGATGATGGTCTGATGACCTCAGCGAGCCGCCGCGACCGCAACACCGACATCGACGTCCCGGTGGGACGTGACGAACTCGTCATCCGCAACCGCTACGAGACCCTCAGCATTGTCAACGACGTGCTCATCGGCGTGCTGTTCGTGGTGGGGAGCGTGCTGTTCCTCTGGGAGTCGACGTCGATCGTCGCCACATGGTTCTTCATCGCCGGCAGCGTGCAGTTCCTCGTGCGACCGGGCATCCGTCTGGCCCGCAGGGTGCACCTGAAGCGGTTCGGCGCGGGCCGTGACCGCACCGACCAAGTCGGAGACTATTGACACGGCGAAGGCCCCGCCGGAGCGGGGCCTTCGCGACGTGAGGCGCGGTCAGTGGATGGGCACGCCGCCGGTGACCGCGATCGTCTCGCCCACGACGTAGCTCGACTCCTGCGATGCGAGGAAGACGAACGCCGGCGCGAGTTCGACCGGCTGGCCGGCCCGCCCCATCGGGGTCTGCTCGCCGAAGTGCTCGATCTTCTCGTTCGGCACGTACGCCGGCTGCAGGGGCGTCCACACCGGGCCCGGGGCCACGCCGTTCACCCGGATGCCGCGCCCGATGAGCTGCTGTGCGAGCGCCCGGGTCCAGTTGGCGATCCCGGCCTTCGACACGGCGTACTCCGCGAGCGACGGCGAGGGCTGGAAGCCCTGCTCGCTCGAGGTCGTGATCACCGCGGCTCCGGCCGGCAGGTGGGGTGAGGCTGCCTTGGTCAGCCAGAACAGCGGATAGATGTTGGCCTTCATGACGTGGTCGAGCGTGTGCGTGTCGAAGTCGTCGATGCTGTCCACCGTCGGCATCGCGCCGGCGTTGATCACCAGGATGTCGATGCCGCCGAGCTCCCCGACGGTCTTCGCCACCACGTCGACGTTCGTCTGCTCGTCCTGCAGGTCGCCGGGGAGAAGGAGGGCCTTGCGCCCCTCCTTCTCGATGAGCGCCGCGACCTCCTCGGCCTGCTTCTGCTCCTCGGGCAGGTAGCTCAGTGCCACGTCGGCACCTTCCCGGGCGTAGGCGATGGCGACCGCGCGGCCGATGCCGGAGTCGGCTCCGGTCACGAGTGCCCTGCGACCCGGAAGTCGGCCCGTGCCGACATAGCTCTGCTCGCCATGGTCGGGAGCAGGGTCCATCGCGTGGACCGTTCCGGGCGCGCCCTGCTGCTGCGGCGGGAAGGGCGGACGCGGGAACTGCGTGGTCGGGTCCTGCATCGTGTACATGTTCGCCATGACGACTCCCGTCAACGCTTCTTCGGAACGCGATTCTCGGCGCTGACCATCCAGGCCAGCTGCTCGAGACGCTCGAGCACCTCGTGGAGGAGATCCGCGGTCGTGGGGTCTTCCTCGTCGATGCCGTCGTGCACATCGCGGACCGTGCCGGTGACCGCATCCAGTCGCTCGGTCATGAGGTCGATGACTTCCGCGGTGTCGATCTCGCCCTGCGGGAACTCCGGCAAGGTGGTCGTCTCGGCGATCACGTCGCTGCGACCGTCCGGGAGCGCGTGGAGGGCGCGCATGCGCTCGGCGATCGTGTCGGTGAACTCCCGTGCGGCGTCGATGATCTCGTCGAGCTGCAGGTGGGTGTCGCGGAAGTTCTTGCCGACGACGTTCCAGTGGGCCTGCTTGCCCTGCAGCGACAGTTCGATCAGATCGACCATCACCTTCTGCATGCTCTCGCTGAGCTGCTTCGACGCGGTGAAGCCCTTCTCCGCGTTCTGCTCGTCCGTCAGTCCTGCACCCGAGCCGCCGCGGGCGGGGCGGCGCTTGTTCTTCGTCGAGGTCGAATCGGCCATGGGAAACCTCCCTTTCGTGAGGAATGAACGGGAGAGACGCTAGGCCCCGTGCCGGGGTGCGCGAACGGGCTTGCAGGATCGGGCATCGGTTGCTACTTTCCCCGCGCCGCGCAACGCGGCGGCGCGTACTCCGAAGCGGGCGATGATGCAAGCCTCCGTCGACGGTCGGGTTCGGTTCCTAGCGTGGGGCCCATGCACGACACCTCGCCGGACCGCCCCGCGCCGGCTCCGGGCGTCGACCTGCGCACCTACGCGCCGATCGGCGACGGGCGCACGGTCGCCCTCGTCGGCCGCAACGGGCGCGTCGATTGGATGCCGTTGCCCAACCTCGACTCCACGCCGGTGTTCGCCCGCCTGATCGATGACGTCACCGGCGGGTGCATCGACCTGGAACCCGTCGAGGCCTACACCGTTCGCCGCCGCTACGTCGCGAACACCAACGTGCTCGTCACGACGTTCGACACCGCATCCGGTCGAGCCCGTGTCACCGACACGATGGTCACCGGCGTCGCCGGCCGCCTCCCGTGGGCCGAGCTCGCCCGCCGCATCGACGGCGTGAGGGGGACGGTGGAGTTCGCGTGGGCCGTGACCCCCGGCACCCGGCTGCAGACCGCGGGGCCGTGGCTGGAGCACGTGCGGGATCGGCGCATCCTGCGCGTGGGTGCGACCTCCCTCGCCGTCGACGGCGAGAACCACGACCCCTCCGATGCCGACGACATCGACGGGCGTCCGGCGATCTCCGGCCGCTTCACGACCGGCGAGGGATCCCGCCACCTGCTGGTCATCTCGGCCACCGACGGCGAGCCGCTGCACTTCCCGGTGCCCGGAAACGTGCAGCGAGGCATCGATCGCACCGTCGATCAGTGGCGCCTGTGGTCGCGCGAATTCGGCTACAGCGGCCCGTGGGCGGGCGACGTGCAGCGCAGCGCCCTCGCCTTGAAGCTCCTCGTCTACGCTCCCACCGGCGCCATCGCGGCGGCGGCGACGACCTCGCTCCCCGAGAGCGCACGCGGCGGCAAGAACTGGGAGTACCGGCTCGCGTGGGTGCGCGACCTCGCCTACACCGCCCGTGCGCTGGTGCGGTTCGGGCTGCGGGAGGAGACGCACGCGTCGATCTCGTGGCTCGTGCGCACCATCCGCGAGCAAGGGCCCGACCTGCACGTGATGTACGACCTGCGCGGCGGCATCATCGACGGCACGCAGACCTTCGACGTGGCCGGATGGCGCGGCATCGGCCCGGTCGTCGCCGGAAACCCCGCCAACGACCAGCTGCAGCTCGGCGTCTACGGCGACCTCTTCTCGATCTGTCGCACCTACGTCGACGCCGGCAACGTGCTCGACACCGCGACCGGCCGGCTCCTCGCGAACATGGCGGACCGCACCTGCGACGTGTGGCGCAATCCCGACTCGGGCATGTGGGAGCTCGACGACGTGCAGCACTACACGTCGTCGAAGATGGGCTGCTGGCAGGCGCTCCGCGACGCGGTGCACCTGGCCGAGGCCGGCGTGATCCCCGGCTCGCCCGGGCGGTGGCGTACCGAGATGGCCCTCATCGAGGGGTGGGTGCACGAACACGGCTGGTCCGACGACGTCGGTGCGTACGTCATGCATCCCGGCACATCGGATCTCGACGCGTCGGTGCTGCTGCACGCCGAGAGCGGGTTCGACCGCGGCGAGCGGATGTCGCGCACCATCGACCGGCTGACCGCCGAGCTCGGTGCCGGCCCGCTGCTGTATCGCTACACGGGAATGGACCGCGAAGAGCACACCTTCGTCGCGTGCGCGTTCTGGCGCGCGAGCGCGCTCGCCTGCGTCGGACGCCACGAGGAGGCGCTCGCCGCGATGGACGACCTGGTCTCCCGCGGCAACGACGTCGGCATCTTCGCGGAGATGATCTCCGAGGACGACGGAGCCTTCTGGGGGAACCTTCCGCAGGCGCTCAGCCACCTCGCGCTCATCAACGCCGCTCTCACGATGGAGCAGCTCATCCCCGCGGAGGTGCTCGGTGACCGCTGAGATCCGGGGTGAGGTCGAGGTGTTCCGATCGCTGAGGTCGGTGCTCGTGGAGAGCATCTTCTGGGATGACCGCACGGGCGAGGTCGTGTGGGTGGACATCACCGCCGGAACCCTGCACCGCGGCCACCTCGACGGTGCGGTGGACGGCTCGGACGACGTCGTCGTCGCGCTCCCGGCGCCGGTGAGCGCCGTGCAACCCGCGCAGGGCGGGGGCTTCGTCGCGGCGCTGAAGGATCGCGTCGTGCTGCTCGGGCCCGGCGGCACCGTGGTGGATGAGCTCGCGAGCGTGACGCATGCCCATGGCGGCATCCGGTTCAACGAGGGCAAGGTCGACCCGTACGGGCGGTTCGTCGTCGGCGCGATGGACGTCACCGTGGGCGACCCCGATGCCGGTCTGTATCTCGTCGACGCCGACGGCCGGCTCGACGTGCTGCTCGGGGGATTCGGGGTGGCCAACGGGTTCGAGTGGTCCGACGACGCACGCGAGATGTACGTCACCGACACCGCGACGCAGACGGTGTACCGCGGGTCGTATGCCGCGGGTGCCGATCCGCTCGGCGAGCTGGAGCCGTTCCTGGTCGGGCACGCCTCCGACGGGCTCGCCCTCGACACCGACGGGCGGTTCTGGAACGGCGTGTACGGCGGGGGCGAGGTGCTCTGCTGGTCGCCGGACGGCGAGGTCCTCGCGCGCATCCCGATGCCGGCGCCGAACGTGACGTCGGTCGCCTTTGCGGGCCCGGATCGCGACCAGCTGCTCGTCGGCACGGCGCGCGAGAACCTCACGGAGGAGGATCTCGAGGCGTCGCCGCTGAGCGGATCGATCCTGCGGATCCGCACCCGCGCGACCGGGCGCCCCGTGCACACCTTCGGCGCCCCGATCCCTGAGCGAGCGGAGCCCGTTCCGGTCGTTGAGCGAGCGGAGCGAGACGAAACGCACCCCGCACCCTGACCTGCCACACCATCGACAGAAAGGCATTCGACATGGACCTTGGAATCACCGGCAAGAAGGCCCTCATCACCGGCGGAGACTCCGGCATCGGCTGGGAGACGGCGCGCATGCTCCTCGCCGAAGGCGCGATCGTCGTGCTGAGCGACAAGGATCAGGCCTCCCTCGACGAGGCTGCGGCGAAACTCGACGCACCCGACGGGGCGCTCTTCGCCTACGCCGCCGACGTCACCGACACCGCTGACCTGGCCGAGCTGCACCGCAAGACCTCGGCGGCGGTCGGCGCCATCGACATCCTCGTCCAGTCGGCCGGGGTCACCGGCGCGCAGGGCCTGTTCCACGAGATCGACGACGAGGGGTGGACCTCCACCATCGACATCGACCTCCACGGACCTGTGCGTCTCGTGCGCGAATTCCTCCCGGATCTCCGCACGGGCGGATGGGGCCGGCTGATCTTCCTCGCGTCGGAGGATGCGGTGCAGCCCTACGACGACGAGCTCCCGTACTGCGCGGCCAAGGCCGGCATCCTCGCCCTGGCGAAGGGCCTTTCGCGCTCGTACGCCCGGGAGGGGCTGCTCGTGAACGCGGTGTCGCCCGCGTTCATCCACACGCCCATGACCGACGCGATGATGGAGAAGCGCTCCACGGAGCTCGGCACGTCGTTCGACGAGGCCATCACGTCGTTCCTCGACGAGGAGCGTCCCTACATGGAGCTGAAGCGCCGCGGTGAGCCCGCCGAGGTCGCCGCCGTGATCGCCTTCCTGTGCTCCGAGCACGCGTCGTTCGTCAACGGCGCGAACTACCGGGTCGACTCCGGCTCGGTCGCCACGATCTGAGGAGGTACCCATGGGCGATGACATCCAGACCTACGACTACCTGATCATCGGCGGCGGGATGGTCGCCGACGCGGCCGCGCGCGGCATCCGCGAGCGCGACACCGCCGGCACCATCGGCATCCTCAGCGCCGACTCCGATGAGCCGTACACGCGGCCGGCGCTGTCGAAGAAGCTGTGGACCGATCCGGACTTCACCTGGGACCAGGTGCCGCTGAACACCGTCGCCGACACGGGCGCCGAGCTGCGCCTGAACACCCTGGTCACCCGCATCGACCGGTTCTCGCGAGCCGTAGAGACCGACGACGGGGAGCTCGTCGGCTACCGGCGCCTGCTGCTCGCGACCGGGTCGACGCCGCGCACGATCCCGGCGCCCGAGGGCGATGACCGCATCCTCGCGTTCCGCTCCGCCGAGGACTACCGGCGCCTGCGCGAACTCGCCGGACGGGTCGGGCGCATCATCGTCATCGGCGGCGGATACATCGGCACCGAGATCGCCGCGGCGCTCGCACAGAACGGCGTCGAGACCGAACTCGTCTTCCCCGACGCGACGCTCGGCGCCTCGCAGTTCCCGCCCGCGCTCGCCGAGCGCTACGAGAAGCTGTTCGTCGACGGCGGAGTCGAACTCCAGCCCGGGCGGCGCGTCGAAGAGATCCGCGCCGAGGGCAACGTGCTGCACGCCGTGCTCGACGACGGGCAGGAGCGCGCCGGCGATGCGGTCGTGATCGGGCTCGGCGTCGATCCGGTCGTCGACCTCGCGGTGGCGGCGGAGCTCGCCATCGACGACGGCGTGCTGGTCGACGAGCACCTTCTCACCAACGACCGCTCCATCTGGGCCGCGGGTGACATCGCCGAGTACCCTGATCCGATCCTCGGGCGCACGCGGGTCGAGCACGTCGATAACGCGAACGAGATGGGGGAGGCCGTGGGGCGGTCGATGGCGGGTGAGGAGACGCCGTATTCGCACACGCCGTACTTCTATTCGCAGGTATTCGGCACGCGCTGGGAGGCCGTGGGCACTGTCGACGCCTCGTGCGACCCGCTGACAGTAGACCTCGGCGACGACCGCGCGGTCGTGTACTACCGCGACGAGTCCGGCGCGCCGGTGGGCGTGCTGCTGTGGAACGTCGAGGATGCCCGCGACCTCGCGCGCGCGGTGCTCGTGGACCGGGAGACCTCAGAGGAAGCGCTGCGCGCCCGCATCCGCTGACGGCTCGTTTCGTCTCGCTCCGCTCGCTCAACGACCGGGATGGTGGCGTCGTTTCGTCTCGCTCCGCTCGCTCAACGACCGGGGGCGGCCGCCTCTCTCGGTCGTTGAGCGAGGAGCGCAGCGACGAGACGAAACGGGGGTGGGGTGGCGCCTCTCGGTCGTTCAGCGAGGAGCGCAGCGACGAGGCGAAACGGGGCGTAGAGGCTGGGAAATCGGAACGTTTCACGACAGAGTGGTCGCTATGCACCCGCTGCCCGACGATCGTGACGTGCGGTGGCGCTTCCGCGCGCTGGCGCGCGGGCAGTTGCCCTTCCTCCTCGCGGTGCTCTACCTCGTCGTCGCGCTCGCCGTCGCGGCACCGCAGCTGCTGGGCGCGGCCTGGGTCGACCTCGGCTTCGGGATCATCGTCGTCGCCACCATCGCCGGGATCGCGATCCCGTGGGAGCGGATCGCCACCTGCTGGCTCGCGACCGTGCCCCTTCTCGACATCGTCGCCGTGGGGTTCCTCCGAATCGACCTGATCGCCTCCTTCGGCTGGGTCGGCGGACTCGCGCTCCTGCCGATCCTCTGGCTCGCCTACGGATTCGCCTGGTACGCGATCTTCGGTGCCGTCATCGGGGCGATCTTCATCACGCTGCTGCCGTACCTGGTCGACCAGGCGCCGCCGGAGACCGCGCAGGAATGGTTCAACGTGCTCGGTCTTCCGATGCTCAGCGTCGGGACCGGCATCGTCGCGATGCTCGCCTCGCAGCGCCTCCGGCGGAGCGCGCGGGCGACGCGCGAGGCGCTGCGGGCGTCGCGCGACGGGGAGATCCTGCTCGGCGACGTGCTCAACACGGTCAACGCGGCGATCGTGCACTTCGACGCCGACGGTCGACTCGTCGCCGCCAACGGCCACGCGGCGCGCATAGCATCGCTCGCGGGCATCGACCTCGCGGCGCCACCGTACCTCGCCAACGCCGTCTTCGACGCCGATCGCGTCACTCCCGTGCCGCCCGAGCAGCAGATCGTGCCACGCGCCCTGCGCGGTGAGGAGCTCGACGACGGCATCTCGTGGATCGGCCCACCCGGCCAGCAGACGGCGGTCGTCGCCTCGGCCCGACGCGTACGTCGTGACAACGGCGACCTCCTCGGTACAGTCTTCATCGCCTACGACGTCACCGAGATCGCGCACGCGGCTGAACTGCGCGAGCAGTTCCTCGAGACCGTTTCCCATGAACTGCGCACCCCGATGACCGGCATCCTCGGATTCCTCGACCTTCTCGAAGAGGAGACGCCGCCCGATGCCGACAAGCAGCGTGAGTATCTCGCCGTCGTCCGTCGTCGCAGCGCCGACCTGATGGACCGCATCCGGGAGATGCTCGCCGCTGCCGAGTCCGACGCGCCCCTCCGACTCGGCAGGGTGGATGTCGCCGCGCTCGTGGACCGTGCCGTCGCCGTCGTCGAAGACGCCCACCCCGAGGCGGGACGCCGCATCACTGCGACGGCGCCGCAGGAGGTGCTTGCCACCGTGGACGGTGCCCGCCTCAGTCAGGCGGTGCGGGAACTGCTGGTGAACGCGGTGAAGTTCGGTGACCCGGGAACACCGATCGCCGTCGAGCTCGCCGTCGACGGTGACCACGCCCGCATCGCCGTCGCGAACACCGGGCCGGACATCTTGCCCGAGGAGCAGACGCGACTCTACGACCGCTTCTACCGAACCCCGCAGGCGACGTCGCGGGCTATCCAAGGGTTCGGGCTCGGGCTCACCGTCGTCGCCGCCACAGCGCACGCGCACGGGGGAGAGGTGCACGTCGCGAGCGGCTCCGGTCGCACCGTCTTCACGCTCGAGGTGCCGATCGCACCCGCGCCACCGTCGACGTGAATCGAGCGGTCGGGGGACGCCGGGCAGCGGGCAGATTGCTAGCGCGATTCGATCGACCCGTCAAGGCCCTCTTGCCTGCGCGTGGGCGGGCGGATGATTGACGAGCAGGGCACGAAACGATCTCCATCGGCAGTTCGGGACGTCGCCGGCGCATCCGATTCTCTCCCAGTGCTCGGATGACGGCGACGAATCTGCCGCCTGCGGGAAGCCGTGGTCAGCGACCTTGGGGAAGGCACGCGCACATCACGGATTCCGGGCTCCTCGTCATCGGGTAGGCGAGGAGCCCCTCCGTGCGCGCATCGGGAAGGGTGATCCCCTCGGTGCCGCTGCTGGGGGGAGGGGGTGGCGACGTCGCCGAGGGGACCACCACCCAAACGCCGGCCATCCCCAGAGTTGGGCACGGGTTTGGCGAGAACCGCTCCGCCGTGGTGCGCGGCGGAGAGTGCGAGGTTCGGGCGATCGACAATCTATCGAGTTCGCGGGCCGCCATCAATACGTTCGTGTATCTCGTTTTCGCCGATCGGGGCCGCGTGGGGGCGGTAGACGAAAGCGGCCGGCGCGGGGAGTGGGGGAACTCCGCCGCGCCGGCCCGGAGGGGCAGCCGAAATCAGGGTGCCCCGGCGTCAGGTCGAGGTGTCAGGCTGCGACCGTGGTGCGGGCGCGCACCGGGGTGCGCCGTGCCGCGGGGCGCATCTGCGCCGGCGCGGGGGTTTCGGTGACGGAGGGGATCTCGTCGTCGACGTCGACGGTGAGGCCGGCCGAGGAGTTGGCCATCTCGGCCATGTGCTTCAAGACGGGCTGGTTCAGCTTCTCCGGCTCCGCCGAGTCGAAGACGAAGCGGAGCGGAATGGCCGGCTGCAGCCACAGCGTCGTGCGCCCGGGCTGCTGCCCCTGGCCGTGCTTCCACGACAGGGTGAAGCTCTCGCCTCGGCGCAGCTTGGTGCCGACGATCACCTTGATGTGAGCAAGGAGACGGTCGGGGAGCTCGATCGGATCGACGGCGTTCGAGTAATAAAGGTGTCCCATGAGATTCCCCTCCAGGCTCGTGTGGATTACTATGTGAGTAACTCTTACGTATTTTTACTAGTTTGTCTAGTTACTTCGCAAGGAAGGACCCGATCGGTCGCACGGAGA
Organism: Microbacterium luteum; assembly: GCF_015277875.1. Lineage (NCBI taxonomy): Bacteria > Bacillati > Actinomycetota > Actinomycetes > Micrococcales > Microbacteriaceae > Microbacterium > Microbacterium luteum. The sequence continues at coordinate 2,674,729 of NZ_CP063814.1, read as the reverse complement.
GGAGGAAGCGGTGAAGACAGCACGAGACATCGAGCGGAGCGAATCCGCTCCCGTCCGACCAGCGGTGAGATCGACGGTGGACCTCGCCGGGTACTGGTACGAAGCCGACCTCGCCGAAGCCAGAGCGCGGTCTCGAGCGGTGCTGGAGGCGCTGCGTCTGTATCGCGCCGCCGAGATGGCGATGCGGCGGCGCACGCGCGAGTCCATGGCGATGGGCGAGAACGAGCTTCTCGTCCTCAGGTACCTCATCCGCAAGGGCGACGCCCTGGTGCGGCCCGTCGAACTCGCGACGTATCTCGGGGTGTCGACGGCATCGATGACCGCTCTGCTGGACCGGCTGGAGAAGTCCGGACACATCACGCGGGTCGCCAATCCCGAGGACCGGCGCAGCATCTTCGTGCGCGCGACCGCGGTGACCGATGACGAAGTGCGCGGCACGCTCGGTGAGATGCACGAGCGGATGTACGCCGCCGTCGAGGGCATGACCGCCGCGCAGGCCGATGCCGTGATCGGATTCCTCACACGCATGTCCGCGGCGGTCGACGGCGTGGCGGTGGAGGCGCGGTGATCTACGTGCTCGTCGGAGGACCGCGCGACGGCCAGTACGTCGACGACGTGCCGCGCGGCTACCGTCCCGACCCGGCGGAGGCCTCCGGTTCGCCATACGACGCGATCGAGGGGTTCGATCTCATCCGGGCCGTGTGGTTCCAGTCCGACCCGGCTCGACTTCGCGCGCTTCTGGACTGACCTCGCGGCGGTATCCGCTCGGCGGCGATGAATCGATATGATCGCCGGGGCCGCGGCGTCCGCCTCGTCGCGCGGGAGGCACCACACAGCGATGACGACGTTCGAGATCGGCGACACCGACTTCCTGCTCGACGGTGAACCCCACCGCATCCTCTCGGGCACCATTCACTACTTCCGCGTGCACCCCGACCAGTGGCGTGACCGCGTGCGCAAGGCGCGTCTCATGGGGCTGAACACCATCGAGACGTACATCGCCTGGAACGCCCACGAACCGGTGCGCGGCAGGTGGGACCAGACCGGAGCACTCGACGTCGGTGCCTTCCTGGACATCGTCGCCGACGAGGGGATGCACGCCATCGTGCGGCCCGGCCCCTACATCTGCGCCGAGTGGCAGAACGGCGGCCTGCCGCTATGGCTCACCCGGATGCGCGATGTGCGGCCGCGTTCGAGCGACCCCCGCTACCTGGAGCCGGTGGTGGGCTACCTGCGGCGCGTCTACGACATCGTCACGCCCCGGCAGATCGACCGCGACGGCACGGTCGTGCTTGTGCAGATCGAGAACGAATACGGCGCCTACGGCAGCGACGAGGCCTACCTCGCCGAGCTGGTGCGGATCACGCGCGAGGCCGGGATCACCGTGCCGCTGACCACCGTCGATCAGCCGCAGCCGCACATGCTGCGGGGCGGAAGCACCCCCGGCGCGCACCTGACGGCGTCGTTCGGGTCGCGCAGCGCCGAACGCCTCGCGACACTGCGCCGGCACCAGCCCACGGGCCCGCTGATGTGCTCCGAGTTCTGGAACGGCTGGTTCGACTGGTGGGGCGGTGTGCATCACACCACCGCCACCGCCGCGAGCGCGCACGACCTCGACGAACTGCTCGCCGCGGGAGCATCCGTGAATCTCTACATGTTCCACGGCGGCACCAACTTCGGCGCAACCGCGGGTGCGAACGACAAGGGTCGTTACAAGCCTCTGGTCACGTCGTACGACTACGACGCACCCCTGGATGAGAGCGGTCATCCGACGGAGAAGTATCACGCGTTCCGCGAGGTGATCTCCCGGTATGCGCCGGTTCCCGACGAGCTGCCGCCGGCGCGTCCGGCCGCGCCGGAGATGACGGTGGCGCTCGCTCCGGCCGGCGTGCGGATGCCGTGGATCGACCCGGTGGCGTCGGCGCAGAGCGTGAGGCCGTTGACCTTCGACGAGGTCGACGCGCTGACGCCGGTCGTCGCCTACGAGACGGTCCTGCCCGATGACGCGTTCCTCGACGCCGACGCACTGCCGCTCGTGTTCGACGAGGTGCGCGACCTCGCGTGGGTGTCGGTCGACGACCGCCCGGTCGGACGCATCTCCCGCACGCTCGGAGAGCGGGCGCTGGCGATCCCGGCCGGCCGCCGCCTGCGCGTCGTGGTCGAGGACCAGGGACGCGTGAACTACGGATCGCGTCTCGGCGAGGCGAAGGGGCTCATCGGCTCGGCCCGCCTCGGGGCGACCGAGCTGACCGGATGGACCGCCACCGCCGTCGATGTCGACGCGCTCGCGTCCGCGGCCGCATCCTCGTTCCTCGTCGGGGCGGAGGCGGGCGATGTCGCCGCGTCCGTTTCGCCCGGTGAGGCGGGTGCGGCATCGCTGGCCGGACCGATCGTGCTCGTGGGAGAGTTCGACGCCGTGGGCGGGGTCGACCTGTTCCTGGACACCGCCACGTGGGGCAAGGGATTCGCGTTCGTGAACGGATTTCCGCTCGGTCGCTACTGGCAGGTCGGCCCGCAGCGCACCCTGTATGTGCCGGGATCGGTCGTGCGGAACGGCCGGAACGTCATCGTCGTCATCGAGTGGGAGCAGGTGGTCGCCGCTGAGGCGCGTTTCGTCGCCGAGCCCGGCCTCGGTCCGCTGGAGGAGTGACGACGCCGGCGGTGCGGGTCACCCCGCGTCGATCTCGGCGCGGCGGTCGGCGCGGGTCTTCAGCAGGCTCGCCGCCGTCGCCACCGCGATCGTCGTGCCGATGAACACCAGGGAGAGCCAGATGGGGATCTCCGGCGCCCACTCGACGCCCTCACCGCCGTTGATGAACGGCAGCTCGTTGACGTGGAGCGCGTGCAGCAGCAGCTTCACGCCGATGAAGCCCAGGATCACCGCCAGCCCCTGCGCCAAGTAGACCAGGCGCTCGAGCAGGCCGCCGATGAGGAAGTACAGCTGGCGCAGCCCCATCAGGGCGAAGGCGTTCGCGGTGAACACGATGTACGCCTCTTCGGTCAGCCCGTAGATGGCGGGGATCGAGTCGACCGCGAAGATCAGGTCGATGAAGCCGATCGCGACGATGGTGAGGAACATCGGCGTGACGAAGCGGCGCCCGTCCTTGACGACGGTGAGGCGATCCCCGTCGTAGGCGTCGCTGACCGGAAGGTGGCGCCGCACGAAGGTCATGAAGCGCCCGTTGGCGGGGTCGTGGTCGTCGCCGGCGAACGCCTGGCGGTAGGCGAGCACCAGCAGCAGGGCGCCGAAGAGGTAGAAGATCCACGAGAAGTTCGCGATGAGGCCCGCCCCGATCGCGATGAACGCCCCGCGCAGGATGAGGGCGATGACGATCCCGATCATCAGCACCTTCTGCTGGTAGATCTTCGGCACCGCGAAGCTCGTCATCAGCAGCAGGAAGACGAACAGGTTGTCGATCGACAGGGCCTTCTCGGTCAGGTACCCGGCGAAGTACTCGCCGCCGTACGTCCAGCCCGCCACGGCGCCCAGGCCCACGCCGAACAGCAGCGCAAGACCGATGTAGAACGCCGACCAGCGCGCGGCTTCGCCGATCGAGGGCTCGTGAGGCTTTCGCACGTGGGCGTAGAACTCGTACACGAAGAACGCGACGGTCACCGCGAGGGTGATGATCCAGACGAGCGGAGTGACGGACATGGGGGCTCCAGACGAGAGACGACGGCTGACGGGCCAAGGTCTCTTCCGGTCCGATCGGACCCGGTGGATGCGGAACGCACCGTCGCGTCCGTCATGACGCACCCACCGCAGACGGGAGTACTCCCCTTGCGTCCGACCATCATACGGGTGCATCCGGTCGCGGGCGTCATCCGGAATACCTCTGCGGAGGTCGCCATGAGAACCAAGAAGTCTCCCACCGCATTCGCCTACCGCTACACCCGCTACGGGGACGCCGACGTGCTCGCGCGGCATTCGTTCCCGCTGCCGGGGCCCGGCCCCGACGAGGTGAGCGTCGAGGTCATCGCCGCGGGCATCAACCACATGGAGGTGTTCCTGCGCAACGGCCGCGAGGAGACCTGGGCCGACGACCCCTGGCCGCGCGGCTCGGGAAGCGACTTCGCGGGTATCGTGACCGCGGTCGGCGAGAACGTGTCGTCGATCCGCGTCGGTGCGGATGTGATCGGCCACGTGCGCACCGGCGCCCATGCCAGCCATCTCAACGTTCCGGCGGACCGGGTCGTGCCCAAGCCCGGCGGCGTGGACTGGGAGACGGCCGGCGGACTCTACCTCGCTGGTGCGACCGCGCTGGAGATGCTCGAGGACCTGAGGATCGGGCCCGACGACACGCTGGTGGTCACCGCCGCCGCCGGCGGCGTGGGAAGCATCCAGGTGCAGCTCGCGGCGCATCGGGGCGCGCGCGTGATCGGCACGTGCGGTTCCCGCAACTTCGACTACCTGCGACAGATCGGCATCACGCCGGTCGAGTACGGACTCGGCATCGTCGAGCACATCGAGAAGGCCGCTCGCGGCGCGAGGGTCACGGCCTACATCGACAACTTCGGCAAAGAGACCGAAGACGTCGCCGGAGCGCTGGGCGTGCCCGCCGAGCGGTATCGCTCCAGCGAGGACCGGCGCGAGGTCGAACTCGCGCTGCTGCGCGATGACCCCGACTCCGTGGCGCACGGCACCGAGCGGCTGCGGCAGATCACCCGTCTGGCCGGTATCGGCGCCTTCCGGCTCCTCGTCTCAGGTCTCTATCCGATCGAGGACATCGTCGAGGCCTACGAAGACCTGCACAAGCTCCACTCGCGGGGAAAGGTCGTCCTCGCTGCGCATCCGGTCACGACCGCTCGCACCCTGCGTGCCCGCGAGTTGCACGAGTCGATGCCCTGACCGGCGACGGATGCGTCCGGTCAGCCGCTGATGGTCGTGAGTGTCTTGCCCGCCCACACCGCGGTGCCCTCGCCGGTGACGGCGATGGCCGTCGGTGCGGTCACGTCGGCCTCGTCGGCGCATCCCGCGGCGGCCGGCTGTGCGGGGTCGGCGCCGGCGAAGCGGGTCAGCGCGATGCCGGCGCAGTCGGCGGCGACCCCCGCCACGATGACGTCGGCTCCGTCGACGGCGACAGCGGCGGCGCCATCGGTCTCGAGCGTCGCCCAGGTCACTCCGTCGGGGTCGAGCACCCAGGCCTGCGCGTCGCACACCAGCGCCACCACGTCACCGGCGGCGCGAAGGCCGCGTGCGTCGGCGCACGGCGCGTCGATCGCACCCGACGGCAATTCCACCACTCCGGCGTCGGCGGGGGAGATGTAGCGCGCCGCCGACAGCACGAGATCGTCGTACGGCTCCCAGAACGCCCCCTGCGTGAAGGTGCGCCAGCCCTGGGTCTCGCAGCCCTCGCCCACGGCGACGACCATCTCCGCCTCGGTCTCGGCGAACGCGTCGAGTGCCGCCACCGCGGTGATGTCCCGGTAGCGGCCGGTCACATCCGTCCACGACTGACCGCCGTCGTCGGATCGTTCCACGAGCGGCTCATCGCCCCCGCAGATCCCCGCGGTGGAACGCCACCAGGCGCCGGAGCCGATCGACAGGAAGCGATCGTCCTCACGCGCGGCGACGGCGACGTCGGGCGAGGTCTCGGTCGGCGTCGGAGACGCGGACTCCACGCCGAGGCTGAACGTGGGGACCGGCGCCGCGCTCTGAGCGCCGCCGTCCGGGTTGGCCCGGTCGTACGCGATGTAGGCGACGGCGCCGACGACGATCGCGAGTACGACGACGAGCGCGACCGCGCCCCACTGGGCACCCGCCGGCGTGCCCGATCTTCCCCCGGCCATCGCAGGCTACGGGGCGGACGGGCGCCAGGCGGAGTCATCCTCCGGCGCTTGCTCGGGCGCGGCGTTCGCGGCCTCGGCGCGCGTGGCCGGAACCGGGGGCGTGGCCGTCGATCGGCGGCGCGGCGCGGCATCGGCGGTGGCATCCGGCGCGGTCTGGTCGGCGGCATCCGGTGCCGCGAGCCCGAAGAAGCTCTCGTCCATCGGAGCCGCCTCGGTCTCGGGCTCGACGGGAGCGGGACCGGGGGTACGGCGCGTGCCGCGCTTCTTCTCGGGCTGCTCGCGGTAGCCGTACCCGTAGCCGTATCCGGCGCCGTAGGCGTAGTACGAGTCCGGGCCGCGCGTCGGGACCATGGTCAGCGCGACACCGGCGATCTTCGCCCCGACCGTGCCGAGGGCGTCGACCGCGCCGCCGAGCTGGTGGCGGTTCGTGCGTCCGGCGGCGACGATCACGATCGCGCCCGATGTGGATTTGGCGAGGATGGCGCCGTCGGTCACCGGCAGGAGCGGCGGCGCGTCGCACAGCACCACGTCGAAGTCGCGCTCCAGCACGCTGAGGAGGGTCTCCATCTGCTTCGATCCGAGCAGCTCGCTCGGGTTCGGCGGGATCTTCCCGGCCGGCAGCACGTACATGCTGCGGTGACCCCACGGCAGCATGACGTCGCCCACCCGCGCCCGGCCGATCAGCACGTCGGTCAGGCCCGCGCCGCCCTCGATGCCGAGGTACTCGGCGACCTTCGGCTTGCGCAGGTCGGTGTCGAGCAGCGCGACGCGCTTGCCGGCATCCGCGAGGGCGATCGCCAGGTTGATGGTCGTGGTCGACTTGCCCTCGCTGGGCACGCTCGAGGTCACGACGAAGCTCGAGCGGCCCTCCATGTCGAGGAACTGCAGGTTCGTGCGCATGGTGCGGAACGACTCCGCGCGCGGGCTGAGCGGGTCGGCGTGCACGATGAGCGGACGCTCTTTCGCCTTCGGGTCGAAGGCGATGGCGCCGATCAGGGGCGTGTCGGTGACCAGCTCGACGTCGCGCGGCGTGCGGATGCGCGTGTCGACGACCGAGCGGAGCACGGCGACACCGACGCCGATGGCCAGGCCCACCAGGGCGCCGAGCGCGAGGTTCAGCGGCACGTTGGGGCTCGAGGGGCTGAGCGGCGGGATGGCGTCTTCGACGCGCGTGAGGCGCACCGGACTCGTCTCGGCACCGGTTGTGTTCTCGATCGACTCGACCGCCGACGACAGGCTCGCGCCGAGCGCGTTGGCGATGTTCGCCGCCAGCACCGGGTCGGGATCGGTGACGGTGATCGTCACCAGCTGCGTATTGAGCGGGTTCGAGGCGGCGACCTTCGACGACAGGGAGTCCGACGTGACACCGAGGCCGAGCTCCGCGATCACGGGGTTCGTGACGATGGGCTTGGTGACCAGTTCGGCGTAGGTGGTCATGCGGGACTGCGTGAAGTTCGCGCCCTGCTGCAGCTCAGACACGCTGAATCCCGACTGCGTCGACACGAAGACGGTGCTCGAGGCCTCGTACTGCGGTTCGCGGGTGAGGGAGTACGCGGCGGCGGTGCCGACGCCCAGGAGCGTCGCGATCACGATGATCAGCCAGTTCTTGCGCAGAATGCGGATGTAATCGGTGAGCTCCATACTGGCGCCAATCCTGCCACAGCCGTTGTTACAGCCGATGACGCGGCGTGAGTCGATTCATGACGGGGCAGCCAGCCGCACGACGCGCACGACGGCGTCGATCGCGGGAACGAGCTGTGCCGCCGACCGCTGGTACACGCTCCACTCCTGCCGGTAAGGGTCGACGACGTCGTCGTCGTTCGGGTCGGGCGGTGGGGGGATGAGGCCGCGCCGCGCCGACAGCACCTCGGCCGCGGCCCGCAGTCGCTGGCCGGCGTCGGTTCCTGCGGCCGCAGCGGCGGCAAGCAGGTCGTCGTCGGAGGTGACGGCGGAGAGACGGGCGAACTCGCGCGCGGTGAAGGTGTGACGCAGCCGCGAGGGGGCGAGTTCGGCGATCTCGCGGCGGTGCTCGCGGGTCATCGTGATGATGAGGTCGGGGGAGGCGAGGTGCGCCTCGTGCAGGAACCGCGACCGGTGCGACGCGGAGACCTCCGCCGGCACTCCCAGGTGCTGCGCGAGGTAGGCGGCCTCCCGTGTCATCTCGGCGGCGGGCAGTCCTCGCGTGCCGGCGCTCGTCACTGTGGCGCCGGGCAGGCGCGTCTGCAGCAGCTGCGCCGCGAGCGGGGAACGACAGATGTTGCCCGTGCAGACGGTGATGAGCTCGACCAACCAAGTCTCCTCGCGTACCTCAGATCCGGGCGGCCCCGGTAGCGTGTTCGCGTGCCCGCCCACTCTAGCGACGACACCGCGTCGACCGCCGCGCTCATCGAGGAGCTCCCGGCTCCCGACGGAGAGCCCACGCGGCGGAGCCGTTCGCGCCGTCGCGAGCGCCGCACCGACTGGCGGCTGGGGGGACGAACGGTCCGTCGGTGGCGGGAGTGGGTCCTGGCCGCCGCGCTCGCCGGCCTCGGTGTCGGCGTGCTCGCGGCGACCGCCGCATCCCTTCTCTGGCCGACGGCGTGGGGGTCGGCGGCGGCCATGGCGCTGCTGTGGCTCGGCATGCTCGCGCCCGTCGTGTTCGCGCTCACCCGCTCGCGCCCGGTCGGCCTGCTGCGCCTGCGCACTGTCGATCTGCTCTTCGGTGTGGCGCTCGGGCTGATGCTTCGGCTGTTGCAGGGATGGCTCGCCGCCGCAACCGGCGGCGACGAGGCCTTCCCTCAGCTGGAGCGGCTCGGCGGGCAGCTGCCGGACGGGTGGGTGTTCACCGACGTCGTCGCGCCGGTCGTCGTCGCCCCGCTGGTGGAGGAGTTCTTCTTCCGCGCGGTCGTGCTCGTCGCGCTCTACACGGTGCTTCGTCGCCCGTGCGGGAAAGCTGTCGCGGGGACCGCGGCGGTGCTGTTCTCGAGCGGGCTGTTCGTCGTGGTGCACGGGCTGCTCGGCGAGCTCGCCGTCGACCAGGTGGTGTCGATCGGGCTGCTGGGCCTCGTGTGCGGCGCTCTCGTGATGCTCACCGGGCGCATCTGGGCCGCCGTGCTCACCCACGCGGTCTTCAATGCGGCGTGGGTGGCCTTGGCCCTCGCGGGCACCGCGCTGGGGTGAATTCGCGGTCTGCGCAGACCCGCCGCCGGCACATTCGTTTACAGGACGTTTACGCAGCGAGTTTGGTCAGCGGGTTACCAGGCTCTAGCCTTGAGGTACATGAGGGGGTAGCCTCTCGTATACACAGCAGTCACACAGGTAACTTCAGCCACTCGTCGGGCGGGGGTCTGCAGGCCGCTTCCTCGAGAATATTGCCGCTACTCGGAACTGTTGGGAGTCCCGTGTTCAAGAAGTCTTTCGCTGCGCTCGCTATCGCCGGCGCGCTCGTCCTCGGTGGTTCAGCCGCCGCAACCGCCTACACCCCGTCGGGTGGCGCCGTCTCCGACCCGGTCATCGCGCCGGGCCAGTCGACCATCATCACCTTCACGGGCCTCGAAGCCTACGACCAGGTCGTCTTCACCATCACCGGCCCGTCAGGCGCTTCGCTCACCTCGATCGCCTACGCCGCATCGGGTGACACCGTCTACTCGGTCACCAAGGATGTCGTCGACGGCTCCGCTTCCGCCACCTTCACCGGTGGTGGCGCCGGAACCTACGAGGTCGTCCTCACCGACACCGACGGCAACGTCATCGCGACCACCGAGATCACCGTGACCGCCGACAGTGACTCCGACTCGGACTCGGGTGAGCTGCCGGCCACCGGTGGCGACGTCCCGATGGGCGCCATCTGGCTCGGTATCGGCGCCGTCGGCCTCGGCGGCATCGCCGTGACCGCTGCGGCTGCTCGCCGTCGCGCCTCGCAGAACAGCTGACGCTCTCTTCGAGCGACACCATGACGGAAGTCCCGGGTTCACGCCCGGGACTTCCGTCATTTCGTTTTGACCGCCCGTGGTCGGCGCTCGGGGTCGCCGGCGCGGGGTTGATCGCGACGGTGATCGTGATCGCTCTGTCATCGTCCTGGCGAACTGCGCTCACGGGGTGGCCGGCGTGGGCGGTGTCGCTGGTGGACATCGTGCTCATCAATGCGCCGATGGCGCTCGCCGTCTTCGGCGCCGCTCGCATCGGCGCCTCCCGCTCGGAGGGGCTCAGCGCGCGCGGAAGGATCGAGACGCGCGGGATCGACGTGCTGCTCGGTCTGTCGCTCGCGGTGATGATGCGCGGGCTCGTCGAGCTCATCGTGCCGACGACGGGCAGTCTCGGCGGAGCAACGCTGGATGCGGACGCCCTCGAGACCCTTGTCGGCGTCGCCGTGCTCATCGTGGGCTACGTCGCCGTGTCGCCGATCGTCGAGGAGTTGTTCTTCCGCGGCCTCATCCAGCGCGCGATGACGCAGATCGGCGGGGGAGTGTGGCTCGCCCGGATCGCTGCGATCGCCGTGACCACGGCCCTGTTCGTCTTTCTGCACGTGGGTGCGATCGGGGTGACGCCGACGTGGGCGATCCTCGTCGCCGGGGTGACGGTGGGCATCGGGTGCGGTTCTCTGGCGGCCGCGACCGGCCGCCTCACCGCGGCGGTCGTCGCGCACCTGGGCTTCAACGCGAGCGGTGTCATCCTGCTCCTCGTGTAAGTCATGCTGGAATCTTGCGGGCGCGTTGCGCAACCGCCCTTGATTACGCCGTTGTCCGCGCGTTGAATGACAGTGTCGGATTGCTGCTGGGGAAGGTTGCAACTCCTGACATACACCCCAATCGCTGTTGACTGGGTTCAGCGGCTCGGGGGCGCCGCGAGGCGCGTCGAGTCGCCCCATCTTCCGGGGGTCGACGGCGGCAGGGTTGCGCCCAACCGCAACCCTGCCGACCTCGGCTCGGTGAGTGTTTTGCCGATCCGCTCGCCATGCCGTAGTGTGGACCCTTGGTGTCTGCGCCCTGCTGGCGCGGCACCGCGAACGTGAGCCCTCCACCGGCCTGTTCACCCGGCATCCGCCGCGGAACGACCACCGGAGCGGGATTCACGAACCTCTCCGTTCGATCAAGAAAGCAGCACTATTGTGACGCGCACGTACACCCCCAAGGCTGGCGAAGCTCAGCGCGAGTGGCTCGTCATCGACGCCACCGACGTCGTTCTCGGCCGCCTCGCCTCCCACGCCGCGGCCCTGCTCCGCGGCAAGCACAAGCCGACCTTCGCTCCCCACGTCGACATGGGCGACTTCGTCGTCATCGTCAACGCGGACAAGGTGGCCCTCACCGGTCAGAAGCTCCAGAAGAAGATGGCCTACCGCCACTCGGGCTACCCGGGCGGTCTGAAGGCCGTGTCGTACGAGGAGCTTCTCGAGAAGAACCCCGTCCGCGCCGTCGAGAAGGCCGTGCGCGGAATGCTCCCCAAGAACAGCCTGGGCCGCCAGCAGCTGTCGAAGCTCAAGGTGTACGCCGGCGCAGAGCACCCGCACGCCGCGCAGCAGCCCCAGACGTACACCCTCGACCAGGTCGCCCAGTAAGCGCCGCCTCAGACAAGGACACACTCGTGGCGAACATCCAGGACACCGCAGACATCTCCAACTTCTCGACCGAGACCCCGGCCGACGAGGCCGTCGTGGCCACCGAGCGCCCCGTGCTCTCGGTCCCCGGCGCCGCCGTCGGTCGCCGCAAGCAGGCCATCGCCCGCGTGCGGCTGATCCCCGGCTCGGGAACCCTCACCATCAACGGCCGTGCGTTCGAGGACTACTTCCCGAACAAGCTGCACCAGCAGCTGGTCACCGACCCGTTCACCCTCCTCGGCCTCGAGGGCGGCTACGACGTCATCGCGCGCATCCACGGCGGCGGCCCCTCGGGCCAGGCCGGTGCGCTCCGCCTCGGCATCGCCCGTGCGCTGAACGAGATCGACGCCGAGAACAACCGTCCGGCGCTGAAGAAGGCCGGCTTCCTCTCCCGTGACGCGCGCGTCAAGGAGCGCAAGAAGGCGGGACTCAAGAAGGCCCGCAAGGCGCCGCAGTACTCGAAGCGCTGATCGAGCAACCGTCCTCCATGCCGATCTTCGGTACGGACGGGGTGCGGGGGCTGGCCAACGGCCCCCTCACCGCCGATCTCGCTCTCTCCCTGGCCCAGGCGACCGCGGTCGTCCTGGGCCAGGGTCGTACGGCGGACGCGCGACGCGCGGCCGGCAAGCGCCTCACCGCGGTGGTCGCCCGCGACCCGCGCGTGTCGGGTGAGTTCCTCACCGCCGCCGTCTCGGCCGGTCTCGCCTCATCGGGCGTCGACGTGCTCGACGCCGGCGTGCTGCCCACGCCGGCCGCGGCGTTCCTCATCGCCGACACCGACGCCGCCTTCGGCGTGATGGTCTCCGCCTCGCACAACCCGGCACCCGACAACGGCATCAAGATCTTCGCCCGAGGCGGTGTCAAGCTCCCCGATGTGGTCGAGCAGCGCATCGAGGCGGCCATGGACGGCCCCAAGCTGCAGCCGACCGGCGGCGGCGTCGGCCGCATCCGCCGGTTCGCCGACGCGGAAGACCGCTACATCGTGCATCTGCTGGGCTCGCTTCCGCATCGCCTCGAGGGTCTCCACGTCGTGCTGGACTGCGCGCACGGTGCGGCATCCGGCGTCTCACCCGAGACCTTCTCCGATGCCGGGGCGACGGTCACGGTGATCGGTGCCGACCCCGACGGACTCAACATCAACGACGGCGTCGGCTCGACGCACCTCGACGCGCTCCGGGCGGAGGTCGTGCGCCTCGGCGCCGACCTGGGGATCGCCCACGACGGCGACGCCGACCGGTGCCTGGCCGTCGACGCCGACGGCACGGTCGTCGACGGCGACCAGATCATGGCGATCCTGGCCGTGGCGATGAAGCAGCGCGGCCATCTCGCGCAGGACACGCTGGTGGCCACGGTCATGAGCAACCTCGGCCTGCACCGTGCAATGGCCGAGCACGGCATCCGGGTCGAGCAGACCGCGGTCGGCGACCGCTACGTGCTGGAGAGGATGAACGCCGGCGGTTACTCCCTCGGCGGCGAGCAGTCCGGTCACGTCATCATGAGCGAATACGCCACGACCGGCGACGGGCTGCTGACCGGCCTCCACCTCGCCGCGGAGATGGCGCACCGCAAGGCCACGCTCGCGGAGCTCGCATCGGTCATGACGGTGTACCCGCAGGTGCTCGTGAACGTGAAGGATGTGGACCGCTCGCGGGTCGGGGATCCCGTCGTCGCGCAGGCGGTCGTCGACGCCGAGCGCGCGCTCGGCGAGTCGGGTCGCGTGCTGCTGCGCGCATCCGGAACCGAGGCGCTCGTGCGGGTGATGGTGGAGGCGGCGTCGGAGGATGACGCGCGCTCGCACGCCGACGCCCTCGCGTCGGTGGTCGCCGAGCGTCTCGCTCTCTGACCCGTTTCGTCTCGCTTCGCTCGCTCAACGACCGGCAGGGGCGCTTCGCTCGCTCAACGACCGGGGCCGGGGAGGTGGGGTACCCCTTCCGGTCGTTGAGCGAGGGAGCGGAGTGACCGAGACGAAACGCGGGCCGGCCCCGGCTATCCGCCGCCGCGCCCTCGCGAACTCCAGCCGCGCACGGCGTCGAGGCCGCCGTCGATGAACGCCTGGCGTTTCGCGTGGCTCCATCCCTGAATACGCTTCTCCCACAGGAAGGCGTCGTCGATCCGCGCGAACTCGCCGCTCCACGCGAGCTCGACGGGGAGTCGGCGGGAGGTGTACGCGGCGCCCATGCCGGCCTGGTGCTGCGTGACGCGCCGGTCGAGGTCGCGGGTGCTTCCGACGTAGAACGTGCCGTCGGCGCATCGGAGGATGTAGAGGAACCCCATCGGGTGACCGTAGCGGCGGTGCCGACGGCGGTGTTCGTCTGTGCCGCGGATCTGTGGGCGTGTGCGCGGGGCCACGGGGTGGGGAGGGCGTTTCGTCTCGCTTCGCTCGCTCAACGACCGGCAGGGGCGCTTCGCTCGCTCAACGACCGGGGCCGGGGAGGTGGGGTACCCCTTCCGGTCGTTGAGCGAGGGAGCGGAGCGACCGAGACGAAACGCGGGCCGGCCCCGGCTATCCGCCGCCGTCCTCATCGGCGAAGAGCAGGCCGATCTCGGCCGTTCGCGCGGCGACGAGGGCCGAGATCCCGGCCGTATCCTCGCCCGCGATGACCGCGGCGATCGATGCGGTCTCCCACGTCTCGAGCACGATCCTCGCCAGGGTCGCAGAAGCGATGCGCGGCGAGAGACCGTAGGCGCGGAGCGCGAGACCGAGGATGTCGGCGATCTGCGCCAGCGTGCGCTCTTTGAACGTGCGGTAGGCCTCGGCGATCGCCGGGTCGCGCATGGCGCGGATGCGCACCTCCGCCATCAGCAGCACGCCGGTGCGGTCCTCGGTCGCCATGTCCGCGATCGCGCGCACCACGTCGGCGGGGTCGGCGGGCATCGGCGCCGCCGCGGACGCATCGCCGAAGGCGTGCGCGAAGCCCGCTGCCCGCCGCATCCGATCGTTCGTGACCTTCTCGATGAGTTCGAGGAACAGGTCGTCCTTGGAGGCGAAGTTGGAGTAGAAGGCCCCGCGGCTGAAGTGCGCCTGGGCGCAGATCGCCTCGACCGTCGCCGCGTCGATCCCGACCTCGGCAAACACCTCGTACGCGGCGCCCAGGACCCGATTGCGCGTCGCTTCGCGCCCCGTGCCGTCGACGGAGACATACGAAGTCCGGCTCCCCTCCCGACGTTGCTGTTCCAACCTATCCCGGCTGCGAGGGACGGTCGCGGCGACGATGCCGTCAGACTCGAGCCGGCACACATAGGCAACGCTGAAGCGCGCCAGGGTTCCCGCATGAGCGGGGTTGGTGTCCTAGGGGCAACACCTCGAAAGGACGGCACCCCATGGACGAGAACCTCTCCACCGCACAGCAGACCTCGCAGCAGGAGGCTGATGCGACGACCGTCGCACGGCCCTGGTACCGACGGCCGGTGATCGTCGCCTGCGCAGGTGTGGCGGTGGCGACCCTGGCGACGACCGCCGTGGTCGGGGTGACAGCGACCGCTTCCGCCGCATCCGACACGACGCAGACCGTCGCCGCAGCGCCCGCCGTGCCGCAGGCGCCGTCGTGGGGCGGCGGTGGCCGCGACGGGAGCGGATACGGCGACGACAGCCAGACATCCGGTACGACCACCTCCGTCAGCGAGGCGACCGAGGCGAACGACGATGAGTCGACCGGTGTCGTGATCATCGAGACGGTTCTCGGATACAGCGAGGCAGCCGCTGCGGGAAGCGGAATCGTGCTGACCGAGGACGGCCTCATCCTCACGAACAACCACGTCATCGACGGCGCGACCGAGATCTCGGTGACGATCGCGACCACCGGAGAGACCTATGCCGCCACGCTCGTGGGAACCTCCGAGGACTCCGACGTCGCCCTGCTGCAGCTGGAGGGGGCGTCAGGGCTGGAGGTCGCCGCCATCGACGACGACGACGAGACCGTCGGAGAGGCCGTCACCGCGGTCGGCAACGCCGAGGGCGGCGGCGTGCTGATGGCCGCGGACGGCGAGATCACCGCCCTCGAGTCGTCGGTGACGACCGCGTCGTCGGGCACGACCGCGGGTGAGACGCTCTACGGCATGATCGAGGTGCTCGCCGACGTGGTCTCGGGCGACTCCGGCGGAGCGCTGCTCGACGACGAGGGTGAGGTGATCGGGATGACCACCGCCGCGTCGGTCGGCGGCGTCGTCACCGTCGGGTACGCGGTTCCGATCGAGGATGCGCTGGCCATCGTCGAGCAGATCCTCGCCGGTGACGAATCCGACGGCGTGACCGTGGGGTACTCCGCGTTCCTCGGCGTGCAGACCGCCGCGGCCACCAGCACCGGCTACGGCGGCTACGGCGGGTCGGGGTCGGGCTCGACCCAGACGACGACGACGTCCGGCGCGACCATCGCCGGCGTGATCGCGGGCACTCCGGCCGCCGACGCAGGCCTGGCCGCGGGCGACACGATCACCGCGGTCGACGGCACGGCGGTGGCCGACACCACGGAGCTCGCCGAGGTCCTCGCCGGCTACGACCCGGGTGAGATCGTCACGATCACGTGGACCGACTCCTCCGGCGCGACGCAGTCGGCGAGCGTGACCCTGATCGAGGGTCCGGCCTGATCGCGGTCGGCCTGATCGCCCGGCCACACCGGTGTCACACCGCGGGGGCGCTCCATGACAGCGACTCGATGTAGCGCAGCAGGACGCCCTCGCGGAGAGCCCACGGCGACACCTCCAGCTCGTCGACCTCCATCACCTTCATGGCCTGGTGGAGCACGACGGCGGCCGCGACGATCTGCAGGGTGCGGTCGGCGGTGATACCGGGCAGCTCCTGTCGGGCGTCGGCGGGGATGCGCGCCAGGCGCGGGATCCAGGCCTTCAGCGCCTGTCGCGGCAGCACCATCCGCTCGGTGCCCGACCATCCGGCCATGGGATAGCCGGCGAGCTTGGCGAGCGACCGGATCGCCTTCGACGACCCGACCACATGATCGGGCCGGGGGAGCGAGGTGAAGGTGTCGGCGAGCGGTTCGAGCTTCTTCTTCGCGTGCTTGCGGAGCCGGTCCACCGCGTCTTCGCCGGGCGGGTCGTCGGGCATGTACCGGAGGGTCATCCGGCCCGCTCCGAGCGGCACCGATGCGGCCGCATCCGGAAGCTCGTCGCCGCCGGCCGCGATCTCGAGCGATCCGCCGCCGATGTCGAACAGCAGGATCTGTCCGGCCGACCATCCGAACCACCGGCGCACGGCGAGAAACGTGTAGCGGGCCTCGGTCTCGCCGCCCAGCACCTGCAGCGGCTGGTCGAGCGCCTCTTCGATCGCCTGGATGACGGCGGGGCCGTTGGCCGCTTCGCGCACCGCGGAGGTGGCGGTGGCCAGCAGCTCGGCGACGTTCTCGGCGGCTGCCATCTCGCGCGCCTCGCGCACCGCGGTCACGAGCGCCTCGACGCCTTCGGGCCGGATGGCGCCGTCGTCGTCGAGGTAGCGCATGAGGCGCAGCACGGTACGCTGCGAGGTCGTGGCGAGAGGACGGCCGCCCGGGCTCACATCCGCCACCAGCAGATGGACGGTGTTCGAACCGATGTCGAGGACTCCCAGGCGCACGTCGCCAGCGTACCGACGCGGCGGGTCCGGGCGCACCGCATGGATACGATGGGGCGGATGTCGATCGACGACCAGGTGACACCGCAGACCCCCGCGCTCTCGCTGTATCGCGAGATCGAGCGCGACGAGTGGGCCCGGATGGCGGGCGGACTGGCCCAGCCGCTGACGGAGACCGAGGTCGTGCAGATCCGCGGCATCGGCGACCGTCTGAGCCTCACCGAGGTCGCGGAGGTCTACCTGCCGCTCAGTCGGCTGCTGTCGCTCTACGCCAGTTCCACCAAGGCCCTCGGCGTGGACACGAGCACGTTCCTCGGCGAGCAGGACTCCACGACGCCCTTCGTCGTCGGGGTCGCCGGGTCGGTCGCGGTCGGCAAGTCGACCATCGCCCGGCTGCTGCGCGAACTGATGAGCCGCTGGCCCGGCACACCGCGCGTCGAGCTCGTCACCACCGACGGATTCCTCTACCCGAACGCCGAGCTGGAGCGGCGGGGTCTGATGGATCGCAAGGGTTTCCCGGAGTCCTACGACCGGCGCGCCCTGGTGCGTTTCCTCACCGAGGTGAAGTCGGGAGCCGACGAGGTGCGGGCGCCCTTCTACTCGCACATGCGTTACGACATCGTCCCGGATGCGCACGTCACCGTGCGCCGCCCCGACGTCGTCATCGTCGAGGGCCTGAACGTGCTGCAGCCGCCGCCCGCGCCCAATGATGTCGCGGTGAGCGACCTGTTCGACTTCTCGATCTACGTCGATGCCGCTCCCGACGACATCGAGCAGTGGTTCGTGCACCGCTTCCTCGCGCTGCGCGAGGCGGCGTTCAGCAACCCGAACTCGTTCTTCAACCGGTTCGCGCAGATTCCCGACGAGGAGGCCGTTCCGCGCGCCCTCGGGTACTGGCGCGACATCAACCTCCCGAACCTCGTCGAGAACGTTCTTCCCACGCGACACCGCGCGAGCCTCGTGCTCAAGAAGGCCGCCGATCACGCGGTTTCCAGCGTGCTGCTGCGCAAGCTCTGACCCGCGCGGCGACGCTTCGAGAGGAGAACACGCCTCAAGAGGAGGCGTAGCGAGAATCCGACCTCTGGTGGCGGGATCTCCTCCTCAGGGACCGAACCCGGCCCGCCGTGGGTGATGCGACCGCGTCCTGGTCGATTGGCGTTCGCTCACAGGTTTCTGCCAGGTTGGAAGGACCCGACGAAGACCTTCCCCCGGAGAACTGTGTTTCGAGCTGCCCGCAGCGTCGCGCTCGCCGCTGCCCTCATCATCCTTCCCGGCGCCGCGCCTCTCGCTTCGCCGGCCGCCGATGCGGCGGAGGAGACGCTTCCACCGCCTTCTCTCGCCGACCAGCTGGCCGATGCCGCGCAGGCCGGAGCGAGCGGAGCCGAAGAACTGGCCGACGCCGTCGGTCTGCCCGCGACCGGGCCGGGCAGTCTGCAGGTGGACGACGAGGGGCGGGTCTCGGCGACGCTGACGTTCGCGACGCGCCCGAGCGCTGAACAGATCGACGCGGTGCGGCAGCTCGCGCGGGTCGATCGCGTGTACCGTCTCAGCCCGTCGGTCGCCGTCGCTGTGTCACCCGCTCAGCTGTCGGCACTGGCCGCGCTCCCTGGCGTGGTGGCGGTCGCGCCCGACCTGCGTGCGGCCGTCGGCACGTCATCGTCGTCCGCCGCCGCGCGACCCGCGACCGCGGCCGCCGAGAGCTGCCGCAGCGTCCCGGTCGACGCCGACGAGCCGCTGAAGACGGCCCTCGCGCGCGACGCCTTCGACGTCGATGGCAGCGGCGTGACGGTCGGCATCCTGTCCGATTCGTACGCCACCTCTGCCACGGCGACCACCACCCCCGCGGAGGACGTTTCGGCCGGCGTGCTCCCCGGACCCGGCAACCCATGCGGATACGACACGCCCGTCGAGGTTCTCGCAGACCACCCGGGCGGCAGCGACGAGGGACGCGGGATGGCGCAGATCGTGCACGGCATCGCGCCCGGGGCGCGCATTCTGTTCGCGTCCGGGTTCGGCGGGATGATCGACATGGCCGAGAACATCCTCGCGCTCGCCGACGCGGGCGCGGACATCATCGTCGACGACATCAGCTACGTCACCGAACCCCACTTCCAGCAGGGAATCGTCTCGTCGGCCATCGAGATGGTCAAGGCGGACGGTGTGGCGTACTACACCTCGGCGGGCAACGCGAACGCCGTCGGCGCGGACGGCACACCGAGCGAGGGCCTTCCCATCGCCGGATGGCAGGCGCCCGAGTACCGCGGCGTGGCCTGCCCGGAGTGGGTGTGGGTGCCTGAGGAGGTCGTCGCCTACGACTGTCTCGACTTCGACCCGGGAGACGGCGTCGACCCCGTGCAGAGCGTCGGACTGCTCGCGACGCCGTCGGCGCCGACCTTCGCCCTCGGCTGGGGGGAGCCGCAGGGCGCGGTCGCATCCCACTTCTCGCTGCAGCTGTACTCGGATGACCCCGTGCCCGCCCTCGTCGCGGCGGGCGTCACACCGGACCCGCAGGTGCCGATGGAGATGCTGACGGTCAGCCCCGTGCCGACGGACGGGAAGTACGGCTTCGTCGTCGTGCGCGATCTCACCGGTGACGTCGCCCCGCCACCTGCCGTCTGGATCGGCACCTTCGGGAACGGCACGGCGCTCGCGTGGCGCGAATACGACCGCGATGCCGGCGGTGACCTCGTCGGAGCTGTCATCAACGGCCACAACGGGGACGGCTCCGGCGTGAGCGTCGCCGCCGCGGCGTGGGACTACCCGTGGGAGCCGGAGTCCTTCAGCTCGCCCGGGCCGGGCACCATCCTCTTCGAGCCCTACGACCCGTACGGGCCGCCGTCCGCGGCCTACCCCGAGCCGATGACCGTGGCCGCACCGCAGATCACCGGGGTCGACGGGGAGCGGACGAGCTTCTTCGAATCGCCCTTCGACGAGGACGGCGAGGTGGTCTACCGCTTCTACGGCACGTCGGCCGCCGCCCCGAGCGTCGCCGCGGTGCACGCCCTCGCCCTCGAGTACGCTCCCGGCGCCTCTCCGGCCGACATCCTGACGGCGACCGAGGCCACGGCGGCCGAGATGAACAATCCCTACTGGCGAGTGATGCCCGACGCGCACGTCTACGGCGCCGGACTCGCTGACGCCCACGCCCTGCTGGCAGCTCTGCCCGACCCGACACCGACGCCCGAGCCGACACCGACGCCCGAGCCGACCTCGCCGGAGCCGACGCCCGAGCCGACCTCGTCGCAGACCGCCGCGCCCTCGCCTGCGGCGGCGTCCGACCCGCCGTCAGCCGAGCCGGCACGGCTCGCGGCCTCCGGATCGACCCCACCGCTGTCGGCGGCTTTCCTGGCTGCCCTCCTGATCGCCGGCGGTGTCGCGATCACGTGGACTCGACGCACGAGGCGTCGCCGATCGCCCTGACCCGGCGTGTTCCGCCCGCGGGGTTCAGTACCGGGCGGGGCGCCAGGCGGCGCAGATTACGATGGAGCCCATGTGTGGAATCGTCGGATACGTGGGCCCGCGGCAGAGCCAGGCCATCCTCTTGGCAGGCCTGTCGCGACTGGAGTACCGCGGATACGACTCCGCCGGCATCGCCGTGATCGACGGCGCCGGTGCGCTCGACATGCGCAAGCGCGCCGGCAAGCTGCAGGTGCTGCGAGACGACCTCGTCGGGCACCCGATGACCGACGGCACCACGGGCATCGGCCACACCCGATGGGCGACCCACGGCGGTCCCACCGACCAGAACGCGCATCCGCATCTCGCCGATGACGACAAGCTCGCCGTGATCCACAACGGCATCATCGAGAACTTCGGCGAGCTCCGCGCCGAACTCGACGGGCACCCGTTCCGGAGCGAGACCGACACCGAGGTCGCCGCCGTGCTGCTCGGCCGCGCCTATGCCGCGAACGGCGGAGACCTCGTCGCCGCGTTCCGCACGGTCGTCGCCCGCCTCGAGGGGGCCTTCACCCTGCTCGCGATGCACCAGGACCACCCCGGCCTCGTCGTCGGCGCGCGCCGCAACTCGCCGCTGGTGATCGGCCTCGGCGAGGGGGAGAACTTCCTCGGCTCCGACGTCGCCGCTTTCGTCGAGCACACGCGCGACGCCCTCGCGATCGGCCAGGACCAGATCGTCGCGATCACCCCGGCGGGCGTGGAGGTGACCGACTTCTTCGGCGCCCCCGTGGAGGTCGAGCCGTTCGAGGTGACGTGGGATGCGAACGCCGCCGACAAGGGCGGTTGGTCGTCGTTCATGGCCAAGGAGGTCTCCGAGGAGCCCGAGGCCGTCGCGAACACGCTGCGCGGGCGGATCCGCGACGGTGCCGTCGCCATCCCCGAGCTCGAGGGACTCGACGACCTCTTCCAGGACATCTCCCGCGTGATCGTGGTCGCCTGCGGCACCGCCTCCTATGCGGGCATGGTGGCCAAGTACGCCATCGAGCAGTGGGCGCGCGTGCCGGTCGACGTCGAGCTCGCCCACGAGTTCCGCTACCGCGATCCGGTCATCGGCCCCGACACCCTCGTCGTGTCGATCAGCCAGTCGGGCGAGACGATGGACACGCTCATGGCGGTGAAGTTCGCCCGCGAGCGCGGCGCGAAGACGCTGTCGATCTGCAACACGCAGGGCGCCACCATCCCGCGGGAATCCGACGCGATCGTCTACACGCACGCGGGACCGGAGGTCGCGGTGGCCTCGACGAAGGCTTTCGTCGCCCAGATCACCGCCCTCTATCTGCTCGCCCTCCACATCGGACAGGTGCGCGGTGCGATCTCCGCCGATGAGGTCGCCGCGCAGATCGAGGAGTTCGAGGCCGTTCCCGGCAAGATCCGTCGCATCCTCGAGACGGAGCAGGAGCGCATCGAGCAGTTCGCGTACTGGATGGCCGACACCCGATCGGTGCTCTTCCTCGGCCGCCATGTCGGCTACCCGATCGCGCTCGAGGGGGCGCTGAAGCTCAAGGAGCTCGCCTACATCCACGCGGAGGGTTTCGCCGCCGGGGAGCTCAAGCATGGCCCGATCGCCCTCATCGAGCCCGGTCAGCCGGTGTTCGTGCTCGTGCCGTCGCCGCGCCACTCGGCGCTCCTGCATGCGAAGGTCGTCTCGAACATCGAGGAGATCCGCGCGCGCGGTGCCCGCGTGATCGCCGTCGCCGAAGAAGGCGACGCGGCCGTGCTCCCGACGGCCGACGAGGTGCTGCGCATCCCCCTCGCCGGGCCCCTGTTCGAGCCGTTGCTGTCGGTCGTGCCGTTGCACATCTTCGCCATGGGCCTGTCGACGGCGAAGGGACTCGACGTCGATCAGCCGCGGAACCTCGCCAAGTCGGTCACCGTGGAGTGAGTGCACGCCACCTGCGGTGAACAACGCAGGAGATCCGCGCCGAATCGGGCAGGACAGGGTCGAATCCGCCCGCGTGGCGACCGATCTCCTGTGTTGTTCACGGCCCGGGCCGGTGCCCGACCCTCGGCAGCGGCCGCGATAGGCTGGCGGGCGTCGTCGGACGCCGCATCGGACGATGGAGGGAGCGCCGCATGATCGTCGGAATCGGCGTCGACCTCGTCGACATCGCCCGCTTCGAGCGAACGATCGCGCGCACGCCCCGGCTGCTCGCGCGGCTCTTCTCGCCCGCCGAGCAGGCGCTCAAGCCGCGATCGCTCGCGGCGCGCTATGCCGCGAAGGAGGCGCTGATCAAAGCGCTCGGCGGGTCGGACGGCGTGCACTGGACCGACATCGAAGTCACCCGCGAGCAATCGGGGCGGCCATGGTTCGCCCTGTCGGGGAGCACCGCCGCCGTCGTCGCCGACCGCGGCATCGCGACCCTCCACCTGTCGATGTCCCACGACGCCGGGTTCGCCGTCGCCTACGTCGTCGCCGATGGTGCCGGCACGCCCGCCGCCGGCACAGGAGGGGACACCGCGTGAGAGGCATCCACCACGGCGACATGCGCGAGGCGACGATCGACCTCGACGCGATCACCGCGAATGTGCGGCACCTGCGCGCCCTCACCGGCGTTCCCGTGATCGCCGTGGTGAAGGCGGACGGATACGGCCACGGCGCCCCGCGCGTCGCGGCCGCCGCGCTCGAGGGCGGCGCGTCGCGGCTGGCTGTCGCCGACGTCGACGAAGCCCTCGCTCTGCGCCGCGCCGGGGTGGATGCACCGCTGCTGGCGTGGCTGCACGCGCCCGGCGCGTGGTTTGCGGAGGCCGCTGCGGCGGGGATCGAGATAGGCGTCTCCCGCATGGACCAGCTCGTCGCGGCAGCGGATGCGGCCACGGCCGGCCGCCCCACCGCAGTGCACCTGAAGCTCGAGACCGGCCTCGGCCGCAACGGCATCGCCCCCGCCGACTACCGAGTCGTCTTCGCCGAGGCAGCGCGCCTGGAGCGCATCGGACGCGTTCGGGTGGTCGGTGTCTTCAGCCACCTCTCCAATGCGTCGCCCGAAGCGGACCGCGCCGCGCTGGACGTGTTCGAACGGGGTGTCGCCGAGGCCGCATCCCTCGGCCTCACCCCGCACATCCGCCACCTCGCCGCGACGAATGCGGCCATCGCCCTGCCCGAGACGCGGCTCGACGCCGTGCGCATCGGCATCGGACTCTACGGCTTGTCGCCCTTCGACGACCGCTCCTCGGCCGACCTGGGGCTGCGCCCGGCGATGACGCTGCGCGCCCGCGTCGCGGCGGTGCGCCGGGTGGATGCCGGGCACGGCGTCTCCTACGGCTACGACTACGTCGCCCCGCGCGAGACGACGCTCGCGCTCATCCCGCTCGGCTACGCCGACGGCGTGCCGCGCCAGGCCTCGGGACGGGGGCCGGTGACGATCGGCGGTGCACGGTTCCCCGTGGCCGGCCGCATCGCGATGGATCAGTTCGTCGTCGACGTCGGAGAGCATCCCGTCTCCGTCGGCGACGAGGCGGTGCTGTTCGGCGACCCGACCCTGGGCGTCCCGTCCGCCGACGAATGGGGCGAGGCGGCCGGAACCATCAACTACGAGATCGTCACGCGCATCGGACGGCGCGTGCCGCGCGTGTACGGGAGCGCCCGGTGACCGGCCTCGACGCGATCGTCGGTGCCCGGGAGCTGACCACGCCGGCCGACATGCACGCGTTCGGTGTCGAGATCGGTCGGATGCTGTCGGCGGGCGACCTCGTGGTGCTCACCGGTCCGCTCGGGGCCGGCAAGACCACACTCACGCGCGGGATCGCCGAGGGGCTCGGCGTGCGGGGACCGGTACAGAGCCCGACCTTCGTGCTCGCCCGCACGCATCCGTCGCTCGTCGGCGGCGCGCCGCTCGTGCACGTGGACGCCTATCGGCTCGGATCCGCTGCGGAGCTCGACGACCTCGACATCGACCTGGACTCCTCGGTGGTGATCGTCGAGTGGGGTCGCGGCATGGTCGACGGCCTGCGCGAGAGCTGGTGGGAGATCGAGCTCGACCGCGAGTGGCACGGCCGGGGCGTCGACACCGCGTGCGGCGTGACCGCGCGCGAGGCCGACCTCGATGCCGACTCACCGCGGATCGCGACCGTCACCCGCCGCCCCTGATCGCCTCGATCGCGTCGAGCACCGCGTCGGGGCGCTCGACGTGCGGGAAGTGTCCCGTGCCGGAGGCGGTGCGCACGCGAAGCTGAGGGATGCGCGCGGCGAGAGCGACATCGTCGCGCGGCGACGCGAACACATCGCGCGGACCTCGGACGACCTGCACGGGACAGCGGACGACGCTCCACGTATCCTCGTCGTAACCCGCGAGCATCCGAGCCGCGCGGGCGAAGGCCGTCGGACGCACCTCGGTGCGGAACGCGGCGACCACGCTCGGGTCCACGCGCGCGGAGAAGAGCGGCCGCGTCAGCAGCGGCAGCAGCCCTGCGGCCGCGACGCCCTCGACGATGGCGGCGCCGCCCGGACCGAACGCGGAGAGCGCCCGCATGACGGCGAGCATCCCCGCGAAGCCGGGCAGCCGCATCCCGCCGCGCAGCGGATGCCGGATCGCGTCTATGACGCTCGCGCCCGTGGGGGCGACGAGAACGACGCCCACGGTCGGACCGGGCGCTCGCGCGGCGAGGTCGAGCGCGACGACGCCGCCGAGCGAGTGACCCGCGACGATCCAGTCGTCGTATCCGAGGGAACGCACGAGGTCGGCGATGGCGTGCGAGACGTCTTCGACGTGCAGCGCGGGATCCAGCTCCCCGCTGTCGCCCCACCCCGGCAGGTCGACGGCGACCACGTTCTCCAGGGTGCGGCCGGTGTCTCGCGCGTACGCGGCGAGCGGGGTCCAGGTCGTCCATGTGCCGGCGGCGCCGTGCAGCAGCACGGTCGCAGTTCCGCCGGTGCGGCGCCCGGCGCGCACGGTGAGATCGCCGACGGCGGTCGGGATCACGACGGTGCGCCATCCTGACCCCGCGGGATCGTCCGAGAGCGGCGGCGTGCCGCCCTCGCGCACGTACCGGGGGAGGTGCATGCGTGTTGTTCGTCGTCGGGGCGCGGATCGGATGGGCGAGCAGGCCACGGCCGGCTCCGATTACGCTGGAAGGCGTGATTCTGGGCATCGACACGTCGATCGGCACCGCGGTGGCGGTGATCGAGCCCGACGGCGTCGTACGCGCCCAACTCGACAGCGGCGACCCGCGCGGGCACGCCGAGGTGATCGGCGATCACGTCGCGCGCGTCCTGGCGGAGTCGGAGATCACGAGCGCCGACGTCACCCATGTCGCCGCGGGTATGGGCCCCGGGCCCTTCACCGGCCTGCGCGTGGGCATCGCCGCCGCCCGCGCCTTCGCGCTCGGCCGCGGCATCCCGCTCATCCCCGTCGTCAGTCACGATGCCGTCGCCCTCGACCGCATGCTGATGGCGGCCATGACCGGCGCCGACGAGGAGCGCTTCGCCGTCGTCACCGACGCCCGCCGTCGCGAGTTCGCGTTCACCGTCTACGAGGGCCTCGACGATGACGGCCTCCCCGTGCGCGTGGCCGATCCGGCTCTCGCGCCGCGCGACGAGCTCGATGCCGCGCTCGCCGCGCACGGCGCCCGCCGACTCGACGCCGGTTCGGTACCCGCCGCGATGCTGGCTCTCGCCGCCGGTCGTGCCGTCGCGGCCGGCCGCCGGATCGCCGCGGACGACGCCCTCTATCTGCGCTCTCCGGATGTCACCGCACCCACCGCGCCGAAGCGGGTGATCGCGTGAGACTGCGCACCGGAGACGTCGACGACCTCGAGGCGATCATGGCGCTCGAGCGGGCGTCCTTCGCCGGCGACGCCTGGAGCGAGACCGCCATGCGGGCAGAGCTGGCCTCCCCCCACAACCACTACGTCGTGGCGGAGCAGGCAGGTCGCCTGATCGGCTACGCGGGGCTGCGCGCCCCGTCGGGCGCGACGGACGCCGACGTGCAGACCATCGCCCTCGACAAGACGTTCCGCGGCCGCGGCCGTGGCCGAATGCTGTTCCGCGCCCTTCTTCAGGAGGCGGCGGAGCGCGGCGTGCGCGAGGTCTTCCTCGATGTGCGGGCCGACAATCCGGCCGCCCAGCGCCTCTACGCCTCGGAGGGGTTCATCGAGATCGGCCGCCGCCCGAACTACTACCCGGACGGCAATGTCGACGCCATCGTGATGCGCCTGGACGTGCCCGGATGGGCCGCGTCGCGCGCATCCCTCTCCCCGATGTCGGAGAATCTCGCCGATGTCGGACAATCCCGGCAAAATCCTCCGACATCGGCGCGAATCTCCGACAAACCGGGCTCGGCCGGGGCCGGGGCAGGGGCTGGAGCAGGGGCAGGGGCCGGGGCCGGAGCCGGGGCTGCGGCCGGGGCGGGGACTGCGGCAGAGGCGGGGGCGTGCACGTGAACCGACGCGAGCCGCTGGTGCTCGGCATCGAGACCAGCTGCGACGAGACCGGCATCGGCATCGTGCGCGGCCGCACCCTTCTGTCGAACACGATCGCGTCGTCGATGGATGAGCACGCCCGCTACGGCGGGGTCGTGCCCGAGGTCGCCGCCCGCGCGCACCTCGAGGCGCTGCAGCCGGCCATCGAGGCGGCGCTCGCCGAGGCGCGGGTGTCCCTCGCCGACCTGGATGCGGTGGCGGTCACGAGCGGTCCGGGGCTGGCGGGTGCGCTCATGGTCGGGGTGGGCGCGGCCAAGGCGCTCGCGGTATCGCTCGACCGTCCGCTTTACGCCGTCAATCACCTCGTCGGGCACATCGCTGCCGACATCCTGGATGCGGATGCTCCGCCGCTGGAGTACCCCACGGTGGCGCTGCTCGTCTCCGGCGGGCACACGTCGCTGCTGCTGGTACGCGACCTCACCACCGACGTCGAGCTGCTGGGCGAGACCGTCGACGACGCCGCGGGGGAGGCCTTCGACAAGGTCGCGCGTCTGCTCGGCCTGCCCTACCCCGGAGGGCCGGAGATCGACCGCGCCGCCGCGACGGGGGATCCCACTGCCATCCGCTTCCCCCGAGGCCTGTCCCGCGCGAGCGACATGGCGTCGCACCGATACGACTTCTCGTTCTCCGGCCTGAAGACGGCCGTCGCGCGGTGGACGGAGCAGGCCCGTGCCGCCGGGGAGGATGTGCCCGTCGCCGACGTGGCCGCGAGCTTCCGCGAGGCCGTCGTCGACGTGCTCGTGACGAAGGCGCTCGCCGCGTGCGAGGCGTACGGCGTGCCGCGCCTCCTGCTCGGTGGCGGGGTGATCGCGAACCGCCGCCTGCGCGAGGTCGCCCTCGCGCGCGCCGAAGCCGCCGGCGTCGCGGTGCGCATCCCTCCGCTGTCGCTGTGCACCGACAACGGTGCGATGATCGCGGCGCTCGCGAGCGAACTCATCATGTCGGGGCGCCGACCCTCGACTCTCGCGTTCGGCGCCGATTCGACGCTGCCGGTCACCGAGATCCAGGTGGCCGAGCGTCCTGCCGAACGGACGGACGCCGCATGACCCCTGATGCGACCGACGACCCGCAGGGGCAGGATCTCGCCCCCGTCTCCGGAGAGTCACGCATGCCCGGCGAGCACCGGGGCGGCTTCTCGCGGCTGCCCACGGGGCCGCTCGGCATCACCGAGATGTCGGCGCCGACCGATCCGTCCGAGGCGCCGAGCACCGACTCGTGGGCGATGCCCGCGCCGCCGCTGCGCAGCGCGTTCGCGGCCTGGGCGCTCGGCATCGCGATCGCGGGCCTGCTCGCATCGTTCTTCGTCGGATGGGCGTTCCCCCTCGGCCTGATCGCGATCGTCGTCTCGGTCATGGCGTTGCGCCGGCCCACCGAGGACCGCGCGATGGCGGTGTGGGCGATCTGCATCGCCTCGGGGTCGGTCGTCTACAGCGCGGGCTGGCTCGTCTTCGCCGCTTACAGCGCGAACCTGTTCAGCTGATCGCGCCCCCGTCGACCGGGCGTCACACGCGATCTGCGAGGATCGCCCGCCGCGTGTCGCCGACGCGCGTGAGCACGAGCGTCGCTGCCGCGTCGCCGCGCAGCTTGAGCTTGGTCCGCAGCGCCGCCGGGTCCACGTCGACTCCGCGCTTCTTGATCTCCAGTCGGCCGATCGCGCGGGAGCGGAGCTCCCGCGCGAGCGCCTTGGTGTCGCTCGGCAGCTCCTCACGCACGCGGAACGACGAGACGAAGGGGCTCGTGAGCGCCGCATCCGAGGTGAGATAGGCGATCCGCGGATCGAGAGTGCCCGCCTCGAGCGAGCGGGCGACATCGCCGATGAGACGAGCTCGGATGACCGCCCCGTCGGGCTCGTGCAGGTAGGCGCCGAGCTCCCGCGGCGCCGCATCCTCGGCATCGGCGCCGGCGGTGATCTCCCACGCGTGTTCGCCGCGGGTCACGAGCGCGGCTCGGCGCACGCCCGGCCGTGCGAGCTCTCGAGTCCACAGCACCAACTCCACCGTCGACCCGTCGGCGCTGACCCACTGCGCCTCGACGTCGTCGGGGATGCGGTCCCGGTCCAGTCCCGGTCCGAGCTTCACACCCACCGGTCGTCTGCGGGCGATGTCGAACACCCAGTCCAGCGACGGCGACCATTCGTCGGCGTTCGTGCGGGAGGTCTCTCCTCGGCCGGGCGTGCGGCGGGCAGGGTCGAGCCAGATGCCGTCGGCGCGCGTGAGGTCGGATGCTTCGGCGCGGCCGTGCGCGACGGTGACGGCGTCGCCGAACGAAGCGAGGTTGTAGGCGGCGATCGCCGCGGTGATCTCATCCGCGTCCACCGCGTCGACCGACAGGCCGAGCCCGGCGAACCCGAGCGCGTCACCGCCGATGCCGCACCCCAGGTCGGCGACGCGCGTCAGGCCCCCGGCTCGAAACCGCCCGGCGTGCAGCGACGCGATCGACATGCGCGTGGCCTGTTCCAGGCCCGCGCGCGTGAACAGCATGCGCTGGGCGAGGTCGCCGAACTTCGCTTCGGCCTTCGTGCGCAGCCGCGCCTGACCCACGAGCGCCGACACGAGGTCGGGGGAGTGGCCGGCCGCGCGCAGGGCGGACACCTGCCGCGCGACGTCGTCGGAGGTGCGCACCGCGGGCATCCCGGCGAGCATCCGCAGCCCGTCGGCGGTGAGCAGGGCAGTCAGTTCCGACGATTCCATTCGATCCAGCGTAGGTGCTCGTTCGCCGCGCCCCGAGCGGGCCGATCCCGGACGCGGAAGCCCCCGAACCCCGGACGTGAACCCCGAACCCCGAATCAGACCCCTAGGGGATCCCCGGAAGTCTCCGGGGGTATCCCGGATGTCGTGACGCGCGATCGGACGGACTATTGATCCGCAAGGCCGCCGAAGGCTTCATCGAAGGGACTGGGACAATGGCTACTGGGAACGACTTCAACGACGGAATCATCGTCGACGACACGCTCAACGACAACAACGTCGGCGTCAACGAGAACGAGATCCTGTCGAACAACACCGACAACTCCGACAACTCGACCAACGACTCGGGTAATTCGTCGACCGACGGGAACTTCTCGGACAATTTCTCCGGGAACACCGACAACTCGGACAACTCGACGAACACCGCGGTCCTGACCGACGCGTCCGACAACTCGGACAACTCCATCAACGACTCGGGTAATTCGTCGACCGACGGGAACTTCTCGGACAACTTCTCCGGGAACACCGACAACTCGGACAACTCCGACAACTCGGACAACTCCGACAACTCGGACAACTCCGTGGATGTGGACGTCGCCGTCGACGCCCGTGACCAGTCGGACAACTCCACCAACGATTCCTTCAACGACGAGGACTCGTACAACGACTACGAGGATTCCTACAACAAGGACTCCTACAACGACACCGACATCGACATCGACAACTCGACGAACCTCGACGACGACTCGGTGACGGTTGGCGTGCGCCAGTACAACACCGGCTTCGGTGACCTCCACGTCGGCGGCCTCGCCGGCGCGGGCGCCGCTGCTGCGGCCGCCGGCTCGCTGCACCTCGAGATCGACAATCGTGCGACGCAGGTCGACCAGTCGGTCAACCAGGCGATCAGCGCCGGCGGGAACGTCACCCAGGGCTTCGCCAACGGGGCCGTCGTCAACACCGGCGACTGGGGGGCCGCTGCGGGCGACGACGCTTCGGTGTCGAACACTGAGACGACGATCTCCACTGGCGACATCCTGATCGGGAACACGACGGTCGAGACCCACGTCGCCGACTCGTTCAACGACTCCTCCACCAACACGTGGACCGAGTACGAGCTCGAGATCGACGACTCGTTCAACGACTTCTCGGACCACACCGATGTCGAGGTAAAGATCGAGGACTCGTTCAACGAGTTCGACTCCGACGTCGACAACGACTGGGAGTGGGAGAACAACGGCAACATCTTCTCCGACGGCTCGGCCGTCATCGACGACATCGACATCTGATCATCGTCTGACACGAACTTCGCCCGGTCGCCTCTCGAGGCGGCCGGGCGAGGTGCGTCACGGCCCCGATCCGCCCTATCCCTGTCCGGCGGATCGGGATAGCGTGGGCCCGGGGACAGTTTTCAAGGGGGAATGCGTGAGCGACGACATCGCCAAGCGAGACGATCAGACCGCCAACGAGCCGACGATGGTGTCGCCGCAGACCGGAAGGCAGCTGGTCGCGCTCGTCGACAATGTCGAGTCGCTCGCGGCCGCCACCGGTCGTGCCGATCTGGCCGAGCGGCTGGACAACACCCGCAAGCGGCTGCAGGACCCGAACGTGCGGGTCATCGTGGTCGGGGAGTTCAAGAAGGGCAAGAGCAAGCTCATCAACGCCCTCGTCAACGCCCCGGTGTGCCCCGTGGACGACGATGTGGCCACGAGCGTCCCCACCGCGGTGGGTTTCGCCGAGACGCCCCGGGCATGGGTCGTGCAGCAGAAGGGCGACCAGCCGGGCGTCGTCGAGCAGATCGACATCCCTCTCGAAGCGCTCGCCGACTACGTCTCCGAGCGCGGCAACCCCAGCAACGAGCAGAAGCTGCTGTCGGCCGAGGTCGTTCTGCCCCGCGAATTGCTGCGCGGCGGGCTGCGGCTGGTCGACTCGCCGGGCGTCGGCGGGCTCGACTCCACCAACGCGCTGACCACGCTTGCGGCGCTGTCGTCGGCGCATGCCGTGCTGCTCGTGTCGGATGCGTCGCAGGAGTACACCGAGCCCGAGGTGCAGTTCCTGCGCCACGCCATGCGCGTGTCGCCGAACGTGGCGGCGGTGCTGTCGAAGACGGACCTCTACCCGCAGTGGCGCGACATCGAGCGCATCGACCGCTCGCACCTGGGCGACGTCGGCGAGGTGCCGATCTTCTCCGTCTCCAGCGATCTGCGGCTGCTCGCCGCCGAGCACCACGATCGCGAACTGAACGACGAATCGGGTTTCCCTCAGCTCGTCCACCATCTTCGCGGCGAAGTCCTGGCACATGCCGAAGTGGTTCATGCCCGGAGCGCGGTCCACGACGTCGTGTCGGTCGTGGACCAGATGGAGGTCTCGCTCACCTCCGAGCTGAACGCCATCCTGCATCCCGAGGACACCCCGCGCATGATCGCGCAGCTCGAAGACGCCAAGGCGCGGGCCGACGAGTTCCGGGGACGCTCGTCCAAGTGGCAGACGACCCTGAACGACGGCGTCGCCGACCTCATCTCCGACATGGAGCACGATCTGCGCGACCGCCTGCGGCGGGTGCAGCGCGAGGCGGAGGCATCCATCGACGAGGGCGATCCGGGCCCGATCTGGGAGCAGATCACCGAGTGGATCGATCAGCGCATCAACGCGGCGGTGTCGGAGACGTTCGTGTGGACCGACGAGCGCTCGCGCTGGCTGTGCGAAGAGGTCGCGGAGCAGTTCTTCGAGGGACAGACCGAGATTCCGCTGTTCGCTGTCGGCGACACCGAGGGCGTGCTCGATCCCGTCGACCGGATCGCCGGCGTCGACTCCGGTCAGATGGGTGCGGCCGAGAAGATCTTCATCGGCGTGCGCGGTTCCTACGGCGGCGTTCTCATGGTCGGTCTCGCGACCGGCCTCATCGGACTGTCGCTCATCAACCCGCTGTCGCTCCTGGCCGGTGTGCTCGTGGGCCGCCGCGCCTACCGAGAAGACATGACCAACCGGCTCGCGCGCCGTCGCTTCGAGGCAAAGACGGTCGTGCGCCGCCACATCGAAGAGGTCATCTTCCAGGTCGGCAAGCAGCTCAGGGACCGTCTGCGCCTCGTGCAGCGTGCGGCGCGCGACCACTTCGGCGGCATGGCCGACGAACTGCACCGCTCGCTCGGTGAAGCGGTGCTGGCCGCCAAGCAGGCCGCTTCGACGTACGCCAGCGGCCGGGACAATCGGGTCAGGGAGCTGCAGACGCAGATCCAGCAGCTCGAAACGCTCAAGCGGAAGATCCCCGCGATCGCGCCCGTCAGGCAGCTCGAGGCGGCGCGCTCGTGAGCACGCCGTTGCGCGACGACGCCGCGCGGCTGCTCGACACCGCGCGGGCCCGCTACGCCGACGACGCCGAGGCGACCGCGCGCCTGGACGAGTTGAGCCGTCGCCTGCACGAGCCGCTGCGTCTGGCGCTGGCGGGCATGGTCAAGGCCGGCAAGTCCACCCTCCTGAACGCGATGCTGGGGGAGCGGATCGCTCCCACCGACGCCGGCGAGTGCACGCGCGTGGTCACCTGGTACCGGTATGCCGCGACCCCCTCGGTCACCCTCCATCGCCGCGACGGCGAGCAGCAGCGCCTGCCGATCCGTCGCGAGCGAGGGCGCCTGATCTTCGACCTCGGCGAGACCTCGGCCGACGATGTCGACTGGATCGACGTCGGCTGGCCCTCGAGCGGGCTCCGGTCGCTCATCCTCATCGACACTCCTGGCATCGCCTCGCTGTCGCAAGACGTCTCGGCGCGCTCGACGACGTTCCTCGTGCCCGAGGCGAGGCCCTCGGCGGCCGACGCGATCATCTATCTGATGCGGCACCTGCATGCCTCGGACATGAAGTTCCTCGAGTCCTTCCGTGACACGGCGGCCGGTCAGTCTCAGACGGTGAACGCGGTCGCGGTCCTCTCGCGCGCCGACGAGATCGGCTCCGGCCGCATCGACTCGATCCTCTCCGCGAACAAGGTCGCCCGGCGCTACGAACTCGACGGGGAGCTCGCCTCGCTCGCCCTGGGCGTCATCCCCGTCGCGGGGCTGCTCGCCGAGAGCGCCCGCACCCTTCGCGAAGACGAGTATGCGGCCTTCAAGGAACTCGCCGCCCTCCCGCGCGAGGATCGGGAGAAGCTGCTCATCTCGGCGGACCGCTTCGTGCGGCCCTCGCCGGCGACGACCCTCACCGAAGCGGCCCGCCGCGCTCTCCTCGCCCGGTTCGGCATCTTCGGCGTGCGCCTGGCGACCGCGCTGCTGCGCCGATCCACGCCGACTTCGACCGACTTCGCCGAGATGCTCGTGCAGCAGAGTGGTCTGAACGAGTTGCAGCAGTTCGTCCGCGAGCAGTTCCGCACGCGCGCAGCAACGCTGAAGATCCGGGGCGTGCTCGACGGCCTGGAACGCGTGCTCGCGGATTTCCCCCGAGACGACGTCGACGAGGTGCGTGGGGGCATCGAACGCATCCGCGCCACCGCTCACAGCCTGCGTGAGCTCTCGGCGCTCGCGCGGGCGCGCGCCGACGGGCTGCCGCTGGCACCGAGCGACGCCGCCGAGGCGGAGCGGATCATCGGTGGCAAGGGGACCGGCCCGACGGTACGGCTGGGTGTCGGCGATGACGCCACCGACGAGGAGATGCGGGCCGAGGTCGACCGGCTGCTGGACCGGTGGCGCGCGCTCGGCCAGTCGCCGTTGACCGAACGCAGCGCCGTCGAGGTCTGTCGCGTGGTGACCCGCAGCCTGGAGGAGATCGCCTCAGTACTCCCCGCTGTCGCCGGAACGCCGCACGTCGTGCTTGCGGGCGGTCCAGGAGAGGGCGCCGCGTAGCGTGCTGAGCAGCAGCGCCAGCACGGCGAATCCGGCTTCGCCGATGAAGAGCTGACGCAGCATCGAACCGTACTCGCCGCCCCCCACGAGCTCGAGCGCGATGAGGAAGGCGACCACCTGCATGATGACGGTCGCGAACTGCCACCAGCGCGCTCCGGGCTTGCGGCTGGAGAACGACACGAGCAGCACGATCTGCATGAGCACGAGTGCGACGATGATCGCGAACACCGACCAGTAGACGATGTCGGCCGCGGCCTCGTATGTCTCCGTCGTGCGGTCTGCGCTGACCGCTTCGATGGCCTCGATGATCAGCGGGAGCTGGTCCTCGCGGATGACGAAGTAGAAGACCACGGTGACGGCGCCGAAAGCGAGGCTCAGGACCCACAGGAACTGACTCAGGCGAACTGAGAACGGCGGCGGTGCCTTCGTGAGGACCGGAGCGCTGTTGCCGCTGGAGAGCGTGGGGCGCTCCGGTGCGTTCCGTGGGGGCTTCGGCGGCGCGGAACGCGGGGCAGACGCCGGCTGCTGCTGCGCCGGCGCGGGTAGCGGAGGGCGCGGCGGGATCTCCTGGCGGGCGGGTGACGTCGATGTCTGCGACACGGTGGGCTCCGGTTTCCGAGATACCTCACCCGCCCGCCGTGACGGGGTCTCGGCGGGCGGGTGAGGGGTCTTGCGATCTGGGGACACGAGGCGGGCCTTACGGCTGCTCTTCGAGTTCCATCTCCATCGGCGCCTCGACGTAGTCGGCGGAGGAGTCGGCCTCCCAGGTGTCTTCGGTCTCCACCGGGGGAGCTTCGACGGCCACGGTGTTCTCCACGGCGACGTCGCCGCCGATGTCGCCGTTGTTGACCGCGACCTGCGTGTTGTCCACCTCGGTCTCGGTGTCGTTGAACGACTCCTCCACCTCGACATCGACATCGGTCTCCGTCGATCCGTCGTTGAAGGACTCGTCGACGTCGGCCTCGACCTCCGTGTCGGTGTTGGTCGAGGAGTCGTTGAACGATCCGTCGACGTCGACGTCGGTGGTCTCGTTGCCGATCGCGATGTCGCCGGTCTCGATGTCGGTGGTCGACGTGTCGACGCTGGCGGTCTCACCGGCGGCGGCTCCGCCGTCGCCGCTGTTGACGATCGCCTCGTTGTCGAAGATCTGGTTCACGTCGCCGTTGGCCCAGATGTTCTGATTCACCGACTGGTCGACGATCGTCGCGCGGTTGTCGATCGTGAACGACTGGGTGATCGTGTTGATCTCCTCGACCGGCGTGGGCTTGGGCCCAGGCGGGTGGGGATGCGGGTGGGGGTTCGGGTGCGGGTGCACGTCGGGCCGGTCGACCACGACCGGGGCGACGGCGCGCACGTCGTCGGCGCACACGTCCGACAGGCCGTTCGAGGCGAGCGTCCCTTCCGGGTCCTGTTCGAACTCCGCTGCGGCCTCCGGGTCGCGCAGAAGGCTAAGGATGAATTCGATCAATGCATCGGCGATGGTCGCCAGCGGAGTGGTCATGGTGTCTCTCCCGTCGTTTCGAGACTCGTTCTCGAGGCTATGCAGGTCTGCGAGGTTCGGAATCGGGGGTAACCCCGAAAGATTCTGAGGGCGCTTAGGGATCTGCGCGTGAGGTCGGGGGTCATCGTCCGGCCCCTTCCGTCGTGCTCATCGCCACGCGCAGTTTCGCCAGCAGATCCGACCGCGACGTGGCAGCCAGCCGCCGGCGGATCTGTCCGATGTGGTGCTCCGCAGTACGCGGTGAGATGAACAGCTCTGCTCCGATTTCGGCGTACGTCCGGCCCTGCAGCACCAGCTGGGCGATCTCGTGTTCGCGCTCGCTGAGACCGGTGTTCGCGGAGGTGGGAACCGGGCCTGTTGCCGGTTCGCCCGAGGGTGCCGTCTCGCGCGGGTGCAGCTCCCGCGCGCACGCCAGCAGCCGCGCCCCGACCTTCTTGTCCTTGCTGCGACGGGCTCCGTGTCCGGCGAGGCGTGCGCCGTCCCACGCGAGTCCGACCGTGGAAAGACCCCGGGCGGCCGCTTCCACCGCGTCGGGGTCGACGGTGCCGGCGAGGATGGCCGTCCACGCTCGCCCGGCCTGCGCCATGCGGGCGGCGAGCGGGTTGCGGCGGGCGGCGGTGACGAGTGCTTTGGCGTGCGGTGCGAGGTCGTCGGGGCGATTCTCGAGGATGCCGCGCTGAATGCCCGCCCAGTGCAGCGCCGTCGCCCACACCGACGGCTCACCGAGCCGGTCGACGAGGGCGAGTGCGTCGCGGAAGGCCGGCTGCATCCATTCGGCGTCGCCGAGGCGGGCCGAGACGATCACCAGTTCGCTCAGCGGCAGCAGCATGTACAGGTCGGGTTCGACACGGCGCACCCGGCTCTTGAGCGAGTCCCAGGCGGATCCGAGCGCGGCGACGTCGTCGTAGCGCCGAGCGAGTTCGACCGTGACGGCCGCGGCGATGACGTCGTCGCGGGCCGAGAGCACGGCGCCGTCGGCGGTCGCCGCGGCCAGCGAGCGTCGCGCCTCGGCGACCTGCTCGCGCTGCACGGCGATCCACGCGTTCCACAGCAGCAGGCGCGGACGCCAGCGGCGGCAGTGCGCGGTGTGGGTGAGGGCGTCGGTGATCACCGTGTGGGCGAGATCCAGGTCCCCGATCCCGATCGCGGCGGTCGCGGCGATGACGGCCGGAAGCTCGGGCGTCGGCGAGGTGTCCCGGGCGGCGCACGACAGGTCGGCCGCGCGGCGAAGGTCATCCACAGCCTCGCGGGGGCTGTCATCGGAGAGCGTGGCGCGCAGGCCGCGATCCAGCAGATCGAGCGCGACCCCCCGGGCAGACGGGGCCGCCGGTGCCGTCGCATCCGCTGTGCCCGTGGAGAGGTCGCGCTCGACGAGTCTGCCGGCGCCGGCGGCGGCGACGAGTGCGCGCGTGCGACCGGGCGCCGACGCCGGCGGCATCGCACGGTACGTGTCGTGTGCGATCGACATCATCCCGCGGTCGGCCCATGTCGTCGCGAGCGTGTCGGCGGCGAGGTCGTGGTCCGGGTGAGCGCGGTCGATCCCCACGCCGCCGAGGAGCAGTCCGGCCCCGTCGCCGTCCCCGGCGGCCCACAGGGCGTGCGCGTGCGCGGCGGCGATCTCGGATTCCGGCACGCCGCACGCGACGGCGCGCTCGAAGAGTGCGGCCGCGAGCGCCGGCTGGCAGGCGATCTCGGCGCGTGCGCGTTCGGCGATCGCGTTGCCGAGCGCGGAGTCGACGATCCCGTCGAGACTCGCGGCCAGGTCGGAGCCCGGCACGAGGTCGAGCGAGCCGTGCCAGATCAGATCGATGAGCACGTCGATCGACGTGCTGGCCCGGGCCGCGTCGGCCACGAGCGGGAGGGGGCGTCCGTTGGCCGTGAGCAGTCCCTCGGCATGGCCCTCTGCGATGATCTCCGCGGCGTCGGCGGTCTCGGCACCGGCGTGACGCGCGCCGAGGCTGAGGGTCTCGATGCGGCGGCGAACGGCCGGCGAGACCGTCTCGAGCCGGTGCTGGACCCGGCGGCGCACGACGCGTGCGAGCTCGCGGTGCTCGGGGTCGTCGCTGCAGTCCTGGAGGTCGTGCGCCTCGACGCACGCGGCCACCAGCCACGCGGTGCCGCCGCTGATGTCGAGGATGTGCTGCGCGCACGCCGCATCCGCCGACAGCAGATCGGTGCGCACCTCGGCGAGCGTCACCTCGCCCAGCAGCAGGGGCGGACTGTCGTGCTCGACCACGCGGGTGATCTCCACCAGCGCCGGCGGTGCCGGCCACGTGCGGTAGGCGATGACGAGGCCCGCGTCGGGTCGATGCGCGCGTTCGAGGAGTGTTCCGAGCGCCTTCTCGTCGAGCTCCTGCGCGTCGTCGACGAGGAGGGTCACGTCGTCGTCGACGGGATCGGTGCTATCGCGCGCCGACCACAGGTGGGTCGGCCGGCCGTCTCGGTCGAGCCGACCGCGCAGGTAGGCGAGCGCATCCGTCTTGCCCGAGCCGGCACCCCCGACGATCGCTGCGCGCAGTGGGGGTCTGCGCGTGACGAGGTCGTCGAGGGCGCCGAGCGCGTGGGCAGCCCGGGGAAGCATCTCTACCGTCGGATCGGTGGTCTCGGTGAGCCTGTTCACTATCGCCCCCGCACGCTACTCAGCCGTCACCGTCGTATCGGACGGGCTGGGGCTGGGCGACGTGGGGGGAGTCGTCTCGGTCTGCGTTTCTGAGGGCGCGGGGTCGGGTGCCGTCGAGGTCGACGCGGTGGGTTCCGGCTCGCTCGTCGGCTCGGGCTCCTGCGTCGGGGTCGTCTGATCCGGCGTCGGGTCGGTCGTCGGCGACGGGTCCGTCGTCGGCTCGGTCGGGGTCGGGTCCGGCTCCTGCGTCGGAGTGGTCGACGGTGTCGAGGGCGAGGGCGTCGACGGGGTGGTCGGCGTCGGTGTCGATGTGGTCGGAGGCGTCGACGGCGTGGTCGTCGACCCGCCGGATCCGGACGAGCCGGTCGATCCGGTGGAGCCGCTGGACCCGGACGAACCGCTCGAGCCCGACGACCCGCTCGACCCCGTCGATCCGCTGGATCCCGAGGACTTCGGCGGCGCCGACTTCGACGGCGACGTGCGCCCCTGCGTGGCACTCGAGGAGGAGGACGATGACTTCGGTGTGGTGCGGGTGTTGTGCACCATCGGGTTGCTGCGCGGTGTGGTCCAGCCGCCGGTGTCCGCCTTCGGCCGGGGCGCGGCCTTGACCGCATCGGCAGCACCCGGTTCCTCACCGGCCGCCTCGGGCTCACTCGTCTCGCTGACCGCCTGCGAGGACGCGGTCAGCTCCATGCCGAGCCACTCGCTCAGCGACTGCTGGCTCGAGCCGGCGGCGAGGGTGCTGTTGCCGAGTCCGGTCGCGTTCGCGAGCACGAGGCCGCTCGCGAGCACGAGCGCGCCCGCTGCGGACGCCGCGATCGGGATCGCCCGAGA
The DNA here is from genome assembly GCF_015277875.1 of Microbacterium luteum. Taxonomy (NCBI): domain Bacteria; kingdom Bacillati; phylum Actinomycetota; class Actinomycetes; order Micrococcales; family Microbacteriaceae; genus Microbacterium; species Microbacterium luteum. The sequence continues at coordinate 2,635,469 of NZ_CP063814.1, read as the reverse complement.
CCGGCGAGCGGGAAGCGGCGTGGGTGCCTCGGCGACATCGGCCGCCTCGGCGACGGGGGCGTCGTCGACCAGTGCCGCGGCGGACCCGGCCGGCAGCAGGGCGAGACCCGCGCCGATCTCGGCGGCCGGTGCGATGGCCCGCGCTGCGCCGAGGGCGATCGAGGACTTCGGATCGGCATCGATCGCGATCGGACGGTCGAAGCGCTCGGAGAGCATCTGCGCGACGAGCGGGATGCGAGATGATCCGCCGACGAGCAGGATGCTCTCGACGTCGTCGGGAGTGAGACCGGCGGCTTCGAGCGTGTCTTCGAGCGTGTCGGCCGTGCGCTCCACCGACGGCGCGATCATGTCCTCGAACTCCGCACGGGTCAGGCGAACGCTCGCCGCGCCCGTGGGCAGGAGCACCGGGATCGTCACGTCGGAGTCGAACGAGAGCGCCTCCTTGGCGTCGACGCACTCCCGGCGCAGCTGCGACAGCGCCAGCCGCATGTCGGCGTCGTCGGACTGCAGGTCGGCTGCGGTCACGCCCGCAGCGCGGAGCACGTGGCGGAGCACCTCGTCGTCGAAGTCGGCGCCACCGAGGTCGTCGATTCCCGACGCGCTGCCGAGGGGCGCGAACCCGCCGTCGTCGGACTTGCGGAGGATGACGGAGTCGAACGTGCCGCCGCCGAGGTCGTAGACGGCGAGCGAGCGGCCCGGCTCCAGAACCCGGCCGGCTTCGTACTGCCGTGCGGCCGCTTCGGGTTCGGTGATCAGCGACACCTCGCCGACCTCGGCGCGGCCCAGCGCGGTGCGGATCAGGCCCAGCCGGTGGGAGCCCCACCCGGTCGGGTGGGTGAGCATGGTGCCCTCGGGTGACGAGCCCTCGCGCTCGACGACGGCCTCGATGACCGAGGCGACGGTGTGCGCATAGAGCTGCTCGGGCGGAAGAGTCCGCCCCGCCACCGACAGCGGAACGTCGTCGCCGATGCTGCGCTTGAACTCGCGCACGAGCCGCTCGGGCTGGCTGATGCCGCGTCGTTCGGCGGCGTCTCCGAAGAGCAGGCCGTCAGCGGTGACGAACACCGATGACGGAGCACTGTCGGTGCTGCGTCCGAGCGGAAAGCTTCGGGTGTCGAGTGTGGTGTCGGGAGCGGACCGTGCGGTCGCTGCCGCCGTCCTGCTCGTACCGACGTCGATACCCAGAAAATACGCCGTTGCCATGATCCCCCCACGGATCGGGCGCGAGCTGGCGAGAGCTCGTGATTACCCCAGTTGTTCCCAGTGTCCCAGTGCAGCAGACGAGGAGCGATCACGGTGGCGAACGCCGTCGTCTGCATCCGATGCCAGGTCACCCAGCTGACCCGGTCTCGGTGTTGTCATCGTACACACACATGAGGGGAGACGGCCAGGGCCGTGCTGATACGTGTCGATCGTAAATCTGGCACTCGCGTTGCAAGAGTGCCAGCGCTTCCCTAGACTTGCGTTAGCACTCTCACTCCGAGTTTGCTAACGAGTCTTGACGTCTCATAGGAAAGCAGAGGTAGACCCGTGTCGGTTTCCATCAAGCCGCTCGAGGACCGCATCGTCATCACGCAGGTCGAGGCCGAGCAGACCACGTCCAGCGGTCTGGTCATCCCCGACACCGCCAAGGAGAAGCCCCAGGAGGGCGAGGTCGTGGCGGTCGGTCCCGGTCGCATCGACGACAACGGCAACCGTGTCCCGGTCGACGTCGCCGTCGGCGACCGCGTGATCTACAGCAAGTACGGCGGTACCGAGGTCAAGTTCGGTGCCGATGAGTACCTCGTGCTGTCGGCGCGCGACGTTCTGGCGGTCGTCGTCCGCTGAGACACCCCGCTTGACGAAGGGCTCGGATGCTTCGGCATCCGAGCCCTTTTCGCTGCCGCAACCGGGCGCGGCAGGTCGGGACTACGATGAACCGGTGAACCTCGACGCGCCCGAGCCCCCCGGGGGAGCCGGCGACGCCGACGAGGCAGCACGAGACGCCCCCGACCTGGGGGAGACCGCGCTCGTGACCGCGGGCGTCGGCGTTCCGTCGTCCGCCGACGCAGGCGCCTCGCCGCCGGACGCCTCGCGAGAGCGAGCGTGGGGCGGCGTGTACACGTTCGTCGCGTACCTCCTGTGGGGGTTCCTGCCGCTGTACTTCCTCGCGCTCGCACCCACCGGGCCGTGGGAGGTCGTCGCGTGGCGCATCCTGCTGTCGCTGGTGTTCTGCGCGATGCTGCTGACCGTCACGCGCACGTGGCCTCGGCTGGTGGCGATCCTCCGGCAGCGACGTCTCGTCGGCTGGACGGTGGTGGCGGGCCTGCTCATCTACGTCAACTGGCAGGTGTTCCTCATCGCGACCCTGACCGGGCACGTGATCGAGACGAGTCTCGGATACTTCATCAATCCGATCCTGACCGTGCTCCTGGGCGTCCTCATCCTCCGGGAGCGGCTGCGTGTCACGCAGTGGATCGCGCTCGGCATCGCGGCCGCCGCGGTCGGGGTGATCGTGGCGGGCTACGGTGCGTTCCCGTGGATCGCACTGTCGCTGGCGACATCCTTCGGACTGTACGGGCTCGTCAAGAAGCAGATCGGCCCCTCCGTCGACGCGGTGAGCGGGCTCACGCTCGAATCGCTCTGGCTCACCCCGGTCGCCATCATCCAGCTGATCGCGGTGGGGGTGACGGCCGGTCTCACACTCGGCACGGCCGGAGCCGTGCACACCGTGCTGCTGCTTCTGGCGGGGGTGATGACGGCGACGCCCCTGCTGCTGTTCGCCGCGGGCGCGCGCCGGGTTCCGCTGACCGTCATCGGCCTCCTGCAGTTCGTCGCCCCCATCCTGCAGTTCACGATCGGGGTGTGGATCCTGCAGGAGCCCATGCCGCCGGAGCGCTGGATCGGCTTCGCGCTGGTCTGGGCGGCGCTGGTGATCCTGTCGGCGGACTCCGTGTCGGCCGCGCGCCGGTCGCGCCGCACGGTGTCGGACGTGGCCGACCTCACGTAACGGAGCGCGTCACCGCACGAGGCGCGCGATGGCCTGCGATGCCTCCGCGATCTTCTCCTCGGCCTCGGGGCCTCCGGCTCGCGCGGCGTCGACCACGCAGTGACGCAGGTGGTCGTCGAGGAGCCCCAGCGCCACGGTCTCCAGCGCGCTGGTGAGGGCGCTGATCTGCGTCAGGATGTCGATGCAGTAGCGCTCATCCTCGACCATCGTGCGGATGCCGCGCGCCTGCCCCTCGATCCGCTTCAGGCGATTGAGGTAGCGGGCCTTGTCGCTGATGTAGCCGTGGTGGGCGTGCGCGCCGTCGGTGATCGGGGCGGTGTCGGTCATCGGGACTCCTTCGGTGTCGGTGCGGTCGCGCGGAAGCGGCGCAGCAGCAGGCTGTTGCCGACGACGAAGACGCTGGAGAACGCCATCGCGGCCCCGGCGATCATCGGGTTCAGCAGGCCCAGGGCGGCCAGGGGGATCGCGGCGGTGTTGTAGGCGAACGCCCAGAACAGATTGGTCTTGATCGTACGCAGGGTCGCGCGCGACAGTCGCAGCGCGTCGACGGCGGCGAGCAGGTCTCCGCGAACCAGGGTGAGATCGGATGCGGCGATCGCGGCATCGGTCCCGGTGCCCATGGCGATGCCGAGGTCGGCCTGCGCGAGGGCGGCGGCATCGTTGACCCCGTCGCCGACCATCGCGACGACCCGTCCCTCGCTCTGAAGCGCGTTGATCGTGTCGACCTTGCCTTCCGGCAGGACCCCGGCTGAGACACGCTCGATGCCCACCTCGGCGGCGACGCGTCGAGCAACGGACTCGCCGTCGCCGGTGAGCAGCACCGGCTCGAGGCCGAGCGCGCGCAGGCGCTGCACCGCCTCCGCGCTGGTGGGCTTCACGCCGTCGGCGAGCGAGATGGCGCCGCGGGCCGCGCCATCCCATGCCACGTGCACGGTCGTGAGGCCCTCGGTGTCTGTCTCGATCGGTGTGACCGCCCAGGAGCGCAGGAACGACGCGCTGCCCACCAGCACCGCACGTCCGTCGACGACGGCCGAGACGCCGGACCCGGCGGTCGCCCGGAACGCATCGATCATCGGGAGCGGTCCGTTCCGCCGGCCGGCCGCGACGATCGCCAGGGCGAGCGGGTGCTCGGAGGCGTCTTCCACGGCGGCGGCGACGCGGAGCACCTCGTCGGCGTCCTCCCCGGTCGCTGCCGTGACGTCGATGACCGACATGCGTCCGGTGGTCACGGTGCCCGTCTTGTCGAGCGCGATGGTGTCGACCCGGCGGGTCGACTCGAGCACCTCGGGGCCGGTGATGAGAATGCCGAGCTGGGCGCCGCGGCCGGTGCCGACCATGAGGGCGGTCGGGGTGGCGAGTCCGAGCGCGCAGGGGCAGGCGATGATGAGCACCGCCACGGCGGCCGTGAACGCGGCCTGCGCGGAGCCGCCGAGCACGAGCCACGCGACGAGGGTGATGACCGAGATCCCGATCACGACCGGAACGAACACCGCCGACACCCGGTCGGCCAGGCGCTGCACATCCGCTTTGCGAGATTGCGCGTCCTCGACGAGGCGCGCCATCTGGGCCAGCTGCGTGTCCGACCCCACGCGCGTCGCCTTCACCACCAGGCGCCCACCCGTGTTGAGGGTCGCGCCGACGACCGCGTCGCCGGGGGAGACGTCGACCGGCACCGACTCTCCGGTGACGAGGGCGGCGTCGATGCTGCTGGTGCCCGAGGTCACGACCCCGTCCGTCGCCACCTTCTCACCGGGACGCACGATGAATTCGTCGCCGACCCGAAGGGACGTGATCGGCACGCGCATCTCGACGCCGTCGCGCAGCACAGCGGCGTCCTTGGCGCCGAGCTGCAGGAGGGTTCGCAGGGCGTCGCCGGACCGCCGCTTGGCACGGACTTCGGCGAAGCGGCCCGCGAGGAGGAACATCGTCACGCCCGCTGCGACCTCGAGGTAGACCGCCGGTCCGCTCGACGCGCTGAACCAGACGAAGCCGTGCGTCATGCCGATCATGCCCGCGTCGGTGAACAGCAGCGCGTACAGCGACCACAGTGTCGCGGCGGTCACCCCGAGCGAGATCAGGGTGTCCATGGTCGCCGCGCCGTGCCGCAGATTGATCACTGCGGCACGGTGGAACGGCCATGCCGCCCACGTCACCACGGGGAGCGCAAGAGCAAGCGAGGCCCACTGCCATCCCGGAAACTGCCATGCCGGCACCATCGACAGCGCGATGACGGGCACGGCCAGGGCGATCGCGACGAGGAGCCGCGTGCGCAGCGCGTGCGCATCCGCGTCATCGGGGGATCGCTCGGGCGCCGGCACCGACGCGTCGTAGCCGGTGCGCTGCACTTCGGCGATGAGCGCTTCGGGCGTGAGACCGGATGCCGACTCGACGTGCGCGCGTTCGGTGGCGTAGTTGACCGACGCCGTGACGCCGTCGAGGCGGTTGAGGCGCTTCTCGATGCGGGCGGCGCACGACGCACACGTCATGCCCTGGATGTCGAGGTCGACGCGCGAGGGCGCGGCCTCGGCGGCCGACGCGGACATCAGGCGCGGACCGCGGAGTAGCCGGCCTCGTCGACCGCGGCGATCACATCGGCATCGGCCGGGACGGCGCCGTCGGTGGCGATCGTGAGTCGCCCCGACGCCGCGCTCACGTCGACGCGGGTCACGCCCGGCACGCGCGAGACTTCGTCGGTGACGGCGCGCTCGCAGTGCCCGCAGGTCATGCCCGTCACGAGGTAGTCGATGGTGGTCTCGGCGCTCATGGTGCCTCCTGTCGCGGTCGTTCGCCGGAGATGCCGGCTGTTGATGGAACACGATACCCCCTGTGGGTATTCCGCGGGTCTGCGACGGTCCTATAGCTGTCAAGTGGTGAGTAGGTCGGTTTTGAGGGCGTTGTAGGTTTCTCTGGCGATGGCGCGTTTGAGGCATCGGAGGATGTCTCGGGTGGTGAGTCCTTCGGCTGCTCGGCGGGTGGCGTAGTCGCGGGTGCGGGGGGCGGAGCGTAGTCGGCCGACGGCGATGAGGTGGAGGGCCCGGTTGGCTTGTCTGTCGCCGCCGCGGTTGAGGCGCATGCGTCGGGTTTTGCCGGAGGATGCCGGCAGTGGTGCGGTGCCGGTGAGTTTCGCGAAGGCTGCTTCGTTTCCGAACCGGTCGAGGTTCTCGCCGGCGCAGACCAGGAGGGTCGCGGCGGTCTGTGTGCCGATCTGGGTGTGGGAGACCAGGGTGGGGACGGTGTCGGCGATGAGGGTGTCCAGGGTGCGGTCGGTGGTGGTGATCTCGGTATCGAGGTCGCGGATGCGTCGGCCGATGGTGCGGAGCGCGTAGCGGGCAGCGTGGGGGGTTTCGTGGAGACGGGTGGTGTCGGGGCGTAGCGTGATGGCCTTGCTCACTCGGGCCGATGCGGTCAGTGGGAGGAGCGCGTCGCGGAGCTCGTCGGGGGCGGTGGTGATCAGGTCTCGCAGTTGCGAGTATGCGGCGGTGCGGGCTTTGACCGCCCCGTCGCGACTGACTTTGAGCATCCGAACGGTCTCCACGATCCCGGTGGTGATCTTCGGGGAAGCGGTCGCTCGGCCCGACAGGACGGCCCGAGCGGCCGCTTCCGCGTCGATCGGGTCCGATTTGCCGTGATGTGCTCTGGTGGTCTTGTCGGGCCGGTTCACCTCGTTCACCGGATACCCGGCGGCGAGGAGATGCCTTGTCAGCCCCGCCCCGTAGGAACCGGTCGATTCGACACCGAACACCGACACGTTCCCGAACCGGTTCGCCCAGCCGGTCAGCTGCGCGTATCCGCTCGCGGACGCGGGGAAGGCCTCTGATGCAAGCAGCCTGCCGGCGGAGTCCACGACCGCGGCGTGATGGGTGCGTTGATGCGTGTCGACACCGACGACCAGTTGCGTGAGATCGAGGGCGGGGGTGATGCTGGTAGCGCCAGTCATGCTGGTCTTGTCTCCAATCACGATGTGAGTTGGATGACTTCACCGGGCCGGGCGGACAAAACGGTGATGAGCCTCTTGCAGGGTCCTATCAAGTCACTCCCGCCCGGCTCGGCCACCCGAGCAAGGGCATGAACTCCCGGCAACCAGCGCGACAGATCGCGCGAAGGACAACCACACGGCGTCGGTTTCGTCTCAAGCCAGCACCAGCAACCAAAAGCCCACACCCATCCTCACCGTTTCGTCTCGTCGCTGCGCTCCTCGCTCAACGACCGGGGTGGGTGGCCGATCCTCCCGGTCCTCCCTCCCGATCCGGTCGTTGAGCGAGCGCAGCGAGACGAAACGCGGCCGCTCCGGGGCCGTCGTTGCCGGATCGTGACCTCCTCGCGCCTCCCGTTACAGATCGTTAACGAACGGCAACATCGCAGAGACGTCGGCGCGACTAGGTTGTGATCACTGGGTGGGCGCCCGAGCCTTCCCGTGAAATCACACACAGCAAGGAGCAACATGAGCGTCATCACACGTTCGCGCGCGACCACTCTCGGCGGCCTGGCCGTCGTCGGTGTGAGCGCTCTCGTCCTGGCGGGTTGTGCCGGGGGAGGCAGCGACGACAGCGGCGACAGCGGCGATGCGGCCGGTCCCGTCGAAGACATGACCCTGACGATCGGAACGGCGCTTCCGCAGACGGGAAACCTCGCGTTCCTGGGACCGCCCGAAGAGGCGGGTGTGGCCTACGCCGCGGCGCAGATCAACGAGGTCTCCGACACCACCGGCCTCAGCATGGACGTCGTCTACGGCGACTCGGGTGACACCGACAACAAGGCCTACGAGACCGAGATCCCGCGCCTGCTGGGCGAGGACGTCTCCGCGATCATCGGTGCCGCCTCGTCGGGTGTGTCGCTGCAGTTCATCGACCAGGTCACCGGCGCCGGCGTCATCCAGTTCTCGCCGGCGAACACGTCCGACGCGTTCACGACGTACGACGACGGCGGCCTGTACTTCCGCACGGCCCCGTCCGACGTGCTGCAGGGTGAGGTCCTCGGGAACCTCATCGCCGCGGACGGCGCGCAGACCCTCGGCATGATCGTGCTGAACGACTCCTACGGCACCGGCCTCGCCGGCTACGTGCAGGAGGCGTTCGAGGCGGCCGGTGGCGAGGTCGTCGCGCAGCCGACGTACAACACCGGCGACACGACGTTCGACGCGCAGATCAACGAGGTCCTCGCGGCCGACCCCGACGCCATCGCGCTGATCACGTTCGAGGAGATCACCACGATCCTCCCGAGCCTGTTCGGACAGTTCCCGGCCGAGAACATGTACTTCGTCGACGGCAACCTGTCCAACTTCGGCGACGAGTTCCCGGAGGGCTCGCTCACCGGCGCCAAGGGCACGCTGCCCGGTCTGTCGATCGACACGCTGGGCGAGTTCACCGGCGAGCTGGACGCCTTCCTCGAGGAGGAGGGTTCCGACCCGCTCGAGGAGTACAGCTACGCGGCGGAGTCCTTCGACGCCACGGTGCTGCTCGCGCTGGCCTCGCTCGCTTCGGGATCGACCGACCCGGCGGACATCGCCGCGTCGCTGCAGGAGGTCTCGGGTGGCACCGGTGACGGGGAGACCTGCACCTCCTACGCCGAGTGCGCCGACATCATCGTGGGCGGCGGCACCGCTGACTACGACGGCGTCTCCGGTCCGATCACGTTCGACGAGGTCGGCGACCCGACCGAGGCGTCGATCGGCATCTACGAGTACGGCGACGACAACACCTACGCCGCCTGGCAGGGCTGATCGTCTCGCACCCACGGAGGCCCCGTGAGCTTCGGCTCGCGGGGCCTCCCGCCGTATACCGGCGTGAGCCGGGGTCGCGGGCGTCGGGTGTCGAGCTCAGGCGCCGGTGGACGGACGGGGCACGTGCTGGTCGACGAGGATCGGGTTGCCGTCGGGGTCGACCACGGTGAAGCTCGCGGGGCCGTCGCCGGTCTCGTCGGCGGACTCGACGAACTCCACGCCGTGCTCGCGAAGGGTCCGCTGCAGATCGCGCACGTCGGTGAACGGCTCCTCGGTCGGTCCCTCGGCGGACCAGCCGGGCGTGAAGGTGAGGATGTTCCGGTCGAACATGCCTTGGAACAGCCCGATCACCGTCGTGCCGTTGCGCAGCATCCGCCACCCCGACGCGGCATCGCCGCCGAACGCCTCGAAGCCGAGGCGCTCGTAGAAAGCCGTCGACACGGCCAGATCCCTCACGGCCAGGCTCAGGGAGAACTCGCCGAGGTCCACGCGTGCGTCATCGCTCATGGCGCTGACGATACGCCTTCGGCGGGCGCGCGTCAGGCGCCGAGCGTGCCCAGGTAGAGCTCCGTCACCTTGGGGTCGTTCAGCAGCTCGCGGCCGGAGCCGGTGTAGGCGTCACGGCCCTGGTCGAGCACGTAGCCGCGATCGCAGATCTGCAGACAGCGGCGCGCGTTCTGCTCGACCATGATGCACGTCACCCCGGCCTTGTTGATCTCGGAGACGCGGATGAACGCCTCGTCCTGCCGCACAGGCGAGAGACCGGCGGACGGCTCGTCGAGCAGCAGCACTTTGGGGTCCATCATGAGTGCGCGGCTCATCGCCACCATCTGGCGCTCGCCGCCCGAGAGCGACCCGGCGCGCTGCTTGAGCCGCTTGCCGAGTTCGGCGAAGATCCCCGTGACGAACTCGAGCCGTTCGGCGTAGACCGACGGGCGCTGGTACAGGCCCATCTGCAGGTTCTCCTCGATCGTCAGGGAGGGGAAGACGTTGTTCGTCTGCGGGATGAAGCCCACGCCCCGGGCGACGAGCTTGTTCGCCTTCAGACCCGTGATGTCGTCGCCCTCGAGAGTGACCGTGCCGCTGCGCACGTTCACCTGACCGAAGATCGCCTTCAGAAGGGTGGACTTGCCAGCGCCGTTGGGTCCGATGATGCCGATCAGCTCGCCCTGGTGTGCGACGAGGTTGCAGCCGTTGAGGATGTTGACGCCCGGCAGGTAACCGGCGTGCACGTCTTCGACGGAGACGACGGTGGTGCCGGTGGTCGTGGCGGTGCTCATCGCTCGTCCTCCTCATGGTGGTGCCGCTTCGGGGCTTCCTCGGCCTCGAGCTCGGCTTCCGCTTCGGCCTCGATGTCGGCCTTGGACAGGCCGGACGCCGATGCCGCCTCGCCCTGCACCGGGATGCGGCCGGTGACCTCACCCAGGTCGACGTCCTGGTGGGCGCCGAGGTAGGCGTCGATCACGGCCGGGTCCCGCATCACGGAGTGCGGATCGCCCTCGGCCACGATCTTGCCCTCGGCCATCACGACGACCCAGTCGGCGATGTGACGCACCATGTGCATGTCGTGCTCGACGAAGAGGACCGTCATCCCCTCGTCCTTCAGGTCGAGGATGTGGTCCAGCAGCGACTGCGTGAGCGCCGGGTTGACGCCGGCCATCGGCTCGTCGAGCATGACGAGCGTCGGATCGGTCATGAGCGAACGCGCCATCTCGAGCAGCTTGCGCTGACCTCCCGAGAGGCTCGCGGCGAAGTCGGCCGATTTGGTGTCGAGCTTGAACTTCTGCAGGATGCCCATCGCGCGGGTCTCGATGTCTTTGTCCTGCTTGCGCCAGAGCGGCGGGAACAGACCGCCCCAGAAGCTCTCGCCCCGCTGGCCGGTCGCACCGAGCTTCATGTTGTCGAGCACCGTGAGCAGGCCCAGGGCCTTCGTCAGCTGGAAGGTGCGCACGAGACCCATCCGGGCCACCTTGTAGGCGGGAACGCCCGCGAGATCGCGTCCGTCGAAGCTCCACGTGCCCTCGTCGGGCTTGTCGAATCCGGTGAGCAGGTTGAACAGCGTGGTCTTTCCGGCACCGTTCGGGCCGATGAGGGCGGTGATCGCCCCGCGCGGCACCTCGAGGTGGTCGACGTCGACGGCGTGCACGCCGCCGAAGGATCGGCGCACGTTGTCGGCGACGATGATCGGGTCGACCTTGGCGCAGCCCGGTGCGGCGTCGCCCTTGTGCAGGCCCGTCGTCTTGGGGCGCGGCGTGGGAGAGGTCATCGTGGGCGGCTCGGCGCCTGCCGGCGTATCACTTGACAAAGGTCAGCTCCTTCTTGTTGCCGAGCAGGCCCTGCGGCATGAAGATCACCAGCAGCATCAGGGCCACGCCCACGAGGATGAATCGCAGCGTCGCCGCCTGGATGGCCGACATGCCGAACAGCAGACCGGCCGAGGCCATCGCGGGAAGGACGTTGGAGAGGAAGGTCTGCAGCACCCAGAAGATGAGCGACCCGAGGAGCGGACCGAACACGGTGGCGGCGCCACCGAGCAGGAGCGCGGTCCATACGAAGAACGTCAGCGACGTCACGTACACGCCGGGGCTGATGGCCGCCGGCAGGGCGTAGACGATGCCTCCCGCGGCGGCGATCACGCCACCGAGCACGAGGGTCTGCATCTTGTAGGCGAAGACGTTCTTCCCGAGCGAGCGCACGGCGTCCTCGTCCTCGCGGATGCCCTTGAGTGCGCGACCCCAGGGACTGTGGGTGAGCATCCACACCACCAGCACCGCGAACGCGAGGGTCAGCAGACCCATGATGCGCACCCACCACTGGGTCTCGTTGTACATCCACGGGCCGAAGCCGTACGTGCCATCGGGAATCGGGTTGGATGCGCGGAAGCTCGCGTGGTAGCCGCTCAGGCCGTCGGCCGAGCCGGTGACGTCGTCGAAGGCGGTCGTGAGGAACAGCAGTCGCACGACCTCCGCGGCGGCGATCGTGACGATCGCGAGGTAGTCGCCTCGCAGTCGGAGCGTTGGAATGCCGAGGATGAGCGCGAAGATCGCCGCGGCCACCAGCCCCAGGATCGCCGCGAGCCACCACGGGAGCCCGAAGGTGAGGACGGAGATCGCGTAGCCGTAGGCACCGATGGCCATGAAGCCGGCGATGCCCATGTTGATCAGGCCGCCGTAGCCGAAGTGCATCGCCAGACCGAGCGCCGCGAGGGCGTAGCCGATTGTGGCGGGGCTCAGGATCGAGCTTGCCGAGTTGGAGAGGATCTGAAGCCAGTCCATGGTCTGCGCCTAACCTATTCTCTCGCGTCGACCGAGGATGCCCTGTGGTCGGAACAACAGGATCACGATCAGGATGAACAGTCCGCTGGCGAACTTGAGGTCCGCCGGGATCCACAGGCTCGACGCCTCCACGACGATGCCGACGATCAGCGCGCCGATGAGGGCGCCGTATGCCGTGCCGAGGCCGCCGAGGACGACCGCCGCGAACATCAGCAGCAGCAGCTGCGCACCCATGTCCCAGCGGATTCCGGGGCGGTAGTACGCGTAGAGGATGCCGGCGAGGCCCGCGAGCGCTCCGGCGAGCACCCACACCACGCGCACGACGTAGTCGACGTCGATGCCGGATGCGGCCGCCAGAGACGGGTTGTCGGAGATCGCCCGGGTCGCCTTTCCGATCCGCGAGCGGGTGAGCCAGAAGGCGAAGATGACGATCACGACGATGGAGATGACGATCGACGCCATGTCGATCACGCTCATCTGCACCGCGCCGAACAGCGGGATCTTGGGGGCCGAGGCGCCCGGGAGCTGTGCGGTGCCGCCGCCGATGAAGAACTGGAAGGTATAGCGCAGGGCGAGGGAGAGGCCGATGCTGACGATCATCAGCTGCACCACCCCGACCCGGCGTCTGCGGAGCGGTCGCCACAGCGCCGCATCCATCACCAGTCCCAGAGCCGCGCTCAGCACCACCGCGAGGGGATAGCCCAGCCACCACGGGAGGGCGAGGCTCGCAGGACCGACCAGCACGAAGGCGACGATGGCGCCGAAGGTCACCATCTCGCCGTGGGCGAAGTTCGAGATGCCGGTCGTGCCGTAGACGAGGGTGAGGCCCACGGCGGCAAGGGCGAGCATCAGGCCGAAGCTGATCCCCTGCACGACGCGCTGCACCAGCTGGTCGAAGAAGGAGGTGACGTTGCGCTCGCCCTCTCCGATGAAGAAGTTGACCGCCGCGAACCCGCCGGGGCCCACGACCACCTCGAGCACGTTCGGGGTGTCGTCCTCCGGGTCGACGACCGCGATGCCCTCGGGGAGGGAGTTCTCGTCGAGGGTGACGGTGTATTCGTTCTCGTCACCGCGCTCGGGGACCTGAACGCTCCACTGGCCGTTCTCGTCCGTCTCCACCTCCTGCGCGCCGCCGGGGCCGTCGATGACGAGGATGATGCCGGGCAGGGGCTCGCCGTCCAGCTGGACGTTCCCGCTGATGCGGTAGGGGTCGCCCTCCGCGGCGCTCGCCGGCGCGGACGCGGCGAAGACGCCCAGCAGCGCCAGCATCAGGCCGATGACGACCGATAGCGCCCGTAGGCGCGATCGAGGTGTCGCGATCGTGGTCGAAGGACTCACTGAACCTCCCAGCTCGGCACACCAGCGCGCCGAGCTCAGGTCGCATCGGCCGTGATGATCGACGGTACGAGCGTAATGTGTCGTCGTTGTTTCGGGCCAACGACACATTCGTGGCCTGCATCTCGTTTTGATCTCGAACGGCGGAAGCGCTCCCGCGCGGCGCCCGGATCGAGCGCTCCACCCCATAGGGGTGCCGGGAATGCGACGCGGCGCGCGCGCCTTAGAATCGACGAGTCGAGAATTCTCGGATCGACACGCCGTCACCCCGATCTGCACGCGCCCGACGGCGACGGGCGCAGGAGGACCCATGGAGCACCACGACCCCTTCGGCTTCGTCGGACTGACCTACGACGACGTCCTGCTGCTGCCGGGACACACCGACGTCATCCCGAGCGAGGCGGACACCTCCAGCCGGGTCACTCGCCGCATCACCGTGGCCACCCCGCTCATCTCCGCCGCGATGGACACCGTCACCGAGACGCGCCTCGCGATCGCGATCGCGCGGGAGGGCGGCATCGGGATCATCCACCGGAATCTGTCGATCGCCGACCAGGCGGCAATGGTCGACCGCGTCAAGCGCAGCGAGTCGGGAATGATCACCGACCCGATCACGACAACGCCCGAGGCCACGATCGAAGAGGTCGACGGGCTGTGCGCGCAGTACCGCATCTCGGGTCTGCCGGTCGTCGACGCCGAGGGGCGTCTGGTGGGTATCGTGACCAACCGCGACATGCGCTTCGTGTCGGGCTTCGAGCGTCAGACCACTCTCGTGAAAGACGTCATGACGAGCGAGGGCCTGGTCACCGGGAACGTGGGCATCGGCGCGAACGAGGTCATCGCCCTGTTCGCCGAGCACCGCGTCGAGAAGCTGCCGCTCATCGACGACGAGGGCAAGCTCGCCGGCCTCATCACCATCAAGGACTTCGACAAGAGCGAGAAGTATCCGCTGGCGACCAAGGACGAGCACGGCCGCCTGCGCGTCGGTGCCGCGATCGGCTTCTTCGGGGATGCGTGGGAGCGCGCCGAGGCCCTCCGCGACGCGGGTGTCGACGTCGTCGTGGTCGACACCGCCAACGGGCAGTCGGCGGGCGTGATCGAGATGGTGCGGCGCATCAAGGGCGATCGGTCGTTCGACCACATCGACGTCATCGGCGGAAACGTCGCGACCCGCGAGGGTGCGCAGGCACTCATCGACGCGGGCGTCGACGCGGTGAAGGTCGGTGTCGGCCCGGGGTCCATCTGCACCACGCGCATCGTCGCCGGCGTCGGCGTGCCCCAGGTGACGGCGATCTACGAGGCCTGGCTGGCGGCGCGTGAGGCAGGCATCCCGGTCATCGCCGACGGCGGCCTGCAGTACTCCGGCGACATCGCCAAGGCCCTCGTCGCGGGTGCCGAGAGCGTCATGATCGGATCGCTCCTGGCCGGAACCGACGAGTCGCCGGGCGAGGTCGTCTTCCAGGGCGGCAAGCAGTTCAAGCTCTATCGCGGGATGGGTTCCCTCGGCGCCCTGCAGACGCGCGGCAAGAAGACGTCGTACTCGAAGGATCGCTACTTCCAGGCCGATGTGCCCAACGACGACAAGCTGATCCCGGAGGGGATCGAGGGGCAGGTGGCCTACCGCGGCCCCGTCTCCGCGGTCGCCTACCAGCTGGTCGGCGGCCTCCGTCAGTCGATGTTCTACGTCGGCGCGCGCACGATCGACGAGCTGAAGGCCAAGGGGAAGTTCGTGCGCATCACCTCTGCGGGGCTGAAGGAGTCGCACCCGCACGACGTGCAGATCGTCGTCGAGGCGCCCAACTACAAGCGCTGACCTCGCGCGCTTGCGGCGCCGCGCCGCGAGGCCCGGAGCCCGCGCCGCGCGGCGCCGAGGTCGGAGAGTCGCGCCGATGTCGGACGATTTGCGCAGGATCCTCCGACATCGGACCGATGCTCCGACGTTCCGCCGGGGCGACAGCGGCGTACAGTCGGCGGCATGTGCCGGAACATCCACACGCTCCACAACTTCGAGCCCGCGGCGACGAGCGACGAGGTGCACGCCGCGGCGCTGCAGTACGTGCGCAAGATCGCCGGGACGACGAAGCCGTCGCAGGCGAACCGCGATGCATTCGACCGTGCCGTCGCCGACATCGCTCATGCCACGCAGCACCTGCTGGACGACCTCGTGACCAGCGCGCCGCCGAAGAACCGCGACGAGGAGGCGGCGAAGAAGCGCGCCCGCGCCGAGGCCTCCGGGCGCTACTCGGCCGCCTGACCCGCCCGCGTCTGCCCCGCCCGCGGCGCCTGACCGCCCGCGTCTGCCGCGACATTCTCTGCCGCCGCATCGTCGGAGAATCGCGTCGATGTCGGACGATTCGCGGCGAATCCTCCGACATCGGCCCGTTTCTCCGACATCGGCGGGGGAGGGGATGCGCCCGGCGGCCGGATGCGGCGGGCGGGCGGCGGGGGGTGCGGCGGGCGCGGGGCAGGGATGCCCGGCGGCTGGATGCGGCAGCGCCGGCCGAGGCGGCAAAGGCGCCGGGGGCAGAGGGATGCGGCGGGCGGGCGGGTAGGCTGGCCCGGTGAGCATGGAGATCGAGATCGGCCGCGCCAAGCGGGCCCGCCGCGCGTTTACGTTCGACGACCTCGCCGTCGTCCCCTCGCGCCGCACGCGCAACCCGGAGGACGTCTCGACCGCGTGGACCATCGACGCGTTCTCCTTCGACATCCCCGTCATCGGCGCGCCGATGGACTCGGTGGTGAGCCCCAAGACCGCGATCATGCTCGGCCAGCTCGGCGGACTCGGCGTGCTCGACCTCGAGGGGCTGTGGACTCGCTACGACGACCCCGAGCCGCTCCTCGCCGAGATCGCGTCGCTGCCGGACGACCAGGCGACCCGTCGCATGCAGGAGCTGTATGCCGCACCGATCCAGCCGGAACTGGTGCGGGATCGACTCTCCGAGATCCGCGCGGCCGGTGTGACCGTCGCCGGTTCCCTCACGCCGCAGCGCACGCAGGAGCTCTACGAGACCGTCGTCGCGGCCGGGGTCGACCTCTTCGTCATCCGCGGCACCACCGTCTCGGCCGAGCACGTGTCATCGGTGGCGGCGCCGCTGAACCTGAAGAAGTTCATCTACGACCTCGACGTGCCGGTCATCGTCGGCGGTGCGGCGACGTACACCGCCGCCCTCCACCTGATGCGCACCGGCGCCGCCGGTGTGCTCGTGGGCTTCGGCGGGGGCGCGAGCTCGTCCACCCGCGCCACCCTCGGCATCCACGCACCCATGGCCACGGCGCTCGCCGACGTCGCCGGCGCCCGTCGCGACTATCTCGACGAGTCGGGCGGCCGCTACGTGCACGTGATCGCCGACGGCGGCGTGGGAACCTCGGGCGACCTCGTCAAGGCTCTCGCGATGGGGGCGGATGCGGTCATGCTCGGCGTCGCTCTCGCGCGCGCGACCGATGCCCCCGGCCTCGGGTACCACTGGGGCCCGGAGGCGCATCACCCGAAGCTGCCCCGCGGACGCCGCGTGGCCGTGAACCAGCTCGCCGACCTCGAGTCGGTGCTGTACGGTCCGGCTCCGGTCGCCGACGGCACGGTCAACCTCATCGGCGCCTTGAAGAAGTCGATGGCCACGACCGGGTACTCAGACCTGAAGGAATTCCAGCGCTGCGAGGTCGTCGTGGCGCCGTATCAGGCCGGATGACCACCGCCGACCCGCACCCGGCACCACCGGAGGTCTTCCCGCCGACGCTGCGCGAGGTCATGCTGCGCCCGCGCTGGCTCGGCGTGCTGGCCCTGTGCCTGGTGGTGGCCGGCGTGTTCGCCTGGCTCGGACAGTGGCAGCTCTCCCGCGCGGTCGACATGCAGCCGCTCCCCGAGGGTGTCACCGAGCAGGTGCAGCCCATCGACGACGTCGTGCAGCCGGGGGAGTACCTGCCCGAGCCGCTCGTCGGGCAGCGGGTGACCGTGACCGGCGCGTTCGTCCCCGACGACTACATCGTCGTCTCCTCGCGCTACAACGACGGTGTGGAGGGCTACTGGGTGACGGGTCAGTTCCGCGTCGCGACCGCCGAGGCGCCGACGTCGCTGGCGGTCGCCGTCGGGTGGGCGGCCACCGAGGAGGAGGCGCTCGCCGCCGCAGAGCAGCTGTCCGAGGATGCGGCTGAACGACCGAACGATGCCGCGGCGCTCGCACTCACCGGCCGGCTCATCTCCGACGAGGGGCCCGTCCCGCCGCCGCAGAGCGCGGATCCCCTCACCCTCACCCGCATGTCGCCGGCCGCGCTTCTCAGCCGGTGGAGCGACGCGGACGGCATCGACGTGTACCGTCCGTACCTGGTGTCGGAGACGGCATCCGAGCCCCTGCAGCAGATCACCACGCGCCCGCCCGATCAGGGATCCGGTGTGAACTGGCTCAACATCTTCTACGCCGCCGAATGGGCGATCTTCGCGGGCTTCGCGTTCTACATGTGGTACCGCCTGGCGCGCGATGCGTGGGAGAAGGAGGTCGAAGACCTCGAGGATGCCGCGGCTGCGTAGCGCGGAACGGGGTGTCTGAGGCGCCGACTAGAATCGATGCATGCCGCGCGCCCCGAAGCTCTCCTCGTTCCCGGCGATCCGCGGCGCTCTGAAGTTCTACCAGGTGGCGTCGATCATCACGGGTGTCGGCCTGCTTCTGCTGGTCGCCGAGATGATCCTCAAGTACACGCCGCTGCACGTCGAGCTGTTCGCCGGCGGGTCCGGCGGAGCGCTGTGGTTCGCGACGGTCATCCCCGGTGCCGATTGCCAGTGGTGGTCGCTGTTCGCGCCGATGACCAACGACTGCGAGATGGTCTCCACCGGCGACGGCCTGAACATCTCCCTGTTCATCCTCGTGGCGCACGGCTGGTTCTACGTCGTGTACCTGTTCGCGTGCTTCCGCATCTGGAGCCTCATGCGCTGGCACTTCGGCCGATTCATCGTGCTGGCCCTCGGCGGCATCGTGCCGCTGCTGTCGTTCTTCATGGAGGCCCGCGTTGCGCGCGAGGTGAGGGCCTACCTGCGACAGCGTGAAGACGACGAGCTCCACACCCATGCCGCGCACTCGACGCTGACCCACGAGATTCCGACGGAGAACCACCGGTGACAGAATCCCCCGACCACATCGATCGCACCGATACGTTCGACGGCGCCGACACGAGCCCGTCGATCGAGGGTGACACCGAGTTCCGCCCGGTACTCGTCGTCGACTTCGGTGCCCAGTACGCCCAGCTCATCGCCCGCCGCGTGCGCGAGGCCGGCGTCTACAGCGAGATCGTCCCGCACACCGCCACGGCCGAGGAGATCGCCGCGCGCGAGCCGCTCGGCATCATCCTCTCCGGCGGTCCCTCGTCGGTGTACGAGGAGGGCGCGCCCTCGCTCGATGCCGGCGTGTTCGACCTCGGGGTTCCGACGCTCGGCATCTGCTACGGATTCCAGGTGATGGCCCGCACGCTCGGCGGCGAGGTTGCGAACACGGGCCTGCGCGAGTACGGCGCGACGGATGCCGCGCTCTTCGGCGACGGCGGCGTTCTGCTGGGCGGCCAGCCGGCCTCGCAGAACGTGTGGATGAGCCATGGCGACCAGGTCTCCCGTGCGCCCGAAGGCTTCGACGTGCTCGCCTCCACCGATGCCACCCCCGTGGCCGCCTTCGGCAACGACGAGCGCCGCATGTACGGCGTGCAGTGGCATCCCGAGGTCAAGCACTCCGACCACGGCCAGGCGGTGCTGGAGAACTTCCTGCACAAGGCGGCCGGCCTTCCCGCCGACTGGAACAGCGGCAACGTCATCGCCGAGCAGGTCGAGAAGATCCGCGCGCAGGTCGGCACCGGCCGCGTGCTGTCGGCGCTGTCGGGCGGCGTGGACTCAGCCGTGTCGACGGCTCTCGTGCACGAGGCTGTCGGGGACCAGCTCGTCGCCGTCTTCGTCGACCACGGGCTGCTGCGCAAGGGCGAGCGCGAGCAGGTCGAGCAGGATTACGTTGCCTCCACCGGTGTGCGTCTCGTGACCGTCGACGCTCGTGAGCAGTTCCTGCGTGCGCTCGAGGGCGTGAGCGACCCGGAGGAGAAGCGCAAGATCATCGGGCGCGAGTTCATCCGCTCGTTCGAGAAGGCCCAGGCCGACCTCGTCGCCGAGGCGGCTGCCGACGGCGAGCCCATCCGCTTCCTCGTGCAGGGCACGCTCTATCCCGACGTCGTCGAATCCGGCGGGGGCACGGGCACGGCCAACATCAAGAGTCACCACAACGTCGGCGGGCTTCCCGAAGACCTGCAGTTCGAGCTCGTCGAACCGTTGCGCACCCTGTTCAAGGATGAGGTGCGTGCGATCGGACGCGAGCTCGGGCTGCCCGAGGTCATCGTCGCCCGCCAGCCGTTTCCGGGGCCCGGCCTCGGCATCCGCATCGTGGGTGAGGTCACCGCTGACCGCCTCGAGATCCTGCGTGACGCCGACGCCATCGCCCGCGAGGAGCTGACGAAGGCGGGGCTCGACGGGGAGATCTGGCAGTGCCCGGTGGTGCTCCTGGCCGACGTGCGCTCGGTCGGCGTGCAGGGAGACGGCCGCACGTACGGGCATCCGATCGTGCTGCGACCGGTCTCGAGCGAAGACGCGATGACCGCCGACTGGACCCGCCTGCCCTACGACGTGCTGTCGAAGATCTCCAACCGCATCACGAACGAGGTGTGCGAGATCAACCGCGTGGTGCTGGATGTGACGTCCAAGCCGCCGGGGACCATCGAGTGGGAGTGAGCTCCCACTCGAGACGGATGCGGTGGCACTCGGTCGCGCCAGCGGCCGAGTGGGAGTGAGTCGAGGCGGGTCACTGCCGCAAAGCGGCGTTGAGGCTCCTGCGACTCCGATCGAGTAGGCGGCGAAGCCGACGTATCGAGATCTCCCGAGACGGCTTCAGACGCGACGGCGGGAGTCGAACCCGCAACGCGATCGGGTATGAACCGTCGCCCGGGACCGCCCGGATCGCCGCGATACCGCCACGTTAGCGTCGGCGGAGAGCGGGGCGAAGAGTGTGTCGCCCCGTGACAGAGCCGCGGTGGGCGACGGCCTCATGAGCTGTCGCGCCACGGCCGGTGAGAGGGGATGGTCGTGGGGCGCTCGTGCCGCTCGTGCGGGTGCTGTGGCACCTGGCTCTCCGCCGGTGCACCCGTCTCCTCGTCGACCACCATCGTGCGGGAGGGCGCTCTCACGACGTCGCGGTCGGCGAATCGTCGGCCCGTGATCGTCACCGGCGTCAGGCGGAACACGTGCGGCTTGTAGCGCGGACTGGCCGTCAGCAGGCGCGAGACGCCGCTGCGCTCGATCTCCGTCGCGTCGCCGACCCGTTCGGCTCGACCGCGCAGCACGACGCTCCACCAGCCGTCATCGTCGTGACCGTCGACTTCGAAGGCTGAGGCCGGGTGCGTCGTCAGGCGCACCACCTTCGTGTCCGAGGCGGTGCGGAAGTAGACCGCGCCTTCGTGCGCGGCGATGTTGACGGGGAAGAGGTCGGGGCCGCCGTCGTCGCGGATGATCGCGAGCCTCCCGACGCTCTCGCCCTCGATGCGCGTCCAGCACTCGGCGGTGCTGAGGTGGTGCGGGGCGGAAGTCATGTTTCTGCTCCTTTCCCGGTGGGTGCTTCCAGCATCTCGCTCCCGCGCTGCCGGTTCAAGGGCTCGGGCTGTTGTTGCGCCCGGCCCATGGGTCATACGTGGCGATCAGTTCCTCCTGCGGGGGTCGATCGGCCTCGTCGACGTGCTGCAGGTTCACCCGGACGCGGTACCAGAGCGAACTCGAGCCGCGCATCCCGTCGATGAGCACGTCTGCCGGGTGCAGCTGGGCGGCCGCGGCGGGGTGTGATGATCGCCACGTCTCGAGCGCATCCTGCGCCTCGGGCTTGGTCTTCGTGCGGGCCACCTCGATGAGCGGCATCGTCGATGCCCGCCGTCCGGAACCGTCGGTGCGCCGCGGCGGTTTCTCCGCGGGACCCAGGTCATCGGCGAGTCGCAGCAGGGCGGTGAGGTCCCCGGCGGCGGCGTCGATGCCGTCGTGCGGGTCGCCGATCTGCGCGAAACGCTCGGGCACGGTGCGGGCGGTGAACTCGGCGGGGCGGCGTTCCCGCACCTCGTCCCAGTGCAGCGGCGTCGACACGCGCGCATCCGGAACCGGCCGGATCGAGTACGCGGAGGCGACCGTACGGTCCTTGGCGTTCTGGTTGAAGTCGACGAAGACGCTCTCGCCGCGCTCCTCCTTCCACCAGCGAGCCGTCGCCAGGCCGGGCGCCCGGTTCTCGACCTCGCGGGCGATCGTCTCGGCGGCCCGGCGAACCGCGGCGTAGTCCCACGAGGGCGTGATGCGAACGAGGATGTGCATCCCGCGGGAGCCGCTCGTCTTGGGCCAGCCGGCCAGGCCCACGTCGTCGAGCACGTCGCGGGCGACGAAGGCGACATCCACGATCTGCGCCCATTCCACCCCCGGCATGGGGTCCAGATCGATGCGGAGCTCATCGGGATGGTCGAGGTCTTCGGCCCGCACGGGGTGGGGGTTGAGGTCGAGGCATCCGAGGTTCGCAACCCAGGCGAGCCCGGCCGCATCCCGGATCACGGCCTCCTCAGCCGAGGTTCCGCGGGCGTAGTGGAGCGTGGCGGTGTCGATGAACAGCGGGTGGTTCTCGGGCACGCGCTTCTGGAAGAAGGGTTCGACGTCGATGCCGCGGGGGAAGCGCTTGAGCACCATCGGGCGTCCGGCCGCGCCCCGCAGAGCGCCGTCGGCGACGGCGAGGTAGTACCGCACGATGTCGATCTTCGTCAGGCCGGCTTGCGGGAAGACCACCTTGTCGGGGCTCGTGATCCGCACGTCGGTGCCGTCGACGTCGATCACCTCGGCCGGGCTCTTCGCGGGTGTCATACGCCGGACGCTACTCGGCCCGCCTCGCCGCGGCCACCGCTTGCCTCCCGCCCCCGCCTGTGCCCACGCGCGTACCTCTGCCCACGCGCCTGCTGCAGCCCGGCCTGCCCCGTGTCCTAACTCAGGCTCGGTGCGCAGGCGAGGCCCTGGATTCCCTCTCCCACCGGTGCCGTCTTCTCTCTCAGCCTGAGTTCGGGCACGTAGGCGGCGGGCGAGGTAGGCGCCGTGCGCCGTGGTTCGGGCACGTGGGGGCGGGTGAGGCCGTCTTGCTGGGGCGGGCGCCCGGTTCAGGTGCCGGGGGCGGGTGAGGCAGGCGCGCCGGGTTCAGGTGCCGGGGGGCGGGTGAGGCCGGCTTGTCGGGGTTCGGGCGCCCGGTGAGGCCGTCTTGCCGGGGCGGGTGAGGCCGGCTTGTCGGGGCGGTCACCGGCGCCTGCCTCCGGGGACGGGGCGGCGGCCGGCTGGTCGACGGCAGCGGCGCGGTGTGCCCTAACTCAGGCTCGGCGCATGCCGGGGTGCGGAATCGGCGTCGATTCCGCAGCTCTCGCCTCGCGCAGCCTGAGTTAGGACCGCGATGGAGAAAGGAGGAGCGGCGGACGACGAAGGGCCGCCCCGGTTGGGACGGCCCTTCGTGCGCGGATGGGGGTCAGTTGCTGCCGCGGATGATCGCGATCATGCGGAGGATCTCGACGTAGAGCCACACGACGGTGACCATGATGCCGAAGCCGCCCAGCCAGCCCATCTGACGCGGGACGCCGTTGCGGACGCCTTGCTGGATCTGGTCGAAGTCGAGCACCAGGGAGTACGCCGCCATGATCACCACGAGCACACCGAGGATGAGGCCGAGCGGGATGCCGAAGATCGTCTCGCTGCGCAGACCGAACGCGTTGTCGGTGACGCCGAACAGCATGAGGCCGACGTTCACGAGCGAGAAGACGAGGTAGCCGACCATCGCGATGAGGAAGATCTTGGTGGCGCGCTTGGACGCACGGATCTTGCCGCTGGCGAACAGGGCCAGCGTGACGCCGACGACGACGAGGGTGGCGAGGGTCGCCTGTGTGACGATTCCCGGCCAGATGAATTCGAAGAACGCCGAGATGCCGCCCACGAACAGTCCCTCGGCTGCGGCGTAGGCGAAGATCAGGCCCGGGCGCACCTTTTTGCGCGAGGTGAAGATCACCACGAGCGACAGGACGAATCCGACCAGCCCACCGACGATCATCGGCAGCACGGTCGGGTTGGGGTTCTGTGCGGTGACCGGAGCCATCGTCCAGATCCAGCCGGCCACGGCGCCGACCACGAGGATCGCGAACAGGCCGATGGTCTTGGCGACCGTGTCTTCGATCGTCATGCGGCCGGTGTCGGTCGAACCGGCCGACGGGGCGGAGTACATGCCCTCGAGGTTCGCCTGGGCGGCGGCGTCGGTGCCGGCGCGCTGCGCGGTGGCGAACTGCGTCGGGCCGCCGAGGTTCGCCGCGTTCGCACCTCCCGGGTAGCTCTGCACGGCGCGCGGGTCCTGGAACGCCGGGTTGTTGAATGCGGGGTTGTTGAGGGCCACTGCTCTCACACTCCAAAGTCGCGGGGTTTCACAGCATCGTGCTGTTGTCCAACACTAACCGAACCGCGCTATTCCGCGGGAGTAGGCGGCTGTGAGAGGGCTATGAACGGATGCTTCTCCCGGGCCTGATCCGCGGCCGCGGCCCTGGCACGCGTAGCCTGATCCCGTGCCCCGTCCCCTCGTGATCGGCCACCGCGGCGCGCCCGGCTATCGCCCCGAACACTCGCGGTCGTCGTATGAGCTCGCGCTCGCCCAGGGCGTCGACGCGGTCGAGCCGGACGTCGTCGTCTCGCGCGACGGCGTGCTCGTGGTGCGGCACGAGAACGAGATCTCCGGAACCACCGACGTGGCGGAGCGCCCGGAGTTCGCCGACCGGCGCACCACCAAGACGATCGACGGGGTGGCGTGGACCGGTTGGTTCGTCGAGGACTTCGTCTGGGATGAACTGTCGACCCTGCGCTGCCGGGAACGCCTTCCCGACCTCCGGCCCGACAGTGCGGCGCACGACGACGGCGAACCGGTGCTGTGCCTGCGGAACGTGCTCGATCTTGTGCGCGACCGCGGCGGCGGGCGCGTCGGCGTCGTGCTCGAGATCAAGCACGCGACGTACTTCGCCTCACTCGGGTGGGATGTCGCTTCCCTCGTGGTCGCCGAACTCGCCGCGGCAGGGTGGACCGACGGTACACCGCCGCTCACCGTCGAGTCTTTCGAGCCGACCGTGCTGACCGACCTCCACGAGCGCGGACTGGCGGCGGCATCCGTGCTGCTGCTCGATGCATCCGGCAAGCCCGCCGATCTCGTGGCGCGGGACGGGTCGGCAGCGCCCACCTTCGCTTCCTTCGCCGAGCCGGAGGGTCTCGATCGCCTTGTCGGCGCTGTCGACGGCATCAGCGTGCACAAGCGGATGCTGCTCGCGTCCAACGCGCTCGGCCACGCCGGCAGTTCCGTCGTGCCTGCGCTGAACCGACCCCGGGTCGTCGTCGACGCACACGCCCGGGGCCTGTCGGTCTTCACGTGGACGTGCCGCCCCGAGAACGCCTTCCTCACCCGGCGGTTCCGCACCGGCGGCGGTCGCGCCGCGCACGGCGACTGGCGTGCGGAGTGGACTCTGCTGCGCGACGCCGGCGTCGACGGCGTCTTCGTCGACCATCCCGACCTCGGCGTCGAGGTCTTCCGCGCCTGACCCGTCCGTCGCTTACCCGTCCGCGCCTGACCCGTCCGCGCCTGACCCGTCCGTCGCTGACCCTTCCGCGACTGAGCGCGCCCCAGCCCGGGCCGCCGATGTCGGAGAATCGCGCCGATGTCGGAGGGTTCCCGCCGCATCCTCCGACATCGGGCCGATTGTCCGACCAGGCGGGGGACGGATGCGTAGGGTGCTGGTCATGGGGGAAACGCATCAGGATGATGCCGGCGGCATCGTCGTGTCAGATCTGCGCCGCTCGTTCGGCACCGTGCACGCGGTGCGCGACGTCGGCTTCACGGCCGCTCCAGGCCGGGTGACGGCGCTCGTCGGTCCGAACGGGTCGGGGAAGACGACGCTGCTGCTCATGCTCGCCTCGCTCCTGGCGCCCGACGCCGGCTCCATCCGCATCGCCGGCCTCGACCCCGCCGTCGATGCGCAGGCCGTTCGCGGTCGGCTCGGATGGATGCCGGACGCCCTCGGCGCGTGGGGAAGCCTCACCTCGCGGGAGACCCTCATCGTCACCGCCCGGCTGTACGGGATGCCGGCGGATGCGGCCGCCGCCCGCGCGGAGCACCTGATCCACGAGGTCGACCTCGCCGCGCTCGCCGATGCGCCGGCGCGTGTGCTGTCGCGGGGGCAGAAGCAGCGGCTCGGCCTCGCGCGCGCCCTGGTGCACGACCCTCCGGTGCTGCTCCTGGACGAGCCGGCCTCGGGCCTGGACCCGCAGGCTCGGATCCACCTGCGGGTGCTGCTGCGTCGGTTCGCGGCGGAGGGGCGCACGGTGCTCGTCTCCAGCCACATCCTCAGCGAGCTGGAGGAGATCGCCGACGACGCGGTGTTCCTGGTGGAGGGACGCACCGTGAGTGCACCGCCGCGCGAGGGCTCGACCGCGACGACGCCCTGGCGCATCCGCGTCGTGGGGGATCCCAAGAAGGCGATCGAGCCGGTCGCCGCGGCCCTCGGCATCGAGCCGTTCACCGTCGGGTTCGACCGTCGAGAGCTCGTGGTGCCGTTCGCGGGGGAGGCGGCGGCAGCCGAGGCCCTCGCCCGCATCGTCGGCACCGGGGTGCCGGTGGCCGAGTTCGCCCCCGCGCACGGCGACCTCGAGCGCGCGTTCCTCGAGCTGAGCCGCGATGCGGATGCCGCGCCCGACCGCGCGGACGGCGACGAAGAAGCGGACCGCGACGAAGGAAATGTCGCATGAACGCGCAGCGGCTCGGCACGCTCATCCGCCTCGAGCTGACCCAGCGCACCCGCAGTGTCGCGTGGTACGTGCTGCTGAGCGTCTTCGCCCTGCTCCTGGTCATCGTCAGCGTGCTGTCGTTCCTGGGGTGGCAGTGGGTGCCGGAGCCCGGCGCCGCCATCTACTCCACGGTCGTGGCGTTCACGCTGCTCCTGGTCGTGCTCGTCTCTCCCACCTTCAGCGGGAACGCGATCAACGGCGACCGGGAGGCAGCGACCCTCGCGCCCGTGCAGGTGACCCTCGCCACCACGGGTGAGATCGTCATCGGCAAGTTCCTCGCCGCCTGGATCGCCGGTCTCGCCTTCGTCGCGGTGTCCGTGCCCTTCCTCGTGATCGCGACGTTCGCCGGCGGTGTCGACCCCCTCACCGTCATGATCTCGCTGGCCGTTCTCGTAGTTGAGATCGGCGTGCTCGCCGCGATCGGGGTGGCCCTCAGCGGCATCCTGTCCCGCCCGCTCTTCTCGGTGGCGACCGCGTACCTCGTGGTCGCCGCGCTCGTGATCGGCACGCTGATCGCGTTCGCGCTCGCGGGGGCGACCATCCGCACCGAGACGACGCATCAGACCCGCACCTACGACTGGTCGTCGGTGGGGCCGAACGACGATCCGCCGTGCGCGCCGGGGCAGTCCTCGACGGCGGCGTATCCCTGCAACGAAGACATCGAGTGCGGTGAGTGGGAGACATACACCTCCGAGACACCGCGCTTCGATCGGGTCTGGTGGATGCTCGCGCCCAACCCGTTCGTCATCCTCGGCGACGCCGCGCCCGGCCGGTTCGACGCGAACGGCAACCCCCAGGACGTCTTCTCGCAGCTGAAGACGGGCATCGCCTACGCGCAGCAACCGCCCGAGCTGGAGACTCAGTGGGACGAGTGCGCGCCGCTGTCATGGACCGAGCAGGACTATCAGACCCCCGAGGAGGTCGTCACCCAGTCGGTGCCGAGCTGGTTCGTCGGCCTCGGACTGCAGATCGTCCTCGCCGGCGGACTCCTGGCGTGGGCCTGGGCACGCACCCGCACGCCGGCGGGCCGTCTGCCGCGCGGCACCCGCATCGCCTGATCCTGCCCGCCCGCTGCCGCGCCCGGCTGCCTCGGGCCTGCCTCGGCTGCCTCATCCCACCCGCCCAGCCCAGCCCCGCCCGGCCCGGCTGCCTGCTGGCCTCGGGCCCGCCTCCGACATGCATGCGTGGGGCTGGGGCCAGGCGCCGGAGGCCGCGGCGGCTGGGGCCTGGGGCGGCTGGGGTCAGGGGCGGGTGAGGCTGGCGAGCAGGCGCTGGGCGGTGAGGGCGGTGTCGTGCCAGGACGGCAGGGCACGCCCCGCGCGCGCCGTGGCCGCGGACATGTCCGCTCGGCGGGCCGGATCGGCGAGCAGGATGCGCAGCGCGTCGGCGAAGGCGGCCGGATCCTCGGGTGGAACCAGCAGTCCCGCATCGGCGGGCACCGTGTCGGGCACGGCGCCGGTGCGGCACGACACGATCGGCAGGCCGCGGGCGAGGGCCTCGTCGAACACCAGTCCGTAGCCCTCGTACCGTGTCGCGAGTGCGAAGACCGCCGCCTCGCGCGCGAGGGCGTCGCGCTCGGCATCCGAGACGGCGCCGGCCAGCCGCACACGACCCTCGAGTCCGAGTTCGCCGCGCAGACGCGCCAACTCGGCGGCGTGGGCCGGGTCCCACGCGGACCCGACGATCACGGCGCGCCAGGGCGCATCCGTCACGCGTGCGAGGGCGCGCAGCAGCACGTCGTGTCCCTTGCGGGGGTGCTGGATGCCGACCGACAGCACGAGCGGCGGATCACTCGGCGCGCGTACCCCCGTCGGCCGATCGGTGCCGGGTCGCGCGACCGTGATCCGCTCCGGGTCCGCGCCGTATTCCGACACGAGCATGCGCCGGGTGTGCGGGCTGGGGACGAGCACGGCGTCGGCGCGACGGAGATTGGCCCGCTCGGTCTCGAAGAGGTACCGGCGCCGCTCCGCGGTGAGACCCTCCTCGAGGGCGAGCGGATGGTGCACCATCCCGACGACCGGGGCGGCGATGGCCGCGAGAGCCTCGGGCGAGAGGGAGCCGAAGACGAACCCGTCGACGATCAGCGGACGATCCGGCGGCACCGCCGCCAGTGCCGCCGCGGCCTGTGCGTGGTCGTCGGGTGTGGGATCGGGGAAGGAGCCGCCGAGCCGGATGAGCTCGGTCGGCGTTCCCGCGTCGCGCAGCCCGTGCAGGAGGCGCTTCTCGTAGAGGTAGCCGCCGGTCACCGTCTCCAGGTCGCCGGGTACGGCGAAGGCCGCCTCGATCACGTCGCCTGCTCCGGCGCGTACACGCGCAGCACGCGCGCCTCCACGGCGCTCACGAGGGCGTAACCGAGCGCCGAAAGCGCCGTCACGACGACGACCGCGCCGGCGAGCAGGTCGTATCCCGAGCGCGACGCCGCCAGGGCCATGAGGCTCCCCACCCCGGAGCCCAGCGCGAGCCACTCGACCACCGTGACCGCCAGCACCGCCGCCGGCACGCTCATCCGAGCCGCCGCGAAGAACGCGGGGAGCATCGCGGGGATGCGCACGCGCACCAGCTGCACCCTCGCCGGGGCGGCATAGGACCGCAGCACATCGAGCGCCTGGCCGGGGGCTCGACGCAGGCCCTCGAGGCACGCGATGAGGGTGGGGAAGAACACCATGACCGCCACCAGGGCGACGCCCCCGACCGCACCGCGGCCGAGCAGCAGCACGACCAGGGGAGCGGTCGTGACGATCGGCACGGCGCGCAGGGCGATCGCGAACGGCATCGACACAGCTGCCGCGCGCGGGGCCAGGGTGAGCACGATCGCGAGTCCTGCCCCGGCGGCCAGGCCCGCGAGATACCCCGGCACGGCGAGCGCCGCGGTCTCGCCGATCGCGGCGGCCAGCGCGCCGACGACCTCGCCGTCGTCAGCCGTTCCCGACAGGATCACGACGACGTCGGCGGGCGTACGGGCGAGGAACGGGCTCAGGCCGATCGCGTGGATGCCGCCCCACCACAGCACCAGCAGCACGGCGGCCGCTCCGACCGCGGTCAGGAGCGCGTCGCGCGTGCGATGGCGACGGGATGCGGGGGCGCGGGCCGGCGCGAGGATCAGCGGCGGCCTGTCGCCGTCGACGCGTCGGCCCAGCGCGCCGATCGCGGCGTAGGCGATCACGGACACGGCCGTCGCGATCACCGCGAGGGCCCAGGTCAACTCGATGTCGAGGTCACGGGAGGCGCGGAGGGTCAGCACACCCATTCCGCCGGCGGCTCCGGTGAATTCGCCCACCATGGCGCCCAGGAAGGCGGCGGGCGCTGCGATCTGGAGCCCCGCGACGAGGTAGGGGACGGCGGCCCGGGCGCGCACGTAGCGCAGCTGCGCCGCGCGTCCGCGACCGTAGCTGCGCACCAGGTCGAACCAGGTCGACGGCGCCGCCCGCACGCCCACCAGCAGCGGGATCATCGTGGTGTAGTACACCGCGAGCGCGGCGAGCACGATCTGCGGCCCGTCGCCCGGGCCGAAGACGACGCGCAGCACCGGGCCGGTCGCGACCAGCGGCAGGCAGAACACGACGAGGGCGACGACCGTGATCACCCGCTCCGTGAAAGGTGCGAGCACCGCCAGCGTCGCGAGCAGCACGGCGGCGAGGTTTCCGAGGACGAATCCGATCAGAGCCGCCCGCCCGGTGGTGAGCAGCGCGCGCCACAACAGGTCGGCGTCGGTCCACATCGTGACGGCGATCTCGCTCGGCGCCGCCAGCACGTATGCACCGCTCAGCGCACGCGCCGACGCCTCCCACACCAGCAGCACCGCGACGAGCACGACGGCGATCCCGACGCCTCGACGCGCGCCGTACCGCGTCGGGGCAGGGGTGCCGACTGCCGGCACGGTCACGGCCGCGCGCCGGCTTCCGGTGCGGGCCGGCGCGATCGCGCGAGGGCATCGGCCACGGTGTCGACCAGCCGTTCGAAGGCGGGATCGTGCGCCATCGCGTCGGTGCGCGGGTGCGGCAGCGGCACCGGGATGTCCGCCACGATGCGCGCCGGACGGGGGCTCAGCACCACGACGCGATCGGCGATCCGCACCGCCTCGCGCAGTGAGTGCGTCACGAGCAGCGTCGTCGTGCCGCGGCGTCGCCACAGCGGCGGCAGCTCGGACACGAGGTCGCCGCGGGTGATCTCGTCGACCGCGCCGAACGGCTCGTCCAGCAGAAGCAGGCGCGGTTCGGCGACGAGGGCGCGCGCGATCGCGGCGCGCTGTCGCATCCCGCCCGACAGCGACGCCGGGCGGGTGTCTTCGAACCCGTCGAGTCCGACCCGGGAGATCATCGCGTCGACCGCGGCTCCATCGGCCCGGCGTCCGGCGAGCGTGCGGGCGAGGGCGACGTTGCGACGCACGGTGCGCCACGGAAGCAGCGACGGATCCTGGAACGCCACGGCCAGTTCGCCGCGGGCGGCAACGCTCGCCGGGTGGTCGCCGTCGATGCGCACCTCGCCCGTGGTCGCCGTTTCGAGGCCCGCGATCATGCGCAACAGCGTCGACTTGCCGCATCCGGATGGTCCGACCAGGGCGGTCGTGCGACCGGACTCCAGCACCAGGTCGAGCGGTGCGAGCGCCTCGGTGCCGTCGGGGTACGTCTTCGAGGCGCCTCGCACCTCGACCCGCGGGCCGGGAGCGGTCTCAGGCGCCATGCACCTGCTCCAGGACGGATCGGTCCCACAGCGACGCGTCGACGTCCTGCCCGAGGAGGGCAAGGGTCTCGATGTTCTGCGCGACGGACTCGTCGGACCACCAGCCGAAGCCGTTCGCGTCGGTGGTCCCCGAGAACATCAGCGGCACCTGTCGCTCGGCCTGAAGCCGCTGCGTCTCGAGGTCGAGCCCCGCGTCGGGGAACATGTCCACGGCGAGCTGGGCGGCGGCGTCGGTGTCTTCGCGGTAAGCCTCCCATCCGCGCACTTCACCGCTCATGAGGGCCACGAGGTCGTCGCGCCGGTTGGCGAGGGAGTCCTCGGTGGCGATGTAGGTCTGCGAGTGCAGGGCGTAGCCGTAGTCGGCCATCAGCATCGTGACGCTGTCGACGCCCTGCACGGCCATGGCGACCGGCAGGTCGGTCTCCCAGCACAGCAGGCAGTCGACCTCGCCGGCGAGGAGCGGTTGAGCGGAGTACTGGGTCGGCACGATCTCGATCGCCTCGATGTCGACGTCGTTGAGGGTGCACAGCGTCTCGAGCACCGGCGTGTTGGCGGTGGCCATGCCGATGCGCATGCCCGCCATGTCGGCCGGCTCGTTCACCGGCCGGTCCGGCAGCGAGGCGATCACGAAGGGGTTCTTCTGCATCGCGACCCCGATGATGCGGAACGGGGCGCCCTCGGCGACGGCCGCGGCGGTGTAGTCCGCGGCGGAGACCCCCACCAGCGCGGTACCCGCCACGACCGGCGGCTCCACCGGCGCGTTCGGTCCACCCTGCAGCAGGTCGACCTCGAGACCGGACTCCTGCCACCACCCGCGATCGAGCGCGATGTAGCTGCCGCCGAACTGCACCGAGTGCAGCCACGACAGCTGCAGGCTCGCCGCGCGCGTCGCCGACGGCGAGCCGCCGGTGCCGGGCATGCTGCATGCCGCGCCGACGATGCCGATGGCGCCGACGAGCCCGGCCCCGAGGAGGGTGCGGCGGGAGAGGATCAGTCGATCGTTCATGGATGCTCCTCCGAGAGCGTGGTGTGCGGTGCGTTCGGGCGTGGGATGGATGCGGTGGCGCGGCCCGACGCCGGCGGTTCGGGTGCGCAAGCGGGGCCCGATGCCGTCGGTTCGGCGGCGTGCCGAGCCGTCCACAGGGCGGCGAGGCCCGGAAGCGTGGCGACGAGCGCGACCACGCCGAAGGCGATGCTCGAGGCGAGGGCCTGCGCGCCCGTGATCCCGGCCACCGGGAGGAGCGCCACCGCCGCGGTCTCGCGCACCCCCCAGCCTCCGATGGAGACCGGCAGCAGCATCGACAGCAGCACGAGCGGCACGAGTGTCGCGACCGCGCCGACGGGGAGCGCGGCCCCGACGGCGGCAGTGCAGCACCAGAAGGCCGCGAGCAGGCACGCGACGGCCACCATGCTCAGGGCGGCCTGAGCGCTCCGCACGCCCGGTCCGGTGGTGCTGCGGTGCATGCCGTCCGCGACTCGGGCGGCCCACGCGACGTGTCGGCGGGCGAGCACCCGTGTCGTCATGATCAGGGCGACGAGCACGAGCACCGCCCCGGCGATCCCGATCGAGACGCCGGCCAGCCACGGCCGCGGGAGGGTGAAGCCGCCGGGGAGGGCGGCCGTGACGACCACCCCGACGACGAGGACCACGGCCAGTGCCGCCTGCCCGATCCCGCGTTCGACCGCGACAGCGCCGGCGGCCACGCGCAGGGTCGCCCGGTGACGCGACCGTGCGGCGCGGCCGACGTCTCCGAGCACGCCGCCGGGGAGGGCGGAATTGATCAGCTGCGCGAGGAAGTACTCCTCGACAGCCGTGCGTGCCGACAGGTGCAGGCCCAAGGGCGCTGCGGTCACCTTCCAGCGCCACGCCGCGAAGATCGTGTGGGCGATCAGGAGCGCGACGGCCAGGGCGAGCCATCCGATGTGCGCGGTGGCCAGCAGGTCGGCGACGTCGGGGCCGCCGACGACGCGCCACAGCAGGACCAGGAGGACGACGGTGACGACGGCCTGCGCGGTGCGGATCCACCGCGTGCGCCGACGGGCGGGCCGCCCCGAGTCGGTCACGCCCGACGAGCTTTCGACCGTGGCACGCGCGCGCGGCGCAGGGCCACGACGTCGCTGCCGAACGACCACAGCAGCAGCCCGGCTGTCACCCCGACCATGGCCAGTGCGACGGGCGCAGGGAGGAACGGCACCTGCAGCACGAGCAGGGCCACGAGCTGCAGCACGCACACCACCTTGCGGCTCGCGCGGTCGGCCAGCGGCCCCTTCAGCCAGGGGGCGGCCAGTGCCGCGGCTCCGAACGCGTAGCGCGGCACGCCCAGGAGCACCGCCCACGCTCCGGCCGGTCCGGCGGCCGCCAGCAGAGCCAGGACGAGCGCGAACGCCGAGTCGACCTCCATGTCGAACGCCGCACCGAAGCGAGAGGTGAGGCGCTGACGCCGCGCGAGGTATCCGTCGACGCCGTCCAGGCACAGCGCGATCGTGCCGAGGGCGAGGACCGCCACCGGCTGCGTCGCCCCGGCGAAGAGGATGCCGGCGAGCACCGCGACGACCCCGAGACGCACGAGGGTCACCGCGTTGGCGGCGCCGACCCGGCCGTGACCGTGGTGGGCCCGGAAGCCCGCGATCGACACCACGAGAGCCGCGACCAGGAGGGCGACGGCGCCGCCCGCCGCGGGCGCCGGAAGACGCAGCGACGCGATGATCGCGACGGTACCGGCGACGCACACCGCCGACAGTGAGATGAATCGTCGCAGCGGAGGCAGGCGCGCGGCGGCGCGCGGGGACGCCGACGGGGAGAGCCGCTCTGCCACGGTCATGTCGGCACGCTAGCAACGCGGTGCCCGCCGCGCCCAGCACCTGACCCGGTCGGGTCGGCTGTGGTAAAGACGCGGCATCGGCATCGACTAACGTGATCACATGACGACGGCGGCACGGCGAGGAATCCTCGCCATCGCCACCTTCGTGATCCTCCTGGCGGTCGGAGCGACCTTCGCCCTCGTTCTGCCCGAGGAAGAGCTGCGTCGGTGGGCGGGCGCCCTCGAACAGGCCTCCTTCGCTCCCGTCACCGACGCCGAACGCGCCGAGCGCGACACCGCGATGGCGTGGGTGGCGCGGGTGCTGCTGGTGCTGGCGGCCCTGTGGCTCGTCATCGGCATGCTCGCCGCGCGCACGCGTCTGGTGCGCCGGCCCGGTGCGGCCGCGGCGCGGTCGACGTGGCTGTCGTCGACGCGGCCGTGGCGGGCGCGCGAGTCGACGCTCGGCATGCTGCCGCTGGACCGGCGACTCACGTTCGGCGTTCCGGCCGCGCTGCTCGTGGGCACGAGCGTGGTGCAGGCCTCCTTCCTCGCCCTCACCGAACTCGTCATCACCTTGCTCGGTTGGGGCGTCGTCGCGATCGTGCTGCGGCTGCTGGCGGGCAGGCGGTCGCCGTGGCCGGTCTTCGCCGCTGCCGGAGGAGCGCTGGTGGGCCGGTGCACGATCATGCTCGGGGCGATGTCGGTCGCCGGTCCCGGGGGGTTCTGGGACACCGTCTGGGCCAACGCCGTGACGCGCACCGTTTACGTCGCGCTCGTGTTCGCCCTGTTCGTGTGGGTGTTCGTCGCCGCCGGGTGGGCGCTGGTGACCCAGCTGCGGCGACCGGCGCGGGCCGCCGCCGTGGGCTGAACGGCCGCGCTCAGGCGCGCACGATGGGCACGGCGCCGCGGGCGGCGTCCACGTCGACGATGTCCTTGCCCAGCGGCATGAGCGAGATCGGCACGAGCTTGAAGCTCGCGATGCCGAGCGGGATGCCGATGATGGTCAGGCACATCGCGACTCCCGTGACGATGTGGCCGATCGCGAGCCAGATTCCGGCGAAGATCACCCAGATGACGTTGCCGAGGAACGACCCCACGCCGGCTCCCGGCTTGTCGACGATCGTGCGGCCGAACGGCCACAGGGCGTACAGGCCGACACGGAAGGATGCGATCGCCCACGGGATCGTGATGATGGGGATGCACAGCAGCACACCGGCGAGCAGGTAGGCGAGGAACATCCAGAAGCCCGACAGCACGAGCCAGATGATGTTGAGGACCAGGCGCATGCCTCTCATCATGGCGCAGCCGGCCGGGAGTCCTCTGGGGGCGGAGCGGCCGGGCGCGCTCCTTGCCGCTCTAGAGTGAGGGCCATGACCAGCCAGAGTCCGGCGTCAGCCGGCGACCTCGTCGTGCGCATCGTCCGCAGTGCCGCGGACGACCTCGACCAGACCCGCGCCGGGATGCTCGAAGACGTGCCGGACGGCCTGCACCAGCACCGCACGCGCGTTCGCCGCCTGCGCAGCGTGCTCGCCGGGTTCCGCGACGTGCTCGACGAGCCCGCCGTCGAGCGGCTGCGCGTGCTCTACGCCGAGTGGGGTCGGCAGCTCGGTGTCGCGCGCGACCTCGAGGTCCTCGCCGACGCGGGGGAAGCCGAGCTCGCTTCACGCGGCATCGCGGACGGCGCCGCCTTCGAGCGTCTCGTCGACCGACCGCGCGCCGAGTACGCGCGTGCGCACGCGCGCCTCGGGGAACTGATCGACCTTCGGCGTGCGCGCGAGAGGGACCGGCTGCTGCGCGGATTCGTCCTCGAGCTCCGCGTCGACGACCCGCAGGCGCCCGCCGACGATCTCGTCTCGACGGTGCTGCGGCACGAAGCGCGACGCGTGCTCCGGGCCGCGAAGCTGCTCGACGGCACGAATGCGCCGCTCCACGCGCTGCGCAAGGCGGCGCGGCGTCTGCGCTATGTCTCCGAGGCGATCGCCTCCGCCGCGCCCGAGGTGCACCCGGAGCAGGTCGCGACGCTCGCGGACGCGGGCGACGCCATCCACGACCGCCTCGGCGGCCATCGCGACGCCGTCGCCTTCCTCGCCTTCGTCGAGCGCGAAGGCGTGCTCGCCGGGCGTGCGGGTGAACCCGCCGACGTCTACGGCGACATCGTGCGTACGGTGCGCGGCGGGACGGGAGAGAAGCCGCCGGGCGTGAAGAAGCCGCTGGCGCGGATCCGCGAGGCCCGTCTCGCCCTCGACTGAGGCAGTGTCGGCGGGTCGTTCTAGACTGGTGGGGCAATGACCGACGCCTTCGCGGCCGCCTCCGACGCGGCATCCGTCCCGCTCATCGTCGGCGCCGACGCCGGCCCCCGCTCCGGGGATTCCCGCGTCGACGCCGACCTCGTCGAGGGTCTCAACCCGCCCCAGCGCGACGCCGTGACCTACCGCGGCAAGGCGCTGCTGATCGTGGCCGGGGCCGGCTCCGGCAAGACGCGCGTGCTCACCCATCGCATCGCGAGCCTGCTCCGCACGCGCGATGCGTGGCCCAGCCAGATCCTGGCGATCACCTTCACCAACAAGGCCGCCGGCGAGATGCGCGAACGCGTGGAACAGCTCATCGGCGATCGCGCCCGCGGCATGTGGATCTCCACCTTCCACTCGGCCTGCGTGCGCATCCTGCGCCGCGAGGCCGAGCAGTTCGGTTTCACGCGGTCGTTCACCATCTACGACTCGGGCGACTCGCGCGCGCTCATCAAGCGCCTCGTGAAGGAGCACGAGGCGGATGCCTTCGGTCTCACCCCCGCCGCGGTGCAGTCGAAGATCTCCAAGCTCAAGAACGAGCTCGCCGACGCGGAGTCGTATGCGCGTCAGGCGAACATGAGCGACCCGGCCGAACGGGTGTTCGTCGAGGTGTTCGGCGACTATCAGCGCTCGCTGCAGCGGGCCAACGCCTTCGATTTCGACGACCTCATCGCGCAGACGGTCTACCTCTTCCGGGCTTTCCCGACGGTCGCAGACACCTATCGGCGTCGATTCCGCCACATCCTCGTGGACGAGTATCAGGACACCAACCACGCCCAGTACGCGCTCATCCACGAACTCACCCGTCCGCCGGGCGTCGACAGCGAACCTGTCGGCGGCGGCGCAGGCATGATGATCTGGGATGCCGAGCCGGACGAAGCAGACGCGGCGTCGCTGACGGTCGTGGGCGACTCCGATCAGTCGATCTACGCGTTCCGGGGCGCCGACATCCGCAACATCAGCGAATTCGAGCGCGACTTCCCCGGTGCCAAGGTCGTGCTGCTGGAGCAGAACTACCGGTCGACGCAGAACATCCTCTCGGCCGCGAACGCCGTCATCGGCAACAACTTCGACCGCAAGGACAAGAAGCTGTGGACCGACGTCGGCGCGGGGGAGCAGATCGTCGGCTTCACCGGCTACTCGCAGCACGACGAGGCGCAGTTCGTCGCCGATGAGATCGAGCGGCTCCACCGCGACGGCGTGGACTACTCCCAGATCGCGGTCTTCTACCGCACCAACAGTCAGTCACGCGCGCTGGAGGAGATCTTCATCCGCTCCGCGCTGCCCTACAAGATCATGGGCGGCACCAAGTTCTACGAGCGCGCCGAGATCAAGGACGCCCTGGCGTACCTCATCGCCGTCGCCAACCCCGCCGACGAGATGGCGGTGCGCCGCATCCTCAACAAGCCCCGCCGCGGCATCGGCGACGTCACCGAGACCGCGATCGCCCGGTACGCCGCCGACGAGCGCATCACGTTCCGCGACGCGCTGGCCAACGCCTCAGCACTGGGGGTCGGCCCGAAGATCCAGGCGGCCATCCTGCAGCTCGACGCGGTGATCGCGGAGGCGTCCGAACTCATGCTGCCGCCGTCGGGCGAGCTCGCCCCGCCGACCGCGGTCGCCGAGGGCCTGCAGCTGCTGCTGAACAAGAGCGGATACTCGGATGCGCTGCGCGCGAGCCGCGATCCGCAGGACGAAGCGCGGTTGGAGAACCTCGACGAGCTCGTCGCGGTCGCGCGCGAGTTCGCCCGCAACAACCCCGACGGCACGGTCATCGACTTCCTCGCCGAGGTCGCCCTCGTCGCCGACGCCGACGACCTCGACGACGCATCCGGCTCCGTCTCGCTCATGACGCTCCACACCGCGAAGGGTCTCGAGTACGACGCGGTCTTCGTCACCGGCGTCGAGGAAGACCTCATCCCGCACCGCATCTCGGCGGGCGAACCGGGCGGCCCGCAGGAGGAGCGGCGCCTGTTCTACGTCGGCATCACCCGTGCCCGCAAGCGCCTCCACCTGTCGCTCGCGATGACCCGCGCGCAGTTCGGCGAGGTGACGGTGGCGATGCCGAGCCGTTTCCTGCAGGAGATCCCGGCCGAGCTGCTGCACTGGCGCCAGTCGCCCGGCGACGTCAACTCGCGCGGGGGGACCCGCTCGCGTGCGCTCAACGCGCGGGGCGGATCGGCGCGAGGCGGCGGCGGCCGGTACGGCGACGATCTCGTGCCGCTCGGGCGCCGGGAGCCGAAACCCTCCCTCGACAAATTCACCAACCGCATCCCGGCGAAGGTGCGCGACAACGGCGACATGGTGCTCGCGCCCGGCGACCGCATCCGGCACGACGACTTCGGCGAAGGGCGCATCGACACCGTCACGGGGGAGGGCGCCAAACGTGTGGCGCACGTGCGCTTCGACACGGCCGGCCCGAAGAAGCTTCTCGTGAAGATCGCGCCGATCGAGAAGATCGGCTGAGGGTCGCCGCCGCCGGGGTGGCTCCGCGGCAGGGACGGGTTAGTCTCGAAGCGATGGCTTTCTTCTCCCGCCGCAAGCGCGAAGACTCCCAGCCCGAGCGTTCCCGTGAGGGAGCAGCCGAGCCCGCGGAGCCGACGGACGCCCCGACCACCGACACCGACGTCACGAGCGGTGCGCAGACGGATGACGCCGCCGCGGATGCGGCAGCGCAGGAGGCCGCAGCATCGGTCAACATCTCGATGTCGTCCTTCCGCGGACTCGGGGGCGGTCCCTCCGCTGCCGCGAGGCCGTCGACGCCGAGCGAGGACGCCGCGCCCGCGAACGCGAAGCCGGCCCCGTCGACCGCAGCGCCGTCCGGTCCGGTGCGGGCCGAATCGATCCCGGGCGTGCGGGACAACGTGCCCGTGCGCGAGGCCATCGCGAAGCTCGCCGACACCGCGCCCGCCGACGGCCTCCTCGAGGTCGCCCGCCAGCTGCTGCAGGGGCATCTGTTCCTGCGCGTGAAGGGCGACGCGCGCACGCTGCTGTCGGAGGGGAAGAGCCTGCCGCTGGCCGTCACCAAGATCGGCGAGAAGCAGTTCGTGCTCGCCTACAGCAGCGGGGCGGCGCTGCAGAAGAGTCTCGCGGCCGACAACGACGCGCAGACCTCGGCGGTCGGACAGCCCGTCACCGCCGTGCTGAAGTACGTTCTCGGCGGTGCGTACGCCGGCCTCATCATCGATCCGGCCTCCGCTCCGGCGCGCGCCGTGGTGCCACGCGAGCTGATCGAGAAGATGCTCGACCAGGCCGACGAGAAGCTCACCGTCAAGACGCTGCTGTCGACACCGCGTACGGATGCGACGCCGGAGGCGGTGGTCGCGGCGATCCCCGAAGCGCGCCTGTGGGTCGCCGTCGGCAAGGCGCCGGACGGCGAGAAGATGGGCATCGCGCAGGGCCGCGCCGACGACGGCACCCGCTACCTCGAGGTGTTCACGCATCCCCTCGAAGTGGCCGCGATGAAGCGCAGCGACCAGCCCGCTCCGGTGACGGCGGCGCAGCTGGCCGGAGCCCTCAAGGCCGATCCCGAGATCGGCGGCGTCGTCATCGACCCGGGCGGGCCGTGGATCCGCCTCACGCGCGATCAGCTCGCACCGGTGATCGCCCTCGCCTGAGACCCACCGCTCGAGAGGTGGTTTCGGCGACGCGGGGTGGGGCCTAGGGTCGTGGGTATGGCGTCCGAGCGCATCACGCTGACCGTCCCGGGACCGCACGGCGACCGCGAGGTCGGGCTCTCCAGCCCGAGCCGCGTGCTGTGGCCGGAGGCGGGGATCACCAAGCGGGAGCTCGCTGAGTACTTCATCGCCGTCGCCGACCCGTTCCTCGCCGCGAACGGCGATCGCCCGGTGTCGCTGGAGCGGTTCCCCGACGGCGTCGACGGGGAACGGTTCTACTCGAAGAATCCGCCCAAGGGCGCCCCCGACTTCGTCGAGACCGTGACGGTCACCTACAACAGCGGGCGCCGTCATCCGCAGCTCGTCCTCACCGAGCCCGCGGCCGTCGTGTGGGCGGCTCAGATGAACACCGTCGTCTTTCACCCGTGGGCCTCGCGCACGGCCGACACCGACCGTCCGGTCGAGCTGCGCATCGACCTCGACCCCCACGGCGCGACCGATTTCGACGACGCCGCGGCGGTCGCGCCCGAGCTGCGCGGGGTGCTGCGCGAGGCGGGGCTCCAGCCGTGGGTGAAGACCAGCGGCAACCGGGGTCTGCACGTGTTCTGCCCGATCGAGCCGACGCACGAGTTCCTGGATGTGCGCCACGCCGTCATCGCGCTCGCGCGCGAACTGGAACGTCGCCTGCCGGAGAAGGTCACCACGGCCTGGTGGAAGGAGGAGCGCGGCGATCGCGTGTTCGTGGACTTCAATCAGGCCAACCGTGACCGTACGATGGCCGGGGCCTACAGTCCCCGCGCGCTGCCGGCCGCAACCGTCTCCACCCCGCTCAGCTGGGACGAGCTCGAGGCGGGGGTCGACCCGTCCGCGTTCACCGTGCGCAGCACCCCGGAGCGGCTCGAACGGCACGGCGACCCGTGGGCGGACTTCGCCGCACGACCGGGCCGGATCGACACCCTCCTGGCCTGGTGGCAGCGCGACCTCGAGGCCGGGCTCGGCGAGCTGCCCTTTCCGCCGGACTTCCCGAAGATGCCGGGGGAGCCGCCGCGCGTACAGCCCAGCCGAGCGAAGAAGGACGGATGAGCCGTCCACGCGCATCCGCTCGTGAGGCGGAGCAAGCGCGCCTCTCCCCGGTGACGGACCGCCTGGTGGCGCGCCTGCTCCGCACCCGCTGGCTCATGCGTCTGCCGATCCCGATGTTCCGCCGCGGGTTCGGATGGATGCTCGGACAACGGTTCGTGATGATCGAGCACCTCGGTCGCACGAGCGGGCGGCCGCGCTACGTCGTCGTCGAGGTCGTCTCCCGCGAGCGCAACCTCCTGCGCGTCGCCTCCGGATTCGGCACCGCCTCGCAGTGGTACCGCAACATCTCCGCGAACGGCGTCGCCTTCCTCTCCACCGGGACCGCGCGGCGGGTTCCCGCGCATGCACGCATCCTTGCACCCGCTGAATCCGCCGCGGTCCTCGCGCGCTACGCGCGGGAGCATCCCTCGGCATGGCGGCACCTCGAACGGGCGATGGACGACCTGGCCGGGGGTGAGGCGGCGATCCCGGTGATCGAATTCACGCCGCCTGAGCGGAAGGCCTGAGCCGCCCGATTCAGACCAGGACCGCGCCGAGGTCGTAGGCGCTGACGGTGTCGAGCTGGTCGTAGGTGCACGACGCGGGCTCGCGGTCGGGGCGCCACCGTGCGAACTGCACCGTGTGGCGGAAACGGCGCCCCTCGAGCTGGTCGTAGCGCACCTCGAGCACCCGCCCCGGGCGAAGGCGCACGAAGCCGGCGTCACGACCACCCGAGAAGCGTGACTTCTCGGTCGCGCCGGTCACAGCGGCGCCGTCGTCGTCGCGCACCACGAGCGGCTCGAGCTCGTCGACCAGCTCGAGGCGTCGCTGGTTGCTGAACGCGGCCACGCCGCCGACGTTCCACAGCTCGCCCGCATCGTCGTACAGGCCCACCAGCAGGGAGCCGACGCCTCGGCCGGACTTGTGGATGCGATAGCCGAACGTCACGACATCGGCCGTGCGGGCGTGCTTGATCTTGAACATCGCGCGCTTGTTCGGAGCGTAGGGCTGATCCAGGGGCTTTGCGATGACGCCGTCGAGCCCGGCGCCCTCGAACTCCGCGAGCCAGCGCTCGGCGACGGCGGCGTCGGCGGTCGTGCGGGTCACATGCACGGGATGAGGGACGCCGCCGAGCAGATCGACGAGTTCGGCGCGCCGGGTCGAGAAGGGCTCGCCCTGCAGGTCGCGATCGCCGCGGGCCAGCAGGTCGAAGGCGATCAGCATGGCCGGCGTCTGCTCCGAGAGCATCGTCACACGCGACGCCGCCGGGTGGATGCGCTGGCTCAGCGACTCCCAGTCGAGCCGCTGCGCACCGGGCTCTCCGCGCGGCACGACGATCTCGCCGTCGATGAGACACGGCTCGGGCAGGATGCGCGCGAAGGCCTCGACCAGCTCGGGGAAGTACCGGGTCAGTGGCTTCGCGCCGCGGCTGCCGATCTCGACGCTCTCGCCGTCGAAGGACACCAGCGCGCGGAAACCGTCCCACTTCGGTTCGAAGCTCAACCCGCCCGGCGTCTTCGCCGGATCGGGCACGGTCGGGACCGACTTCGCCAGCATCGGCTGCGGAATGTCGTAGGTCATGGGCTCATCCTCTCGCTCGCGCCGCCCTGCCGCATCCTCCGGAGCTGCGAAGGCGGCGCGCCCGATCGCGACCGGTCGGGAGGAAATCCCGCTTCGAGAGGACGAAAGGGCGGCCGCGCGTCCTCCGGAGGCGGGATCTCCTCGGGGAGCGCGCGGTGCTGCAGGGGCGGGTCAGGCCTCGACCGGATCCTTCGGGCGCGCCCAGCGCGCGGGGCGGTGCGGACCGTCCCACACCTGGATGACGCCCCACGCCGCCGCGGCGATCGGCACCGCGAGAACGGCGCCGACGATGCCGCCGAGCACCGTGCCGACGGTCAGGGCGACCAAGATGACGAAGGCGTGCAGCTTCATCGACCGGCCCATGAGGAACGGTTGCAGGAAGTTGCCCTCGAGCTGGTTGACGAGCACGACCACGCCGACGACGAACAGGGCGTTGACCCAGCCGTTGGCCACGAGTGCGACGAGGGCCGCGAGCGTGCCCGCCAGCGTCGCCCCGACGATGGGGATGAAGGCGAGCAGGAAGACGAGCACGGCGAGCGGGATCGCGAGCGGCACCTGCAGGATCAGCAGACCGATCAGGATGCCGATGGCGTCAACGAGCGCAACGGTCGCGGTGCCGCGCACGTAGGACCCGAGCACCGACACCGTCTTGTCGCCGATGCGGCGGGCGCGCACGTAGTCGTCGCCGCGGAACGGACGCAGGAGGAACTCCCACATCTGCGGGCCGTCCTTGAG
Organism: Microbacterium luteum; assembly: GCF_015277875.1. Lineage (NCBI taxonomy): Bacteria > Bacillati > Actinomycetota > Actinomycetes > Micrococcales > Microbacteriaceae > Microbacterium > Microbacterium luteum. Next base: position 2,592,510 of record NZ_CP063814.1, on the reverse strand, counting down.
GAAGAAGAAGAGGATGACCACGAGCAGCACGAACCCGGTGACGAAGTTCGCCACCGCGCTGACGCCCGCGAGAGCTCCCGAGCCGAACTGCGCGCTCGTGACGAAGTCGGTCGCCGTGGCGATCCATGAGTCGATGTCGTCCTGCGTCGGGGCGAACGGCAGCCCCTGCGCCCACTCGATGACCGAGGTGATGCCGCTCTGCGCCGAGGCGTAGAGCTCATCCCACTGGTCGCGCACCGCCCACACGATCAGCCAGCCGACACCCGAGAGGATGAGCACGATCGCCAGCAGCGCGAGCAGGGTGGCGACCACGGAGGGCACCCCGCGGGCGCGGAGCCACCCCATCACCGGTGAGAACGCGCACGCGATGATGAGCGCGAGCATCAGCGGGATGACGACGACCGTGAGCTGCCGCATGCCCCAGATCACGGCGGCGGCGACGATCACGACGACGATGATCTGGATGGCGCGGGTGGCCAGCATCCCGAATCCGTCGGTCCAGAGCCGCCAGGGAGCGCGCTTGGTCTGCTCCTCGGCGAGGGACGGATCGAGCTGAACGTGCTGTGGTTCGCGGCGGAAGAGGCCCATGGGGTCGAGGCTACCGAGACGAGCCCTTCCGAACTGCCCCCTTGCGCACCGATGCCCGGCTCGGCAAGGGCCTCAGGCGGGGTGCTCAGGCGAAAGCGCTCAGACCCGTGATGTCCCGACCGATGAGCAGCGCCTGCACGCTCTCGGTGCCCTCGTAGGTGTGGATGGCCTCGATGTCGGCGAGATGCTGCATGACGCCGTTCTCGAGCAGGATGCCGTTGCCGCCCAGGAGGTCGCGCGCCGTGGAAGCGATCCGTCGCGCGGCGCGCGTGTTGTGATACTTCGCGAGGGAGGCCTGCGTCGGGCGGAGACCGCCGGAGGTCTCGAGGTCGGCGAGATGGCGGCAGTACAGCTGCATCGCCGTCAGCTCCTCGAGCATCTGCGCCAGGCGCTCCTGCACCATCTGGAAGGTCGCGAGCGGCTTGCCGAACTGCATGCGCTGCTGGGAATACGACAGGGCCGCCTCATAGCAGGCGGTGGCGTGGCCGAGCGCTGACCAGGCGACGCCCGATCGCGTGGAGTACAGCACGACCGATGCGTCCTTGAACGAGCGCGAGCCCGGCAGCACGGCCGCCTGCGGCACGCGCACGTCGTCGAGGGCGATGTGCGCCTGGTGGATGCCGCGCAGCGACACCTTGCCGGTGATGACGGTGCCGGTGTAACCCGGGGTGTCCTGTTCGACCAGGAAGCAGCGGACCGTGCCGTGGTCGTCGGCGCCCTCGTCGTCGACGCGGGCCCACACGAAGGTGATGCCGCCCGACGCGCCGTTTCCGATCCACTTCTTCGCTCCCCGCAGCACCCAGCCGTCGCCGTCACGGCGGGCGGCGGTCTCGAGCGAGACGGAGTCGGAGCCGTGGTCGGGTTCGGTCAGCGCGAACGCCCCGAGCACCTCTCCTCGGGCGAGGGGCTGCAGCCATCGGGCCTGCTGCTCGGGGCTGCCGAAGAGGGCGAGGGTGCGCAGGGCCAGCCCGCCCTGCACGGCCAGCACGGTGCCGAGTGAGCCGTCGCCGCGCGAGACCTCCATGTTGACCAGCCCGGCACCCAGGGGTGACAGGTGCGTCAGGTCGGGATGGTCGATCCCGTCGGTGAAGAGGTCGAGCTCGCCCATCCGGCCCACGACCTCGACGGGGTAGGAGGCGGTGTCCCACGCGTCGCGCATGAGGGGCGCGACCTCGTCGACGAGCTCCTTCGCGCGGTTCCAGGCGGCGCGGTCGGCGTCGTCGATGTCGGTGAAGACGGCGTAGTAGTCGGTGTCGAGCCGCGCGCCGAGGTCATACCGCGTCGTGCGTTCGCCCGGAAGGGAGGTGTCGTTCATGAGAATCCTTTCGCCCCATCGGAGTCTAGCGAAACCGAGTGTCATCGGAGGCGGCACTGAGTCTCAAGATAGGGTCACGGACCCAGCTTGCCGCGCAGCCGACGGGTCACCTCCGCGGCGGGCATCCGCCGCGGGAACACCGCCACGACCACGTCGCCGGTCTCCTCCGCGGTGTCGTCGGCGAGAACACCGTAACGGCGCCGCACCCCGTCGAGGGCGCGGACGAGCGTGGTCGCCGGCACGCGCTTCGGGCCGCGCAGCAGGCGGCGGAGCACGTGGTTGTGCACCGCGGTGACGGCGGCGGCGAAGCCCACCGCGTCGACCGGGTCGAGGCCCGGAAGCGCGCGTCGCAGGTACTCGTCGAAGAGGCGCTCGTACCGGAACACCGTGACGATCTCGCGATCGCGCAGCGCCGGCACGCCCCGCACGACGGCGTATCGGCGGCGGGCGAGGTCGGGGTCGGCGGCGAAGTGCCGGTACACCTCGAGCGAAGCCTCGCACACGGCCGCCCACGGATCGTCGTGACCCTTGTCGAGCCGGGCGCGGGCACGGTCGAGGAGGAGTTCGTGGTCGGCGAAGACGACGTCGTCCTTGCCCCCGAACTGACGGAAAAACGTGGAGCGCGACACCCCGGCCGCCCGGGCGATCTGCTCCACCGATGTGGCCTCGAACCCCTGCTCGGCGAAGAGGTCCAAGGCGGCGGCGATCACCGCCGTGCGGGTGTCGGTCATCGGTCGTCCTCGGGTGCCGGCATGCCCCGGAGCATACCCCGCCATCTCCGTGAGGATTTCCCGACGTTCGACCCAGCGCGGCGAATATTCCGCCAAGGGCACCTCAAGTCTTCGCATCGTCGCGGAACCTTCCCGGCGCCCGCGCTTAGCGTGGCCGACGGCGCGCGACGGGGATGTGTTCCGCCGCGCCGAGGGGAGAACACGCATGGGGAGAATCGACCGGCAGCCGTCGTCGCGGCGGGCGCAGTGGGGGTCCGAGCGCACCCGCACACCGCTGGACACGGTGCATCGCACGCCGAGCGAGATGAAGATCATCTGGGGGCGTGTGGCGATCATCGTCACGATCGCGGCCTGGGTCGGATATCTCGTCTTCACGGTCGTGCCCCGCATCCTCTCCGGCGAGGGGGTCCTCGCGACGCTCGAGGCGATCCTCTACGGTCTCGTCGTCACGTTCCTCAGCTTCTCCGCGCTGATGTACCTCGTGGCACGCTCGGGCGCGTTCGGCCGGTTCCGCGACCACGCGCGTATTCCCCGGGGAGAACTCGATCGTCACTTCGCCCATCGCGCGGGCTCGGGGATGACCGTTCTGGTGCCGTCCTACGCCGAGGAGACCAGCGTCATCCGCAAGACGATGTGGTCGGCGGCGCTGCAGGAGTATCCCGATCTGCGGGTCGTGCTGCTGCTGGATGATCCGCCGACGCCCGCGGACCCGGCCGTCCGCGCACGGCTCGAGGAGACCCGGGGGATCGCGGCCGAGATCGCGACGGCGCTGGAGATGCCGCGAGCGCGCTTCGCCGAGAATCTGTTCGCCCTCGAACACCGGTGGATCCTCGGGAACACGCCCGATCCCGTCGTCGACGCCGAAGCGCTCGAGCACCTCGTGGCCGACTACGACCTCGCCTCCCAGTGGCTCCGCGACATGGCCGGCACCTGGCCGCACGAAGACCACGTCGACACCTTCTTCATCGATCAGGTGCTCCGCGAACTCGCCTCCGACCTCGACCTCACCGCGCAGGCGCTCTCGCTCGCGGCGGCCGACGGCGACACGCCCACCGTGGCGCACGTGCGCGACATGCGACGCCGCCTTGTGCGGATCTTCACCGCCGAGCTGACGACCTTCGAGCGCAAGCAGTACGCGTCTTTGTCGCACGAGCCGAACAAGGCGATGAACCTCAACTCCTACATCGGCCTGATGGGAGGTCGGTATCGCGAGGAGCACGGCCCCGGCGGAACGCTCCTGCGCCCGGTCGCCGGCTCCACCTCGGCCGACCTCATCGTGCCGAACGCCGACTACCTCCTCACGCTCGACGCCGACTCGCTGCTGCTGCGGGACTACTGCATCCGTCTGGTCTACTTCCTCGAGCAGCCGGGCAACGAGCGGGTCGCGGTCACGCAGACGCCGTACTCGTCCTTCCGAGGCGCTCCCACGCGCATCGAACGGCTCGCGGGCGCCTCGACCGACATCCAGCACATCCTGCACCAGGGCATGACCGCGCACGGCGCGACGTTCTGGGTGGGGGCCAACGCCGTCATCCGCATGGAGGCGCTGGACGACATCCTCGAGATCGACACCGTCGACGGATTCGAGGTCAGGCGATACGTGCAGGACCGCACCGTGATCGAAGACACCGAGTCGAGTATCGACATCGCCGACCGCGGCTGGACGCTGGCGAACTACCCCGAGCGGCTGAGCTACAGCGCCACGCCGCCGGACTTCGGATCGCTGGTCGTGCAGCGCCGGCGGTGGGCGAACGGCGGGCTCCTGATCCTGCCGAAGTTCTGGCGATTCGCCCGTTCCCGCCACCGCTCCGGGCGATCGGTCTCCCTCGCCGAGTGGATGCTGCGCACCAACTACATGGCCTCGCTCGTGTGGGCGAGCTTCGGGCTCATCCTCATGCTCACCCTTCCCTTCGACAGCCGTCTGCTGAGCCCGCTGGTGGTCTTCGCGGCGCTGCCGTACTTCCTGGCACAGGCGAGCGATCTGAAGTACTGCGGATACCGCCGCATCGACATCTTCCGCATCTACGGCTTCAACCTGATCCTGCTGCCGGTGAACCTCGCCGGCGTGCTGAAGTCGATCGAGCAGGCGCTGACCGGCCGCAAGATCCCCTTCGCCCGCACACCCAAGGTGAAGGACCGCACCGCCACGCAGCTGCTCTACGTCGCAGCGCCGTGGGCGATCATCGCCTTCTCGGTGTACACCACGTGGTGGAACGCGCAGTCGGAGAACTGGGGCACGGCGGCGTTCGCGGCGTTCAACGCCGTGACGGCGCTGTGGGCGACGCTGGAGAACATCGGCCTGCGCGCGTCGGTGGCCGACACCTGGCTCGGGCTCACCGACTGGATGTGGGTCGACACGCGTCCGAAGGCATCGGCCGCGGCGTCGGAGGCCGCCGAGGTCGACTGGCGGGAGGTGCTGTACCGGGGCTACCCGGCTTCGGGCGAGTCGCATCGCGCCGTGGCGCCGGTGCGGGATGCGCTGCCGGCCGCACCGCCGCCGGCGGAAGCGGAGCCGGCGACCTCGGATGAGCAGACGCCGGAGGTCGTGCGATGAGCCCGCTGCGCGGTCGGGCGTCCGGGCCCCACGCCGGAAAGCGGCTGTCGCTGTGGCGCCTGCTGCTCGGCGTCGGCGCCGTGTCGGTCGTCGCCGTGGGCGGCGTGTTCGGCGTGCGCTGGGTCGCGGCGCAGGCCGTGGTGCAGTCGTTCGACGACCCGTGGTTCGCGGCCTATGTCGATGTGACCCTCACGCCCACCTACGACTTCGGGGACCCCGCCGACGAGAGCGAGGCGAGCGTCGTGCTGGCGTTCCTGACCGCCCCCACCGGCGGCCAAGCCTGCGAACCGAGCTGGGGAGGTGCCTACTCGCTGAGCGAGGCGGCGCGCGACCTCGACCTCGACCGCCGGATCGCCCGGCTCCGCGACGCCGGCGGCGACGTGGTCCTCTCCTTCGGCGGTGCCGCGGGCGTGGAACTGGCGACGGCGTGCGACACCGCTGACCAGACCCGCGCCGCGTACGCGGCCGCGATCGACCGCTACGACGTGGAGGTCATCGACCTCGACATCGAGAACGACGACCTCGCCGATGCCGCTGCCGCGGAGCGGCGCGCCGAGGCGGTCGCGCAGCTGCAGGAGACGCGAGACCTGCAGGTATGGCTGACGCTTCCGGTGTCGCCCACCGGCCTCACGGCGGACGGCATCGACCAGGTGCGTCAGTTCCTGGCCGCCGGCGTCGACCTGGCGGGGGTGAACGCCATGACCATGGACTACGGCGTCGACCTCGACGGCCGGTCCATGGCCGCCGTCAACGACTCCGCACTCGAGGGACTTCACGCGCAGCTGGATGCGCTCTACGCGGAGGCCGACGACGCCCAGGCCGATGCGGTGCTGTGGGCCAAGATCGGCACGACGCCGATGATCGGGCAGAACGACATCCCCGCTGAGGTATTCACCCTCGCCGACGCCGAAGCGGTGAACGCGTCGGCCCATGCGCAGGGACTCGGCCGGGTCTCGATGTGGTCGCTCAACCGCGATCGATCGTGCAGCGACAACTACGCGGTGACCTCCGTGGTCTCCAATCTGTGCAGCGGCGTCGATCAGGGCGATCTCACCTTCGCCGGTGTGCTCGACGCCGGCTTCTCGGCGCCGGCCGCACGCGCGACCACGACCGCGAGCCCGTCGCCGACGGCTTCGCCGGAGCCGACGACACCGGTCGACGATCCCGCGACCAGCCCCTATCCGATCTGGGGCGAGAACACGCGCTATCTCGCCGGGACGAAGACGGTGTGGCACGGGAACGTCTACGAGGCGAAGTGGTGGACGCAGGGCGACCAGCCGGACGACCCGCTGACGGTCGCCGCGGACAGCCCGTGGACCCTCATCGGGCCGGTGCTGCCCGGAGAGAAGCCCTACGAGATCCCGACGGTCCCGGAGGGCACCTACGACGAGTGGGACGGCGCCGCCGACTACGAGGCCGGCGATCGGGTCGAGTTCGAAGGGCTGCCGTTCGAGGCGAAGTGGTGGACCAGTGGTGACAGCCCCGCCGCGATCGGCGACGACCCGGACGGCTCGCCGTGGCGCGCGCTCACCGCAGCGGAGGTGGCCGAGGTCGCAGCCGGCGCCGACGACTGAGGACCCGGCCGATCCGGCCGGGTCGCCGGGGCGCTGTCAACCCGGTTGTCGCAGGCAGTCGCGCAGCGTTGCATGAGGGCATGACGTCGTTGTGGACCCGCACCGCAGACCCTGTCCAGTCGCAGCCGTGGGACGGCCGGCGCCCCGACGTCGTGATCGTCGGCGCGGGGATCACCGGTCTGTCGACGGCGCTGCTGCTGGCGCGGGCCGGTCGCGACGTGGCGGTGGTCGACGCCGGCGAGGTGGCACATCTGGCCTCGGGATCGAACACCGGAAAGCTGTCCCTCCTGCAGGGGTCCGTCCTGTCGACACTCCGCGCGCATCATCCCGCATCGCTCGTGCGCGCATACGTCGACGCGAACCGCGACGGCGCACAGTGGCTCACGGCGTTCGCGACAGAGGCCGGCGTCCCGTTCACACGCCGCACCGCGTACTCCTACGCGCAGTCCGCCGCGGGAGGGGAAACGGTGGCGGCCGAGATGGAGACCGCGCGAGAGGCCGGGCTGCCGGTGCGTCGTGTGCCGCCCGATCCGACGCTGCCCTTTCCGGTCGTCGATGCCGTCGCGCTCGACGATCAGGTCGCGATCGACCCCTACGCGGTCACGGCCGCCCTCGCCCGGGCGGCGGTGGAAGCCGGCGCGACGCTCCACACCGGCATCCGCGTCACCGGGCTGCGCGTGGTGCCGCATCCCGTGCTCGAGACGAGCGCGGGTTTCATCTCGGCGCGCGATGTGGTGCTGGCCACCGGGGCGCCTCTGACAGATCGCGGCCTCTACTTCGCGAAGACCCGTGGCCTGCGTTCCTACGCCGTCGCGTTCGACGTCGACGGCGAGGTGCCCGACGGGCTCTACCTGTCGGTGGATGCGCCCACCCGCTCCCTCCGGTCGGTCACGTCGTCCGACGGCCCCGACGGCGGAGCACGCCTCGTGGTCGGGGGAAACGGGCACCCGGTGGGGCGCTCGTCGTCGCCGCGCGCGTGCGTGACGGATCTCATCGCATGGACGCGCGAGCACATCCCCGGGGCGGAACCCGTCGCGTCGTGGTCGGCGCAGGACTACGAGTCGCACGACCTCATCCCGTTCGTCGGCGTCATGCCGCGCACGCTCGGCCGGGTTCGTTTCGCGACCGGATTCGGCAAGTGGGGACTGTCCAACGGCCCCGCCGCGGCGCTGCGCATCGCCGCCGAGGTCACCCGCACGCCCCGACGGGAGCGGCCCGCGTGGATGAACCTCATCTCCCGCCGGTTCACCGTGCCCGCCGATCTCGGCCGGGGCGGGATCGAGAACCTGCGGGTGGGCTGGGAGGCGGCATCCGGATGGGTGGGCGCCCAGCGCCGCGCGGTGCCCGTCGCACGCCCCGCCGAGGGCGACGGCGTCGTCGTCAATCGCGCGGGTCACCCCGTCGGCGTTTCGACCGTGCAGGGCGTCACCCGCGCCGTGAACGCCGTCTGCCCCCACCTGGGCGGAGTGCTCGCGTGGAACGACGCCGAGGGCTCGTGGGACTGTCCGCTCCACGCATCCCGATTCACCGCCGCCGGTCTGCGCATCGAAGGACCGGCCGTCTGCGACCTGCAGCGGCTGCCCCGTGTGCCGGGAGAGGTCGCCGCAGGATAGTAGGCTGGGGGACCGGTCGATATCTCGACGTCAAGCGAATCCTCGGCGCCGAGAAGGTTCACCACATCACCCACCCATCGCAACAGCGAAGGAACGCACTGTGGATCTGTACGAGTACCAGGCACGCGATCTGTTCGAGAAGTACGAGGTGCCGGTGCTCCCGGGCATCGTCGCCGACACGCCGGAGGAGGTGCGCGCGGCGGCCGAGAAGCTCGGCGGTGTCGTGGTCGTCAAGGCCCAGGTCAAGACCGGAGGCCGCGGCAAGGCCGGCGGTGTGAAGGTCGCCAAGACCCCCGACGAGGCCTACGAGGCCGCGCAGGCCATCCTCGGCCTCGACATCAAGGGGCACGTGGTCCAGCGCGTCATGGTCGCCGCCGGTGCCCGCATCGCCGAGGAGTACTACTTCTCTGTGCTGCTCGACCGCTCCAACCGCTCCTACCTGAGCCTGTGCTCGGTCGAGGGCGGCATGGAGATCGAGCAGCTCGCCGTCGAGAAGCCCGAAGCCCTCGCCCGTGTCGAGGTCGACCCGCTGGGAGGCATCGACAAGGCCAAGGCCGTCGAGATCGCGAAAGCCGCCAACTTCCCCGACGACCTCGTCGAGGCCGTCTCAGACGTGTTCGTGAAGCTGTACGACGTCTACACCGGCGAGGGCGCGACCCTCGTCGAGGTCAACCCGCTGGTGCGCACCGAGGAGGGCGAGATCATCGCCCTGGACGGCAAGGTCTCGCTCGACGAGAACGCCAGCGAGGTGCGTCACCCCGAGCACGAGGAGCTCGAGGACAAGGGCGCGGCCGACCCGCTCGAGGCCAAGGCCAAGGAGTCCGGCCTCAACTACGTCAAGCTCGACGGCGAGGTCGGCATCATCGGCAACGGCGCGGGCCTGGTCATGTCGACCCTCGACGTCGTCGCCTACGCCGGCGAGGGCCACGGCGGCGTGAAGCCGGCGAACTTCCTCGACATCGGCGGCGGCGCCTCCGCCACCGTCATGGCCGCAGGACTGGATGTCATCCTCGGCGACGAGCAGGTCAAGAGCGTCTTCGTCAATGTGTTCGGCGGCATCACGTCGTGCGTCGCCGTGGCCGAGGGCATCGTCAAGGCCCTCGAGATCCTGGGCGACGCCGCGACCAAGCCGCTGGTCGTGCGCCTCGACGGGAACCAGGTCGAGGAAGGCCGCGCCATCCTCGCCGCCGCGAACAACCCCCTCGTCACGCTCGCCGCGGGCATGGACGAGGGCGCCGACAAGGCCGCCGAGCTGGCCGCCGCCTGAACCGCATCCGGATAAGGACCAGAAAATGTCGATCTACCTCAACCAGGATTCCAAGGTCATCGTCCAGGGCATCACCGGCGGCGAAGGCACCAAGCACACCGCGCTGATGCTGGAGGCCGGCACGAACGTCGTCGGCGGCGTCAACGCCCGCAAGGCCGGGACGACCGTCTCCCACACCGACAAGGACGGCAACGCCGTCGAGCTCCCCGTCTTCGGCTCGGTCGCCGAAGCGATGGAGAAGACCGGCGCCGACGTGTCGATCGCCTTCGTGCCGCCCGCGTTCACGAAGGACGCCATGATCGAGGCCATCGACGCCGAGATCGGGCTGCTCGTCGTCATCACCGAGGGCGTGCCGGTCGGCGACACCGCCGAGGCGTGGGCCTACGCCAAGAGCAAGGGCAACACCACTCGCATCATCGGGCCGAACTGCCCGGGCATCATCACCCCCGGTGAGTCGCTCGTCGGCATCACCCCGGCCAACATCACCGGCAAGGGTCCGATCGGGCTCGTGTCGAAGTCGGGCACGCTGACCTACCAGATGATGTTCGAGCTGCGCGACCTGGGCTTCTCGACCGCCATCGGCATCGGCGGCGACCCCGTCATCGGCACGACGCACATCGACGCGCTCGAGGCGTTCGAGGCCGACCCCGAGACCAAGGCGATCGTCATGATCGGCGAGATCGGGGGCGACGCCGAGGAGCGCGCAGCCGACTTCATCAAGGCGAACGTCACCAAGCCCGTCGTGGGCTACGTCGCCGGCTTCACCGCGCCCGAGGGCAAGACCATGGGCCACGCCGGCGCGATCGTGTCGGGCTCGGCCGGAACCGCACAGGCGAAGAAGGAGGCCCTCGAGGCCGCCGGCGTCAAGGTCGGCAAGACCCCGTCCGAGACCGCCGCACTGATGCGAGAGATCATCGAGGGTCTGTGATCTGACCCTTCTCTCGCCGAACCACCCCTCTGCACGCGAGCCGGCCCTTTCGGGACGGTGGGCAGAGGGGTGGTTCGCGTCGAGAGGGGCGGTTCGGTGACGGGGATCGGCTGCGCCCGCGCGCGGCGGCGTAGGCTGGCGGCATGCCGTTGAGTGGTGAGTACATCCCGTCCACGTCCGAATGGGCACGCAACCAGGCCGAGCAGTTCGAGGCCTCCGGTGGCACCGAGGCGAACACGCTGCGGGGGGTGCCGATCATCGTGCTGACGACCGTCGGGGCCACCAGCGGCGGATTGCGCAAGACGGCGCTGATGCGGGTCGAGCACGACGGCCGCTACGCCGTCGTCGCCTCGAAGGGCGGCGCGCCCGATGAGCCTCGCTGGGCCGCGAACATGCGTGCTCACGCCCATGTGGAGCTGCAGGACGGCGCCGACAAGCGGGACTACGACGCCCGCGAGCTCTCCGGCGAGGAGCGCGAGCTCTGGTGGAAGCGCGCCGCGGAGGTCTGGCCCGACTACGACGCCTACCAGGCGAAGACCGATCGGCAGATCGCGGTCTTCGTCCTCGAGCCCCGCGAGGCGTGAGGCAGCGGGTCCGGTTCTCACCGGCGCGATGAGCGAGATTGAGACCGCGCGCCTGCCCGCCGGCCGTGTCGAGCTTCACGACGCGCGGCGCAGCATCCGACGCGCGGTCGACCTCGAGCCCTTCGAGATCGCCCGGTTCCCGCTCACGCAGGCGGAACTCGGCGAGCTGCTGGGGGAGACCGCGCAGCACCCCCGACGGCCGGCGACGCACATCTCGTGGCTGCGGGCGGTGCGCGTGTGCAACGCGGCATCGGAGTGGGAGGGGCTGGATCCCGCCTATGCCGTCGACGGCGACGAGGTGACGTGGCACGTGGACTCCGACGGGTTCCGGCTGCCGACCGAGGCCGAATGGGAGTACGCCTGCCGAGCCGGATCGACCGGCGCGCACTACGGGCCGCTGGCCGAGGTGGCCTGGACGGCCGCCGACGGCTTGTCCGCTCCCCACGACGTCGGCGCGCGGCATCCGAACCTCTTCGGTCTGTTCGACACGCTCGGGAACGTCTGGGAGTGGTGCTGGGATCTGCTCGATCCCGCTCGCTACGGCGATTACCGGGTGTTCCGCGGCGGTGGCTTCGCCGACGACGCCCACAGCGTCCGCGCCGGAGCGCGACGCGGCGGCGGGCCGCGCATGCACCACGACGACGTCGGGATGCGGCTGGCCCGCGGCGGTTTCGACGCCGTCGACGCCGCGCAGGGATGGTCGGCCCGCGCGGATGCCGAACGCGGCGACCCGGACGGCCCGCTGCCGTCGGGATGGACGCCGCGCCGCTGACCGCCGGAGCCGCTCGGTCTCGATAACCTGTGGGTCATGGGGCCGGCTGGGGATGCCGCGGCGCGGTGGCGCGCACGCGAAGCGCTGATCGTCGTCGCGGGGGTGTCGGCGGTGATCGCCGTCATCGTGGGACTGCTTGCCGTGACGGTGCTGCCGCCGGTGCTGGCGAATCTGTCGGCCGAGGCCGTGGCGGACGAGACGACGGTGCCGATCGCCGATGACGGCACGGCCACGGTGCTCGTGCCCGCCGGCTGGGTGGTGCGACGTTCGCCGTTCGACGACACCCTGCGGCTGAGTTCCCCGGATGCGGGTCTCACCGTGTCGCTCGTCGCAGACGACGGCGATGCCGAGGAGGTGTCCGCCGAGGTCGCTGTCGCGTCGGACGCCGTCACCGAGAGGCTCGCGTCGGGGCTCGACGCGCGCCACGCGTTCCAGAACGGACGGTTCGTCGCGACGGTCGGCGACGGCGGAACCGCGACAGTGCTCGTGACGGCCGAGGCGTCGCCCGAGGCCGACCTGGACGACTACGTCACGGCTCTCGCGCTGATCCTCGACGGCATCCGCCTCGACGGGGTCCCCGCGTGAGGCGTCTCGCGGCCGGCGGCCTCGTGGCGGTTCTCGCTCTCACCGCGTGCGCCGTGCCGACCGACGTCGATTGGCGGCCGCCGACCTGGCCCGCCCCCCACGTGAGCGTCGTCGAGGTGCCCGCGCCGATCGAGGCCGCATCCGTGCCCGGGCTGGTGGGCGAGCGCATCCGCAACGACGACGTGCGCGTGCAATCGCGATGGATGCGCCTCCCCGGCGTTCCCGCCGTCGAAGAGGTGGCGCTGCCGGCGGTTCGCGCGGCGATCGACGGGCAGGAGGCGGCCACCGGCGACGTCTACAGCCCGCAGGTGTTCGACGCGGACGCCGGACTCGGCGATCGTGACTGCGTCACGGGATCCACCCTGCTGCCCGCGGCCGACGTGCTCGCCGATCCCGCCCTGGGCCCGGTCGGTGGGTCGGGGACGGCGGTGGTGTGCGACGTCGTCGTCGCCGCAGGCGCCATGATCGGACAGCGCATCCGCACGGTCACCGGAGCTTCCGGCGAGGTCACGGACGACGCGACGACCCTGCGCTACATCGACGTCGACGACGGCCGCCTCATCGCGCCGGCCGCGCTGTGGGCCGACGGCGCCGCGGATCGGCTGTGGGAGGACGTCGTCGACGCGATCCGTCGGGAGGCCGGTTCGCTGTCGCTGGCCCCGGTCACGCCCCCGGATGAGGAGGCGGTGGTGCTCCTGGACGCGGCGCTCGCGACCACCGTTCCCGCCGCCGACGGATCCCTGGTGGTGACGATCCCGGCGGGGTTCCGGGCCCCGGAACTGGAGGCGCTCGGGATCGCCGCGACGACCGATCCGGTCGCTGTCGCCGTCGCGCCGCCCCGGTCCGCCGAGCTCGTGAGCGGGACCGGTGCCGACCTCGTCTCCGCGGTGGTCGCGGCGGCGCCGTTCACCGCGCCGGCCGGGCCGCCCGAGGGTGCGCGCGAGGTCGACTGCGAGCTGCATCCCTGCGTGTCGCTGACCTACGACGACGGCCCGTCGCAGTGGACGTCGGCGATTCTCGACGCCGCGCGGGAGCACGACGCCGGGCTGACCTTCTTCGCCCTCGGGCAGAAGGCCGCGGGCTGGGCGGAAACGCTCTCGCGGGCGACCGCTGAGGGTCATCTCGTCGAGAACCACACCTGGAACCATCCTGATCTGACGACCCTGGAGCCGGAGGAGGTGCGCGCGCAGATCGGCGACACGACCGTCGCCCTGCGGACCGCCTCCGGAGAGGCCGTGCGCGCCTTCCGTCCGCCGTACGGGGAGTGGAACCGCGAGGTGCTGAAGGAGGCGGGCCTGCCCGCGATCCTGTGGGACGTCGACACCGAGGACTGGAAGCAGATCAGCGACGACGAGCTGCTGCGGCGCGCGGTCACGCAGCCGCGCCCGGGCTCGATCGTGCTGCAGCACGACATCCACGCCAACACCGGCCGCACCGTCGATGCGGTGATGTCGGGTCTGCGCGACCGCGGCTTCGTGCTGGTGACCGTGCAGCAGCTGTTCGGCGGTGCCTTCCCCGGCGGCGGCGCCTGGCAGTCCGCACGCTGAACCCCGCCCGCCACGCGTTTGGCTGACAGCGTGGCGAGAGCGCCGCGGCGTGCACGGAGCGCGCGTTCGGCGTGGGTAGGGTCGATGGCGCATGCATCGCCTCACCGTCGCCCTCCTCGCCGCCGTCGATTCCGCCGTCGCGGCGGCCGTCGGCGTGGCCGCCGTCTTCGCGCCGCTGACCCTGATCTGGGTGATCGGTCTGGCCGCGCCCGACTGGGGGGCGCTGTGGCCGGCGTCGGCGACGATCTGGCAGTTCGGTCACCTCGTGCCCGTCGACGTCGCGCTCACCGACGACTACCTGGTCGCCGCGGGTGTCGACGCCGACGCCTCGACGTTCACGCTGTCGCTCGCCCCGCTCGCCTTCGTCGTCTTCACCGCGCTGGCCGGTGCGCGCTCCGGGATTCGCGCCTCGCGGGCAGAGTCCTGGGCGACCGGGGCGATCACCGGTCTGCTCGTGTTCACCGCCGCGGCGGCGGCCGTCGCCCTGACCGGGGCGAACCCCGTCGCCGCGGTGGACCCCGTCATCGCGATCGCCGCGCCCGCGCTCGTCTACGCGGTGCCGTTGACCGTCGCCGCCGTCGTGACCGAGTGGCGCGAGTCGCCCGAGGGTCTGATCGCCGACCTGCGTGATCGGGCCGAGGGGGATTCGGCCGCGTGGAGCGAGGTCCCGGGGGAGATCGCACGCGGCGTCGCCGTGGTCATCACGGTGCTCGTCGGGGCTGGAGCGCTGATCGTGGCCGTGGCGATCACTCTCCGCATCGGCGAGATCCTGGCGCTGTTCCAATCCGCCCACGTCGACGCGCTCGGCGCGATCGTGCTCACCCTCGGGCAGCTCGCCTACCTCCCGACGCTCATCGTGTGGGGGCTCGCCTTCGTCGCCGGACCCGGCGTCGCACTCGGTGCCGGCGCCGCCGCGGCACCCGGAGGCACGACCGTGGGCGTGCTCCCGGGCATCCCCCTGCTCGGTGCCGTTCCCGACTCGACCAGCACGTGGCTGCTGATGCTCGTGCTCGTGCCGATCGCGGCCGGGGCCTTCGCCGGATGGGTGGCGCGATCGCGCCTGGCCGCCTCGGAGACCGAGGAGTGGGCGCCGCGCATCGTCACCGCGCTCGGCATCGCCGCCGGCGCCGCGGGGGTCGCCGCTGTGCTCTCCTGGGCGGCATCCGGATCACTCGGGCCCGGCCGGCTGACCGAGGTCGGCCCCGATCCCGGCGCAGTGGCTCTCGCGGTCGGGCTCGAGACCCTCGTCGGGGTGGCGATCCTGCTGCTGTCACCCCGCGGCGCCCGCGCCTGGATGGCGGGGGAGGAGCCCCGCGGGGAACGTGTCGCACCGCCGCTAGACTGACCGGGTGCTCTCGGTCGTCGTCCTCATCTCCGGTGCCGGGTCGAACCTTCGGGCTCTTCTCGACGCGGCGGCAGAGCCGGATTTCCCCGCACGCATCGTCGCCGTCGGCGCCGACCGTGAGGCCGACGGGTTCGCCCACGCCGAGGCCTACGGCATCCCGACCTTCCTCGTGCCCTGGGAGGAATACGCCTCCCGTGAGGAGTGGGGAGCCGAGCTCGGCTCCCACCTGGCGGTGTGGAAGCCCGACCTGGTCGTGCTCAGCGGACTCATGCGACTGCTGCCGGCATCCCTCGTCGACGAGTGGGCGCCGCGCCTGATCAACACCCACCCGGCGCACCTGCCCGAGTTCCCCGGCGCTCACGGCGTGCGCGATGCGCTCGCGGCCGGAGTCGACCGCACCGGTGCGAGCGTCATCGTCGTCGACAGCGGCGTGGACACCGGCCCCATCCTCGCCCAGGAGCGCGTCCCGGTCCTCCCCGGCGACGACGAGCACACCCTCCACGACCGCATCAAGCCGGTCGAGCGACGCCTCCTGATCGACGTGGTGCAGCGCATCGCGTCGGGAGAGCTCGACCTGTCCGCCGCAGCATCCACGACCTGACCACCGAACGAAGGAGTCCCATGGCCGGTCCCAGCCACGACCCGTCCCTGTACCGCGACCGCGACGTCGTCCCGATTCGCCGAGCCCTGATCTCGGTGAGCGACAAGACCGGACTGCTGGAGCTCGCTCAGGCCCTCGCCGGGGCGGGTGTCGAGATCGTCTCGACCGGCTCGACCGCAGCGACCATCCGCGAGGCCGGGCACGACGTGACGGACGTCGCGGCGGTCACCGGGTTCCCCGAGTCGCTCGACGGGCGCGTGAAGACGCTCCACCCCGGCGTGCACGCGGGCCTCCTGGCGGACCTGCGGCTGGAGCACCACGAGGCGCAGCTGGCCGATCTCGGCATCCGGCCCTTCGACCTCGTCGTGGTCAATCTCTACCCGTTCGTGCAGACGGTCGCCTCCGGTGCCGAAGGCGACGCCGTCGTCGAGCAGATCGACATCGGCGGACCCGCGATGGTGCGCGCATCGGCCAAGAACTACGCGAACGTCGCCATCGTCGTCTCGCCCGAGTCCTACCCCGCCATCGTCGAGGCCGTCGGCTCCGGCGGGACGAGTCTGACGCAGCGCAAGGATCTCGCCGCGCGCGCCTTCGCGCACACCGCCGCCTACGACACCGCCGTCGCGACGTGGTTCGCCGAGGGCACGCTCGTGGAGGAGGAGCTGCCCGAGCACCTCACCATCAAGGCGGAGCGCCTGGAGACACTCCGCTACGGCGAGAACGCGCACCAGCGCGCCGCGATCTACTCCCGGGTCGGCGGTCACGGCATCGCGCAGGCGACGCAGCTGCAGGGCAAGGGCATGTCCTACAACAACTACATCGATGCGGATGCGGCGCTGCGCGCGGCCTTCGACATGATCAAGCCCGCCGTGGCGATCATCAAGCACGCGAACCCGTGCGGCATCGCCGTCGCGGCGCCGCAGGCCCTCGACCCGATCGCGAGCGCCCACCTGCGCGCGCACGAGTGCGACCCGGTGTCGGCCTTCGGCGGCGTCATCGCGGCCAACCGCACCGTGACGCTCAAGATGGCCGAGAACCTGCGCGACATCTTCACCGAGGTGATCGTGGCGCCCGACTTCGAGCCGGAAGCGCTGGAGGTCTTCGCGCTGAAGAAGAACCTTCGGGTGCTGCAGCTGCCCGCCGACTGGCGTCAGGAGAGCATGGATGTGCGCCTGGTGTCGGGTGGTCTGCTGCTCCAGGATGCCGACCGGTTCCCCGACGACATCGAGTCGGTGGCGAAAGACTGGGAGCTGGTCTCCGGCGAGCGTCCGAGCGACGAGGAGATGACGAACCTCATCTTCGCATGGAAGTCGTGCCGCGCGGTGAAGTCGAACGCCATCGTCCTGGCGAAGAACTCCGCGACCGTCGGCATCGGCATGGGGCAGGTGAACCGCGTCGACTCGTGCCGCCTCGCCGTCGAGCGGGCAGGCGACCGTGCGGCAGGGTCGATCGCCGCATCCGATGCGTTCTTCCCCTTCGCCGACGGGCCCCAGGTGCTCATCGACGCGGGCATCACGACGATCATCCAGCCGGGTGGATCCGTGCGCGATCAGGAGGTCGTCGATGCCGCCCGCGACGCCGGGGTGACGATGTTCTTCACCGGCGAGCGCCACTTCTTCCACTGACGCCCCGGGGATGTGCCGCCCCGGCACGCCCCGTCGTCCGCCGGCATCCCTGCCGCCCCGGCAGGCCCTGCCGCCCGCCGGCATCCCCACCTCATCACCATGTCCCCATTTCTGTCGCCATAGCGCTGCATACAGACAGAAATGGGGACATGCGTCATTCCGGCCGACCGGCATGTCCCCTTTTCTGTTGCCATAGCCACCCAGAAGGACAGAAATGGGGACATGGTGGTGCCAGGAGGGGGACATGCGGGGTCAGGAGGGGGTGGGGCGGCCGAACTCCTCGAGGAAGCGCAGCCACACCTCGCTGATCGTCGGATACGACGGCACGGCGTGCCACAGGCGGTCCACCGGCACCTCGCCGACGATCGCGATCGTCGCGGCGTGCAGCAGCTCGGCGACGTCGGGCCCGACGAACGTGGCACCGACGAGCACGCCGCGGTCGGTGTCGATCACAGCCCGCGCGGCACCCTGGTAGTCGTCGCTGTGCGTGGATGCGCCCGCGATCCAGCCGAGGTCGTAGTCGATGACGCGCACGGTCCGTCCGGCCTTCTCGGCGGCGGCCGCCGTGAGTCCGACGGAGGCGACCTCGGGATCGGTGAAGGTCACCTGCGGCACCGCGTCGTGGTCGGCCGTCGCCGCGTGCACTCCCCACGGAGCATCGTCGACCGTCGCCCCGTGAGCGCGGGCGGCGATGACGTCACCCGCCGCGCGCGCCTGGTACTTGCCCTGGTGGGTGAGGAGGGCGCGGTGGTTGACGTCGCCGACGGCGTAGAGCCAGTCGAAGCCGTCGACCCGCAGCGTGTCGTCCGTCTCGAGCCACGAGTCCGGCTCCAGGCCGATCGCCTCGAGCCCCAGGTCGCCGGTGCGGGGGATGCGGCCGGTGGCCACGAGCACCTGCTCGGCCGCGACGCGCGAGCCGTCCGAGAGCTCCAGTTCTGCGCCGACGTCGGTGCGACGGGCCGCGATGACCTCGGCGCCGGTGCGAACGGACGCACCCATGGCCCGGAGCGCCTCGGTCACCCGCTCGCCGGCGAAGGGCTCCATCCCGTTCAGCAGCGACGAGCGCGCGATGACGGTGACGTCGGTGCCGAAGCCCGCGTAGGCCGTGGCCATCTCGGCGCCGACGACCCCGCCGCCGAGCACCGCGAGACTGGCGGGGATCTGCTTCGCACTCGTCGCGTCACGGCTCGTCCACGGCTCGATCTCCGCCAGGCCCGGGATCTCAGGGAGCAGCGCTGCGGATCCGGTGCAGACGGCGATCGCGTGGCGGGCCACGAGCGTCTCCTCGGTTCCGTCGGAGCCCGCCACCGTGAGGGTCTTTTCGCCCGAGAAGCGGGCGTGCCCGCGGACGAGGTCGATGCTGGCGCCGGAGAGCCACTCCACCTGGGAGGAATCGTTCCAGTCGTGCGTCATCGCGTCGCGGCGCCGAAGCACTCCGGCGACGTCGAGCTCGCCCGTGACCGCCTGCTTCGCACCGTCGACGGCCCGCGCCGCGCGCACCGCGGCGGCACTGCGCAGCAGCGCCTTCGAGGGCATGCACGCCCAGTACGAGCACTCGCCGCCGACGAGTTCGGCCTCCACGATCGCGGTGCTCATCCCGCCCTGCACCGCGCGGTCGGCGACGTTCTCGCCCACCGCTCCGGCTCCGATCACGATCACGTCGTACTCGCGTTCCGTCATGGTCGTCACGCTACCCCCGCGCCGTGTCGGCGCACGGGCCTTGCGTGCGCCCCCGCTCGCATGTCACCGTGCCGCCGACCCGCGCACCGCGATGGCCGATTTCCGCGAGTGTGCAGCCTTGGGGAGTGGCAGGGTGGAGGCATGAGCACGCCGGCGACGAGCATCCCCGTGATGTCCTTCGACGAGCGCTATCGCGTCATCCGCTCTCGCGATCGCCGCTTCGACGGGCAGTTCGTCACCGCTGTGCGCTCGACGGGCATCTATTGCCGCCCGAGCTGCCCGGCGCGCACGCCGAAGGAGTCGAACGTCACCTTCTACGCCACGTCGGCGGCGGCGCACGAGGCGGGATACCGCGCGTGCAAGCGCTGCCTGCCCGAGGCCGCGCCGGGCTCGCCGCAGTGGAACCTGCGGGGCGATGTGACCGGCCGGGCGATGCGTCTGATCGCCGACGGCGTCATCGAGCGCGAGGGCGTGCCGGGCCTCGCACGCCGGCTCGGCTACTCGACGCGTCACCTCACACGGCTTCTCACCGCCGAGCTCGGCGCCGGTCCGCTCGCGCTCAGTCGGGCGCACCGCGCGCACACGGCGCGCATGCTCCTCGTGGGCACCGACATGCCCGCCGCCGACGTCGCGTTCTCGGCGGGCTTCTCGAGCGTGCGTCAATTCAACGACACGGTGCGCGAGGTGTTCGGGATGTCGCCGCTCGACCTGCGCGCCCGTCGGCGTCGCACGCGAGCGGGCGAGCCGGTCGCGGGGGCGATCGATCTCGTGCTGCCCCACCGCGGACCGCTTGACGCCGCCGGACTCTTCGCGTGGATGTCTGCGCGCGCCGTCGCCGGCGTCGAAGTCGCCGACGACGCATCCTTCGCCCGCGCGCTGCGGCTTCCCGCAGGCGCGGCCTGGTTCCAGGTGCGCGTCGGCGCGGACGACCGTGTGCGCCTGCACGCACGCCTGGCACACCTCGGCGATCTGCCCGTGCTCGTCACGCGAGTGCGCCGGCTGTTCGACCTCGACGCCGATCCCCTCGCCGTCGACGAGGCGCTGGCGCGACACCCCGAGCTCGCGGGGCGGGTCGCGGCTCTTCCCGGCATCCGGGTTCCGGGGGCCGCGGACCCGCACGAGATGCTCATCCGGGCGATGGTGGGCCAGCAGGTCACGGTCGCCGCCGCGCGCACGGCGCTCACGGCGCTCGCCGCGGCGCTGGGGGAGCGGGTCGCGCCGCACGCCGGCACCGACCGGCTGTTCCCCACGATGGCTGCGATCGCCGAGCACGGTCGTGAGGTGCTGCGCGGGCCGGCCGCGCGCATCCGCGCCATCGCGGGAGCCGCCGCCGCACTCGCGTCGGGGGAGCTCGCCCTCGGGCCGGGCGACGACGCCTCCGAGCAGCGCGCGACCCTGCTCGCCCGCCCCGGGATCGGACCGTGGACGGCCGACTACGTGCGCATGCGCGTGCTCGCCGACCCCGACATCACCCTTCCCGGTGACGTCGCGGTGCGTGCGGGAGCGCGTGCGCTGGGCATCCCGTCCGATCCGAAGGGGTATGCCGCGTGGGCCGAGCGACTCGCGCCGTGGCGCAGCTACCTCACCGCGCACCTCTGGGCCGCCGCGCCGACTTCGCGGCGCGCATCCGTACCGACCGACAGCCCGCTCCAGGAGGCATCATGACCGCCACGCTGCAGACCCTCGACACCCCGGACGGCGCCTTCACGATCCTCGCCGACGACGGAGGGCGCGTGATCGCATCCGGCTGGACCGCAGATGCCGAGACGATCCTCGCGCGGCTGCGGCCGGTCCAGCGCCCCACCGACGTGCGCACCGTGGCGGGCGAGAGCCCCGCATCCGATGCCGCGGTCGCCGCCGCTGCCTACTACGACGGCGACGTGCACGCGATCGATGCGGTGCCGGTGTCGCAGACCGGCACGACCCTGCAGCGCGCGGGATGGGCGGCGCTGCGCGGGATCGCGCCCGGCCGTCCGCTCACGTACACGGAATTCGCCGAGGCTCTCGGCTCTCCCAGTGCCGTGCGCGCCGCCGCGGCGATCTGCGCCCGCAACGCGCCGGCGCTGTTCGTTCCCTGCCACCGCGTGCTGCGCTCGGACGGGACACTCGGCGGCTTCGCGTGGGGACTGGACGTCAAGCGCAGCCTCCTCGCCCGCGAGGCCGTCGCCGGCTGATCGCCGCACTCCGTGCACGCGGCGCCGCGATCGGCGGTCGAAGGAAAGCGCTTGCGGACGTCGCGCCGATCCCGATATTCTGAACGGCTGTCGCCGATCGCGACATTCCCGTGAACCCTAGGAGGATGCCATGTCCCACGCCGCCGTTGTGAAGAGCGCATCCGTCCTCGTCGCCGGGTTCGGGATCCTTCCCGACCGCGCCCGCTGAGTCTCCTCGCGCGCGCCCGGTGCATTCCGGGCATCTTCTGTCCCGTCCGTGCGTTCACCTGATCGCACGCCCTCCGATCTCTGCGCCATCCGGCGCCGCCCCACCGCTTCATCTGCGCGGTCCGCTCCACCACTCCCACAAGGATCATGACCACCACCGCTCCTGATCAGACCGATCCGACTCCGCACCGCCTCTCGACGCCGCGCGCGCTCGCGCGCCTCATCCCGTTCGCCAAGCCCGTCCTGCCGCGACTGGCGCTCGGCGCCGTGAGCGCTCTCGGCGCGAGCATCCTCGCCCTCATGATCCCGCTCATCCTCGAGGAGGTCGTGCGCGGCCCGATCGCCTCGGGCTCGACGGTTCTCATCGCGTGGGGAGCCGCCGCGATCCTCGGCCTCGGCCTGGCCGAGGCCCTCATGGTGTGGCTGCGGCGGTGGTTCGTGCTGGCACCGGCGACGCTCATGGAGTACGACATCCGGCAGACGTTCTACTCGCGTCTGCAGCGCCTGCCTGTCGCGTTCCACGACCGGTGGCAGTCGGGTCAGCTGCTCAGCCGCATGATGCAGGACATCAGCATGCTGCGTCGCTGGATCGCGTTCGGACTCGTGCTCCTCGTCGTGAACGTGCTGACGATCCTCGTCGGTGCGGCGCTGCTGTTCCGCTGGCACTGGGTGCTCGGCACGATCTTCCTCGTGACCTCGGCACCGCTGTGGTACGCCGGGTACCGGTTCGAGAAGACCTACGGGGTGCTCGCACGGCAGAGCCAGGATCAGGCAGGCGACCTGGCGACGAGCGTGGAGGAGAGCGTCCACGGCATCCGGGTGCTCAAAGCATTCGGCCGCGGCTCGCACGCGCTCAAGAAGTTCACCCGTCAGGCCGAGACCCTCCGCGAGACCGAGCTCGACAAGGCGCGCGCGGTGGGGTGGATCTGGTTCTGGCTCGTGCTGCTGCCCGACATCGCGTTCGCGCTCTGCCTCGGCGCGGGAATCTACCTGGTCGCCCTGGGGCAGCTCGGCGTCGGGGAGCTGGTGGCATTCTTCGCGATGACGACCATCCTGCGGTGGCCGGTCGAGTCGATCGGGTTCCTGTTCTCGTTCCTGCTGGATGCGCGCACCGCGACCGACCGCATCTTCGAGGTCTTCGACGAGCAGAACCCCATCGTCGATCCGGACGAGCCGAAGACGATCGCCGAGCCCCGCGGCGAGCTCGCGTTCGAGGGGGTCCATTTCCGCTACCAGGATGCGCGCGACCACGAGCGAGATCTGCTCGACGGCGTCGACCTCGTGCTGCGTCCGGGGGAGACGATGGCCCTCGTCGGCCTGACCGGTTCGGGGAAGACGACCCTCACGACCCTTCCCGGGCGCCTGTACGACGTCACCGCGGGGCGTGTCACCGTCGACGGCGTCGACGTGCGCGACCTCACGCTCGCGGAGCTGCGCACGCACGTGGGCATGGCGTTCGAGGACGCCACCCTGTTCTCGCAGACCGTGCGGGAGAACGTGCTGCTGGGGCGCGAAGACCTCGAGCCGGGCAGCGAGGAGGCCGAGCGCATCCTGCGCGAAGCGCTGCAGGTGGCGCAGGCGCACTTCGTCGACGATCTGCCGAACGGCGTGGACACCGTGATCGGCGAGGAGGGCCTGAGCCTGTCCGGCGGGCAGCGTCAGCGTCTCGCGCTGGCCCGCGCCGTTGCCGCACGGCCGTCGATCCTCGTGCTCGACGACCCGCTGTCCGCCCTCGACGTCGACACCGAGGCGCTCGTGGAGGATGCGCTGCGCGAGGTGCTGCACGACACCACGGCGATGATCGTCGCGCACCGCCCGTCGACGGTGATGCTCGCCGATCGGGTCGCCCTGCTCGAGGCCGGAAAGGTCACCGCGGTCGGGGCGCACTCCGATCTGCTGCGCGAGAGCGCCCACTACCGGCATGTGATCTCGAGCCTCGAAGACGACGAAGCGCGTGCGCGCGAGACGGAGGTGAACCTGTGAGCACCGGCATCATCGGAACCCGCGGCGAGGACCGCTCCGATTACACCCGCGAGGAGAGCCGGGCGATCCGGCGGCGCTCGCTGCGCCTGCTCGGCTCGCTCGTGAGCACCCTTCGCTGGCAGCTCGTGCTGGCCGCAGCCGTGCTCATCGTGTCGACGGTGCTGCGCGTGGCCGGCCCCGCTCTGATCACCTACGGCATCAACACGGCCCTCCCCGCAGCCGTCGATCGGATGGATTGGATGCCGACGGTGGGTGTCGTCGCCGTCTACCTGCTCACGGCGTTCGGAGGTGCCGGTCTCGTCGGCTGGTACGCCGTCGTCGCGGCGCGGCTGACCCAGGCGATCATGCTCGACCTGCGCAAGCGGATCTTCCTGCACACCCAGCGCCTGAGCCTGGAGTTCCACGAGTCCTACACCTCCGGCCGCATCATCTCGCGGCAGACGAGTGACCTCGACACCATCCGCGAGCTGCTCGACGGCGGTCTCAACGAGCTCGTCTCGGGGCTCCTCTACGGCGTGTTCACGCTCGCCGCGCTGCTGCTGCTCGATTGGCAGTCCGGCGTCATCATCGTGCTGATGGGCATCCCCCTCTTCTTCCTCATGCGGTGGTTCTACCTGCGCTCCCAGCTGGTCTACCGGGAGTCGCGTGTGATCAGCGCCCAGGTGATCGTGAAGTTCGTCGAGACGATGACGGGTGTGCGGGCGGTGAAGGCGTTCCGAAAGGAGCCGCGCAACGACGACGAGTTCGGCGGCCTCGCGATGCGGTACCGCGACGTCAACATGCGCTCGATCCGCCTCTTCGGCACGTTCGAGCCGGGACTCATGGCCATCGCGTCGGTGTCGCTCGCCCTCATCGTCTTCTGGGGCGGCGTGCGCGTGGCCGAGGGTGCGATGGCGATCGGAACCCTCGTGGGGGCGGTCCTCTACGTTCGGAACTTCTTCTCGCCGCTGCAGGAGGTGGCGTTCTTCCTCAACTCCTACCAGTCGGCCACCGCCGCGCTCGAGAAGGTCTCGGGCGTGCTCGAGGAGGAGCCGACGGTGCCCGACCCGGCGAAGCCGGTCGACCTGTGGCGGGCGCGCGGTCACGTGCGCTTCGACGACGTGCGCTTCGGATACTCCGAGGACCGGGTGATCCTGCCCGACTTCACGCTGGACATCCCCGCCGGACAGACCATCGCGCTGGTGGGAACGACGGGTGCGGGCAAGTCGACCCTGGCCAAGCTCGTCTCGCGGTTCTACGACCCCACCCGCGGCGCCATCACCCTGGACGACGTCGACCTGCGTCAGCTGCATCCGAAAGACCTGCGACGGGCCATCGTCATGGTCACGCAGGAGGCGTACCTGTTCAGCGGCACGGTTGCCGACAACATCGCGCTGGGCAAGCCCGACGCGACGATCGAGGAGATCCAGGATGCCGCGCGCGCCGTCGGCGCGCACGAGTTCATCGAGGCGCTTCCCGACGGCTACGCGACCGATGTGAACAAGCGCGGCGGCCGGGTGTCGGCGGGGCAGCGGCAGCTGATCTCGTTCGCCCGGGCGTTCCTGGCGAATCCGGCCGTGCTCATCCTCGACGAGGCGACCGCCTCGCTCGACATCCCGAGCGAGCGTCTGATCCAGGAGGCGCTCCAGACCCTGCTCGCGGATCGCACCGCGATCATCATCGCGCACCGGCTGTCCACCGTCGCGATCGCGGACCGCGTGCTCGTCATGGAGCACGGACGCATCATCGAGGATGACGCTCCCGCGGCCCTGATCGCCGGTGACGGCAAGTTCGCTCAGCTCCACAGTGCTTGGCAGCAGTCCCTGGTCTGACGCCCAGGGACGCCGGGCTTGGCAGCAGTCCCTGGTCTGATGCCCAGGGACGCCGGGCCCTCGCGGCCGCGCGGAGGTCGGAGAATCGGTCGGATGTCGGAGGATTCACGTCGGATTCCCCGACATCGGCTCGATTCTCCGACATCCGGAGTGGGTCATGCGAGGTGGGCGCCGGCGGCCATGGCTCGCCCGATCGTCCGCTCGACGGCCGGCCAGTCGTGGATCACCTGTGCGTAGCTGAATCGCAGCACCGTGTATCCGCGCAGACGAAGCTCGGCGTCGTGCCGCAGGTCGCGCGTGCGGTCCTTCGACGTCGAGTGATGCGCGAACCCGTCGAGCTGAACGACCAGGCGGTCACCGATCAGGAGATCGACCGGGTGCCCGGCGAGGTAGAGCTGCTGGCGGATCGGCACACCCCAGCGCGACAGGCGCACGATCGCGATCGTCTCGAGGCCCGAGTCGGAGAGCCCGTTGACCTCGGCGGCGCACTCGGCCGACGCGCGTGAGCGCCACCGCACCGAGCGGAGCGCGTCTGTCGAGAGGTTCTCGGAGCGGATGGCTGATTCCCACACCACGAGGGCCGCCTCGCGGTCGAGGCACGATGCGATGTGGGCCAGTGCATCCTCGACGGATTCGAGCAGCGATGACGGCGACACCGGGGAGAGCGGCTTCGTCCAGTGCGAGACGCCGTCGAACGGCACCGCTCGACCGTTGGGGCGGAAGTGCAGATGCGGCTGCACGTCGACCTGCTCCGGGATCCACCACCCCCGGCGTCGCGCGACCGAGAGGCACGCGACCCGTCCACCGAGTTCTGCGGCCCGGATCAGTTCGCCGTCGCCGCGCGGGAGGGCAATCCACACGCGGCGGATCCGGCGCACGCGCCCGGCCCGGACGGCGGCGGACACGGCACCCGTGGTGAATCCGGCCCGACCCACCTCGTCGCGATGGGCGATTCCCGCGCGCGCGGCCAGCCAGCTCTTCACATCCATGCCGACACGATGCCCGCTCAGCCGTCACTGCGGCTACCGGGCGCCGGAACTGTGGAGCGTGCGTTCCCGCGACCGGCCTGTGGAGGGTGCATCCCGCCGCCTCGTTCCGCCGATGTCGGAGAATCGCGCCGATGTCGGAGAATGACGGCCGAATCCTCCGACATCCGGCCGATTCTCCGACCTTGGGAAGGGGCGGGTGGGGGATGCGCGGCGGGCTCGGATGCGCGGCGGGCGCGGGCGGGCGCGGATGCGCGGCGGGCCGGGGTGATGCGAGGGCGACGGAGCCTCGGTGGGGGAGGGGAATCCGAGGCCCCGCCGCCGGAATGCGGCGACCGGGACCTTGTTTTGAGGGGTGGGCCGATCGCCGCCCGTCAGAGACGGATCTCGGCGATGACCTCACCGTACTCCGTCTCACCCACCGGGGTGAAGCCCATGCGCGTGAAGAACGCCTCGGGTCCGGCTTCGCCCTCTTCGTAGATGACGTTGAGCTTGTCGAGGCCACGGTCGCGCGCCTCGTCGAGCAGCTTCTCGATGGCGAAGCGGCCGATGCCGCGGCCCTGGTCGTCGGCGTCGACGTTGATGCGCCACAGCACGGAGCGGAAGTGCTCCTCGGGCGCTTCGGGATCGAAGCCGGCGCTGACGAAGCCGACGACCTCGTTCGCGTCGAGGACGACCCGCTGCCAGGATGTGCGCGGATCCGCGACCGTCGCGGCGATCCCATAGCTCACCGGAGCGAGGAACTGCTCCTGTCCGGGCTTGAGGGACATGTTGTTGACTGCGACGATCGTCGCGGCGGACAGTTCGACAAGTCGCAGCTCGGCCATACGCACAGGCTAGCCGGTAACCCCGTCGCCACACACGCACGCCGTCACGGGCCGCAACCGATTTATCTTGACGTCAAGATAAACAGGCGCCTGCGTTAGGCTGGAACGACAACCGAGCGAAAGACGAACAGGTGACCGACTCGACCATCATCTACACGTACACCGACGAGGCTCCCGCTCTCGCCACGGCGTCGTTCCTCCCGATCATCAAGGCCGTCACCGGCAAGGCGGGTGTCGACGTCGAGACCCGCGACATCTCGCTGGCCGGACGCATCCTGGCCGCCTTTCCGCAGAAGCTGACCGACGCGCAGCACGTCGGAGACGCGCTCGCTGAACTCGGCGGGCTGGCCACACTCCCCGAGGCGAACATCATCAAGCTGCCGAACATCTCGGCGTCGATCCCGCAGCTGAAGGCCGCCATCGCCGAGCTGCAGGCGCAGGGGTACGACATCCCCGACTATCCCGACGACCCGAAGACGGTCGAAGACAAGGATGTGCGCGCACGCTACGACCGCATCAAGGGCTCCGCGGTGAACCCGGTGCTGCGCGAGGGCAACAGCGACCGTCGCGCTCCCGGGGCGGTGAAGAACTACGCCCGCAAGTACCCGCACACCAACAAGCCGTTCCCGGCCGGCTCGAAGACGCGCGTGGCGACCATGGGCCACGACGACTTCAAGAGCAACGAGAAGTCCTGGGTGGCCGCCCACGACGACACGCTGACGATCCGCCACATCGGCGAAGACGGCGGCGAGACGATCCTCAAGAGCGATTTGAAGGTGCTGCCGCGGGAGGTCATCGACGCGACGTTCCTGTCGGCGGCGGCGCTGGACGCGTTCCTGGCCGACACGCTGAAGCAGGCCCAGGCCGACGACGTGCTCTACTCGGTGCATCTGAAGGCGACGATGATGAAGGTCAGCGACCCGATCATCTTCGGCCACGTCGTCAAGGCCTTCCTGCGGGATGTCTTCGCGACCCACGGTGAGAAGCTCACGGCAGCGGGGCTCACGCCCGACAACGGCCTCGGCTCGATCCTCACCGGGCTCGCGAGCCTCGACGGCGGTGCCGACATCGCCGCCGAGATCACCGCGGCGCTCGAGGCGGGCCCGCGCCTGTCCTACGTCAACTCCGACAAGGGCATCACCAACCTGCACGTGCCGAGCGACGTGATCGTCGACGCGTCGATGCCCGCGCTGATCCGCAACGGCGGCAAGATGTGGGGCGCCGACGGGGGAGAGGCCGACACGCTCGCCGTGATCCCCGACTCGTCGTACGCCGGCGTCTACCAGGCCGTGATCGAGGATGTCGTCGCGAACGGTCCCCTCGACCCGGCGACCATCGGCACGGTGCCCAACGTGGGGCTCATGGCGCAGAAGGCCGAGGAGTACGGAAGCCACGACAAGACGTTCGAGATCGCCGCTCCCGGCGTGGTGCAGATCGTCGACTCGGAGGGGACGGTGCTCATCGAGCACACCGTCGCCGCCGGAGACATCTGGCGTGCCACGCAGACCAAGCACATCCCGATCATGGACTGGGTGAAGCTCGCCGTCACACGGGCGCGCGCCACCGGTGCTCCCGCGGTGTTCTGGCTCGACGTCAACCGCGCCCACGACGCTCAGCTGATCGCGAAGGTGCACCAGGGCCTCGCGCTCCTGGACACCTCCGACGTCGAGATCGTGATCCTGCCGCCGGCCGAGGCGACGCGCTACACGCTGGAGCGGATGCGGCGCGGCGAGGACACCATCTCGGTCACCGGCAACGTGCTTCGCGACTACCTCACCGACCTCTTCCCGATCCTCGAGGTCGGCACGAGCGCCAAGATGCTCTCGATCGTGCCGCTGCTCGCCGGTGGGGGTCTGTTCGAGACCGGCGCGGGCGGCTCCGCCCCGAAGCATGTGCAGCAGCTGGTCGAGCAGAACTACCTGCGGTGGGACTCGCTCGGCGAGTTCTTCGCCCTGGCCGCGTCGCTCGAGCACCTGACCACGACGACCGACAACCCCCGCGCGCAGGTGCTGGCGGACACGCTGGATGCCGCGACCGGAACGTTCCTCGAGAACGACAAGTCGCCCGGCCGCAAGCTCGGTTCGATCGACAACCGCGGCAGCCACTTCTACCTCGCGCTGTACTGGGCGCAGGAGCTGGCCGGTCAGCAGGTCGACGCGGAGCTCGCGGAGATCTTCGCCCCCGTCGCCGCGGCCCTCGCGACGAACGAGCAGAAGATCGTCGACGAGCTCGCCGCCGTGCAGGGATCGCCCGTCGAGATCGGCGGCTATTACCGCCCCGACGGCGACGCGGTCGACAAGGTCATGCGTCCGTCGGCCACACTGAACGGCATCATCGACGCCCTCAGCTGAGTCCGGCTCGCACGAGAACGGCGCCTCACCCTCGCGGGTTGGGGCGCCGTTCTCGTGCGGTCGCGTTGTCAGCGGGCGGCGATGTCGCTCGGGCTCAGGCGTGGATCCACACGTCGGTGCCGTTGGCGGTCCAGTTGAAGATCTGCTCGGCCCGCCACTCGGGCATGCCGACGCATCCGTGGCTCATCGGCGTGCCCCAGTTGGAGTGCCAGTAGACGCCGTGGAAGGCCTGGTCGCCGTTGAAGTACATGACCCACTTGACGTCGGGGGTCGTGTAGGTCACCGGATCGCCGTTGGCATCACGGAGCACGTCGCCGTTGGCGTCGCGCTCGCTGCCGCGCATGGTCTGACTCGTGAGGTGCGCGTGAACCGTGTAGCGACCGGTGTAGGTCGGTGTGTTGCTCTGACCGCTCGAGATCGCCCAGCTGTCGACGACCCGGTCGTTCTCCTTCAGGTACAGCATCTGCGAGCTCAGGTCGACCTCGAGCAGACGCACCACCTCGGCAGTCTCGTAGGGGGTCTCGACCACCGGGAGCTGGTACGCGCCGTTCGCGGTGGCGACCTGCTCGGAGAAACCTGCGGCGATGCCGTCGGTGGTCTCCAGTTCGCGGCCGACGGTGCCCTCGTTCTCTTCCGCGAGGGTCGTGCCGGCCATGTTCACGAGGATCTTGTTGTTCACCGGGTCGCGGTTCACAGCCTCGGGCAGGGTGTCCACGACCTCCTGCACGGCGGACTCGTCGACGGCGATGTCGAGGGTGCCGCGCTCGCCGGGGGACAGCGTGATCCAGGAGGCGAGCGTCGAGGCCTCGATCGGAACGACCCGTTCGTCGCCGACGTAGAACCCGGCCTCGTCGAGCATCGTGTTCAGGCGCGCGGCCGTCGCCTCGGCGACGTAGGTCTCCCGTTCGGGCGAGACCGGCGAGGCGACGGCGTCGACCTCGATCGTGGTCTCGCCGGCCGCGAACGCGGTGGCGAGGCTCTCGCGCACCGCGCCGGCATCGACGCCGGTTCCGTCGACGCCGGGCGTCACGACGTAGGCGGTGCTGTCGGCGTCGAAGGCCACCTCGGCGTCGACGGGATCCGTGTACATCGCCGGGACGGCCGCGGCGAGGGCTTCGGCAGCGACGGCCTCGTCGATCGCCACGGGGGCGTCGAGGGGTTCGGGGAACCACGCCGTGACATTCCAGAGGGGATGCTCGGCGAAGGCGGTCTCGGCGAGAGCCTGTGCCTCGACGGTCGCTCCGAGGTCGGCGCCGGAGACACGGGCGTCGCCCCCGTCACCGGCGAGCACGACGGTCGTCTCGGCGAGTCGGCCGGAGATGGCGTCGGCGGCGGCGCCCTGCGTCATGAAGCCGACATGGACGCCGGCGACCGATGTGCCGGGCGCGATGAGCACGAGCGATGCTGCGGCCGCGCCGAGGGCCACGGCCCCCGCGCCGATACCGATCCACAGGCCGATGCGCCGTTTGCGCGGCTCCGGCTCGACCGGGGCCCACTCGTAGGTGGGATCGGTCGGAACCGTCGCGTCGTCGCCCGAGGTCGGTCCGCCCGCACCCTCGTCGACACCCGCGTCCGGTCGTGTCACGACATCCGTCACGCGCTCACCCCCGCCTGCTCTGCACGTTCATCCATGGTAAAGGAGGCCGGATGCGGGCGTGCTACGGATTGATCACGGTCTGCCGAGAATCGTTCAGCCCGCGCAGAGCTCCTCGAAGGCCGCGCCGGTCTCCTGGAAGCGGGTGCCGATCTCCTCCAGATCCTCGACCCCCGACGCGTCGCCCTCGCCGAGGGCGACGAACACCTCGCCGGCCTCCGCGAACATCTGCTGCAGATCGGGCACCAGCGCGGCGACCTCGTCGTTGGTGATCGCTCCGGCCTCGGTCGCGAGCTCCGCGGCAGCGGCCTCCATGGCCTCCGCGACCGCGGCCAGGTCGTCGGCATCGCCGCCTTCGAACTCGGCGGTCGCGTCGGTGATCGTCTGGGCGATCACGGCGCACGCGTCCTCGACGCTCTGGCCGTCGTCGCCGGGGGCGTCCTGCGACTGTCCGGTGCTCTCGTCCTCGGCCGTGGCTGCCGTGGCTGCGGTGTCGGGCTCTGCGTCGCCGGTGCATCCGACGAGCAGGAGCAGGGCCGCGGCGGTCATCGCGGCGGCGGGGAGGGTGCGGTTCATGAATCTCCTTCGCGGTGCTCCCAGCGTAGGCGAGGGGCATGCGCTCGGATTGTGAGAATGCGCTCACCGCAGCGTCACCGACGTGTAACGGTTTTGTAAATGCGCCGTGCAAAAGCGACGAAAGGGTTGCGGCGGCTTTGTTCGTAAGGTCTACTAACAAACATGTCTGCTCCGGACCTGCGGCCTGGCTCCTTCCTCTCGACGGATGCCACCCCCCTCGAGAACACCGCCCCCTCCGGCGGATTCGTCCGCGCCCGTGCCTCCCGCACCGGTGCGAAGGTGCTGCCCGAGCACGCGCGAGGGCACAACCGCTCGCTCGTCCTGCAGACCCTCTTCCACGGCGGCGCCATGAGTCGCGCCGACCTCGCGCGGGAGACGGGCCTCACGCGTGTGACGATCTCCGATCTCGTCGCGGGCCTCATCACCGACGGTTTCGTCGCCGAGCAGGGTGTCCGGGAATCCTCGCGGCCCGGAAAACCCGCGATCCTCGTCGATCTCGATCGTGACGGTCATCGCATCGTCGGTCTCGACCTGTCGGGCAGTGAAACCTTCCTCGGCGCCGTCCTCACGCTCGACGGCGACATCGTCGTGCGGTCGGAAGTGGCCGTGCCCGCCGACGCCGACGCGGCGCTCGGTGCGGTGATCGCGCTCGCCCGCGACCTCGTCGCCGACGCCCATGCGCCCGTGCTCGGCGTCGGCGTGGGCGCCCCCGGTGTGATCGACGCCCATGGCGTCATTCTCACCGCCCCCAACCTCGGCTGGGACGGCCTCGACCTCGAAGGCGAACTGCGCGAGGCGCTGGGGCTGCCGGTGCTCGTCGCGAACGACGCCAACGCTGCCGTGCTCGCCGAGTACACCTTCGGGGGCGCGAGCGAGGATGTGCTCCTCGTTCGGGTCGGTCGGGGTGTCGGTTCCGGGCTGCTCGCCGGGGGGCAGCCGGTGCGCGGCGCCCGGTTCGCCGCGGGCGAGATCGGTCACGTCACCGTCGGCACCGACGGTGGCCCGCGGTGCGCGTGCGGCAAGATCGGCTGTCTCGAGGCGTGGCTGGCGGTCCCAGCGCTGACCGCCCGGATCGCCGCGACCGCCGAACCCGCCGCCGGCGTGCTGCGCGACGCGGGCGAGCGCCTGGGGATCGCGCTCGCGCCCATCGTGGGCGTCCTCGACCTCCCCGAGATCGTGCTCTCGGGTCCTCGTGAACTTCTCGACGGTGCTCTTGCCGAGCAGGCCGTCGAGACCCTCCGCGCACGAACGCTCGCCACGCACCACGACGGCGTGCGGGTGCGGATGACGGAGCAAGGCCAGGACATCGTCCTGCGCGGCGCCGCCGTCATGGTCCTCTCGGCACAGCTCGGCGTCTCGTAGGGCCACGCTCCACCCTCCCCGGACGGGTCGCCCGGCTCGTCCTCACCAAGAAGAACGAAGGATGACACCATGAAGCACAAGCTCGGAGCGTTCGCGCTCGTGGGCGCCTCGGCTGTCGCTCTCGCCGGCTGCGCCGGTGGCAATGACGCCGCCTCCACGGAGCCCGAGACCGGCGACCTGACGGTCTGGCTCGTCGGCACCGACACCCCGCAGACGGCGCGCGACTACCTGACCGAGACCTTCGAGGCCGAGAACGAGGGCTGGACCCTCACGATCGAGGAGAAGACCTGGGCCGACGTCTCCGACACCTACACCGCGGCACTGTCGTCCAACGACAGCCCCGACGTCGTCGAGGTCGGCAACACCCAGGCGCTCGGCTTCGCCGACGCCGGACTGTTCCTCGACATCTCCGACATCCAGGAGGAGCTCGGCGGCGACGATCTGCTGAGCGGCCTGGTGGACGCCGGCACCTACGACGGCGCGCTGTACGCCGCGCCGTACTACGCCGGTGGTCGCGTCGTCTTCTACAGCCCCATGATGGTCGACGAGGTTCCCGCGACGCTCGAGGACTACGTCGCTCAGGGCGAGGCGCTCACCACCGACAGCGTCTCGGGCATCTACGCCCCCGGCAAGGACTGGTACAACGCGCTTCCCTACGTCTGGGCCTACGGCGGCGAGATCGCGGTGCAGGACGGCGACACGTGGGACGCGCAGTTCTCGAGCCCGGAGAGCATCGAGGGGCTCGAACTGCTGCAGCAGGTCTACCTCAACGCCTCGGTCGCCCCCGCCGATGGCAACGAGCTCATGGCGAACATCGCGTTCTGCGACGGCGAGGCCGGCTTCATCTCCAGTCCCGCATGGGCCGCCGGCAACCTCACCGGCGACTGGCCGTGGGGCGACGAGGCCGCCGGTGAAGAGGTCGAGGAAGGATGCCCCGACACCTACGCGAAGGACCTCGGCGCGTTCGCGCTGCCGGGCCTCGTCGAGGGTGAGACGGCGCCGATCTTCGCCGGCGGGTCCAACGTGGCCGTCGCCACCAAGAGCGCAGCGCCCGAGAAGGCCAAGGCCGCCCTGGAGATCATGCTCTCCGAGGGCTACCAGACGCTGCTCGCCGAGCAGGGCCTGACGCCCGGGATCGTGTCGGCCGCCGCATCGCTGCCGGACACCCCGGTCGCCCAGGCGCAGGCCGCCGCGCTCGCCAACTCCAAGGGCACCCCGGCCAGCCCGAACTGGGCCGAGGTCGAGGCTGCGCAGATCATCCCCGACGCCCTCGTCGGCATCGCCCAGGGCGGGGATGTGACCGAGATCGCGACGTCGCTCGACGAGCAGATCGAGGCCATCCTCAACGACTGACACCCGTCGGTCTTCGCAGGGGGTCCGGCCCCACCGGGCCCCCTGCATCCCTGTCCACACCCCCGCATCCGCACCACCGAGAGAGGAGGCGACATGAGCGAGACCCGTGCCCTCACCGTGGGACGCCCGGCCTCCGGGCGACGCCCGACCACGTCGCTCACCCCGCGCGAGCGCTCCCGGCGGCGCCGCGAAGCCCGCGGCGCGTGGTCGCTGCTCACCCCGTCGCTGATCATCCTCGGCGTCATGGTGGGCTACCCCGCCGTGCTGATGGTGATCCAGTCGTTCACCGACTACACGGTGAAGAACAAGGTGCAGGGCACCCTCCCCGCCTTCGTCGGTCTCGAGAACTACATCGACCTGTTCACCCAGTCCGACTTCCCGGCCGTGCTCATGCGCAGCCTCGGGCTCATGGTCGTGCTCACCGTGCTCAACATGGGTCTCGGCGTGCTGGTCGCGGTGCTCATGACCCGGCTCTCGCGTGCCTGGCGCATCGTCGTGTCGATCGGGCTCCTGCTCGCATGGGCCATGCCGCCCCTGACGGCAACGGTCGTCTGGGGGTGGATCTTCGACACCGAGTACGGCGTCGTGAACTGGGCGATGAACACCCTCACCGGCACGACCGACTGGACCAACCACTCGTGGCTGCTGAACCCGTGGTCGTTCTTCTTCGTCCTCACGATCATCATCGTGTGGCAGTCGGTGCCCTTCGTGGCCTTCACCACCTACGCCGGTCTCGGACAGGTTCCCGGCGAGGTGCTCGAAGCCGCCTCCCTGGACGGCGCGCACCCGTGGAAGCGGTTCTGGTTGGTCGTCTTCCCGTACCTGCGCAGCATCCTCACCGTCGTCCTCGTGCTGCAGATCATCTGGAACCTGCGCATCTTCACCCAGGTCTACGCGCTGCAGAGCCGCGGCGGCCTCGCCTCCGAGACGAACGTGCTCGGCACCTACCTGTTCCGCCAGGGCGTCGGCGAATTCGGGGCCACCGCGGCTATCGGCGTCGTCATGGTCATCCTGCTGCTCGTCCTCTCCTGGGGATACGTGCGCACCACCCTGAAGGAGGAGGAGCTGTGAGCACACAGGTCACCACCGCCACCCAGGTCGGCACCGTCGGCGTCGACGAGGTGCTCGGCGAGCCGGGTTCGCCGAACCGCCCCGCGCCCCGGTCCCTGCAGGCGCGGCGCCCCTCGAGCCGGCGCGTGCTCACCCGCACGCTCCTCAACGTCGCCGCGGCGATCGTCTTCGCCATGAGCGTGTTCCCGGTGTACTGGATGATCAACATGTCGCTGACGCCCAACAGCGAGATCATCACGCGCGAGCCGAGCTTTCTGCCCTTCGATTTCACGCTGCAGAACTACCTCACGGCGTGGACGCGCGAAGCGGCCCCCGGACAGACCGACTTCCCGCACGCGCTCATGACCTCACTCACGGTGACCGCCGGCGTGCTCGTGGCCACCCTGCTGTTCGCCTTCCTCGCCTCGATCGCCGTCGCGCGATTCCACTTCAAGGGACGCCGCGGGTTCATCGTCTCGGTCCTCATCGTGCAGATGATCCCCGGTGAGGCGATGATGTTCACGATCTACGGGATGATCGACGACTGGCAGCTGATGAACACCCTGCTCGGTCTCGGCATCGTCTACACCGCCGCGGTCATCCCCTTCACGATCTGGACGCTTCGCGGATTCGTGGCGGGGGTCCCCGCGGATCTCGAAGAAGCGGCCATGATCGACGGGTGCACGAAGTCGCAGGCGTTCTGGAAGGTCACCTTCCCGCTGCTGGCGCCCGGGCTCATCTCGACCGGCATCTTCGCGTTCATCCAGTCGTGGAACGAGTTCACGATGGCGCTGCTTCTCATGAGCGGCTACAACCTTCCGCTCATGCCGTGGCTGAACGCCTTCCAGTCCTCCAGCGTCGGCGGCTCCGTCGACTGGGGCGCCGTCATGGCCGGCTCGACGCTCATCGCCATCCCGGTGATGATCTTCTTCCTCATCGTGCAGGGCAAGATGACCGGAGGGCTCGTGGCCGGGGCGGTCAAGGGCTGATGGCGCCGCGCACCACCGCCGCCTTCGAACGGGAGCGCGGCCGATGAGGGTCGGGCTCGACGTCGGGGGCACCAAGACCGACGCCGTGGTCGTCGACGACGCCGCTCGCGTGCTCGCCCGCACGCGGCTGGCCACCGGCTGGGGCGTCGACGCGGTCGGCGCGACCATCGTGCGCGCCGTCGACCTGGTCGCCGCCGAAGCCGGCGTCGGCCGCGACGGGATCCGGTCGGTCGGGATCGGGATGCCGGGGCAGGTCGCCCCGGGCTCCACCCGCGTCGTGCACGCGGTGAACCTCGGCGTGCACGACCTCGACGTCGCCAGCACCGTCGAGCCGATGCTCGGCCTTCCCGTGCGGGTCGAGAACGACGTGAAGGCGGCTGCGCTCGGCGCGCACGCCCTGCACGGTGCTGGAACCGGGACCATGGCCTATCTCAACCTCGGCACCGGCGTCGCCGCCGGCATCGTGGTCGACGGGCAGCTGTGGCGCGGCGCCGGCGGAAGCGCCGGCGAGGTCGGGCACATCTCCGTCGACCCGGCGGGTCCACCGTGCCGGTGCGGACAGCGCGGATGCATCGAGGCGCTCGCGGGCGGGGGAGCCGTCGCGGAGCGGTGGGGGCGCCCCGGAGCGCTTCCCGTGCGCGACGTCTTCGACGCCGCCGACGCCGGAGACCCCCGGGCCGTCGCGCTGCGCGCGGACCTCGCACGCGGCGTGGCCTCGGCGATCCGCGTGCTCGTGCTCACCGCCGACGTCGACACCGTCGTGATCGGCGGCGGGCTCAGCGCCCTCGGCGAGCGGCTCACCGGCCCGGTGGTCGACGAGCTCGACGCCGGCGCCGCCGCGTCGGCGTTCATCCGCTCCCTCCACCTGCGCGATCGGGCGACCCTGCTGCCGCCGGCATCACCGGCCGCAGCGCTCGGCGCCGCTCTGGTCGGCCGGGCCAGCGAGGAGGTGCTTGCGCATGGCTGAAGTCGTCATCGTGCCCGACGCCCGCGCGGCCGGTGCGCTCGTGGCCGACGCGATCGCGCGGGTGATCGAGGCGCGGCCCGACACGGTGCTGGGACTTGCGACCGGTTCGACTCCGCTCCCGGTGTACGAAGCGCTGCGCGGGCGGCTGGCGGGCACCGACCTGTCGCTTGTGCGCGGCTTCGCGCTCGATGAGTACGTGGGGATCGATCCCGCCCATCCACAGAGCTACCGGTCGGTGATCTCGCGCGAGGTGGTCGACCCGCTCGGGCTCGACCCCGCGCGCGTGCACGTTCCCGACGGGAGCCCCGCGGGCATCGAGCACGCCGGGTCGGACTACGAGGCGGCGATCGAAGCCGCGGGCGGTGTCGACCTGCAGATCCTCGGCATCGGCACCGACGGGCACATCGGATTCAACGAGCCGGGGTCGTCGTTCGCGTCGGTCACGCGCGTGAAGACGCTGACGGAGCAGACCCGCCGCGACAATGCCCGCTTCTTCGACACGATCGACGATGTGCCGATGCACTGCATCACGCAGGGGCTCGGCACGATCCTCCGCGCCCGGCACCTGATGCTCCTGGCCTTCGGCGAGGGCAAGGCGGCCGCGGTGGCCGCGGCGGTCGAAGGCCCGCTGTCGGCGTCGTCGCCGGGCTCGGCCATCCAGCTGCATCCCCACGCCACGGTGGTCCTCGACGAGGCGGCGGCGACGGACCTCGCCCACGCGGACTACTACCGCTACGCCTACGCGAACAAGCCGGCCTGGCAGCGCCTCTGACGCCGCGTCGAGCCGGCCCCTTCCCGCCGAGCCGGCCCGTTCTTCGCGTCGCGAGAGGGCCGGCTCGACGCGAACGGGGTGGATCGGCGAAGGCGGTCAGCGCCAGGCAAAGCGGATGAGGTGGTTGCGGCTCAGGTTCGCCAGCGGTGTGTCGGGCACCTCGGCCGGCGTCAGCCAGCGGAGCTCCTCGATCTCTCCCGACGCGGTCGCCTCAGCCGGGCCGACCCGCAGGAGGAACGCGTCGCCGACGACGCGGTGGCCGGGCTCGTTCGCGGCGTCGTCGGCGAAGCGCCCGAGCGGCACGTAGTCGCCCGGGTCGGCGGCGATGCCGGTCTCCTCGGCCACCTCGCGCACGACGGCCGCCAGGGCGTCTTCACCCGCGTCGGGCTTGCCGCCCGGCTGCTGGAAGACCCGCGCGCCGCGCTTTCGCACCACGAGGGTGCGACCGTCGTCGGCGACGACCACCGCGGCCGCCACGTGGATCGTGCCGCTCACCGGGCGAACACCTTCCCCGGGTTCAGGATGCCGTCCGGATCGAACACGCGGGTGATCTGGCGCTGGATCTCCCACTGGTCGTCGCCGAGCTCGTCGGCGAGCCATCGGCTCTTCAGCACGCCGACGCCGTGCTCACCGGTGAGGGTGCCGCCGAGGGCGAGCGCGGCGCGGAAGAGCGCGTCGGCCGCGCGCCACACGACCGGGGGCACCTCGACGACGCCCGACGCGTCGGGGGAGGCGTCGAACACGAAGTTCGGATGCAGGTTGCCGTCGCCGGCGTGGGCGACGGTGGGGATGGGCAGTCCGTACTCGCGCTCGACGCGGGCGATTTCGTCGAACATCGCCGGGAGGGCGCTGCGGGGCACCGAGACGTCTTCGATGAGGGTCGTGCCGAGGCGTTCCATGGCCGGATGCATCGCGCGGCGCACCGCGAGCAGTCGTTCGCCCTCCATCGGGTCGCGCGTGACGGCGACCGTGCCGCCGGCGTCGGCGAGCATCCGCCCGATCGCCTCGGCGTCGGCTGCCGCCGAGATGCCGTCGGTCTGGATGGTCAGCTGCGAGGCGCCCGGTGTCGGCGCGGTCAGCCCGAGGTGAGCGTGCACGGCGGCGAGGGAAGCCGCATCCATGAGCTCCATGATCGCCGGCTGCACCCCGGACGCGGTGACGGCGGCGGATGCGGTCGCCGCGTCGCGCACCGCCGGGAAGGTCGCGGCGATCGTGCACACCTCGCCCGGCACGGTGCGCCGGAGCTTGAGGGTCGCCCCGACGATCACTCCGAGCGTCCCCTCGGAGCCGATCATGAGCGACGTGAGGTCGAGACCGGTGACGCCCTTGACGGTGCGATGGCCCAGGCGCAGCAGGCGGCCGTCGGCGAGCACGACGTCGACGCCGAGCACCGCATCGCGCACGACGCCGTACTTTGCGCACAGCAGGCCTCCCGCTCCGGTGGCGATGTTGCCGCCCACCGTCGAGATGGCGCGGCTGGCCGGATCGGGGGCCCACCAGAGGCCCTGCGGCGCGAGGGCCGCGTTGAGGTCGGCGTTGAGGATGCCCGGTTCGACGACGGCGATCAGGTCGTCGGGGCGCACCTCGAGGATGCGGTCCATCCCGCGCACCGAGAGGGCGATCTCGCCGTCGCCGGCGTTCGCGGCACCCGCGAGGCCCGTACCGGCGCCGCGGGTCACGACGGGCGTGCCGGTGGCGGTGGCGACGCGAAGGGTCGCCTGCACGTCCTCGACCGAGCCGGCGTGCACGACCGCGACGGGGATGCCCGCTGCGGCGTGCCCGGACTTGTCGGCCCGAGCGGCACGACGGGCGTCGAAGGAGACGTCGACGCGATCGCCGAGCTCGGCGGCGAGACGGGCGACGACCTCGACGGCGTCGGTCACGACAGGCGGCGCCGTCCGACCAGCACGCCGCACGTCACGGCGATCACGGCGAAGACGACGCCGATCCACGCGTAGCCGAGGTCCCACCAGGCGATCGTGGCCGACAGGTAGACCAGCAGCTCGACGAGACCCCGGATGAACGGGTGCACGGCGAAGACCGCGCGCGGGGAGACGAACAGTGCCCACACGACCAGGGCGAGGGTCGGTGCCCCGACGCCGACGACGATGTTCCACGGCAGGTCGAACGCGAGGAACCCCCACAGCGCCAACGAGCCGAGCGCGAACAGCTCGCATACGAAGGCGAGGATGTCGAGGCCGGTGAGCGGTGCGCGCATGCCGGGCGCGGGGGAAGCGGGCGCGGCCGAGGAGGGTGAGGCGTTCTCGGGCATGCTCCGATTCTACGCCGCGCCCTCTTCGGGGCCCGCGGACGCGCGTCCGCCCGTCCACACGCGGCGCACCTCGAGGTCACGGGTGAGCAGGACCGCGTCGGCGAGCATGCCGGGGGCCAGAGCGCCGAGGTCGTCTCGCCCGATCGCGCGAGCCGGGGCGGCCGTGAGGGCGTGGACGGCGTCGGGGAGCGATACGCCCGCCTCGATCGTGCGCCGGAGGGCGGCATCCTGCGTGAGCGTCGACCCGGCGATCGCACGCGTCCCCTCCGCGAGTCGGGCGACACCCCCCTCGACGTCGACCCGCTGGCTGCCGAGCTCGTACGCGCCGTCGGGGCGTCCGGTCGCCGCCATGGCGTCGGTGATCAGGGCGATGCGGTGCGGCGCGGCCGCGAATGCGATGCGCACGGTCTCGGGATGCAGGTGCACGCCGTCGGCGATGATCTCCAGCGTCACGCGGGAATCGGCCGCGGCGGCCGCCATCGGACCCGGGTGCCGGTGGTGCAGCCCGGGCATCGCGTTGAAGGCGTGCGTGAGGATGCCGGCGCCGGCGTCGAACGCCGCGCGAGCGAGGTCGAAGCCGGCAGCGGTGTGACCGACGGCCGGCACGACGCCCGCCTCTCGCAGGCGGGCGATGGCAGCCAGGGCGCCGGGGCGCTCCGGCGCGAGGGTGACCTGCCGCACGGTGCCGCGTCCGGCCTCGAGCAGGCGGTCGACCGCGTCGGGGGTCGGATCGAGGAGCGCGCGCTCGTCGTGCGCGCCTCGGCGGCCGCGGTCGAGGAAAGGTCCCTCCAGGTGCGTCCCCAGCACATCGGGATCGGTGCCGGCGACGTCGGCGACGACGCCGGCGCGCGCGGCGAGCACCTCGATCGGTGCCGACACGAGCGAGATCAGGCCGCGGGTCGTGCCGTGGCCGCGGTGCAGGGCGCGCGCGGTGCGGATGGCGTCGGCGCCCTCGTCGAACGACGCGCCCGCGCCGCCGTGGGCGTGCAGGTCGATGAAGCCGGCAGTGAGCACGGCGCCGTCACCCGCGACGGCCGACGCATCGACGACGTCGACCCCGGCATCCGTCGTCGCAGCCCACCCCGACCCGGTGCCGACGGCCGCCACCCGGTCGCCGTCGAAGCGCACCCACGCGTCGGCGGTCACCGCGCCGCCGGTGACCAGGCGCGCGGAGTGGATGACGGTCACGCCCACGGGATCTCCCCACTGGCGTGGAAGCGGATGCCCCGCGCGGCCCAGCGCGGGCCCTGCGCGCCGACCCGGTGCCGGAACGAGTCCCACGTGCGCTCCGGGGAAGCGTCGGTCGGCGGAGACCACGCGGCTTCGGCGGCCGCCGCGATGCGCGGGAAGGCGAGGGCGTCGATGTCGGCGGCGGTGCGCACCGTCTCCGTCCACAGCGGCGCCTCCACGCCGAGGATGTCGTCCTCGTCGAGACCGCCGATCACCGTGGACGGCTCCCATTCGTAGGCCCGCCGCACGCTCGTGGGGCCGTTCGCCCACGTGAGCCCGAGGGGGAAGTCGGCGTCCGGCTTCATATCGAGGTAGACCGCGTCGGCGGGGGAGAGGATGATGCGGCCGCCTCGCGCGACGAAGCTCCGTATCGTCTCGGCGGACCCGTCCACCGGCGTGGTGAACCCCCAGTACTGGCCGGTCGTGCCGGCGGCGAGGTGGTCCGCGGCGCCGGCCTCGTGCCAGGCGACGGGGGTCTTGCCGAGCCCCGTGATGATCTCGGTGACGCGGGCGACGAACGAGGCATAGCGCGCCGGGTCGGTGCCGAGGGCCTCGTCGCCGCCGAGGTGCAGGTACG
Source organism: Microbacterium luteum (assembly GCF_015277875.1). Lineage (NCBI taxonomy): Bacteria > Bacillati > Actinomycetota > Actinomycetes > Micrococcales > Microbacteriaceae > Microbacterium > Microbacterium luteum. The sequence goes on along the minus strand of NZ_CP063814.1, from coordinate 2,550,120 downwards.
GCCCCGGGGTGAGGGCGGCGAGATCGGTGAACACGTCGGTGACGAACCGGTCGACCTCGTCGTCGCCGATGCGCAGGGACGAGAAGCCGACCGCCAGCCCGCGGTAGGGCTCCCCGGTGCGGGGGAGGCCGCCGCCGAACGCGTCGGCGGCCGCGCGCACCTCGTCGGTGATCACCGGCTCCGCCGCGAGGGCGGGGTAGGCGAGGGACACCGCGTGGGTGTGCCCGGGCATGTCGAGCTCGGGCACGACGGTCATGTGACGGGAGGCCGCGTGGGCGACGATGCGGGCGTAGTCCGCCGCCGAGTACCAGCCGCCATCGTCGGCGCCGATAGCCGTCGCCGAGGCGCGCTGGGCGAGCTCGGGTCGCGACGGGAGGGCGATCCGCCATCCCTGGTCGTCGCTCAGGTGCAGGTGCAGGTGGTTGGCCTTCAGGGAGGCGGCCCGGTCGATCCATCTGCACACCGTGTCGACGTCGAAGAAGTGGCGTGCGACGTCGAGCATGACCCCGCGGTAGGCGAACCGGGGGCGGTCGGTGATCCGGACGGCGGGGATCAGCCATCCATTTTCATCGCGGGCGACGAGCTGCAGGAGGGTCTGCACGCCGTAGAACAGGCCGGCGGGGTCCGCCCCGGTGACCACCACGCCGTGCGCCGACGCATCCAGCGTGTACGACTCGGGGGCTCCGTCCGTCGCGACATCGAGTCGGATGCCCTCATCCGACCCGATGGTGGTGCCCGTGACCGCCTCGAGCTCGCGGCGCAGCAGCGCCGCGCAGGTCTCGTCGCCGGTGACGCCGGCGCTCGCGTCGAGCCGGAAGGCGGGCTCGTCGAGGGCGGTGGTGGACGCCGGGTAAGGCACCAGCGGAAGGCTCATGTAAGGCAACCTAACAAACTCCGGCCGAGACGGCATCCGTTATGATCGGGGATGTCGCGACTGGCGTTGAGGTGGATGACCACCGGGAAGCGACCGCATGGCACGTCGACCGCACGCCTGGGCCGATCGAACACTCGGAATCCCGATCCCGTCTGCAAGGAGAACGCCATGACCGACTCTTTCTTCACGGCCCCGCTGGCCGAGGTCGACCCCGAGATCGCGCAGGTGCTCGAGCGCGAGCTCGACCGCCAGCGCGGCTACCTCGAGATGATCGCCTCGGAGAACTTCGTTCCCGTCTCGGTGCTGCAGTCGCAGGGCTCGGTGCTCACCAACAAGTACGCCGAGGGATACCCCGGTCGCCGCTACTACGGCGGCTGCGAAGAGGTCGATGTGGCCGAGGAGCTCGCGATCGCGCGCGCCAAGGAGCTGTTCGGTGCGGAGTTCGCCAACGTGCAGCCCCACTCCGGCGCCACCGCGAACGCGGCCGTGCTGCACGCGATCGCCCGGCCGGGCGACACCATCCTGGGCCTCGCGCTCGACCAGGGCGGCCACCTCACCCACGGCATGAAGATCAACTTCTCGGGCCGCCTCTACGACATCGTCGCTTACGGCGTCGACCCCGAGACGAGTCTGATCGACATGGACGAGGTGCACCGCCTCGCCGTCGAGCACGAGCCCAGGGTCATCATCGCCGGCTGGTCGGCGTATCCGCGTCAGCTCGACTTCGCCCGCTTCCGCGAGATCGCCGACGAGGTCGGCGCGTACCTGTGGGTGGACATGGCCCACTTCGCGGGCCTTGTCGCAGCCGGCGTGCACCCGTCGCCGGTTCCCCACGCCCACGTGGTCTCCTCCACGGTGCACAAGACCATCGGCGGACCTCGCTCGGGCTTCATCCTCACCAACGACGCCGACCTCGCCAAGAAGATCAACACCGCCGTCTTCCCGGGTCAGCAGGGTGGCCCCCTCATGCACGTGATCGCCGCCAAGGCGACCGCCTTCAAGCTCGCCGGCACCCCGGAGTTCCGCGACCGTCAGGAGCGCACCGTGCGCGGTGCCGCGATCCTCGCCGAGCGTCTCCAGCGCGAAGACGTCGCCGGCGCCGGCGTGACCGTGCGCTCCGGCGGCACCGACGTGCACCTCGTGCTCGTCGACCTGCGCGACGCCGAGATCGACGGCAAGCAGGCCGAAGACCTCCTGCACGAGATCCACATCACCGTCAACCGCAACGCCGTGCCGAACGACCCGCGTCCGCCGATGGTCACCTCTGGTCTGCGCGTCGGCACGCCCGCCCTCGCCACCCGCGGCTTCGGTGACGACGAGTTCGCCGAGGTCGCCGACATCATCGCCCTGGCCCTGCTGCCCGGCGCCGACGTCGAGGCTCTGCGGGCCCGCGTGGCTGCGCTCACCGGCGCCTTCCCGCTCTACCCCGAGCTGCAGCAGTAACGCCGGGACGACATCCGAAAAACCACTTCTGCCCCGAGACATCACGCAATGCCCGATGTCTCGGGGCGGGATGTGTTTATCGATCCGAGAGGGAGCGTCATGACCGCGCAGAAGCTGGACGGAAAGGCCGCGTCGGCGGCGATCAAAGACGAGTTGCGCGCGCGGGTCGCCGCGCTCGCCGAGAAGGGGGTCGTGCCCGGGATCGCGACGGTGCTCGTCGGCGCCGATCCGGCATCGCAGCTGTACGTCGGCATGAAGCACCGCGCCAGCGAGGCGATCGGGATGAACTCCATCCAGCGCGAGCTGCCCGCCGACGCCACGCAGACGGACGTCGAGGCGCTCATCGACGAGCTCAACGCCGATCCGAGCTGCCACGGCTACATCGTGCAGCTGCCGCTGCCGAAGCACATCGACACCGACGCGGTCCTCGAGCGGATCGATCCCGCCAAGGACGCGGACGGGCTGCATCCGACGAACCTCGGTCGGCTCGTGCTGAACGTGAACGCCCCGATCACGACGCCGCTGCCGTGCACGCCGCGCGGTGTCATCGAGCTGCTGCAGCGCAACGGCTACGACCTGAACGGCAAGCACGTGGTGGTCGTCGGGCGCGGTGTCACCATCGGCCGCTCGATCGGCCTGCTGCTGACCCGGCGCGAGATCAACGCGACGGTGACGCTCACGCACACCGGCACGGCCGACCTGTCGCAGCACCTGAAGCAGGCGGATGTCATCGTGGCCGCCGCGGGCGTGAAGCACATCGTGCGCGCGGCGGACGTCAAACCCGGCGCGGCGGTGCTCGACGTCGGTGTGACGCGCGAGACCGACCCCGAGACCGGCAAGAGCGCGGTCTATGGTGACGTGGACCCGGATGTGGCGGATGTCGCCGGCTGTCTCTCCCCGAATCCCGGCGGCGTCGGCCCGATGACCGTCGCGCTGCTCATGACGAACGTCGTCGAGGCCGCCGAGCGCGGTTGTCCGGCTGAGAGGTGAAAGGGCGGGAGGGGGTCAGGATGCCCTCGTGTTGCGGGATAGCGGGCGGAACGACGGGGTACGTGTCGCGAATCCCATCCGCTGGCGGAGCGTGGCGGAGCGGTCGGGCTCTGGCCACGCGCCCATCCGCTGAAGCTCCGGCACCACGAGCTCGATGAACTCCTCGTAGGCCTGCGCGTCGCCGAAGGTCGGCTCGAGCATGAACCCGTCGATGTCGGCGTAGGCGGCCGTCTCCACGAGTTCCTCGGCGACCTCGCATGGATTGCCGGTGACGATGAAGCCGCGCTCCTGCACACGGAAGGCCTCCAGGACGTCGCCGACGGTGTCCACGCCCTCCACCGTGCGATACCGGTCCAGTGGGGTCTGCCCCTGGTCGTTGCCCGGGATGTCCTCGATGCGCATCGAAGGGTCAAGGCTTCGCAGGTCGATACCGGTGAACCCGGCGAACAGGACGGCGGCGTCGTCCATCGAGAACAGGCTCTCGAGCTCCTCGCGCTTTCGTTGCGCCTCCGCGCTCGTCGGGGCGACGGTGACAGTGACGCCGCTGAGCAGCTTGAGGCTGTGCGGGTCACGGCCTGCCGCGGCGACGCGGGCGCGGATGTCGCGCGTGGCTTTCAACGCCTGTTCCTTGTCCTGCCCCTGGATGAACATCGCTTCCGCGTTGCGGGCACCGAAGTCGCGTCCGCGGGCCGAGGCGCCTGCCTGGAACAGCATGGGGGTGCGCTGCGGCCCCGGCGGCACCTTGAACATCCCGTGGCTGGCGAAGTACTCGCCGCGGTAGTCGACCTCGCGCACGCGTTCAGGGTCGATCAGTACGCCGGCACCGCGGTCGAGGACGACCGCGTCGTCGTCCCACGCGTCTTCCCAGAGTGTGCGGCAGAGGTCGACGAACTCGTCGGCGACGTCGTAGCGGGTGTCGTGGTCGTAGTGCGTGATGCCGAACAGGCCCTCGGTGACCTGCGCGGTCGATCCGGTCACGATGTTCCACCCGATCCGGCCGCCGGTGAACGCATCGAGCGTCGCGAAGCGTCGGGCGGTGGGGAAGGGCTGTTCGAGCGAGGTCGAGGAGGTGATGACGATGCCCAGGCTCGGTGCCGCCTGCGCGACCGCACTCACCAGCAGCATCGGGTCGTAGCCGGGGAAGAGAATGCCATGGGAGAGCACTTCGTCGGGGACGGCGCCGTCTACGAGGGGGTAGCCGTAGCTGTCGGCGAAAAAGAGAAAGTCGAAGCCGGCGTCATCGAGCGTTCGCGCGAGAGTCGTCCAGTACGCGACGTCGCCGTATACGTCGGCGCGACCGTGCGGGTGGCGCCAGGTGGGGACGCCATTGGAGGGGGTGAGGATCTCAAACACCCCGAAGTGCAGCGGTTCGGCCATGCGTACCCCTTCGATGATTCACGCGGCCGTCGATGTCATGGCCCACGCGGCGCACGACGGTGCGCCATCCCAGCTTGCCGTGTGGCGACATCCGATCCGCGCCAAATATAAAACGTTTTACACAGTCGTAACCGAGGTCGTCCACGCGCCCTGACGGCGCGTGGAATCGCGCGCGACGAGTTCGACGGGGAACACCTCGACGCGCGGTTCGCCGCCCACCGTGATCATCTCCAGAAGCATCAGCGCGGCACACGTGGCCATTCCCTCGGCATCCTGGCGCAGCGTGGTGAGCGAGGGTGCCAGGCGCGACGACCAGCTGATGTCATCGAACCCGCACACCAGCAGATCGTCGGGGATCGAACGGCCCAGATCGATCGCCTCGAAGATGCCGCCGATCGCCTGATTGTCGGTGCACGCAAAGACCGCGTCGACGTCGCGATGCTCTTCGAGCAGGCGCCGAATGCCGGCGCGGCCACCCTCGAAGGAGTACTCCGCGACGGCGGTGTGGATATGGGAGGGTGAGATCCCTCGATCGACCAGTCCCTGCCGGAAACCACGGGCCCGCTGCTGCGCGGTCGTGAGGCTGACCGGGCCCTCCAGCATGCCGAACACCCGCCCGCCGACATCCACGAGGTGGTGCGCGGCCGCGCGCGCGCCGGCCTCGTTGTCCGAATACACCCCGCCCAGGCCGTCGAGATCGAACACCTCGTCGCATGCCACCATGGGAATGCCCATCTCCAGCAGCGGACGCACGGCCGGTCCGGTCGGCTGCGTGGAGAAGAGCAGGATACCGTCCACCCGCGAGACCAGTCGTGCCAGTGCTGCCGTCTCGCGCTGCGGATCGAACTCCGTGTTCGTCAGCGCTACCTGGAACCCCGATTCGGCGGCGATTCGATCGATCGTGCCGATCATGCCGCCCCAGAACGGGTTGGTGACATCGGGCACCACGAGGCCGATCGCGCTGCGCAACCCCGTGCGCAGGGTGCGGGCGGCCTCGTTCTTCTGATAACCGAGCTCGGCGGCCGCCTGCAGCACACGCTGTACCGAGCTCGCGCTGACGGCGCGTGACCCGGTCAGCGCGTTGCTCGCGGTGGAGATGCTCACGCCGGCACGCGCCGCGACGTCCTTGAGTGTCACGGGCCCATGGCCCTGCGGGACGAGAGGCATGGCGCAGAAAGCCTACCAGCGCACGATCACGCGCTCGATGAGCCCGATAATGCCCAACAGGCACAATGTTGTGACGGCCGAGAAGAGAATCGCTGCCCACATCTGGGGCAGGTTCAGATAGGTCGTCGCGGTCACGATGACGGCGCCGATGCCCTTGCTGGAGCCAGTGAACTCGGAGACCACGGCGCCGATCATCGCGGCCGTCACCGACAGCCGGGCACCGGCAAACAGGTAGGGCAGGCTCGAGGGGATGCGCAGGCGGAAGAAGATCTCCCGCCTGCTCGCGGCCATGGCGTTGAACACCTCGAGCGCCTGCGGGTCGACGGACCGCAGACCCGTGATGGCGTTGATGAGCATCGGGAAGAACGCCGAGATGGCGGCGATGATGATCCGCGGCACGTCGCTGAACCCGAAGGCGACCACCAGAGCGGGTGCGATCGCGACGATGGGTGTGACGTTCAACAACAACGCGACGGGCATGATGGCCGAGCGGAGGAACGTGAAATGAACGACCGTGGCCGCCAGCAGGAGCGCGACGACGACGCCGATGAGCAGACCGGTCATCGCGGAGCGGATCGTGACCATCAGGTTCTCGACGTAGAACTCAGGGCGCTCCGCGATGTCCGCGGCGATGTCCTGCAGCGGGGGCAGGACGCTCGTGAAGGTCGCCGCCGTCCATTGCCACAGCACGGCGAGGACGACGAACAGGACCAGCGGCGCCCCGACTGTGAGCGCCGCGTTTCCCGTGCGAACGCCGAGGCGGCGGCGCGTCCGGCGGCGCTCGGCGGGGGTGTCGATCGTGCTCATTCGTCGCCCTTCCACGCGCTCCAGAGGATCTGTTTGACCTCGGCGACCTTCGCCGTGAATTCGGGGGTCTCGGTCAGCTCCCACCCGCGAGGGCGTGGGAAGTCGACTCTGACGATGTCGCTGATGCGACCAGGGCGCGGGCTCATGACCACGACGCGGTCGCTGAGCAGCACCGCCTCCTGTGCCGAGTGGGTGACGAACACGATCGTTTTCTTGTGGTGCTCCCACAGCTCCAACAGCCGGATGCGCAGCGCATCGCGGGTCAATTCGTCCAGCGCGGAAAACGGTTCGTCCATCAGCATCACAGGGGCGCCCTGCGCGAAGCCGCGTGCGATCGAGGCGCGCTGCCGCATCCCGCCGGAGAGCTGATCGGGTCGCGAGCGCTGGAAGTCCCCGAGCCCGACTTCGGCGAGAATCGCCTCGGCATCCTCGGGGCGGCGCGTGCTGACCCCCTTGCGGTCCGCCTTCTTGTTGATCACGGCGGACAACGCCGCGTTCGCGCGGATGTCGAGCCAGGGCAGCAGCGCGGAGGACTGCGGGATCCACGCGATGTCCTTGCGTGCGGACGCCTTGCGAGGCGTCGACCCGAAAATGGAGATCTCGCCGGTGGTCTGCTCGTCCAGTCCTGCCAGCAGGCGCAGGAGCGTCGACTTGCCGCATCCGGACGGGCCGAACAGGGTCACGAACTCGCCCTGCCGGATCGACAGGTCGATGCCTGAGAGGGCCTGGACCGATTTCTTGCCGCGCACGTAGGTGCGCCCGACCCCGCTGACCTCGATCGTCGCGTCGCTCTGGTTCTGACTCATCGTCATCTCACTCCGGAATCGGGGTCGGGGAAGGGGAACGCTCGGGGCCGAGTACGACGATCTTGCCGAAGAAGTCGTTGGATTCGAGTCTGCGTTCCGCGTCTGGCAGCTCCTCGAAGTCGAAGACCGAGTCGATCACGACGGTGAACTCGCCGCTCGTGAACGCATGGATCGCCGCCGCCATGTCCGCGCGGCTGTAACTGCCGTGCCCGAGGATGTTCCGCCCCGGCTGATACAAGTCGGGCAGGTGGAGGTGAGTATCCAGGCCCGCCGTCGTTCCCGAGAGCACTACCCGGCCGGCCGGACGCGTCGCGCGCAGAGCGGCTCCCAGGAACTCGCCGCCGACGTGGTCCCACACGAGATCCGCTCCGCGGCCATCGGTCAGGCGGTACACCTCGGCGACCCAGTCGGGGGTCGCGGCACGGTCGATGACCTCGTGCGCACCCGAGCGCAAGGCGCGCTTGCGCTTGCGCTCACCCGAAACGAGGGTGATCACCCGTGCGCCGCGGGAGAGGGCGATCTGCACGCCGGCGGCGCCGAGGCCCGATCCGGCACCGGGGATGACCACGGTCTCTCCGGCCGTGAGCGCACCGGCGCTGAGAAGGCCACGCCACGCGGTCGCACCGGCGACCGGGACGGCGGCGAGGGCCGCCAGACGTTCGGTGTCCTCGGGGGCGACGGAGACGACGGTGCAGTTGCGCGCGGGTACCGCCACCAACTCGGCCATGCCGCCCGCCCGCGTGGATCCGATCGTGGCGAACTGCGCGCAGTAGGTCGGTGTCTCACCCAGGCAGTATTCGCACGATCCGCAGCTGACGACGGGATCGATCAGCACCACCTCGCCGGCGGCGGGAGAGGTGGCACCCGCTGCCACGGTCTCCACCTGGCCGACGATGTCCATTCCCGCGATGTGGGGGATCGACATCGCCGGGATGACGGGGGCGACTCGTTGGAGCACGTCGAGACGGTTCAACGCGATCGCCAGCACGCGCACGATGACTTCGTCGGGTGCGGCCGCGGGTGCGGCGACGTCGAGTCGTCGCCGCACCCGCGGGCCGCCGAAGTCCGTTTGGACCCAGGCCTTCATTACGGCGCGGGCCAGACCAGTTCGCCGTCGCCGTAGATCGCCTCGACGAAGCTCGTGTCGATTTCACTCTCGATGTCGGGCTCTGCACTGATGAGGTCGTTCTCCATCAGCATGTCCGCCTCGGGCGTCCACTGGTCGACCGCCTGGTATCCCAGCACCGTGCCTTCCGGCTGGCTCTCCTCGACCAGGCCCACCTCGGTCTTCCAACGCTGCGCGCTCAGATCGAGGTCGTAGCCGGCTTCCGAGAGCGACTCGGCGTATGCGAGGGCCGCGTCGAGGTTCTCGTCCGACTCATTGATCCACGCGTAGGCGGCGAAGCTCGCGCGCAGGAAGTCCTCGACGGCGGTGGGGTGCTCCTCGGCGAACGTGGAATTGACGATCTGCGTGTTGAAGGCGGACTCGATGCCGTAGTCGGCGGGGTCCCACTCGGTCACGTCGTAGCCCTGTGAGGCCAATACCAGGGGCTCATTGGACTTGTAGCCGGTGAGTGCGTCGACCTGCCCCTGCGGCAGGATCGTCGGGTCGTAGCCCACCGATACCCATTCAATGCTCGCCGTGTCCACGCCGTCGGCGGTGAGCATGGCGGAGATCTGCGGCGGGATGGCGCCTTTGTAGCCGGCAGTCGTGCCCTCCAGCTGGGAGAGGTCGGAGATGTCGGTGTTGGTCATCAACATGATGGCGGGGGTGTTGCCGTAGGTGGCGATCGCGGAGACATCCGCGCCGTTGTCGATGGCGACCATGACGTCGGAGGGGCTGCCGACACCGGCGAACTGCGCCGTGCCGGCCGAGACCAGCTGAGTGTTGTTCGATCCGGGCTCGATGGTGACATCGAGGCACATGTCCTCGAACATGCCCTGGTCCTTCGCGGTGAGGACGTCGAGCAGTCCGACGGATGCCACGTAGGCGTATGAGGTGAGGAAGGTGATGGGTCCGGCGGCTTCGTTCTCGGCGCAGCGGTCCGCGCTGATCATGTCGCTGACACCGGTCGACGCCGAAGCGTCGTCGGTGGCGTCTGCGTCGCCGGAGCAGCCGGCGAGCAGGAGGGCGCTGGCCGATGCGAGGGTCAGCGCCGTGAGGGCCTTTCGGGTGAATCGGGTGTCGAGAGTCATGGTGACCTTCCATGCGATGCCGGGGGCCGGCGAGCGGGTGAGGGAGGGGTGGAGTCGTCGTGCTCGGTGGGGCCGGGGTTGCAGTGAGCGCGTGTCCGGCACGCTAACAACGAATGTGTTCCCGATGTAAATCGTTTTATTACGGCCATGTAAAAGGTTTTGGATGGGTGCCGTTTCCGGGTCCGTGAGGCTGCAATCCTGGACTCTCCGCGCACGAATGATGCGCCGACAGGAAGAGGACGATGTCGCGATCCACCCCCGACTCCCACCTGGTCTTTCCGGCGACGCCCGCCGACGGGCCACGCCTGGATGTCGCGACGGCCCCGGCCAACCCGCTCGTCCTGCTGCGCGCCTGGTGGCACGCGGTCGCCGAGCGTGGCGGGCTCGACCCGCAATACGTCACGCTCGCGACGGCGTCGGCCGACGGCATCCCCTCGAGCCGGACCGTCCAACTGCTCGCCGTCGAAGACGACGCCCTGCTGTTCACGACCAATGCCGGCAGTCGCAAGGGCGTCGAGATCGAGCAGACCGGGCGCGCGGCCGTCTCTGCCTTCTGGCGCGAGAGTGCGCAGTCGGTCAACGTGACCGGGTCGGTCGTATGGGCGGATGACGCGGAATCGGACGAACGCTTCGCGGCCGAGACGCGTTCCGTGCGGGCCTCGCGCAGCGTCTCGTTTCATGGGTTGCCCCTGACCGACGAACACGAGCAGCTGGAGCGCTTCACGAGGCTACGCGACAGCGGGGAGCCCATCGAGCGACCCGCCTACTGGCGATGGCTGCGTGTGCTCCCGGACGCCATGACCTTCTGGGAGGGGCATCCCGAGGCCCTCAACCGGCGTGTGCACTATCGCCGCGCGGACAGCCGGTGGACGCGAGAGGCGATCCAGGCATGAGCACGCCCGACCGGTTCGCCGGCACCCGCGTGATCGTCACCGGCGGAGCACGCGGCATCGGTGGACGCATCGCGGAGCGCTTCGGACAGGAAGGGGCCCATGTCGCGATCCTCGACCGCATGGCCGATGCCGGTCGTGCGCATGCCGAATGCATCGGCGCACGGTTCATCGAGACTGACCTCGCTGACAATGACGACGCGCGTCGCGCCATGCGCGAAGCGATCGATCGGCTTTCGGGCGTCGATGTACTCGTGAACAACGCGGGGATGCTGCGCTTCGCGAGCGTTCTGGAGACGGATCCCGACGAATGGGACGCGATGTTCGCGGTCAACACCCGGGCGATGCTCGTGACCACACAGGTCGCGGCCACCGCCATGATCGAGGCCGGTGCGGGCGGTGCCGTCGTCAACCTCGCTTCGATGGCGGCCAAGACCGGCGGTGAAGGACAGGTGGCGTACGCCGCGTCGAAGGCGGCCGTCGTCGCCCTCACTCGCGTTTCAGCGCTCGAACTTGGCGCCCATGGCATCCGTGTCAACGCGATGTGCCCGGGGTACGTGCTCACCGAGATGGGCGCCGACACGCGCACCCCGGAGAAGGTTGCGCTGTGGTCGAGCTACTCCCCGCTCGGGCGCCTCGGTACCACCGATGACGTTGCGGGTCTGGCGTTGTTCCTCGCCTCCGACGAGGGTAGCTACTTCACAGGCCAAGCTGTCAATGTCACCGGCGGAATGGTGATGCACTGACCGCCCCCGATGGGGCGGATGCACGTCGCGGCAGCCCCGTGACGACGACCAGCGACAGAGCGGCGGTCGCGCCCAGTACCCACAGGGAGGCCGCGGTCCCCGCCGTCGCGATCACAGCTGCGACCGTTGCGCTGCCCAGGACCGCGCCCAGCTGGCGGGTGGCGTTGTACGCGCCGGAGGCCGCACCGGCGAACTCCGGCTCGATCGCGGTCATGGCCGCTGTCGCCAGCGGAGACCAGACGAAGGAGTTGGCCAGACCGAACAGACCCATCGCCGCCGCCGTCGTCCACACCGGCGCCCCCAGCTGGACCGACGCCGCCGTCGCGCACGTGGAGACCGCCAGTGCCGTCACTCCGACGAGCGCGACCGGCCGCGGGCCCCACCGGGCAACGCTCGTGCCCGCAAACGGAGCGGTCGCAGCCGAGACGACTCCCAGCGGCAGGATCGCGAGGGTCGCTTGGGCCACCGACAGTCCGCGGTCGTCCTGAAGCTCCAGCATCACCGGGATCAGAGCGGAACCCACAACGAAGCTCGCGCCGGTCGCTCCGAGGGTCGCGCGCACGAAGCCACGGCTCTGCAGCAGCCGGGCTGGCATGAGAGCGCGGCGCGGATCGTGCGGCTGTATCCGGATCGCGAGGACGACCAGCGCGGCACCGACCACCGCGACGGGAACCGTCAGGAACACCGGTGCGCTCGCCGCCTCATGCACGGCGACGATCACCGCGAGTACCCCGAGGGCGCCGAGTGCGACCGGTGCAACCGGGATCGTCGCACCCGAGCGCGGAGACGACGGTACCCACATCAGGGCCAGGGCGAAAGCGACCGCGCCCAGCGGCACGTTGACCAGGAAGATCGAGGGCCACCCGGCGAGTCCGACCAGCAGCCCCCCGAGAAGCGGGCCGGCCGCCGCGGCGAGACCCCCTACACTGCCCCACACTCCGAGAGCCACCGGCATGGTGGCTGCGGGGAAGACGCGGCGGATGATCGCGAGGGTCTGCGGCGTCATGAGCGCGGCCCCCAGGCCCTGCGCGACGCGCGCCAGCGTGAGCGCCGGCAGCGTGGCGGACAGACCGCACGCTGCCGATGCCGCGACGAAAAGCACGAGTCCGATCAGATACACGCGTCGCGCGCCGATGCGATCGCCCCACCGGCCGGCGAACAACAGAGGAACGGCGTACGCGAACAGGTATCCGCTGTTGACCCACACCGTCGCGGCGGCGGGCGCCGACATCTCGCGCGAGATCGCGGGGATCGCGACCGCCACGATGGTGCTGTCCAGCAGCATGAGGAAGAACCCCAAGCACAGTGCTACGAGTGTCAGCCATGGTGACCTGGCGCGGGCTCCCCTCGTGATCATCCGCGCAAATTCTCCCGGAGCGTACGTCCGGGGTAGCGCGGCGCTAGCGCACCGCGGCGGCGCAGCTCCGGCAGCAGAAGTTCCGCGATGTCCGCAAGTCCGGAGGGGGTCGCCAGTGGTGAGCTGAACATGTAGCCGCCGCGCGCTCCCGTTGCGGCGAAGTTCTCCTCGAGAGCATCCGCCACCTGCTCGGCAGAACCCACGAGGGTGTGGTCCATGCCTGTCGCATGGCGCCACCCGTGCTCGAAGAACTCCGCTCTGGTCATCGTGTGGTCGGGGCCGAGTTCTGACACGAGCATCCCCACCAGGCCGCCGGGACTTGCCTCTGCGGCTCGGATCCAATCAGCCAGATCGCCCAGGTGGAACCGCGCCGGTAGCGTCGAGAAGTCGAAGCCGGCGTTGTGAGAGATGTGCGCACCCACCGCCTCCTCGTTCCAGAACGAGAGCACCGAACGACGGCGCTCGTCGGCTTCCGCGGCCGTGCGCCCGACGATCAGCTGCGTCGCCCACAGGACACCGACACTCAGGGGATCGCGCCCGGCCGCGGCCACGGCGGCATCGAGACTCTCGCGGTACTTCTGCTGCGCCGCGACCGACCCCCCGAAACCGAAGGCGAGCTCGACGAACTGTGCAGAGGTCTGGATGCCGGCGGGAGAGCCGCCGGCCTGCACCAGCACCGGCTCGATCTGCGGGCTCGGCACGGCACTGAGCGGTCCCTTCACGGTGAAATGGGTGCCGCGGTGATCGATCGCGTGCACCTTCTTCGGGTCCGCGAAGCGTCCCCGCTCGCGCTCGCGCACGATCGCGTCGGGGGCGACGGAGTGCCACAGGGCCTTGCAGACGGCCACGAACTCCGCCATCCGCTCATAGCGTTCGGCATGGGGCATGAGTTCGTCGAAGCCGTAATTGGCAGCGTCCGCGCCGCGCGAGGAGGCGACGACGTTGAAGGCGAGGCGTCCGTCCGTGACGTGGTCGAGCGAATTGAGCAGGCGCGCCGTCGTGAACGGATGCGTGTACGTCGACGAGTAGGTCAGTCCGAAGCCGATGTGCTCGGTCACGGTCGACATCGCGGCGACGACCGGACTCATGTCCTGCCGTGGCCACTGGATGCCCCATTCCACGGCGGGGGCGATCGAGCCGCGCCAGGTGTCGGGGATGCCGCTGCCGTCGCCGAAGAAGAGCATGTCGATGCCGGCGCGCTCGGCTGTCACCGCGATCTCCTGGAACATCCGCACATCGGGGAAGTCGCGTCCCACCCACGAACCTGGCCGTGCCCAGCGGCCTTCTGTGTGCGTGAACGACAGGTCGAGGGCGGTGTGGATGCCGCTCATGCCGCGCGCCGTGCTGTCCACAGCGCCGCCACCTCGTCGGTGCTCATCACGAGCCCGGCATTCAAGCCCAGCGCCGTGAGTGCGCTATCGTGCAGGTCCGCGGAATAGGCGGCCGTGGCATCCGAGAGCACGACGACGGAGAAGTCGTGCTGGAACGCGTCGAACGCGGTCGCGGCGACGCAGCATTCCGTGGTCAGTCCGGCGACCGAGACCCACTCGACACCCGCTTCCCTCAGCTTCGCCGCCAGCGGTGTGCCGGCGAAGCCGCTGTAGCGGCGCTTGACAATGCGGATCTCCTCCGGTTCAGGAGAGAGGGCGAACCACTCCGCCCCCGCCGTTCCGCTCACACACGGCGCATTCAGCAGAGGCGCCGCCGGATCACCGAGATTCAGCCAGGAACTCGCCCGCCAGTGCGAGTCGGGGGCGCTCTCCAGTTCGACCCACACGACCGGGATGCCCGCCTCCCGTGCGCGAGTGACCGCCAGAGCGCATTGCTCGACGGCGCCGGCGAGGCTCGCCAACTCCCGGCGGCTCAGCCCGTACTCGGCGAGGAACTCCGGATCGGCGAACGAGCGCTGCACGTCGACGACGAGCAGCGCTCCACGCTCCGCACGTGCGCGGAGGGCATTCTCTTGCCGCTCCCGCAGCGAGGGGCCGGCGCTCACGATCCGGCTCCTGACTCCGCGGCGCGCAGCGCAGGCAGGACGTGTGTGCCGAAGGCAGCCAGATCCTCGAGATAGTCCGGGAAGATCAGCATCAGGCCGTCCAGCTCGGCGGCGTCCACGACGTGCCGGATGCGCTCGATGACGGTTTCCGGTGCGCCCGTTACGTACGGCGTCTGGAACGCCTCTGAGCCCTCGGCCTCCTGCGCCCACGACAGTGCTCGCTGAGCATCCCAGCCCCACGAACGGCGCATGTTCGCCAGTGCCTCCCTGTCGAGTCCTTCCGCGTACCGCGCCGCCCGCTCCTCCGCGGCCCGGTCGGTGTCGGCCATGACGACGGTCAGCATCGAGTAGGTGCGCACTTCGCGGCCCTCGGCGGCGGCGCGCTCGTGCACGTCGCGCGAGAACCCGGCCATCTCTTCGAGGCTCTCCGCGCCGAGGAATGCGCCGTCGGCGTAGCGCGCCTGGAAAGCGCGCCCGCTCTCGGAACGGCCGGCGCTGATGAGAGTGGGTCGGGTGGTGGGGCGCGGTCGCGACTGGCAGTCGGTGAGCGTGAAGAACTCGCCGCGCTCGGTGACGCTGTCCTCGCTCCATAGGCGCAGAACGAGGCGGGTCCACTCCTCGGTCATTCGGTACCGCTCATCGTGGGACATATCGGGGTCCCACAGGCCCATCTGCTCGAACTCATCGGCATACGAGCCGTTCACGATGTTGAGCCCGGCACGCCCGCCGCTGATCTGCTGAAGCGTCGCGAAGACCTTGGCGGCGAAGGCAGGGTTCTGCATGTTCGCATGGATCGTCGCCCAGATCTTGACACGCTCGGTCGCCTCGGCGATCCCGGCCATCATCGTGACCGACTCGATCGTTTCGCCCCAGTGGTCGGTCGCACCCCCGAAGCCGCGCCACTTGGCCATTGCCATGACGAAGTCCAAGCCGATCTGTTCGCCGAGCCGGGCGACGCGCTTGTTGTAGTCGTAGTCGGCGGGCGGGTAGGGCGCCGTGTCGGAGATGAGCCAGCCGCCGGCCGCATTGGGGAGGAAGAGCCCGTACTCGGTGCCGCTCATGCGCTGTTCCTGACGGGGTGCGGGGCAAGCGGCGAACGCGTGTGGACCATGAGGCCTCCCAGGGGTGTGGACATCATCGATGACCATGGAAAGCGTGCCGAGCGAACGCGAGTGCGGTGTTCCGGCGGAGGTCCATGCAGACGTGGAAACGATAGTGGAAGAGCGCTGGGCCCGGCAACTGGCTTCAGGGGCGAGATGCGAGCCCGACGATGCGCTCGCCGTCCCAGACCCAGACCTCGATGTGCATGTCGGGTGCGGCGCGGGGCAGCCAGCCGCCGGGCCGAAATGCGGCCGCTGCGTTGACCCCTACGCAGAGAATGGCCCGCGCCCCCGGCGCGGCCGCGGTGCGCAGCCAACTGAGCTTGAACATGTCGGCCATGATCTTGTTCCGGTGCTGGGACGTGAAGTCGCCGCGACGCAGCGAAACCTGGACAAAAACGCTTCCGTCAGAGGCGGCCCCGTCGACTTCGACACGGCTGCCTTCCTGAGTGCGCACGCGCATCCGCAGCGGACGCAGGGGGATTGCCAGTTCACGGCTCAGTTCCATCAGGGCGGCACGCTCCGGGGCATCGTCCGGGAACCGCCCCCACTCGCCCTGCCGGTCGGTCTCGAGGGCGATGTCGTCGCTGAAGCCGGCGGCGGTCATGGACGAAGAACTCCTGCGTGCGTGGGCGGAGCCGCGGGCGGGCATCCGTCGTGAGGGGACGGGCCCAGCCTATGCGCGCATTGCGTGCACAGCCTAGCTGGGGTCCTTCGGCGAGCCCAGCAGCCTGACGTGACGGAATCCAGCTCTTCCCTTGCTCATCGCTCGGGGTTGGGGGAGGCGGGGCCGCCGAGGGCCTTCACGTAGAGCTCCTGGCCCTTCGCCTCGACGCGGGCGGCGATGGCGTCCCAGATCGCCCACGCGATCGCGAGGATGATCGGCGGGAACACCCACCACGAGATCCACCCGGTCGTGTTCACGCCGGACAGCAGCACGACCGCGACCCACACGATGAGGGCGACCAGGAGCACGATGCCCAACTGCAGCACCTTCTCTCCCACCTTGGTGCGTCGGTGCACCGAGCCCGCAGCGCGCTTCTGGAAGAACTTCCGGATGACCGGACGCAGCCACACCGTGGCGACGGTGAGGAGAAGCGCCGCCCAGGGGGCGCTCCATCCGACCGCGACGACCTGACCCATCACGAGGGCGATCACGAGCAGCACGATGACGTTGAACGCCCACAGGGTGAGAAGGCGCACGACCCAGGTCTTCATGCCCTCAGCCTGGCACGCCGCGTGGCCCGGCGCACGCGGAAACGGGTCAGCGGAGGGCGACGAGGCGGTCGAGGTCGTCGTCCGGCAGCGCGTCGGCCGTGGCGGTGACCTCCATCGACGCCAGCGCAGCGCCGCCGCGCGTGACGGTGAGGAAGGCCGTGTCGGCGGCATCCCGTCCGGTCGCGATGCGCAGCAGCGTCGATCGGGGCGCGAGCGTCGTGGCGTCGACGACGTGCCAGGCGCCGTCGACCCACGCCTCGGCGACGGCGTGGAAGTCCATCGGATCCAGGCCGGGAGCGTAGACGGCGACGAGCCGGGCGGGAACCCCCAGCGCGCGAAGCAGGGCCACGCACGTGTGCGCGTAGTCGCGGCAGACGCCGCGGCGGGCCAGCAGCGTGCGCACCGCGCCGTCGGTCGGCAGGCTCGATCCCGGCTCGTAGGCCAGCCGCGTTCCCACCCACGACGACACGGCCGTGAGCAGCGGGGCGCCGGCCGCGACGCCGGCGAACTCCGCGACGGCGGTGGGGGCGAGCGCGTCCGATTCGGCATAGCGACTCGGGCGCAGGTAGGTCACGAGGTCGGTGTCGGTCGCGACATCGGGGTCTCCCGTTCCGGAGACGGATGCCTCGTAAAACAGCTCGAGGTGCCCGGTCTCGCACCGCACGCGGTGCAGCCGGGTGCCGTGCGCGTCGGGCAGCTCGTCGACGGGGACCGACGCTCCGTCGACGGTGACCTTCAGCGTCTCGTCGGGGGCGTGATGACGCGAGACGGCGATCGCGAACACCAGTTCTGCGGGACCGGTGACATCCAGGGCGACGTGGGCGGAGACATCCCTCTGCATACTTCGAGTGTGCCGTGGCCGCCGTTTGCGTGTCGAGGCTTGACATCGGGTGCGTTCCGGTGGGCGCCCCGAGCATCGGGGAGCGGGCAGGATGGGGGGATGAGGACTGTGCAGCTGCGCCGGTACACGCTCGTCGACGGAGAATACGACGCGTTCGTCGAGTGGTGGCAGAAGTGGATGCCGGCCGTGCGGCCGGCCGCCGGGTTCGCGATTGAGTTCGCGTACGGCATCCGAGAGACGAACGAGTTCGTGTGGGCCGTGAGCGCCGAAGGCGATGAGCAGGCCTTCCTGCGCCTGGAGGAGACCTACCTCGCGTCGGACGCGCGGGCGAAGGCGTTCGACGGCGTTCCGCAGCGGGTCGCCGAGTACAACGTGCGGCTGGTCTCCGAGACCTACTGACCGGGGACCGGCCGAGGGAGGCGGACGCGGCCGCGCACCTCGGCGATCACCCGCCCGTCGGTGAGGACACGCGCGTCGTAGAGCGCTGTCCGACCGGTGACCGTGCGCTGTTCGGCGACGGCGACGAGCTCGTCGCCCTCGTGCGAGGGCGTGAGGAAGACGATGTCGGCGCCGGCGACGAGCGCGGCATCCGGTGTGTGGTTGCTCGCGAGGGCGATCGCGGCGTCGGCGAGGGTGAAGATCATGCCGCCGTGCGTCACGCCCGCGCCGTTGACCATGTCCTCGCGCACGCGCATGCGCACCACGGCAGAGCCGGGTTCCGCGCGGTCGACGCCGATGCCGAGCGCGACCAGCACCGCGTCCGACGCGGCGATGCGCCGGGAGTGCTCCGTCGCGTGGGTGTCGTCCATGCCCGTCAGGAGGTCTCGAACTCCGCGGTCACCTCGACGCGCACGGTGATGTCGGGGATGGAGACCTCGGCGCTCTCGCCGGATGCCATCGCGGCGCTGCGCAGTCCCACGGGGCCGGGCCCGGCCTCGCCCGCGCGGAGCGTGACCACCCGGGCGATGGTCGTGCCGAGGGCCGAGGCGAAGTCGTCGGCCTCGACGCGGGCGTCGCTGACGGCAGCCGCGCGGATCTCTCTCGTCACGCGGGTTCGCGTGACCTCGCTGAGGGCCCACGAGGCGTGCACCGACGCGCCCATCGCGCTCAGCTGCTCGACGGTGTCCGCCACGCGATCCAGATTCGACAGCTTCACCTGCACGGAGCTGGTGGTCACGTGCTCGCGGTGGAGCGATCCGTCGTTGTCGACCCACTGGTGCACGCCGGTGGAGAGTGCCGACGCGTGATGCCAGGTGGCGTCCCCGGCGGCGTGGAGTTCGCCCGCCCGCGCCGCCAGTCGGTTGTGCAGCGCGGTCGCCGCGGCGATCGCGGTGGCGCGGTCGGCATCGGAGACCGACACGCGCGCGACGAGCGTGGCACGCTCGGCGGGAAGATGCCGTTCGGCGGTGCCGACGGTGGTGATGACGGTCATACGTGCCTCCCGGGCCGCGCCTCGAGGCGGCGCTGCCTCGCTTCATGCAACCACGCGACCGTCGGGTCCGCCAGGATCGGTTCGTTCGCCGCTGCGGCGCGGCTTGTCGCGCCCGGTGTGAACACCACAGGAGATTCGGGTTAAATGCCCGCGGGAAGCCTCCCACAGCGGCTGATCCCACCGAATCTCCTGTCTTGTTCACGGTGCACCCGCGGGGTGGGCGAGGCAGCGTCTCCGGCTCAGCTGCCGCGCTCGTTCCGGGCGTGACCGCCGGGTCCGCCAGGATCGGTTCCTTCGCCGTTGCGGCGAAGGCCGAGCTCGCCGTTGTACGCGGTGGAGGGCGCGGGTGCTCCGCCGGCGCGGCAGAATGGCACCGACATGCGTTTCGCGATCGAGCACGATCGAGAGGATGCCGCGGCATCCGACACAGGGAGTCATCGATGACAGAGAACCGAGAGACCGCACTTCTGGCCCACGTCCCCGACGGGCTGTTCATCGGCGGGCAGTGGCGCGCCGCCGAGGGCGGCGCCACCCTGCCGGTGTTCGATCCGGCGACCGGGGAACGCCTGCTGACCATCGCCGACGCGTCGGTCGCCGACGGCGCCGCCGCCATGGACGCCGCCGTCGAGGCCTTCCCGTCGTGGGCGCAGACGCCCGCGCGCGAACGCGCCGAGCTGCTCCGTCGCGCCTTCGACCTCCTGCAGGAGCGCAAGGAGGACATCGCCCTCCTGATGACGCTCGAGATGGGCAAGCCGCTCGCCGAGGCGCGCGGCGAGGTCGCGTACGGCGGGGAGTTCCTCCGCTGGTTCAGCGAAGAGGCGGTGCGTGCCTCGGGACGCTACGGGGCGAACCCCGAGGGCACCGGCCGCATGATCGTCACGCAGCACCCGGTCGGCCCGTGCTACCTCATCACCCCCTGGAACTTCCCGCTGGCGATGGCCACGCGCAAGATCGCACCGGCCCTCGCCGCCGGCTGCACCGTCGTGGTCAAGCCCGCCGAGCTCACCCCGCTCACGACGCTCTTCTTCGTCAAGCTGCTGCAGGATGCCGGGCTTCCCGACGGTGTCGTGAACGTCATCACGACATCGTCGAGCGGCGCCGTCTCGGAGCCCATCATCCGCGACCCGCGGCTGCGCAAGCTCTCCTTCACCGGATCCACCCCGGTCGGGCGGAAGCTCCTCGAGCAGGCGGCCGGGGGAGTGCTGCGCACGTCGATGGAGCTCGGCGGCAATGCTCCGTTCGTCGTCTTCGACGACGCCGACCTCGACAAGGCGGTCGACGGCGCGATGCTGGCGAAGTTCCGCAACATCGGGCAGGCGTGCACCGCGGCGAACCGGTTCATCGTGCACCGCTCGGTCGCCGACGAGTTCGCCCGCCGCGTGACCGAGCGCGTGCAGGGCATGCGCATCGGTCGCGGCACCGAGGAGGGCGTGGCGATCGGTCCGCTCATCGACGATCGCGCCGTCGAGAAGGCGCGCTCGCTCGTGGCCGACGCCGTCGACCGCGGGGCTCAGGTGCGCACGGGCGGGTCGCCGGTGGCCGGAGCGGGAACGTTCTTCGAGCCGACGGTCGTCACCGACGTCGCGGCGGGCAGTGACATCCTTCGCGAGGAGATCTTCGGACCCGTGCTGGCGATCGTGCCCTTTGACGACGAAGACGACGCGGTGCGGCTGGCGAACGACACCGAGTACGGCCTGGTCTCGTACGTCTTCACCGAGAACCTCGCGCGCGGCCAGCGCATGATCGAGCGTCTCGAGACGGGGATGATGGGTCTCAACGTCGGCGTGGTCTCCAACGCCGCCGCCCCGTTCGGCGGCTGGAAGATGTCGGGTCTCGGCCGCGAGGGCGGCGCCGAGGGCATCCACGAGTACCTCCAGACGAAGTACACCCTCACCCCGAACCCGTTCTGACGCGAGGTGCCGGGCTGCCCGCGGCCGGGCCGCCCGGCCACTCGTCAGGGGCGGGGCGGCTCGGCGGAGCGGACGGTCGCGGTCACCCGTGCCGTCGCATCGGCATAAGGGGCGAGGTCGGCATCGTGCGACAGCGGCTGCAGGATGACGCTCGTCGCGCCGGCGTCGGTGAGCGCGGCGATCGCCTCGGCCACCGCGGCATCGTCGCCGGATGCGGCGAAGCGGCGCTCACCGTTGAAGCCCCACGCGTCGAACTCCGCCTCGAGCGCTGAGGCCGTGTCGCCGAACGCGCACATGAGGAACACCACGATCTCGTGGGGTCCCGTCCGGCCCGCCGCTTCACAGGCGGCATGGATGCGCGCGACGGCGGAGCGCACCATGGCGGGGCTGGATCCCGCGGTGAGGACGGTGCCGTCGGCGACCTCGCCCGTGAGAGACAGCGTCTTCGGACCCTCGCCGGCCGCGAGCACCGGCACGGTGCGCTCGGGCGGCCAGGCGAGCTTCACCCGGTCGAGGCGCACGTACCGGCCCGACGTCGTCACCTCGTCCCCGGCGAGCAGCCGGCGCAGCGCCGGCACGTATTCGCGCATGAGCGTCAACGGTGAGGCGACCCGTGCGCCGGCCTGTCCCATCCAGTCGAGCACCCCGTGTCCGAACCCGAAGATCGCACGCCCCGGGTACAGCCGTTCCACGGTCGCGATCTCCATCGCCGCGAGGGCGGGATTGCGCAGAGGCATCGGCAGGATGCCCACGCCGACGCGCAGGCGCTCGGTCGAGGCGAGAGCCGCGACCAGCGGGGCGAGGCCACTCTGCTTAAAGCAGTCCTCCCACACCCACACCTCCTCGACGCCGGCGGCTTCCGCGTGACGGGCGACGTCGGGAAGCGTTTCGGGCGGCAGGGTCGGCTGATGGATCATTCCGATGCGGGGCATGCCCCCATGCTCTCGCAGGGCGAAACATTCCGGAACGTTCCGCGTGATATCAACGGGACCATGCAGAGACTCCGAGGTGCCGTGCGGGTGTTCGTGGATGCGACGACCGAGCACGCCGGAGACCTCTGGATCGACGCGGGCCGGGTCGTCGATGCGCCGGCCGAGGTCGACCTCGCCGGTGTCCGCGTCGACGAGGTCGACGTGTCGGGATGCGTCGTGACACCCGGGCTCGTGAACGCTCACCATCATCTGCTGCAGTCGGGTTTCCGCACCCTGCCCGCCACCCGCGGGGTGCCGATGCGGGAGTGGCTGCCGGCGATGGCGTCGGCGTATGCCGCCGTCGGCATCGATCCGTCCCTCACGGCGCGCACCGCCGCCGTAGGCATGGCCGAGTCGCTGCTGTCGGGGGTGACGACGGTGGCCGACCACCAGTTGAACTGGCCTCGGCCCGGCAGCGACCCCGCCGGCGAGGTGGCGGAGATCGCTGCAGCGATCGCGGCCGTGTCACGTGAGCTCGGCGCTCGACTCGCCTTCGTCCGCGGCACCGCGCGCGACGATGCCGGCATCGCCGCCGAGGGAGCGGAGGCGATCGTGGAGACGCTGCTGCGCGACGGCCACGAGCGCGGCGTCACGGATGACGGGATGCTGCAGATCGCGGTGGGGCCGGCTGGTGTGCACTCCGACGGGGAGGCCACCTTCCGGCGCCTGGGTGAGGTCGCCGCGCGCCACGGGCTGCGCCGCCGCACGCAGGCGAACGAGCAGGTGGACACCGAGATCGCGCTGGAGCGCTACGGCCGTCGTCCGCTGGATCTCCTCGAAGAATGGGGGTGGCTCGACGTGGGCGTGACGATCGCGCACCTCTGCGATGTCACGGCGGGGGAGATCGACCGCCTGGCGGCCGCGGGCGTCACCGCGACCCACGCGCCCGGCTGCGACGTGCCGATGGGATGGGGCGTCGCACCCGTCGCCGCTCTGCGGGCCGCGGGTGTCGTCGTCGGACTCGGCACCTCGGGTGGGGGGTCGAACGACGCCGGCCACCTGCTCGCGGATGCACGCCTGGCGATGCAGGTGTCGGGACTGGTCGGCGCACAGCTCTCCGCCCGGACGGTTCTCGCGATGGCGACCGAGGGTGGCGCCACGGGCCTCGGCCGAGACGACATCGGGCACCTTCGCGCCGGCGCCCGAGCCGACGTGTGCGTGTGGGATGTCTCGGGGGTTGCCGATGCCGGCGTCGCGGACCCGGTCGCCGGGCTCCTGTGGGCCTCGCCCGGGCGACGACCGCGCGACGTCTTCGTCGGGGGATCCGCGGTGGTGCGCGACGGACGGCTGCTCACCGCCGACGAGGCGACGCTGGTCGCCGGCCTCCGTGCGCGCATCGCCGGCTGAACCGGGAGGTCTCAGAGGTCGAGCACGATCCGGGGGCAGGCCGCGCGGGAGACGCACACCATCATGACGGTGCTGTCCTGTCGCTCCAGCGGCGTGAGAACCGAGTCGCGGTGCTCGATCTCGCCCTCCAGAACGGGCGCTTCGCACGTGCCGCAGGTTCCGCGCCGGCAGCTCGAGAGCACCACGGTCTCGGGGGACTGCTCGGTGATCGCATCCAGGACCGATTGTCCGGGGGAGACCGTCACCACATCGCCCGAGAGGGCGAGCTCCACCTCGAACGGATCGGGCCACACCGGTTCGCCGAACTCGCGCGCCTCGAACCGCTCGAGGTGCAGGCGTGTGCCGTCCTCGCCCGGGAAGGCCGCGTCGAGGGCTTCGAGCAGCCGCGCGGGGCCGCACGCGTAGATGCGCGTGTGCTCGTCGGCGGATGCGGCGAGGCCGGAGACGTCGAACCGCCCGCCCTCATCGGCGGCGTGCAGGGCCACGCGATCCGGATGCGCCGCGGCGAGCTCGCTCGCGAAGGCCATCGTTCGGCGCGAGCGGCCGGCGTAGTCGAGGTGCCAATCCGCTCCTGCCGCGGCCGCCGCGGCGACCATGGCGATCAGGGGGGTGATGCCGATCCCGCCCGCGACGAACCGGTACGAAAGGCCCGGCTCGGGGACGAACGGAAAGTGGTTGCGAGGTCCGCGCACCCGGATGCGCGCTCCGACCGCGGCGCTCTCGTGCACGCGCACCGACCCGCCGCGGCCGGCGTCCTCGCGGAGCACCGCGACCCGCCACGATCCGCGTTCGGCCGGGTCGGAGCACAGGGAGTACTGCCGCTCGACGACCTCGTCCCGCGAGGACCCCGGCAGCACGAGGTCGATGTGCGAACCGGGGCTCCAGGCGGGTAGGTCGCGGCCGTTGGGCGAGACGAGGTCGAGCGCGACGACGCCGTCGGCGACGTCGGTGCGGGCGGCGATGACGAGGTCTCGTTCGACGTCGCTGAAGTAGCTCACGGGTGCTCCTCGGGGTGGTTCTGCGGGACGACCGTAATCGACGTTTTCAGGGCGATCCGGCGCCTGTCGCGAGTCGTAACAGGCTCGCAACACGTGGCGTGGGTGGTCGAAACAGGGTCGGCGTTCAATGGCCATTGTTGGTCAAGCCAACACCGATCCCCAAACCGTCACGATCGAGAAAGCGAGCGCCATGGTCCTCCCGACGCCCGAATCTCTCGCCCCCGGCGCCGCGCTCGACGTGCTCCGCAACGTCACCACCATCGACGGCGCCGTCGGCGACCTCGCCGTCGTCGACGGTCACCTGTCGACCTCCATCGGAGACGTCGCGGGCCCGGCCGGCGTGGACGCGACCGGATGGATGCTGCTGCCGCCCCTGGCGGACATGCACGCCCACATCGACAAGGCCTACACGTGGGAGATGGCCGGTCGCCCCGCCGGCTCCCTGGAAGACGCCGTGGCCTGCTGGCAGCGTTTCGGTACCGCCCTCACCGAGGAGCAGATCCAGCACAACGGCCGCCGCGCGCTGCTGGCGGCGCTGCGCGCCGGCGTGACGACGATGCGCACGCACGTGAACTTCCACGAGGGGGCCGACCCGCTTCGCGGCCTGCGCGCGATCGTCGCACTGCGCGACGAGTTCGCCGGCCTCGTCGACCTTCAGATCGTCGCCATGCACGGCTACCTGCACGCGGCGGATCTCGTGCGCGAGGCCATCGGGATCGGAGCGGACCTCCTCGGCGGCGCGCCCCATCTGTCGCCGGATCCGGCGGGGGAGATGGACCGCACGATCGCGCTCGCCGACGAGGCGGGGATCGGCGTGGACTTCCACACCGACGAGACGCTGAACCCCGCGTCGCTGGATGTCGTCCACCTCGCGAACGCGACCGCGCACTGGGCGCCCGAGCGCACGCGTTCGGCCGGTCACTGCGTGAGCCTCGCGGTGCAGCCCCGCGATCGGCTCACCGAGGTGCTCTCCACCGTCGCGGCCGCCGAGCTGAGCATCGTCACCAACCCGCTCACCAACCTCTATCTCCAGGGGTGGGACCACCCCGTCTCGACGCCGCGCGCCGTCCCGCCGCTGCGGGCGATCCGCGCGGCCGGCGTCGTGCTCGCCGCCGGTGGCGACAACGTGCAGGACCCGTTCAACCCCCTCGGCAACGGCGACATGGTCGACGTGGCCGCGGCGCTCGTGATCGCGGGGCACCTGTCACCCGATGAGGCGTGGCGCGTCGCGTCGGCCGGTCGAACGCTCATGGGGATGCCCGCCGCCGGCGGCGCCCACGGCGACGTGGCCGACCTGCTCCTCGTGCGCGCGTCCTCCGTCGCCGAGGCGCTCGCCGAACGCGCACCCGATCGGGTCGTCGTGCGCGACGGCCGCGTCGTGGCCACGCGGCACCTGTCCACCGCCACCGTCGACATCCGCACGCCCGCTCCGAAGGAGATCACGGTATGACCGCTGCCGCCCCCGCGCCCGTCACGACGGCGCCCACGCTCGCCCTCCGTGATGTCACCAAGGACTTCGCCACCGGCACCCGAGCGCTCACCGGCGTCTCCATGGACATCTCCCGCGGCGAGTTCGTGTCGGTCGTCGGACCCTCCGGATGCGGCAAGTCGACTCTTCTGCGCCTGGCCGCCGGTCTCGACACCGTCAGCCACGGCAGTCTCGACGTCGATGCGGCCGTGACGAGCTTCGTCTTCCAGGACGCGACACTGCTGGAGTGGCGGAGCGCGCAGAAGAACGTCGAACTGGTCGGCGAACTCGCCGGCGTTCCTTCGGCCGAACGAGCACGCCGGGCTCGCGACGCGCTCGCGCTCGTGGGGCTCGACGGCTTCGAGAAGCAGCATCCGCGCGAGCTCTCCGGGGGCATGCGGATGCGCGTGTCGATCGCGCGGGCTCTCGTGGCCGAACCGCAGCTGGCCCTCTTCGACGAGCCGTTCGGCGCGCTCGATGAGATCACCCGGCTGAAGATGCAGACGGAGCTGCAGCGCCTGTTCCAGCTCAAGCGGTTCGCGGCGATGTTCATCACCCACTCGATCTCCGAGGCGGTGTATCTGTCCAGCCGCGTGCTCGTGATGAGCGGGCGTCCCGGCCGCATCGTGGCGGACATCGAGATCCCGTGGGAGTATCCGCGCCCGCCGGAGCTGCGGTACTCACCGGAATTCGGCCGCATCGCCGGTCATCTCTCGCAGACGCTGGAGGCGCACGCATGACCGAGCAGACCCTCATCGCCCCGGCCGCGGCGGCGACCCCGCAGGCCACCGTCCCGCCGTCGCAGGCCCGACCCCAGCGTACGTCGGCGCTGCGTCGCGCCGGTTCCAGCGCCGTGCCGATCGTGCTCGCGATCGTCGGCATCCTCGTGATCTGGTACGCCGTCTCGTACCTGCTGCTCTCCGAGAGCCGTCGGTTCCTGCTGCCCCCGCCGCACGAGGTCGTCCTCGAGACGATCGGCAACCCGCAGATCATCAGCCCCATGCTCGCCGCGCTCGGGCAGACGACGATGGTCGCCCTGGTGGGTCTCGCGATCGCCGTGGTCATCGGCATGTCCTGGGCGATCTTCATGTCGCAGTCCCACCTGGCGGAGCGGGTGCTGTACCCCTATGCGGTGATCCTGCAGACCATCCCGATCCTCGCGCTCACGCCGCTCATCGGCATCTGGATGGGCTACGGCATCCCCGCCCGCGTCGTGGTGTGCGTCATCATCGCGGTGTTCCCGATGATCTCCAACACCCTGTTCGGCCTGCAGTCGGCGGACCCCTCGGCGCACGATCTGTTCACCTTGAACAAGTCCTCGCGCTGGCAGCGGCTCACCAAGCTGCAGCTTCCCGCCGCCATCCCGTCGATCTTCACCGGCCTGCGCAACGCCGCCGGCCTGTCGGTCATCGGCGCGATCGTCGGGGACTTCTTCTTCCAGCAGGGCTCGCAGGGCATCGGCGGACTTCTGCGCACCTACACGCTGCGCCTGAACATGGAGCCGCTGTTCCTCGCCATCATCTTCACGGCCCTCTTCGGCGTCGCCGTGTTCTCGGTCTTCGCCGCCCTCGATCGTGCCGTCGTGGGCCGGCTGTTCGGCTGGAAGAATCGCTGACCCCCGAAGCCCCGCACCTCGCTCACCCCGTTCGTCCCACGCACCATCCATCTGTCCGGCGCATCACCCACTCGTCCTGGAGGACTCTCGAGATGACACCCCCCACCCGCATCATCCGACGCTCCGTCGCCGCCGGTCTCGCCCTGTCGGTCGCCACCCTCGGGCTGGCCGCCTGTTCGAGCGAAGAGACCGAACCCGCCGCGGACACGACACCGGCCGCCCCGACCGCCGAGGCCGGCGGCGCCCTCGACCTGTCCGACGTATGCCCCGCGACCGTGGTCATGCAGCAGGACTGGCAGCCGGAGGCCGAGCACGGTGCGATGTATTCGCTCGTCGGCGCCGACTACACGATCGACAACGACGTCAAGAGCGTCACCGGATCCCTCGTCGCCCAGGGCGTCGACACCGGGGTCGACATCGAGGTTCGCCCCGGCGGCCCGAACGTCAACTTCCAGCCGGTGCCGGCGCTGATGTACCTCGACGAGGACATCCTGCTGGGTGCGGTCAACACGGATGCGGCGATCGTCGCCGCCGCCGATCAGCCGACGGTCGCCGTGACGTCGCAGATGACCTGGAGCCCGCAGATCCTCATGTGGGACCCGGAGAGCCACGATGGCGCCACCACGATCGCCGAGGCGACCGCCGACGGTGCGCCCGTGGTCACCTCCGGCGATGTCATCCCCAACATGCTCCTGGCGCAGGGCATCATCGACAGTTCGCAGATCGACCTCAGCTACGAGGGCACGGCGCAGCGCTTCGTCTCCGACCCGACGATCCTTCAGCAGGGCTTCGCGACGGCCGAGCCCTACATCTACGAGAACGAGATCGCCGAATGGGGCAAGCCCGTCGGCTTCCAGCTGCTGAGCGAGGTCGGCTACACGATCTATCCCGAGCCGCTCGCCGTGCGCGCCGACGCGATCGAGGAGTACGGCGACTGCCTCGCCAAGCTCGTCCCGATCATGCAGCAGTCGCAGCTCGACTATCTCGCCGACCCGGCCGACACCAACGCGCTGATCGTCGAACTCGTCGACACCTACCAGACCGGCTGGACCTACTCCGAGGGCGTCGCCGACTTCTCGGTCGAGCAGCAGGTCGCGCTCGGCATCGTGCAGAACGATGAGGCTTCGGGTGTGTTCGGGCAGTTCGATCCCGAGCGCATGCAGTCGATCCTCGATGACTTCGTGCCGTTCCTCATCGAAGCCGGCAGCATCAGCGCGGCCGATGCGGAGGAGATCTCGATCGACGACCTCTACACGAACGAATTCATCGACACGTCCATCTCGATGGACTGACCGCAGTGTCAGAGCGTGTCGGTCACCTCGGCGGCCAGGCGATCGAGGGCGTCGGCGGCGGCGATCGCGTCCTGCTCCTTCGCTCGGAGATCCGCGACGAACTCGGCGCTGCTGCCCGCGTCTGCGCTCGCGGTCGCGTTGACCCGCACGTTGACCGCTCCGGCCCGGGCGCCGGCGGCGAGCAGACGGGCCGCGACCGCCACGTCGGCGCGCACCGGCTCGGGGCACCGCTCCGCCAGCGGCTCGAGGGCGGAGGCGAGCTCGACGACGACGTCGGCCACCGCGGCGGACGACACCGCGGCGTGTTCCAGGATGCGACGGGTGCGGTCGGCGTCCCGGTCTTCGGGCGCGGCATGGAAGACGACGGCGAGATCGGCGGACGCCCGGGCGTCGCCGTCGGCGACCTCCCACGCCCGCTCGCGCGCCGCGACGAAACGTCGGGTGTCGGGATGATCGTCGCCGTAGCCGTCGGCCATGGCGGCGACGGCGGCGCCGATGGCGGCCACGACCGCCGCCGCGGCGCCGCCGCCCGGGGCGGGGGCGGGCTCCGCGAGTCGCTCGGTCCATTCGGTGAGGGCTGCGGTGCGGGTGGAGATCTCCATCGCCGCAGTCTAGACATCCTGCGGAGCGGCCGGTGACCATCCCTCCTGCGACGATGCACCGTGCCGCTCCGCTCGACGCGTGTCCGAAGAACATGACCTACGGCCCGTGCGGGGGTGTCAACCCCGACGGATCGTGCGAAGCGCATCCCGACCCGTGCGTCTTCCTTCAGCGAGAGCTGCCGATACGGTGGCCGGATGCGGCGACGACCCCGGTGCCCGCTCCGACCGCGGCGGCCACGGAGGTCGCCGACATCCTCGCCCGGCGCGCTCTCGTGATGACGGGATTCCCCGCGCGTCCGATGGTCGCCGACGATGTCTCCCGCGTGGCGGAGGTGCTCGCTCCCCACACCGATGCCGCGCTGTCGGGAGACGCCGCCACCTCGCGCACGCAGTTCCCGCCGTCCTACCGCGGTCACCTCATGACGGCCGCCGGCATGCGCGCCTGGATCGGTGTCAACGCTCGCGATCGCAACCGCGTCGCGCTCGAGGGGGAACTCGCCGCTCTGCGCCACGCGGGTGTCGCCGGCGTGCACTGCGTCACCGGAGACCACACCGAGACGGGCGACCGGCCCGACGCGGCGCCGGTGTTCGACCTGGAGGCGACCACGATTCTTCCCCGTGCCCGGGCCCACGGGCTTCTCCCGTCCTTCGCCGAATCGCCGGCGGCGCCGCCGCACCGGCTGCGCGGCCCGCGCGTCGCCGAGAAACAACGTGCCGGCGGTCGCCTGTGCCTGACGCAGTACTGCGGGGGCGTCGACGAGGTCGCCGCCTTCATCGAGCGGTGCCGCGGTGCGGGCGCGACCGCGCCCGTCCTCCCCGGCGTGCCGGTGATCGTCGACGACGACGGAGCCGCGCTCCTGGCCTCCTTCCACGCCGCGCTCCTTCCGCCCGGATACGCCGAGCGGCTGCGCACCGCGCGCGACATGCGCTCGGAGGGGATCCGGCTCGCGATCGAGTACGGCTCGGCCCTCCTCGAAATTCCGGGGGTCGCCGGTGTCGTCGTCGCCGGCGGCGCGCGGCGCGGCGATGAGATCGCCTACGCACGAGTGCTCGCCACGATCGCCCGCGAGCTGGGAGGGGGAGCGTGACCGGTCGCGCCGGCTCAGCTGCGGCGCTGCTCCTTGACGACGACCACCCGGCTCGTCTCGCCCTCCGGGGTGCGCCACTTGTGGCGCACCCATCCCTCGTAGTACGTCGCGTCGCCGGCGCGCAGCTCGTGCTCGCCCTCGTCCAGCACGACGACCAGCACGCCGTCGAGCACGTAGACGAACTCGTCCTCGCCGTGTTCCCACCAGGGCCCCTCGTCGCCGAACGGTCCGATCATGATCATCGGCACGAAGTGCCCGGTCGGGGGCGCCATCACGTGCACGGGGCCGCTCTCGGTGTCCACCGCCGAGTCATCCTGACGGCGGAACAGGTGGAACCCGCCTTCCGAGCGCTCCCGCGGCTGCTCGGTCAGCAGCGCCTGCTGCGTCGTACCGAGCGCCTGCGCGACACGGAAGAGCGAGGTCATGCTCAAGCGCTCCAGCCCGCGCTCGACCTGACTGAGGAACGAGTGCGACAGCTGCGCCTCGGCGGCCACCTCGGTGAGGGTCGCCCCGCGCGCCGTGCGGAGCGCCCGGATGCGCGCTCCGAGCGCGCGTGCGGCCTCGTCGGGGTCCGCCGGACCGTCCGGCGCCCGGCGCCCCATCGTTTCCGCCATGCCAGCAGGCTACCGGGCGGTCGTGCCGACCCCCGGCATCCCGCACCCCGCGCGACGAGTGACTCATCACCCGGCTCGCCGCGCACCGCCTTCGGGAGATGCGATGAAGGAGGACATCCATGACCACCCCCGACTACGCCGCCCTCGAGCGCGAGATCGCCGATCTGCTCGGCCCACGCGGCGTCAGCTCAGACATGCGTCAGCGCGAGAAGGCGTCGGTCGACGGCGCGCGCATGTCGCCGATCATCGCCGAGCAGCTCCCGCTCGGGGTCGCCGACCTCGTGGCGTTCCCGGCCACCGCCGCCGAGATCGCCGCGGTCGTCGGCATCGCCTCACGCCACGGGGCCCCGATCACGCCGCGCGGCAAGGGCACCGGCAACTACGGTCAGGCGATCCCGATGCCCGGCGGGCTCGTGCTCGACATGTCGCGCGCCCGGTCGGTCATCGAGGTGACCGACGAGACGATCACCGCCGACGCCGGAGCCCCGATGACCGCGCTCGAGCAGGCGGCGCGCGCCGCGGGGCGACAGCTGTGGATGTATCCGTCGACGGTGCACTCCAGCCTCGGCGGCTTCCTCAGCGGCGGATCCGGCGGCACCGGGACCATCGCGCACGGGTCCAACGATCGCGGCTTCGTCGTCGCCCTCGACGTCGTCACGCCCGCCTCCGCCGGCGAACTTGTGCACCTCGAGGGCGAAGCGGCGCAAGGATTCGTTCACAACTACGGCACCGCCGGCATCATCGCCCGGGCCACCGTGCGGCTGGAGCCGCTGCAGGACTGGCGCGGGCTGTATGCATCCTTCCCCGACTTCTCCGGCGCCCTGTCGGTGCTGCGCTCGCTCGGACGGCTCACACCCCTGCCCCGGCTCGTGTCGGCGGACACCCCGCACGTGACGGCGCAGCTGCCGCCCGACGACGCCTTCCCCGAGGGGCGCAGCTCCCTGCGGATGATCGCCGACATCGCGACCGTGTCCGAGGCGACGGCGCTGATCGAAGCGGCCGGTGGCCGCATCGAAGACGTGCGGGAGGGGGCGAACGTCTCGTCGGCGATCTCGGTGCTCAGCTACAACCATCCGATCGAGTGGCTGCAGAAGTCCGAACCGGGCGTCTACTTCCACGTCGAGGTCTCGGGTGACGCCCTCGTCGAGCGCATCGACGCGGTGCACGCGGTGTATCCCGGCGGCCAGCTGCACATCGAGGCCGGTCACACCGTGCCGATCGGGATGCTCGCCGGCGTCTACGAGAGTCCCGAGGCGGTCTACGCCGGCATCGAGGCCCTCCACGACCTGGGCGTGTCGACCCACAACCCGCACCAGTGGAACGTCGACTTCCGCCTCGCCGAGACGGTCGCCCTCGCGCGCGAGACCGACCCCGCCGGGCTGCTGAACCCCGGAAAGCTCAATCCCGACTACGCCGGCCCCACGAAGGGAGCCATCCGATGACCACCCCGTTCACTCCGTCCAGCCGGGCGTGGGCCGATCTCTCCGGCCCCGCGATCACCGCCGCCACGAGCGACCGGTCGATCGCCGTCGTGCCGATCGGGGCGATCGAGCACCACGGCCCGCACCTTCCGCTGCGCACCGACGCGCTCATCGCCGAGGCCGTCGCGACGGCGGCCGTCGATCGCGCGGTCGCCGCCGGGATCGACGCGTGGCTGCTGCCGACGGTCGCCTACGCGAAATCCGACGAGCACCACTGGGCACCCGGCACGCTGTGGATCGAGGGCACGACGCTGCTCGACGAGCTCGTGCAGATCGGCGCGGCGATCGCGCAGACCACGGTGCGCACGGTCGCCTTCGTCAACGGCCACGGGGGCAACGTCATGCTGCTCGGATGGCTCAACCGGGAGCTGCGCCGCCGGTACGGCCTGCGATCCTTCTCCATGCCGTCGGGCGCGGGGGCGGCGGGAGACGGCGTCGACGGCCCGGACGAGAAGGGGCAGGGCATCCACGCCGGCTTCGGGGAGACCTCGCTCGTCATGCATCTCGCACCGCACCTCGTCGCGCCCGAGATGCCGCCGCGGAACGTGCCCGAGAAGATCGCCGGACACACGCACATCGGCTTCAACCGCAAGCCGGTGATGTTCGGCTGGACCAGTGACGACTTCGGTCCCACCGGCGTCATCGGGGATGCGACCGGCGCCAACGCGGCCTTCGGCAAGGTGCTCTTCGAGCGCGGGGTCGACTTCGTCGCCGAAGCGCTCGCCGAGATCGATGGATTCGAGTTCGCATGAGCGGCGCCGCGCATCCGGCGTCGATCTCGATCGCGGTCGAGGTGCCGGTCATCGACCACGCCAGCGATCCCGTGCACGCCGCCGATCCTCCCGCGGACCCGGCGGCGCTCGCGGCGAGCTGGCTGCCGGGGCCGGATGAGGACCGCATCCTGATGACGCTGTCGACCGTGTCGCCGGAGGGCGTCCCGCACGCGAGGACCGTGATGCTGAGCGACTTCGACGGCGCATCCTTCTCGTTCCACACCGACGCGAGCAGCCGCAAGGTCGCCGACCTCGCGGTGAACCCCCGGGTGGCGCTGACGATCCTCTGGCCGGGCTTCACCCGGCAGCTGGTTGTGGAAGGGCTCGCCACGCGAGTCTCCGACGCCAGCGCCGCCCGAGCGTACGCACGCCGGTCGCCGTACCTGCGTCAGTTGGCCTGGGTGAACACGCCGGAGGTCGCCGCCCAGCCGCTGGCCGCGCGGGAGGAGGGATGGGCGCGCTTCGCCGCCGCGCATCCCGACCCGGAGCCCCCCGCCGGGTGGGTCGGTTTCGCCGTGCGGCCCGAACGCTGGCTGTTCTGGGTGTCGCATCCCGGGGCCCCGAGCCGTCGCATCGAGTACACCCCGTCCGCGACCGGCTGGTCCGCCCGCCCCCTCCCCGGCTGACGCGCGCATCCACCCCGCCCCGAGCCACCCCTTTTTCTGCGAGCGACCCCCGTGTCGACGCAACGAAGGGGGTGGCTCGGCGCGAAGGGGGTGGCTCGGCGGGCTCGGATGCGGGTCAGACGTGGCGGTCGAGGAAGGCGTACACCTCGTTCTCGTCCACCCCGGGGAAGGCGCCGCGGGGGAGCGGCGAGAACATCTGCATGTGCACGCGTGCGCTCGGCCACGCCTTCCCCCGCCAGCGCGCCGTCGCCTCGACCGCCGGACGACGGCAGCACGATTCGTCGGGGCACGTCGAGGCGGCGCGCGTGGTCGTCTCGCGGCCGCGGAACCAGCGGGCGTCGTCGAAGGGCACACCGACGGTGATGGAGAATTCGCCCTCCGCGGTGGTCCCCGTCTGCGTCGAGCACCAGTAGGTGCCGTTGGGCGTATCGGTGTACTGGTAGTGCTCGGTGGTGCGGTTCTGCTCCGAGAACGCCGCCCGTGCGGAGAACTTCGCGCACGCGACCTGTCCGTCCACCGCACCGGTGACATCGGCCGGAAGCGGAAGGTCGTCGTTCTCGTACACGCGTGAGATGGCGCCGTCGCCGTCGACGCGCAGGAAGTGCAGGCGCATGCCGAGGTGGTGCGTCATGAGGTTCGTCATGCGCATGCCTGCCGCCTCGTGCGTGACGCCGAACGCATCGCGGAAATCCTCGACGGCGAGATTGCGGTCCTTCTTGGCCTGTTGCAGGAATCCCACGGCGGTGGACTCGGGCATGAGACAGCACGCCGCGTAGTAGTTGATCTCGAGCCGCTGCCGCAGGAAGTCCGCGTAATCGGCGGGTCTCTCGTGCTCCAGGAGCCGGTGCGCCATGGCCTGCAGGGCCATCGACCGCAGACCGTGGCCGCCGGGGATCGACGCCGGCGGCAGATAGATGCGACCGTTCTCGAGATCGGTGATCGAACGCGTGGAGGAGGGGAGGTCGTTGACGTAGATCAGCTCGAAGCCGATCTGCTCGGCCATGATGCTCACCGTGCGATGCGTGAGGGCGCCGGTGGAGTGGCCCGCCGCCTTCAGCTGCTTCTCGGCGAGCCGCTCGATGTCGGGCAGGTAGTTGTCCAGCGCCCGCATGCGCAGGCGCTGCTCGGTGTTCGCGCGCCGGGCCTCTTCGGGGGTCGCGATCGCCTCCCGCTCGCGGCGCTGCAGCTCGCGGTGCAGGCCCAGGACCGACTCGATCGTCTCGTCGCTCATGCCCTTGGTCACGCGCACGGGTTCGATGCCGAGACTGCGGAAGACCGACCCGCTCTGCGCACGTTCGAGTTCGATCTCGAGCGCCGCGCGCCGGTTCGGTGGTTCCGGGGAGAGGAGCTCACCGACATCCACCCCGGTCGCCGCCGCGATCGCCTGCAGCAGCGACAGCTTCGGCTCCCGCTTGCCGTTCTCGATGAGGCTCAGGTGGCTTCCGGCCACACCGACCTTCTCGCCCAGTTCGTCCAGGGTCATCCCGTGGCTCACCCGCTGGTGTCGGATGCGGTGGCCCAGGGTCGACAGTTCCAGCGGCGTCGCGTGCATTCCTTGAGCATAGCGAAAGAAATGCAGAAAATACGATCCTGATTCTTGGTAAGACGCCGCTGATTCCTCCGATAGTGGGTACAGATCGACGTTCTCCCCGTCGTACACCGCACGCCACCCATCGCACCGAGGAGCGACATGGCCATCGCAGACATCTCCCCCCGCGTCACCGACGATGCCCCGCAGCAGCGACGCTTCGGCATCCGACCCCGCCTCGACGGCGACGGCATGGCCGAGCTCGTCGCGTGGGTGGATGAGATCGCCGAGCTGACGCAGCCCGACCGCATCCACTGGGTCGACGGCTCGCGCGCCGAGAACGACGCCCTCCTGCGAGCGATGGTCGAGCAGGGAAAGCTCATCAAGCTCAACCCCGAGTGGCGTCCGGGCTCCTACCTCGCCCGCTCCCACCCGAGCGACGTCGCCCGCACGGAGGGGCGCACCTTCATCGCCTCCGAGCGCGAGATCGACGCGGGCCCCACCAACAACTGGGCGGCGCCCGACGAGATGCGCGCGACTCTGACGCCGCTGTTCGAGGGATCCATGCGAGGACGCACGATGTACGTCGTGCCCTTCTCGATGGGTGCCGTCGGCGGCCCGCTGTCCCACATCGGTGTGCAGGTCACCGACAGCGAGTACGCCGTCGCCTCGATCGAGATCATGACGCGGGTGGGGACCGACGTGCTGCGCGAGATCGCGCAGGGGGCGCCGTGGGTCAAGACCGTGCACTCGGTGGGAGCCCCGCTCGCGCCCGGCGAGACGGACGTGGCCTGGCCGTGCAACGACGAGAAGTACATCGTGCACTACCCCGAGACGCTCGAGGTGTGGTCGTACGGCTCGGGCTACGGCGGGAACGCCATCCTCGCCAAAAAGTGCTTCGCGCTGCGGATCGCCTCGGTGATCGGCCGCGATGAGGGGTGGCTGGCCGAGCACATGCTCCTCATCCGCGTCATCGATCCGGCCGGCCGGGCGTACCACGTCGCGGCGGCGTTCCCGTCGGCGTGCGGCAAGACGAACCTCGCGATGCTCAAGCCCACGATCCCGGGGTGGCGCGTCGAGACGCTCGGTGACGACATCGCGTGGCTGCGTCCGGGCGAAGACGGGCGGCTGTGGGCGATCAACCCGGAGGCCGGCTTCTTCGGCGTCGCTCCCGGCACCGGCGAGTCGACGAACGTGACGGCGGTCGAGACCCTGTGGGGTAACACGATCTTCACGAACGTCGCCCTCCGTCCCGACGGAGACGTGTGGTGGGAAGGGCTGACCGACACGCCCCCCGCCGAGCTCACCGACTGGCAGGGCCAGCCGTGGACGCCGGCGTCGGGCCGGCCGGCGGCGCACCCCAACTCCCGCTTCACCGTCGGCGCGGCGCAGTGCCCGCAGATCGCCCCCGACTGGGATGCGCCGCAGGGCGTGCCGCTGGATGCGATCCTGTTCGGCGGGCGCCGTGCGACGAACGTGCCGCTGGTCGTCGAGGCGACCGACTGGACCCACGGCGTCTTCATGGGCTCGACCATCTCATCCGAGCGCACCGCCGCCGCCGAGGGGACCGTCGGAGAGCTCCGCCGCGATCCGTTCGCGATGCTGCCGTTCTGCGGCTACAACATGGCCGACTACTTCGGACACTGGCTCCGGATCGGGCAGAAGCTGCGGTTCGACCGCGCTCCGCGCATCTTCCAGGTCAACTGGTTCCGCAAGGGCGACGACGGCCGCTTCCTGTGGCCCGGGTTCGGCGACAACGCCCGCGTGATCGACTGGATCATCCGCCGCATCGACGGCGAGGTGCCCGCGGTCGACAGCCCGATCGGCCGGCTGCCGGAGACATCCGACATCGACCTCGAGGGGATCGACGTGCCGCAGGACGACCTCGACGCGCTCTTCGCGATCGACCGCGACTCGTGGCTGCGCGAGGCCGATCTCACGGAGGAGTTCTACGACACCTTCGACGGCCGCGTGCCGGCGGCCCTGCGCGCGGAGCTCGACGCCCTGCGTTACCGCCTGACCCGCTCCTGAGGCGGTTCCACGCGCGCGCCGAGTGCACGCTGCCGCGTGCGCGCTGCCGCGTGCGCGCCGCCGCGCGTGGCCGCATGACCGCTCGGCAGTCAGATTGTGCGGGTGCTCCGCTGTCAGATGCGCAGATGGTGACTGCGGAGCGAGCGGGATGCGCGGAAGGTGACTGCGGAGCGGGAGGGATGCGCGGAAGGTGACTGCGGAGCGAGCGGGAAGGATGCGCAGAAAGTGACTGCGGAGCGGGAAGGGATGTGCGCGCGCGGCGGCTGCGGGATGTGCGGGCAGCGCGGCTGCCGGGTCACACCAGCAGCTGATGCTTGGCGAGGTCGCGGTAGAGCGGCGTGGACTGCACGAGCTCGGAGTGGGTGCCCGATCCGACGACGCGGCCGTTCTCCATCACGACGATGAGATCGCTGTCGACCACGGTCGACAGGCGGTGGGCGATCACGATGAGCGTGCGCCCCGCGGCGACGGCGTCGATCGCCTCGCGCATGCGCTGCTCGTTCAGGCCGTCCAACGACGAGGTCGACTCGTCCAGGAGCAGGATGGGGGGTGCGGCCAGCAGGGCGCGGGCGATCGCGAGGCGCTGGCGCTCACCGCCGGAGAGCATGACCCCGCTCTCGCCCACGGCGGCGTCGAGCCCGTCGGGGCTCCGGTCGAGCACGTCGCCGAGGTTCACCGCGCGCAGCACACTCTCGCACTCGGCGTCGGTGGCGTCGGGGGAGGCCAGGCGCAGGTTCTCGGCGATCGTGCCGGCGAGGGTCGGCGCGTCCTGTTCGACGTAGCCGAGGCGGCTGCGCAGGTCGTCGCGGTCGAGGGTGCGCACGTCCTGTCCGTCGAGCAGGATGGCGCCGCCGGTCGGATCGTAGAACCGCTCGATGAGCGACAGGGTCGTGCTCTTTCCCGCACCCGACGGGCCCACCAGGGCCACGCGGGCGCCGCGCGGGACGCGGAACGAGACGCCGCGGAGCACATCCTTCGTCTCGTCCACGGTCTCGGCGGGCTGCGCGTCGTCCGCCTCGTCGGGCAGGGTGACGGCCGACGTGTCGACGTGGGCGCTCTCGAGCACCGCGCGTGCCTCGGTCTCCGCCCGACGGCGAGCGGCGACGACGTGCTCGGGATACCCGAACCGCACGTTCCGGAACTCCACGGCCGCGGCGTCTCCGGCCGTGCCGTCGGGCTCGGGAGCGACGGTCGCGGCGATCCGCGCGTCATCCTGGGTCTCCGTGGGGAGATCGAGCACCTCCTGGATGCGGCCCAGGGCGCCGAGCGCCTGGTTGACGGAGGTGATGGCGCCGAAGAACGACCCGAGCGGCCCGACGAGAAGGAAGAGGAACATCACGAAGGTGACGAGGTCGGCCACCCCGATGGCACCGTCCGCGACGCGGTATCCGCCGAGTCCGAGCACGGCCAGCAGCGACACCTGCAGGGCGATGCCGGCGATGGGCACCACGAGGGCCGACACCTTCGCGATCCGCACCCCCACGCCGTAGGCCTCGCCGGCCGTGGCGGTGAGGGCCGACTGCTCGCGCTCGCCGGCGCCCGATGCCCGCACCGTGCGGATGGAGCCGATGGCGCGCTCGACGCCGGAGGCGAGTTCGCCCACCTTGACCTGCTGCTCCGCCGTCGCCTTGCGGATGCGACCGCTGAGGGTCACGACCCCCAGGATCGACACGCCGAGAACGATCACGATGGCGCCGAGCAGCAGCGGGTCGATGAGCGCCATGGCGATGATGGCGCCGACGAAGATCAGGGCGTTGCCGACCGCGTCCGCGAGGCCCTGCGTGAGCACGGCGTACAGGAGGGTGGTGTCGGTGCCCACGCGCGAGACGAGGTCGCCGGTGCGGCGCGCGTCGAACTCGCTGATCGGCAGGTGGAGGATGCGCGCGATGAGCCGCCGCCGGCTCGAGTAGACCACCGCGGTGCCGGTGCGCTGCAGGAGGTAGTGCTGATAGCCGGAGATGACCGACGACACGATCACGAGCGCGACGATCGCCCACACGAGCATCCCGAGCGCCTGCTCGGCCTGCACCGCCTCGATGACCTGCCCGACCAGCACCGGCTGCGCGAGCGTGGTGACGGCGCCGAAGACACTGAGGATCGCGACGACGACGAGCACGGTGCGGTGCTCCAGGAGGAAGGGCAGCAGCTGCCGCATGCTCGCGCGCGGCCCGTCGTCCGGGGCACCCCGGCCGAATCGGGCGCGGGAGGGGCGGGTGTCAGTGGACATGCGGGTACCTCGGAACAGGGGATGACGGTTGTCTTCGACCGTACTTCGCTTCGCACCGCGACGGTGACGCCCCGGTGACGCCGTGGGCGAACGAACGCGCGGCGCCGCCGGTCTCAGGCCGGTCTGGCGGGGGTCGCGGCGTCGTTCTCGCGGTGGCCCTCGGGGGGTGTGATCCGCATCTCGGGCAGACGAGCGACGGCGAGCCATCCGGGAAGCACCACCATGCACAGGATGGGCACCATCGCGGCGTCGCCGGAGACGACGGCGGCGATGAACAGCGAGAGCCAGCCGTCGCGGATGACGACGAGGCAGATGCCCAGCACACCGGCCGAGATCGCCAGGGTGAGCGGGATGCCGGGGAAGAGGGCATAGGCGAGCACGCCGACGGCCGCGCCGATGAAGACGGCCGGGAACACGCGGCCACCGCGGAAGCCGGCGGCGCCGGCGATGAGGAGAGCGGCGAGCTTCACCAGCACGATGAGCGCGAGCTGCCCCGGCGTGAAGTCGTCGGCCTGCTCGGCCAGCTGGGCCATCTGGTCGAGGCCCTTGAAGAGCGTGATGGGACCGCCGATCGCACCGAGGATGCCCAGCAGCAGCCCCGCGACGGTGAGCGGCAGGATCGGGTCGCGCCACCGGTGGAAGAGACGGTGCGCGAGCGGGAAGGCGTAGAGCAGCCCGAGGCCGACGACGATCGCGACGGCGGCGACGACGATCGCGATGCCGAGATCGGGGAGGATGTCCAGCTCGACCGCCGGCAGCGGGAGGGCGAGGCTGCCGTGGTGGGACAGCAGCATCACGATCGACCCGGCGGCGGCCGAGACGAGCGGCGCGAACAGCCGATCCCACAGCAGTTCCTTCGACGCGATCGTCGCGGCGACCGACGTGACCAGCAGCGCGGCCCCGACCGGCGAGCCGAACAGGGCGCCGAAGGTGCCGGTGACGACCATCAGCACGACGAGCCGCGTGGGGATCTTCGGCACCAGGCGGCGGCAGATCCATACCGCGACGGCGACGTTGATCGTGATGATCGGCGCCTCAGGTCCGAGGCTCACGCCCGTGGCGAGGGTGAGGATCGCGGCTGCGGCGAGGCCGGGGAGGGTCGACAGCGGCATGGGCGGCGGGAAGAACGACTCCGTCGCGGGGTCGGGCCCGGCGTGTCCGGGCGCGAAGCGCACGATGAGGCCGGTGGCGAGCCCGGCGCCGGTGAGGATGCCGATGATCCAGCCCGCCCCGTCGGGGTCGATGCCGGCCGCGGCAGGCAGCACCTCCCACAGCAGGTCCTCCAGCGCCAGCGCGGCGAGGTCGAGGACGATCAGGCCGAGAGCGCTGCCGACCCCGATGAGAAGCGCCGGCAGTGACAGCGCGAGGAGGCGCTTGGTCGGGGAGGGCCGTGCGGCCACGGCGTGATCGTGCTCGCGCCCGAACTCCGGAACCGGGCGGGCGGGTTGCTCTGCCATGGGATCCCCCGAGATCTTCGTGCCGCGCCGAGCCGATCTGGGCGCGCTGCCAGGATAGGGGAACGGATGTCGCCGCCGGGGACTACTCTCAGACGGTGCCCGAACCCGTGATCTCCGCGAAGAACCTCCGGAAGACCTACCGGGTGGCGGGCAAACCCGCGTTCGTCGCCGTCGACGACCTCTCGTTCGAGGTGGCGGCCGGGGAGTCTTTCGGGCTGCTGGGTCCGAACGGGGCGGGCAAGTCGACGACCATGAAGATGATCGGCGCGGTCTCCGCCCGCTCCGGCGGCGACCTGTCGATCCTCGGACTCGATCCCGACCGCAACGGCCCCGAGATCCGGTCGCGACTGGGCGTGGTCCCGCAGCAGGACAACCTCGACGGGGAGTTGAACGCGCGCGAGAACCTGTACATCTACGGCCGGTACTTCGGGCTGCCGGGCCGCGAGTGCCATCGCCGCGCCGACGAGCTCCTCGTGTTCGCGCAGCTGGAGGAGAAGGCCAGGAACAAGGTCGATCAGCTCTCCGGCGGCATGAAGCGGCGTCTCACGATCGCCCGTGGCCTGATCAACGACCCGCGCATCCTGCTGCTCGACGAGCCGACAACGGGGCTGGATCCGCAGGCGCGCCACGTGCTGTGGGACCGGCTGTTCCGGTTGAAGGAGCGGGGGACGACCCTGGTGCTCACCACGCACTACATGGATGAGGCCGAACAGCTCTGCGATCGACTGATCGTCGTCGACAAGGGCCGCATCATGGCCGAAGGGTCGCCCGCGTCGCTCATCCGCGAACACTCCAGCCGCGAGGTGCTCGAGGTGCGCTTCGGGTCGGATCGCAACGAGCAGGTCGCGGCGCAGCTGGCGGGCGTCGGCGACCGCATCGAGGTGCTGCCGGACCGGGTCCTCGTGTACGCGCACGACGGCGAGCGGGCGCTGGAGGAGGTCACCGCGCGCGATCTGCACCCGCGCACGTCGCTCGTGCGGCGCTCCAGCCTCGAAGACGTCTTCCTGCGACTGACCGGACGGTCGCTGATCGAATGACGACCGAGCAGACGCACGCGCCCACGCTCGACGAGCTCCGCGAGGAGGCCCTCGCGTGGGGGCGCCGACCGCGCGCCCGCGGCGCGCTGTACGTCACCGAGCACATGGTGCGCGCCATGCGCGCCTACGGATGGACGATCGTGGTCGGGGCCCTGGGGCAGCCGATGCTCTACCTGCTCGGCCTCGCCGTCGGGCTGGCCGCGCTCATCCAGGCGCCCATCGACGACGGCTCTCAGCAGGTGCCGTACCTCGTCTTCGTGGCCCCGGCGCTGCTGATGACCTCGGCGATCGCCGTCGCCAGCGAGGAGTTCACCTACCCCGTGATGGCGGGCTTCAAGTGGCGGCGGTACTTCTTCGGATTCTCGGCCTCGCCGCTGTCGCCGGGGCAGATCGCCGGCGGCGTGGTGGCCGGTGCCGCCGCGCGCATGACGATGACCGTCGTGCTCTACTTCGCCTTCATCGCCCTGTTCTTCGCCGTTCTCCAGCCTGGCGCCCTGGTGCCGGCCACGGCGTGGCTGTCGATGCCCATCGGCATCCTCGCGGGGCTCTCCTTCGGCGTGCCGCTGATGGCGTATGCGGCGTCGATCGTGGACGACAAGGGTCAGTTCGCGCTGGTGCAGCGCTTCGTGTTCATGCCCATGTTCCTCTTCTCGGGAACGTTCTACCCTCTGACGAACCTCCCGATCGGCCTGCAGTGGATCGGATGGATCTCGCCGCTGTGGCACGCCACCGAGCTCGGCCGTGTCGTCACGTACGGAGCCGAGGTGGCGCCCGGGATGATCGCGGTGCACCTGATCTATCTCCTCGCGCTCACCGCCGGCGGACTCGTCGTCGCGCGGCGCCTGTTCGCCAGGAGGCTCGCGGCATGAGCGCCGTCACGACGCAGCACCCGGTCGGCCGAGCCCGCGCCGGCGGGGTGCGGGCCCTCTGGTCCGGCAATCC
This sequence comes from Microbacterium luteum, assembly GCF_015277875.1. NCBI lineage: Bacteria > Bacillati > Actinomycetota > Actinomycetes > Micrococcales > Microbacteriaceae > Microbacterium > Microbacterium luteum. Next base: position 2,506,873 of record NZ_CP063814.1, on the reverse strand, counting down.
GCAGGCCGTGGTGCAGCGCGGCCTGATCGCGGCGCGATCCTCCAGCTGGGTCGTGGTCGCCTCGGGCTTCTTCGAGCCGGTGTTCTACCTGCTGTCGATGGGGATCGGACTCGGCGTCATCATCGGCGAGGTCGAGGCGGCGCCGGGCGTCGAGGTGAGCTACGCCGCGTTCATCGCCCCGGCGCTGCTGGCGGTCTCGGCGATGAACGGCGCGATCTACGACTCGACGTGGAACGTCTTCTTCAAGCTCAACTACGGCAAGCTCTACGAGGGCATGCTGGCGACCTCGCTCGGTCCGCTCGATGTCGCGCTCGGCGAGATCCTGTACGCACTGCTGCGCGGCCTCGTCTATGCGTCGGGGTTCATGATCGTCATGCAGATCGCCGGCCTCAACCTCGCGTGGACCGCGATCCTGGCGCTTCCGGCGGTGCTCCTGATCGCGTTCGGCTTCGCGGCGGTGGGGATGGCGGTGACGAGCTTCATGAAGACCTTCCAGCACATGGACTGGATCAACTTCGTGCTGCTGCCGATGTTCCTGTTCTCGGCGACCCTCTACCCGATCTCGGTCTACCCGGAGTGGGTGCAGCAGATCATCATGGCGTTCCCGCTGTGGCACGCCGTCGACCTCATCCGCGGCCTCACGACCGGCATCCTCTCCGCCGGGATGCTGTGGCACGTGCTCTACTTCGTGGTCATGATCGCCCTCGGGCTGGTGTTCACCACGCGGCGGCTGCGCGCCCTGTTCCTGGACTGAACGAACCGCCGCCCGCAGACGGTCAGAGCGAGCCGCTGGCGGCCACGCCGATGTTGTCGTCGTAGTCGACGTCCTTCGTCTCCGGGGCGAGGATGAGGGCGACGAAGGTGAGCACCGCCATCGCGGACAGGTAGACGCCCACCAGCCACGGGGCGCCGCCGGTCGCGGCCCACAGGGCCACCGCCACGATCGGGGCGAGAGCGGCGCCGAGGATCGAGGAGAGGTTGTAGGCGATCGCCGATCCCGAGTAGCGCACGTTCGTCGGGAACAGCTCGGGGAGGACGGCGCCCATCGGCCCGAACGTGGCACCCATGAGCATGAACCCGAACACGAGGAACGCCTGCACCATCGCCCCGGTGAACTTCGGGTCGGCCTGCGGCAGCAGGAACACGTTGAAGGTCAGTCCGAACACGATGATCAGCCCCGTGATCCACAGCAGCAGGCGCCGTCGGCCGATCGCGTCGGCGACGGGACCGGCCAGCAGGGTGAAGATGCCGAAGAAGACCACGCCGATGATCTGCATCAGCACGAAGTCGGTGTAGCCGAAGCCGAGCCCGGGGTAGAACTGGTCGGCGAACGCGGCCGCGTCGAAGCTCTGGCCGGATGCCTCCGCGGCCGTGCGGGCCGCCGCCGTGGCGGTATCGAGGTCGGCCGCCTTGGTGCCGTAGGAGAGCGTGAAGTTTGTCATCAGGTAGAACAGCACGTAGGTGGCCAGCATGATGAACGTGCCGAGCACGATCTGCCAGCCGTTGCGGCGGACCACCGTGACCAGGGGGAACTTGCGCAGCGCGCCGTGCGCTCCGGCCTTCACGAACGTCTCCGACTCCACCAGGCGCAGGCGCACCCACAGTCCGATGATCACCATGACGGCCGAGAACAGGAACGGCACGCGCCATCCCCACGCGAGGAACGCCTCGGACTGCTGCGTGGGGCCGTCGGGGTGCGGGAGGGCCCAGCTGATCGCGAGGAAAACGCTGTTGGCGATGATGAACCCGAGCGGAGCGCCGAGCTGCGGGAAGGTGCCGTACCAGGCGCGCTTGCCCTTCGGCGCGTTCTCCGTCGCCACGAGCGCCGCGCCGGACCACTCGCCGCCCAGCGCGAAGCCCTGGGCGAGGCGCAGGACGAGCAGGAGCACCGCGGCAGCGGCGCCGATGTCCTGGAAGGTGGGGAGGCACCCGATGAGGATCGTGGCGACGCCCATGGTGAGCAGGGACCACACCAGCGTGATCTTGCGGCCGAACCGGTCGCCGAAATGGCCGAAGACGATGGCCCCCAGCGGGCGGGCGATCATCGCCGCGCCGAAGACGCTGAACGACAGCAGCAGAGCGGTCGTGTCGTTCCCGGTGGGGAAGAAGAGCGCCGGGAAGACCAGCACGGCAGCGGTGGCGTAGACGTAGAAGTCGTAGAACTCGATCGTCGTGCCGACGAGGCTCGCGGTGATGACGCGAGAGCGGGGATTCGCCGGAGCGGTTCGGGGGGAAGTCATAGCGAGCGACAAGCTTACTCTCGGCGCCCGCCGATCCGGATCACGTCCAGAGCACCGCGATGGCCGCGTTCGCGAGCGTCAGCGCGCCGATCGACCAGAAGACGCCGGTCGGCACCGAGCCGCGCTTGCGCTGCCGTGCGGAGCCGATCCCGAGCAGCGCTCCGATGACGAGGAGGATGACGAGCTTGACGCCGATCTTGATGTAGTTCAGCTCGTACGACACTCCCCACGGAGCGGCGAGGGCGAGGCCCGCGGCGGCGGCGACGGCGAGGCCCCAGTTCATCAGCCGTGTCACGTTCCGACGGCCACCGATGGCCTCGACCGCCCATGCGCCGAAGAGCAGGGCGAACCCGACGAGATGGACGAGCACGACGAGGTGGCGAAGGAACTCCATGCGACACAACCTACGGCGCCGGATGCGAGGCCGCCAGCAAGGACGACCTCACCGTCGCCCCGTCAGCCGCGCAGCGCGCGGGTGACCAGAGCGGTGCGCACCGCGGCGTCCGCCGCTTCCGCACCCTTGTCCTCTTTCGAGCCCTCCAGGCCCGCCCGGTCGAGTCCCTGCTGTTCGTCGTCGAGGGTGAGCACGCCGAACCCGACGGGTCTGCCGGCGTCGAGCGACACGCGGGTGAGTCCGTCGGTGGCGGCGGCGGCGACGAAGTCGAAGTGCGGCGTGCCGCCGCGGATGATCACGCCCAGTGCCACGACCGCGTCGGCCCCGCCCGCGAAGGCGGCCTGCGCCGCCAGGGCGAGCTCGAACGAGCCGGGCACGCGCACGAGGCGGTGGTCGGCGCCGCTGGCATCCAGCACGCGTCGAGCGCCGGCGACGAGCCCGTCGGTGATGGTGTCGTGCCACGTGCCGGCGATCACGACGACGGAGAGCCCCGTCGCGTCGACGGGGGCGGGGGTCTGGGGTGCTCCGGTGCCGCTCATGCGCCGGCTCCTTCCTTCATCTGCGCGACCGCGTCGGCGAGGTCCTCCTCGGCGATGATGTGTCCCATGCGGTCGCGCTTGGTGGCGAGGTACTGGTGGTTGTTGGGTCCGACGCCGACCAGCAGCGGCACCTGCTCGACGATGTCGAGTCCGAGTTCGCGCAGCTGGCTGACCTTGTCGGTGTTGTTGGTGAGCAGGCGCACGCGCTCGACGCCGAGGTCGGCGAGGATGCCCGCGGCCGCGGCGTAGTCGCGCGCATCGGCCGGCAGCCCGAGCTCGAGGTTGGCGTCGACGGTGTCGTAGCCGCGCTCCTGCAGCCCGTAGGCGCGGAGCTTGTTGATGAGGCCGATGCCGCGTCCTTCGTGACCGCGCATGTAGACCACGACGCCGCCGTCCTGCTCGATCGCGTCGAGGGCGGCATCCAGCTGCGATCCGCACTCGCACTTCAGCGATCCGAACGCCTCACCGGTGAGGCACTCCGAGTGCACCCGCACGAGCGGGGCGTCGGAGGAGAGGTCGCCGGAGACGACGGCGATGTGGTCGGTGCCGGTCACGCGGTCCTTGTAGGCGAGGAAGCGGAACTCGCCGTGGGAGGTGGGAACGCGCGACTCCGCGCGCAGGCTCACGCGGCGGCGATGCGCGTGGCCGGACCGGGTGCCGTCGGGGTCGACCTCCCCGAGGTGCGCGATGAGCTGCTCGATCGTGATCACCGGCACGCCGTCGCGTCGACCGAGCTCGATCAGACCGGGAAGGCGCATCATCGACCCGTCCTCCGCGACGATCTCGGCGATCGCTCCCACCGGTTCCAGCCCCGCGAGCCGCATGAGCTCGACGGCGGCCTCGGTGTGTCCGCCGCGCTCCCGCACGCCGCCGTCAACGGCGCGCAGCGGCAGGATGTGTCCGGGGCGGATCACGCTCGACGGCGTCGACGCGGGGTTCGCCAGCACGTTGAGGGTGTGCGCGCGGTCGGCGGCGCTGATGCCCGTGGTGATGCCGTCGGCCGCGTCGACGCTCACGGTGTACGCGGTGCCGCGGGCGTCCTGGTTGGTCTCCACCATCGGCGGCAGGTCGAGGGCGTCGGCGCGATCGGCGGGCATCGGCGCGCAGATGAAGCCGCTGGACCATCGGACGGTCCACGCGATCCATTCCGGCGTCGCCAGCTGCGCGGACAGGATGACGTCGCCTTCGTTCTCGCGGTTCTCGTCGTCGGCGACGATGACCGGGCGTCCCGCGCGTAGGGCGTCGAGGGCGTCGGAGATGGGGGAAAGGCTCATCGGGAGCCTCCTTCCGGATCTGCGCCGGCGGTCGGCGCGAAGGCGAGGAGTCGCTGCACGTGGCGCGCGAGGATGTCGGTCTCGAGGTTCACGCGGTCACCGGCCGCGCGCTCGCCGAGGGTGGTGGCCGTGAGGGTCTCGGGGATGAGGGAGACCTCGAACCACGGCGCGTCGGCGTCGGCGGCACTCGCGGAGCTGACGGTGAGGGAGACCCCGTCGACGGCGATGGAGCCCTTGTCGACGACGAGGGGCGCGAGGTGAGCGGGCAGGCCGATCCGCAGCACGAGCCACTGCGCACCGGGCCGCACCTCGAGCACCTCGCCGGTGCCGTCGATGTGTCCCTGCACGATGTGGCCGCCGAGGCGCCCGCCGGTCGCGGTGGCCCGCTCGATGTTCACCCGGCGACCCGGCGCCGCCCCGGCGAGGGTGGACATGTCGAGCGTCTGCTTCATGACGTCGGCGGTGAACCCGTCGGCGGCCTGCTCGACGACGGTGAGGCAGACGCCGGAGACGGCGATGGAGTCGCCGTGGGAGGCGTCGGAGACCGCGATCGGCGCGCGCACCGTCAGGCGGACGCCGTCGCCGGAAAGCGCCACGTCGGTGATCTCGCCGAGTTCTTCGATGATTCCGGTGAACATTCACGCGCCTTTCGTCGGATCCGCCGTGGCGGAGGAGGGGTGGGCGATGATCCGCACGTCGTCGCCGAGTCGGTCGATCGAGACGGTGTCGAGCCGCAGGGCCGACCCGATGGTCGGCACGCCGATCTCGCCCAGGGCGAGCCGTGCACCGCCGAGCAGCACCGGGGCGACGTAGACGATCACGTCGTCGACGAGGCCGGCGCGCAGGAACGCCGAGGCGACGGCGGGCCCGCCCTCGACGAACACCCGATGGAAGCCGAGGCCGCGCAGCTCCGCCAGCACCGCGGGCAGGTCGTCGCCCGCGCGCTGGAGGAACGGGCGGGGATGCCGGCGCACGGCCGCATCGTGCGGGATGTCGCGGCGCCCGAGCACGAGCGGCACCGGCTGGGAGTCGTGCAGCGCGCCGGAGGGGGTGCGGGCGGTGAGGGCGGGGTCGTCGGCGAGCACCGTGCCGATGCCGGCGACGATGACGTCGGCCGCCGCGCGGCGGCGGTGCACGTCTTCGCGTGCCGCGGAGCCCGTGATCCACTGGCTCGTGCCGTCGGCGGCGGCGGCTCGTCCGTCGAGTGACTGCGCCCACTTCACCGTCACGTGCGGACGCCCGAGGCGCTGCACGGCGAGCCATGACCCGAGCAGGTCGGTGCCGTCGGCGGCGAACACGGCCGGCTCGACGTCGATGCCGGCGGCGCGGAGCCGATCGGCTCCGCCGGAGGATGCCTCTCCCGGGTCGTCGACGGCGAACACGACGCGGGCGATGCCCGCCGCGATGAGCGCTTCGCTGCAGGGACCGGTGCGGCCGGTGTGATTGCAGGGCTCGAGGGTGACCACGGCCGTGGCGCCCCGCGCGGCGCCGTCGGACAGGTGCGACAGGGCGTCGACCTCGGCGTGCGCGGTTCCGGCGCCTCGATGCCACCCCTCGGCGAGGATCTCGCCGTCGGGGGAGAGGATGACCGCGCCGACCTGGGGGTTCGCGCCTCGCGGACCGCGCAGCGCGAGGTCGAAGGCGCGTCGCATCGCGCCCTGCTCCGCCGCGGTGGCCGGCATCCGTCATCTCCTCGTCCGTCTGACCTCTGCTGCTGCAGATCATCGCGCACACGGAAGACGGGAAGCGGCGACGCGTCAGCGTCGCTCGTGCCACCTCCCATCCGGACTCGCGTCGGGTTTCCCCGTCGCATCACCGTCGGTTCCGGAATTCCACCGGATCAACCCGCATCGTCGTCCGTTCGGATCTCGAGGCGGGGTCGCGGACTTTCACCGCCGGTTCGGATTCTCACCGACCCCGGAGCACGTCGACACTCATTCTAGGTCAACCGCACGCGCGGGCATTCATTCCCGATGCGCGAGGTAACACCCCGGCCGTCAGTCGTCCTCGACCAGGGCGCGGGCCGTTCCCTCGTCGATCACGAGGTCGGTCACCAGGCCCGCCGCGATCGCACCGCGCAGGCTCGCGAGTTTCGACTCGCCCGCCACAATGCAGCAGCGCCGCGGAACCTGCCGCAGCGCCGCGAAGTCGGGGCCCGTCGCACGTTCGTTCAGCGCGATGCCGTCGCTGGACCCGTCGGCCCGGAAGAAGACCGTGGCGACGTCGCCGACCACCCCGTCCCGGGCGAGGGCGCCGAGATCGGACGGGTCGAGGAATCCGCCGGAGTATACGTGGCTGCGTACCCGCGCCGACGCGGACCCCACGCTGAAGAGCACGAGGCCCATCTTGTCCTGCGTCTCGAGGATGCGCCGAGTGCTGCGCTCGCGCCACAGCAGGCGCTTGGTCTCCGGGTCGTCGAAGAACGCCGGGACCGGGAACTGCTGGACGCTCCCGCGGTACGCCTCGCCGAAGCGGCTGAGGATCTCGCTGGCGTAGAGCAGACCGGTCGTATGCGTGTTCCCCGAGCCGTTCAGCTGCACGAAGGTGGTGTCGTGCACGGGTTTCGGAATGAGGTGCGTGCTGACCGCGGCCAGCGTCGACCCCCATGCGACGCCGACGGTGAGCTCCGAGTGCACGAAGTCGTGGATCACGTGGGCGGCGCCGAGGGCGACGCGCGCCAGACGTTCCGCTTCGGGCAGGTCGCCGGGCATCGGCACCACGTGCGCGGTGACGCCGAGGCGCGTCGCGATGCGCGACTCCAGCGTATGAGGGGCCTCGTGCGGCGAGCGGATCCTGATGTCGACGATGCCCTGGGCGCGCGCGTAGGAGAGCAGCCGAGAGACCGTCGAGCGCGAGGTGCGCAATTCCCGGGCGATCGCATCCATGGTGCGGTTCTGCACGTAGTACAGGTGCGCCGCGGTGTGCGCGCGGTCTACACGGAATGCGCCTTCGCGCCCGTCGTCGATATCGTCCATGACGACATGGTTGCACATGTGTGCAGACCCGCTGAAATATCGCGCAGCGGTGTGATGATGGATACCGGATCGAAAGGACGACCATGACGGATCGAAACGCGCCCTCCCTCCGCACCGACCTCGCTGCCCGGCCTCACGCCGAGGTTCTGATCATCGGCGGCGGCATCAACGGTGTCGCCACCTTCCGCGACCTCGCGCTGCAGGGGGTGGATGTCGCCCTCGTCGAGAAGAACGACTTCATCAGCGGCGCCTCGGCCGGGTCGTCCCACATGATCCACGGCGGGGTGCGCTACCTCGAGAACGGGGAATTCCGCCTCGTCCACGAGGCCGTCCGCGAGCGCAACGACCTCATCGGCACGGCGCCGCACTACGTCAAGCCGCTGCAGACGACCATCCCGATTCACTCGGCCTTCTCGGGGCTGTTCAATGCCCCGCTGCGCATGCTCACGCATCGGTCGGGAAAGCCGAAGGAGCGCGGTGCGCTGCTGATCAAGGTCGGACTGACGATCTACGACGCCTTCTCCCGCAACGGCGGACGCGTTCCCCGGCACGAGTTCCACGGGCGCAAGCGTTCGCTTCGCGTGCTGCCGGATCTCGGTCCCGGCGTGAAGTACACCGCGACGTACTGGGACGCCGCGATCCGGGACCCGGAGCGCCTCGGGCAGGACCTCGTTCGCGACGCACGCGCCGCCGGGGGCGACCGCGCCCGCGCGGTCAACTACACGGCCGCTGTTGCCATCGACGGCGACCAGGTGGTGCTCGAAGACGGGCCGACCGGGCGGCGGATCCCCTTCTCCGCCCAGATCGTCATCAACGCGGCGGGTCCCTGGGCCGACCTCGTCAACGACGCACTGGGTCGAGAGACCCGCTACATGGCCGGGACGAAGGGGTCGCACATCGTCCTCGATCACCCCGAGCTGCTGGACGCGACCGGCGGGCGCGAGCTGTTCTTCGAGAACAGCGACGGACGCATCGTGCTCATCCACCCCCTCAAGGGCCGCGTGCTGGTGGGCACGAGCGACCTCGAGCACGACATCACGGAGCCGGCGGTGTGCACGGAGGATGAGGTCGACTACTTCATCGACCTCATCGCGCAGGTGCTGCCCGACATCGCCGTCGACCGATCTCAGATCGTCTACCGCTTCAGCGGTGTGCGGCCGCTGCCCAGCCACGAGGACCTGCCGCCCGGGTTCGTCTCGCGCGACTACCGCGTCGAGCACGGCGTGCTCGTGACGGGTGGGCCGCGCCTGATCACGCTCGTGGGCGGCAAGTGGACGACCTTCCGCGCGTCGGCGGAGCACCTCGCCGATGACGCGCTGAAAGAGCTCGGCCGCGAGCGCTCGGTGACCACGCGAGGCCTCGCGATCGGTGGCGGCAAGGGATACCCGGTCGACGAGCGCTCGCGCCAGGCGTGGGTGGAACGCCACGCCGACGGCGTCGGGCGCGAGCGCGCGGCCGTCCTGCTTGCGCGCTACGGCACGATCGCGCGCGAGGTGATCGACGCGATCGTCGAGGACGACGACGATCGCGCGCTCGAGACCCTCCCGGACTTCTCGACGGGGGAACTGCGATTCCTTGCGGTCAACGAGGATGTCGAGCGCCTCGCCGACCTCCTCCAGCGGCGCTCCGACCTTGCCTTCACCGGGCGGCTGTCTCGTGAGATCTTCACCGAGGTCGCGGAGGCCGTCGCCTCGGTCCTGGAGTGGGATGAGGCCCGCGTCGGTTCCGAGATCGCGCGCACGATGGATCAGTTGGCCGCCCTCCACGGGTGGCAGGCGACGGCCGACGCGGACACTCCGGCATGAGAATGCACATATGTGCACGGCGGTTGCGACGGTGTTCACCCGCTGGTTAGGGTTCCGGAGTCGCAGGATCTCACGGTGACGTGATCGATCACGCGGCTCCACCCGACTCACGAAGGAGTGTCCACGTGAAACCGCAGCTGTACCGCCGGAATGCCTTCTGGCTGGTGCTCTCCCTGATCCTCGTCGCCGTGTCCGGCGTCGGGGCCTCGCTTGTCCAGTCCGACGCCGGAAGCGTCGAGATCGAGGATCTGCGCTGGGAGACGCCCACCGGAAAGACGATGAGCGCCTTGCTCTATGTCCCCGAGAGCGCCACCCCCGACAACCCCGCCCCGGGTGTCGTCGCCAGCCATGGATGGTTCAACAACCGGGAGATGCAGGACCTGAACTACGTCGAGCTTGCGCGGCGCGGGTTCGTGGTCATGTCGATCGACATGTACGGCCACGGCGACAGCGATTGGCTCGTCCCCGGCGAGGAGGCCGTGGCCGGGACCGGCATGTACGACGCCGTCAAGCTCATGCACGACCTGCCATACGTCGACCCGCAGGAGATCGGCGTGACCGGCCACTCGAACGGCGCCCGTGCCGCGAATTTCTCCGTGCTCGAGGACAACGAAGCCGCCGAGCCGCTCATCGCCGCCGTGCTGCTGGTCGACAACGACCCGATCTACAAGAACCCCGAGACGGGGGAGTGGGTCAACGTCTACGGGGCCCGCGACACCGGTCTCATCCAAGCGAAGTACGACGAGTTCTTCTTCCGCACCTATGACGAGAACGGCGTCGTGCTCACCGCCCCTCGGGACTACGTCTCGACCGACAACGCGCAGTCCTTCCTGCACTTCGGGGCCGATCCGTCGTCGTTCACCGACGAGCGCGAGGCCGGGGTCTACTACGACGAGTCGATCGACGGCGCCGACAGCTCCCGCGTGATCTACAGCCTCGACCAGACCCACCCGTGGTCCCACACCTCCGCGACGGCGGCAGGCGACCTGGTCGAATTCTTCGACACCGTGTTCGAGTCGCCGAATCCGATCGACGCCGCCAATCAGGTGTGGCAGTGGAAGGTCTTCTTCAACACTCTCGGACTCATCGGATTCGGAATCTTCCTCGTGGCGTTCGCCCGTGCTCTGGTGACGACGAAGATGTTCGCAGCAGCTCGCCTCCCCGCCCCTGACGCGCAACCACTGGCCGGACGCGCTGCGAAGCTGTGGTTCTGGGGTGGCCTGGCGGTGTCCGCCGTCGTCAGCGCCGTCACGTACGTGTGGCTGAGCCAGCAGGCCTTCACCGGTCTCGTGCCGGCGTTCATCCCGCAGACCCCGCCGTACTTCATCGGGTTCTGGGCCGCCGTCAACGGCGTCTTCACCCTCCTGGTGCTGTTGGCCGCGTGGTGGTTCACGATGCGTGGCTCGAACTCCGGCCTCGCCGCCCGCGGTCTCTGGCAGGGATGGCGGCCGTTCGGCGCCGGTGTCGCCGTCGCGCTGCTGACCGTCGTCGCGGCGTTTGGACTCGTGTTCGTCGTGGATTACTTCTTCCAGACCGACTTCCGCCTGTGGGTCCTCGCGGTGCGGGCGTTCACTCCCGACAAGATCGGCCTCGCGCTGATCGTTCTGCCGCTATTCGTGATCTACTTTGTCGCGAACTCCGTCGCCGTGAACGTCTTCAACCGTGTGACCATCGGTGGTCGCGAGTGGATCAACACTGCCCTGTTGGCGTTCTTCAACGCGCTGGGTCCGCTCGTCCTGGTCATCGCGCAGTACGTGACCTTCGCGGCAAGCGGTCACCTCATCCCGGGCTTCGGAGGCATCTTCAGCATCTGGCTGTTCCCGGTCCTGGTGATCCTCCCCGTCGCGGCGATCGTGTCGCGGAAGATCTACCGAGAGACGTCCAACCCGTACATCGGCGGGCTGATCATGGCGGCCGCCGTCGCCATGGTCTCCGCGTCGAATACGCTGACGTACGTCGTATGACCCGATGCGGGGCACCCGGTCCACGGGTGCTCCGCATCCCATCCGAGAAGAAAGAGGCGACGTGGCCGAACACGTGATCGCGATCGATCAGGGGACCACCTCGACCCGGGCGATCGTGTTCGATGCCCGAGGATCCGTCGTCACGAGCGCACAGCGCGAGCACGAGCAGATCTTCCCCAAAGCGGGTTGGGTCGAGCACGACCCCGAGGAGATCTGGACCAACACGTCGTGGGTCCTCGAAGCGGTGCTGGAGCAGTCCGGCCTCTCCGCGGGCGACATCGCCGGCATCGGCGTGACCAACCAACGCGAGACCGCTGTGGTGTGGGACCGTCGCACCGGACGCCCGATCGCCAACGCGATCGTGTGGCAGGACACCCGAACCCAGCCGCGCGTCGACCGTCTCGCCGCCGACGGCGGCGTGGACCGCTTCGCCGGGACGACCGGGCTTCCGCTGGCCACCTACTTCTCCGCCTCGAAGATCGCTTGGATCCTCGACAACGTCGAGGGCGCCCGCGGGGCCGCCGAGGGCGGTGACCTGCTGTTCGGAACGCCTGACTCGTGGGTGATCTGGAAGCTCACCGACGGGCGCGAGCACATCACCGATGTCACCAACGCCAGCCGCACGCTGTTGATGGATCTCGAGACCCTCGATTGGTCGGACGAGATGCTGCGGATGTGGGACATCCCCCGTTCGATGCTGCCCGGCATCCGCCCGTCTTCCGCCGTCGTGGGCGAGGTGGTCGAGCCCGCCCCGGCCGCCGGGATCCCGATCGCGGGGATCCTCGGCGATCAGCAGGCGGCGACGTTCGGCCAGGCCGCCTTCGAACCGGGGGAGTCGAAGAACACGTACGGCACCGGGAACTTCCTGCTCGTGGGCACCGGCACCGACATCGTCCGTTCGGGCAACGGTCTCATCACCACCGTCGCCTACCGGATCGGTGAGGAGCCGGCGCGCTACGCCCTCGAGGGGTCGATCGCGGTGACGGGATCGCTCGTGCAGTGGCTGCGGGACAACCTCGGCCTCATCCGCTCCTCCGACGAGGTCGAGGAGCTCGCCGGAGGCGTCGACGACGCCGGCGGCGCATACTTCGTGCCGGCCTTCAGCGGGTTGTTCGCCCCGCACTGGCGTCCGGATGCGCGCGGGGCCATCGTCGGGCTCACCCGCTACGTCAACCGGCATCACATCGCTCGCGCGGCCCTCGAGTCGACCGCCTTCCAGTCGTGGGATGTCATCGAGGCCGTCGAGGCCGACACCGGCCACCCGCTCGAGGAGCTGCGGGTGGACGGCGGCATGACGAAGAACGACCTCCTCATGCAGTTCCAGGCCGACATCCTCGGCATCCCGGTCGTGCGCCCGCAGGTGGTCGAGACCACGGCGCTCGGCGCGGCCTACGCGGCCGGCCTTGCCACCGGAGTGTGGGCCGACCACGACGAGCTGCGGGCGCATTGGCGCGAGGACCGCCGGTTCGAGCCGCGCATGAGCACCGACGAGCGCGACCGGCGACGTCGGCTGTGGCGCAAGGCCGTGTCGAAGTCCCTGGACTGGGTCGACGACGACGCGCGCGTGCTCATGGGCACGACCGACGACGGCGGGTCACTTCAGCAGTCGTGACAGGCGGCGATCGGCGAGGATCTTGCCGCCGGTCTGGCACGTCGGGCAGTACTCGAGGGAGTTGTCGGCGAAGAAGACGCTGCGCACCTCGTCGCCGCAGACCGGACACGCCTCGCCGCGCCGGGCGTGCACCTTCATGCCGCGGCGCTTGGCGTCCTTGAGGTCGGCCGGTGGCTTCCCCGACGCGGCGGCGAGGGCCTCCGCGATCGTCGCCTGCATCGCCTCGTACAGGTGCGAGACGGTGTCGGCGTCGAGCGACGACGCCAGCGCGTAGGGCGACATCCGCGCGGCGTGCAGGATCTCATCCGAGTAGGCGTTGCCGATCCCGGCGATGAGGCTCTGGTCGCGCAGCACGCCCTTGATCTGCGTGCGACGACCGGCGAGCACGCCCGCGAGGGTGTCGACGGTGAAGGCCGGATCGAGCGGGTCGGGCCCGAGACGGGCGACGCCGGGCACATCCGCCGGGTTCCGCACGACCGACACCGACAGCGACTTCTTGGTGCCCGCCTCGGTGAGGTCGAAGCCGGACCCGTCCGACAGGGCGACGCGCGCGGCGATGGGGGACTTGCCCGGGCGGAGAGCCGTCGCCGGCAGGGCGTCGTACCAGCGGAGCCATCCGGCCTTGGCGAGGTGGAAGACCAGGTGCAGGACGGCGTCATCCGTCGTTGCGGTGGGGGTGGCTGTGGCAACGTCGGTTGTGGCTGGGGCGGTTGGGGCGGTTGCGGTGGTTGCGGCGACGTCGAGGAACTTGCCGTGTCGACTCACGCCCGTGATCTCCGCGCCGTGCAGCGACTGCACCGGCGGGTCGTAGGTCTTCAGGGCCGCGATGTTCGTGACGGTGACTTTGGTGACGGTCAGTCCGGTGATCCGCCCGTCGAGGTAGTCGACGAGTCCCTGCACCTCCGGCATCTCGGGCATGCCCTCATCCTGGCACGGCGGGGCGGCCGCTGGGCGGGCAGGGGTCGGCGGCGGGGCGCAGGCTGGTGCCGGCCGCCGGATCGCGGGAGGGATCCGTCAGTCGGGCGTCGGCCGGTTGGCGCGTGGCGCGACGAGGTCAGTCGGGCGTCGGCCGGGTTGACGCGTGGCGCGACGAGGTCAGTCGGGCGTCGGCCGGGTCGACGCGTGGCGCGATACGGTCAGGACGCGGTCGCCGACGGCTCCAGGATCGGCCACGGCTGCGGGGAGCGGTCATCGCCCGGCAGCAGGCCGGCGAGCCATGCATCTTCCCGGCCGCGGTGGCTGGGGAGCGCCATCCGCGACATGCCTTCGAAGTGGAATCCGAGTGCGCGAGCGGCACGTGCCGAGGCGAGGTTGCCGACTGCGGCGCGCCATCCGATCCGTGCGTAGGCGCCACCTGCCGGGTCCAGCCCCCAGTCGAGCGCGGCCCAAGCGGCTTCGACGAGCACGCCGCGGCCGCGCGCGGTGGGCGCGACCCAGTATCCGAGCTCGGCGGAGTCCGCGGACGTGCGGTTCAGCCCCACGACGCCGAGCAGTGCCGTGCCCTCGCGTATCGCCCACGTCTGCTCGACGCCGGTGCGCCAGCGATCGTCGGCACCGGTGCAGAACTCCTCGGCGTGGTGTCGCTCGTACGGCGCGGGCACCGTCGTCCACCGTTGGATCTCCGGATCCTGGCATGCGGCGAACACGGCGTCGACGTCGGCCGCCTCCGGCGCCGTCAGCACGAAGCGTTCGGTGGCCAGGTCGACGGCGCGCATCTCCCCACCCTACGTCGCCCTCCCATTCCTCCGCCCTGCGTCGCTCTCCCATTCCTCCGCCCTGCGTCGCTCTCCCATTCCTCCGCCCCGCGTCGCTCTCCCGTTCCTCCGCCCCGCCTCCCTGCCCAGTTGCCCCGTCCGTCTCCTGCCCAGTTGCCCCGTTCGTCTCCTGCCCGGAACCCCGTCCGTCTCCTGCCTGGCTGTCCCGTCCGTCTCTCGCTACGTTGGTGCCCCAACTCAGGCTGTGAGGCGCCAGACGGTGCCAACACGCCGCTAGCGGTGATTCTCAGCCTGAGTTGGTGCTCAGGAGTGCGGGGAAGGTGATGCCAGGGCGGCACGCTGCGACGCTGCCCTGCCGTCCCGCTGCCCGGTTCCCGCCTCGTGTCTCCCGCCCGGTTCAATTGCCGACCCGGCACGTCTCTCCGTGCGGCTCCCCGACCGTCAGCCCTCTTGTTCGTGACCCAACTCAGGTTGGGAGGTGCGGGACGGCGCCGACACGCCGCTGGCGGTGGCCCTGGACCTGAATTCCAATTCGTGCACGCCGCACCGCCCGTTCCCCCGTCCGGGCTCCATGCGCCCCCGCACCCGGTCCGGTGTCCCAACTCAGGCTGAGACGGACGGGGACGGGGTGACACGCCGACGGCCGTGGCGCGCAGCCTGCGTTCGGGCACGTGTTCCCCTGCACAGGCGCCGTCGTGATGCAGGTCATCCCCAGGCGAAGGCGGCATGGCGTGAGCGGGCGCGAGGGGCCGCGACGATGCTGGTCATGCACACGGACTGGCGGATATGGACACGCGCGGAGCTCACGGCGGAGGGGATGACGCGACGCGGTATCCGCGCCGCGGTCGATGGTGGTGTGCTCGTCCGCGCCCGTCGAGACCGCTATCTGCCGTCGTCTGCTCCGGCCGAGCTCATCCGAGCCGTGCGGGTCGGTGGGCGGCTGACCTGCCTCGCTCTCTTGCGGCTCCTCGAGGTCTTCGTGGTCACCGGCGAGGGACTCCACGTGCACCTTCCGGGGAACGCGAGTCGCATGCGCTCGCCCCACGACCGATTCACTCCGCTCGGGGGCCGCGCATCGGCGGGCGTCGTGCTCCATTGGCTGCCGCTCCTTCGTCCACTCGACACAGGTGACGCTTGCGTGGATGTGATGGATGCGCTCGTCCACGCCGTGCTCTGCCAACCTGCCCGTCACGCTGTCGCCACGCTCGACAGTGCGCTTCATCGCGGCCTTGTCGGAGCGTCTGATATCGCTGAGATCTTCGCCGCGCTTCCGGCGAAATACGGCATCGTCCGCGATCTCCTCGATGGGCGGGCCGAGTCCGGCAGCGAGACACTCATGCGGTTGATGGTGCGGGCGACAGGAGCGACCTATGAGCTGCAGGTGGTGATGCGCGGGGTCGGGCGGGTCGACCTCGTCGTCGACGGCTGGCTCGTGATCGAGTGCGACAGCGAGGAGTTCCACTCGTCATGGCGTCAGCAGCTGAAGGATCGGCGCCGCGACCTGGCGCTCGCGCAACGTGGATACGTGACCTGGCGCGTGACCGCCGCTCAGATCATGTACCAGCCCGACGAAGTCGCCGAAGGCCTGCGTGGACTGCTCGCCTCACGCCGCGACGGTCGCATCAGCACCGGGGCGTGAGGTCCCATCGTCCCGGTTGCGGCGCCAGCTGCGGTGGCGGTGCCTGCATGGCACGTACTCAGGCCGTGGCGCGCGCCGCTGATCGGCCGCCGCGTCATGACGCAGGAAACGTCGAGCGGCGATGAGTTCAGCCTGAGTCCGGGCACGTGGCGGGTGGGTCGAGGCGGGCCGGTTCCCATCAGGGAGCGACGGCCGGGCGGCGGGGTCGCTCGGCGGGCAGTCCGGTGGAAATGCCGGCCGCGAGGCACGTACTCAGGCTGTGCGACGCGGGCGCGGGGCACAGCCGCGTCACGACGCGGTGACGCCGGAAGCTGGCGCTCGCTCAGCCTGAGTTCGTGCACGAGGCGAGGTGGCACGTGGCGAGGTAGCACGTGGCGAGGTGGCACGTGGCGAGGCGACGCGGCGCGATCCACCACCCTGGCGGCCCGTGCACGAGGCGGGGCGGCACGAGGCGAGGTGGCACGAGGCGGGGTGGGATCGAACCGAGCCGCATCGCACCGGCGCCGCCGCCCACGGCGGGCCGCACCGCACCACGCCGCTACCCGCGGCTCAGACGCGGCGGAGGAGGCCGATCTTGTCGTAGACCGCGGCCAGCGTGCGGTCGGCGACCTCCTCGGCCTTCGCGGCGTTGGCCGCCAGGACCCGATCGAGCTCGGCCGGGTCATCGAGCAGGGCCAGCGCGCGCTCGCGGACCGGTCCGAACTCCGTCACGACGACTTCGGCGAGGGCCTTCTTGAAGTCGCCGTAACCGCGGCCGGAGAATTCGTCTTCGATCGCCGGAATCTGTCGCCCCGTGAGCGCCGCGAAGATCACCAGCAGGTTGGAGACGCCGGGCTTGTTCTCGCGGTCGTACCGCACAGCACCCTCGGAGTCGGTGACGGCGCGCATGATCTTCTTCGCCGATGCCGCCGGGTCGTCGAGCAGCCACAGAACCCCGGCGTCGGACTCGGCAGACTTCGACATCTTGGCGGTCGGGTTCTGCAGATCGTAGATGCGCGCGGTGTCCTGCTGGATGACCGGCATCGGCACCTGGAAGGTCTTCCCGAAGCGCGAGTTGAAACGCTCCGCGAGGTCGCGGGTGAGCTCGACGTGCTGCTTCTGGTCGTCGCCGACCGGCACGATGTCGGTCTGGTAGAGCAGGATGTCGGCGGCCATCAGCACCGGGTAGGTGAACAGCCCGACCGACGTCGCGTCGCTGCCGTAGCGGGAGGACTTGTCCTTGAACTGGGTCATGCGGCCCGCCTCGCCGAAACCGGTGACGGTGGAGAGCACCCAGGCGAGTTCAGCGTGGGCGGGCACGTGCGACTGCACGTACAGGGTCGACTTGGCGGGCTCGATGCCGGCGGCGATGTACTGCGCCGCCGTGCGACGGGTCTTCGCGCGCAGTTCGGCCGGGTCGTTCGGCTGGGTGAGCGCGTGGAGGTCGACGACGGAGAAGAAGGCCTGATACGACTCCTGCAGGTCGCGCCACTGCATGAGAGCCCCGATGTAGTTGCCGATCTGGAGGGAGTCGGCCGAGGGCTGCATTCCGGAGTAGAGCCGCGGTTTGTTCACCCGACAATCCTATGGGCGCGCTCGCCGGCTCATTCGCCGGGCCCGGTGAACGGCGCCACCGGGAGCGGCGCGGCAGCACCGACGAACGCGACGATCTGGTGCGCGCCGGGGTTGGTCTGCACCGGGACGTTCTCCCAGTTGTTGGCGACCCATACGTTTCCGGATGGATCGACGGCGAGGCCGGTGTTGCGGGTGAATCCGTCGAAGGCGTAGCCGGTGTCGTCGGGCGAGATCGCCTCGCCGGTCTCCAGGCCGCGAGGGCAGGTCTCCGCCTGCGCCCCGCAGAAGGCCGAAAGGCGCTGGTCGGCGAAGTTCGCGACCCAGACGTTTCCGTCGCCGTCGGTCGTGACGCCCCACGGACGGGTCACACCGCCGCCCGTGAACGCGGATGACACGGTCGACCCGTCGGCACTGATCATCGACACCGAGGGGGTGCCTTCCGCGTCGGCCGGACGCTCCGGGCACGGCAGGGTCGTCGTGCCGGAGTTGGCCACCCAGACGTTGCCGTCGGCATCGGTGGCCAGCCCCATCGGGTTCTGGAGGCCGGGGTCGGTCAGCGGCGAGCCGTCGACCGGAGTGCCGTCGCGATCGAGCACGGCGACGGTGTTGTTCGCGATCCCGCTGACGAAGATGTGCTCGCCGTTGTCGACGACGTCGAACGGCTGCTCGAGTCCGAGATCGGCGAAGTTCTCGGCGGACTCGGGATCGCCGCCGGGATACACCGAGACGGAGTCGTTCCCGCAGCTGGCGATCCATACATCTCCGTTGTCGGACACCTCGATGCCCTGCGGCCAGCTGAGGTCGCCCGCCGTGAATCCCGTATCGGGGGAGAGTGCCTCACCGTCGTACGTGAACAGCGACATGCTGTTGTGCGGCGGCTGCTCGTCTTCGGGGCACCCGGGTGAGGCGGCGGCGAACCCGAAGTTGCTGAACCAGAGCAGACCGTCCGCGGTGAACTCGATGCCGTATCCCGAGCCCGACAGGCCGCCGCCCTCGTACGTCTCCAGGAGAGCACCGGTCGGCGAGAATTTGAACATCTGGTCGCTGCCGCAGACCGGGGTCTGCGGGTCGGCGTTGTACTCGTAGTTGTTGTTGATCCAGATGTTGCCGTCGGGATCGATGGCGAAGTTCCCTGGTCCGGCGAGGTCGGTGCCGTCGCCGTCGAAGCGCAGCGCGAGCGTCCACGCCGCGGGGGCCGCATCCAGCCCGGGGCGGTCTCCCTGCTCGAGCTGCGAAAGCTCGAAGAGCTCCTCGGCCGCGGCAGACGGATCGCGGGCGATGGTGGCGATCGCGGATGCCATCGAGGCGGTGTCGTCGACGCCCGCCGCCGCGTACACGTCGTGACAAACCTCGCGATCGACGAGGCAGGCGCCGACGATGTTCGACAGCGACGTGAAGGCGGGCAGCGTCTGCGTCTCGTACGCGTTCGGCGAGGTCATCAGCACCTCGCCGTAGGCGCCGGTCGCGGGGTCGGCGAGGTTGCCGGCCATCGCGGTCGCGTTGGCGAGGCCCGGGTTCTCGCCCGAGGGGAGCTCGCGTCCGAAGAACTGGGCGAGACCGTAGGCGGCCGCCACGGTGGTGCGTTCGTTGAGGGTCAGCTCGGTGAGGTCATCGGATGCGCTCACCGCGACCAGGTCGGCCCGCTCGGCCCCGCCGTGCGCGGCTTCGACGAGCAGGATGCGGTCCTCGGGGAGCGTGAACGGATCGAGGTGGAAGGCCCCGTCCTCGTCGGTCGTGGTCCGGCCGAGCTCGATCGGCTCACCGGCGCCGACGGCCCACGCCGTCAGCGCCCAGTCGCCGGTGTCAGCGCCCTCGACGACGGGCGCGACGTGCCCGTGAAGACCGTCGGCGGACGGTTCGGATTCCACCGCGGTGCACGCGGTGAGTGCGACGGCCGTCGCGGCCAGCAATGCGGTGGCGACGCGCGCGTGCGCACTCCGATGACCCATCCGTACCTCCCAGTGGTCGTCATGGTCCGGGCCCACCCTATCGAGGCCCACCACCCCGACGACGTGCGAACATAGCAAGCCGTGATGCCATAGTTATCGATCCCATCGGCCGTCCCATCGGGTCCCTGTCAGGGCGCGGTCAGACGGATCCGATCCGATAGTCCGCGATCACCGGCGCGTGGTCGCTCCACCGGGTGTCCCACGTGGATGCGCGATCGATGCGGTAGCCCTCGACCCGGTCGGCGAGTTCCGGGGTGGCGAGGTGGTAGTCGATGCGCCATCCGGTGTCGTTGTCGAACGCTCGACCGCGCATGGACCACCACGTGTAGGGCCCCTCCACGTCGCCGTGGTGGCGGCGGCCGACGTCGACCCAGCCGAGGCCGGTGCCGCGTGTGCCGTCGACGGCCTCGACCTCGGTACCCTCGGCTGCGAGCCAACGGTCGAAGTAGGCGCGCTCGCGGGGGAGGAATCCGCTCTTCTTCCTATTGCCTCGCCAGTTCTTGATGTCGAGTTCCCGGTGACCGACGTTGAGATCGCCCATGACGAGGGAGAGCGGGGATGCGGCGCGGAGCGCCGGGAGACGCTCGTCCATCGCGTCGAGGAAGGCCCACTTCTCGTCTTGGCGGGGAGTTTCGGCCTCGCCGGTGTGCACGTAGGCGCTGACGACCGTGAGGCTCTCCCCGGCGACGACGAGGTCGGCCTCGATCCAGCGGCCGGCGGAATCGAACTCGGGCGCGCCCAGCTCGGTGCGCACGGCGGCCACGGGGGTGCGGGTGAGGATGGCGACGCCGGCGCGCCCCTTCGCCGTCGCCTCGTCAGCGACGATCTCCCACCCGGGCAGCGCGTGCGCGAGCTGGTCGGCGTCGGCGCGCACCTCTTGCAGCGCGAGCACGTCGACCTCGGTGGCGTCGAGCCATTCGATCATCCCCTTGCGGACGGCGGCCCGGATGCCGTTGACGTTGACGGAGGCGATGCGAAGGAGCTCAGACACGCCCGCCAGCCTAACGGCGCCATCCGACATGCCCGCGGCGACGGCGTTACTCGAAGAGGGAGCCGCGCTTCGGCGGCGGGGGAGCGGAGCGCTCGACCTCGGCCAGCTCCTTCTCGGCATCGGCCACCGCGCGGCGCGCGGCGATGCGCCGGTACCAGGGCGCCGAGGCGGCCCCCGCACGCGCGCTGCGCAGGCGTACGTGCGCCGCCGTGAGGAGCGCCGCATGCTCCGCTGCGAGTCGTTCCTCCTCGGTGCGCTGAAGAATCGGCAGGTCCTCGTCGGTGGCGGCCACCGCCATCCACGAGGACGCCACGAGGATGATGACCCCGATGATGCGGAACCACAGCAGCAGCCCGACGAAGATCGCGAACGTCGCCAGCAGCGGGTTGGAAGGCGTGTAGATCAGCAGCCAGCCGGCTCCGATCTGCAGCACCGTGATCGCGGCGCCCCCGAGCACCGCGCCGGGGATGATCTGCCGCCACCGCAGCGAGGTGCCGGTGAGGAACTTCACCAGCGACGCGAGTGCCGCCGAGAACAGCAGGAACGACACCAGCAGCGCCGCAGCCTGACCGAGCACGTTGTAGATCGTCGACGTCGTCGGCCACCCGAGCAGGTCGAACAGCAGCCCGAGCGCCCACGTGCCCACGAACCCGAGGCCCGATCCCACCAGGAGCGCGGCCCCGAAGATCGCCGAAGCCAGCAGATCCCTCGCCTTGAGCAGGAAATAGCTGCGGCGATCCGGGGGAATGCCGAAGATGTCCCGCACGGCGCGGCGGGCGAACGTGATGAACCCGATCGCCGTCCAGATCAGGGTGACCAGTGCGACGATGCCGGTGATGCCGAGCACGCCGGTGCTGCTGGTGGCGATCTCGGTCACCTGCGCCGTGGTGAACAGGCCCTCGCCGTCGTCGCTGATGAGGTCGGGGATGTAGCTGTTGATCGCGCGGATCATCGCGTCGATCGCCTCGGGACTGCCCCCGAGCCACAGGCCCGCGACCGCGAAGGCGACGTAGATGGTGGCGAAGATCGCGAACAGCGCCTGGTAGCTCACGCCCGCGGCGAGGAGGAACCCGTTGTGCTGCAGGAAGTGCCGCCACACCCGGACGGGGAACCACGCGAGCGTCTTGCGCGTGAGGGTGGTCGCGCGCCCGATCGGCTCTTCGAACCTCTCGCGCAGCACCTCCTGCGTGGATTCCCACCGCGCCCGCAGCGTCTGCTCCTCGTGGGTCGCCTCGGCGACGGTCATCTCACGCGGATCCCCGGTGCCGGGGGTCTCCGGATGACCGTGCCGCGAGCGTCTCACACCCTCAGACTATGACGCGACGAGGGCGCCCCTCACGCGCCACCGCGCAGGACCGCCTGCTTGACCTCGGCGATCGCCTTGGTCACCTCGATGCCGCGCGGGCACGCCTCGGTGCAGTTGAAGGTCGTGCGGCAGCGCCACACGCCTTCCTTGTCGTTGAGGATGTCCAGCCGCACGTCGCCCGCGTCGTCGCGCGAATCGAAGATGAATCGGTGGGCGTTGACGATCGCGGCCGGCCCGAAGTACTGGCCGTCGGTCCAGAACACCGGGCACGACGACGTGCACGCGGCGCACAGGATGCACTTGGTGGTGTCGTCGAAGATCGCGCGGTCCTTGATGGACTGCACGCGCTCCTTGCCGGGCTCCGGGGCCGAGTTCGAGATGAGGAAGGGCTGCACCTCGCGGTACGAGGCGAAGAAGGGCTCCATGTCGACCACGAGGTCCTTCTCCAGCGGCAGGCCCTTGATCGCCTCGACGTAGATCGGCTGCGAGATGTCGAGGTCCTTGATGAGCGTCTTGCACGCCAGCCGGTTGCGACCGTTGATGCGCATCGCGTCGGAGCCGCAGATGCCGTGGGCGCACGAGCGGCGGAAGGTCAGCGAACCGTCGACCTCCCACTTGATCTTGTGCAGCGCATCCAGGACACGGTCGGTCGAGAACAGCTCGACGTCGTAGTCGACCCAGCGCGGCTCGGCGTCGACCTCGGGGTCGAACCGGCGGATGATGAAGGTGACGAGGAACGCCTGCACCCCGGTGTCGTCGTCCGCCTCGATGTCGGCGATGGCGTCGGGGTCGACCAGTGCGGTTGACATCAGTACTTCCTCTCCATCGGCTGGTAGCGGGTGATCACGACGGGCTTCCAGCCCAGCGAGATGTGATCGTCGGCGTGCGACGAGTGGGGGTCGCCGGTGAGGTACGACATGGTGTGCTGCATGTAGTTCTCGTCGTCGCGCTTGGGGAAGTCGTCGCGCATGTGCCCGCCGCGGCTCTCCTTGCGGTTGCGGGCCGCGACCACGACGACCTCGGCGATGTCGAGGAGGAACCCGAGCTCGACGGCCTCGAGAAGGTCGGTGTTGAACCGCTTGCCCTTGTCGTCGACGTGGATGTTCTTGAACCGCTCGCGGAGCTCCTCGATCGTCTCGAGCATCTCGCCGAGCGACTCGTCGGTGCGGAAGACCTGGGCCTTCTTGTCCATCTCGTCCTGCAGGGTCTTGCGCAGCACCGCGATGCGCTCCGTGCCGGTGCCCGCGCGCAGGCCCTCGATCAGGTCGCGCACGGCGCCGGCGGGATCCTCGGGGAGCGGCACGAACTCCGCGTCCTGCACGTAGGCGACGGCGTTGCGCCCGGCGCGCTTGCCGAAGACGTTGATGTCGAGCAGCGAGTTGGTGCCCAGGCGGTTCGAGCCGTGCACCGACACGCACGCGCATTCTCCCGCGGCGTACAGGCCCGGAACGACGGTGTCGTTGTCGCTGAGCACTTCGGCGGCGACATTGGTCGGGATGCCGCCCATCGCGTAGTGCGCGGTCGGCATCACCGGCACCGGCTCGACGACCGGGTCGACGCCGAGGTACGTGCGGGCGAACTCGGTGATGTCGGGGAGCTTGGTCTCGAGCACCTCGGCGCCCAGGTGCGTGCAGTCCAGGAGCACGTAGTCCTTATGGGGCCCGGCGCCGCGGCCCTCCGCGACCTCCTGCACCATGCAGCGGGCGACGATGTCGCGCGGCGCGAGGTCCTTGATCGTCGGGGCGTAGCGCTCCATGAAGCGCTCACCAGACGCGTTGCGCAGGATCGCGCCCTCGCCGCGGGCGCCCTCGGTGAGCAGGATGCCGAGGCCGGCAAGGCCCGTCGGGTGGAACTGGAAGAACTCCATGTCCTCCAGCGGCAGGCCCTTGCGCCACACGATGCCGACGCCGTCGCCGGTGAGCGTGTGGGCGTTGGAGGTCGTCTTGAAGATCTTGCCGAACCCGCCGGTGGCGAAGACGACCGCCTTGGACTGGAACACGTGCAGGTCGCCGGTGGCGAGCTCGTACGCGACGACGCCGGAGACCTTGGTCGCGCCGTCGGCATCCTTCACCGTGAGCAGGTCGAGCACGTAGAACTCGTTGAAGAAGTTGATGCCGAGCTTGACGCAGTTCTGGAACAGCGTCTGCAGGATCATGTGACCGGTGCGGTCGGCCGCGTAGCACGCGCGGCGCACCGGGTTCTTGCCATGCTCGGCGGTGTGCCCGCCGAAACGGCGCTGGTCGATCTTGCCCTCGGGGGTGCGGTTGAACGGAAGCCCCATGTTCTCGAGGTCGATGACCGCGTCGATGGCCTCCTTCGCGAGGATCTCGGCCGCGTCCTGGTCGACGAGGTAGTCGCCGCCCTTGACGGTGTCGAACGTGTGCCACTCCCACGAGTCCTCTTCGACGTTCGCGAGGGCCGCGGCCATGCCGCCCTGCGCCGCGCCGGTGTGGGATCGCGTGGGGTAGAGCTTGGAGATGACCGCGGTCTTCGCACCCGGTCCGGCCTCGATCGCCGCCCGCATGCCGGCGCCGCCGGCGCCGACGATCACGATGTCGAACTGGTGGTAGTGGACGCCGTCCTTGACGTAGCTGTCCGCTGTCTCAGTGGTCACAGGCTTGTTGTTCCGTCTCTGAAGGGTTCTCGTCGCTCACGCGGCCTGGCACATCGCCCACAGCGAGCTGTCGGGGGTCACGCCGAGGCACGGGTCGAAGGTGAAGACGACCAGGGTGCCGAGGACGATGAGGAAGCCCGCGGCGAGCCACACCGCCCACACCAGCACGCTTCGCGTGGTCTTGTGGGTCACGTAGTCGTTCACGATCGTGCGCATGCCGTTCGCGCCGTGGATGAGGGCGAGCCACAGCATGAGCACGTCCCACCACTGCCAGAACGGGCTGGCGAGCTTTCCGGCCACGAACGCGAAGTCGATCTGGTGGATGCCGTCGCCGGTCATGAGGTTGACGAACAGGTGGCCGAAGATGAGCACCACCAGCAGCACGCCCGAGGCGCGCATGTACATCCAGCCCCACTTCTCGAGGTTGCCGCGACGGCGGCTGGCCGGGCGGGCCGAGCGGGGGTCGGCGATGGTCGCGGACATCAGTGGCCCCCTCCCAGATCGGAGAAGACGTTGATGAGGTGACGCGGAACGAACCCGGCCATCGTGACCGCCCAGAGCCCCAGGACTCCCCACCACAGCTGCCGCTGGTAGCGCGCGCCCTTGGACCAGAAGTCGACGAGGATGATGCGCAGCCCGTTGTAGGCGTGGTACGCGATGGCGCCGACGAGGGCGACCTCGCCAATGCCCATCAGCGGGTTCTTGTAGGCGCCGATGACGATGTCGTAGGCCTCCGGCGACACGCGGATCAGCGACGTGTCGAGCACGTGCACGAGCAGGAAGAAGAAGATCGCGACACCGGTGATGCGGTGCAGAACCCAGGACCACATCCCCTCGTTGCCGCGATAGAGGGTTCCTCGGGGCACTCGCGATGTCGTCTGCGACACCGTCGGTACCTCGCGTGCTGGAGCAGACACGGTCGTCCTCCCTGGACTCGTACACGGTGAGGGCGGTATGCCCCTTCGGGGACCACGGTCCCCTGCGTCACGCGGGCGCTTTCCCAGCTTATTCGGCGCCGCGGGATTCCGGCGATTAGGGCGACCTAACTCTCTCGACGTCGAGAGATCTGTCCGGTCGGGCGGGGCGACACATCCCCGACACCCGCGGCCGCTACCCTTGCCGCATGCCTGAGCCGATCGCCGACTTCTACGCCGTCATCCCCGCCGGAGGGATCGGCAGCCGCCTGTGGCCGCTCTCGCGCGCCGACGCGCCGAAGTTCCTGCACGACCTGAGTGGCTCGGGGCAGACGCTGCTGCGCGACACGTGGGACCGCCTGGAACCGCTCGCCGGCGCCGAGCGCATCTCGGTGGTGACCGGTCGTGCGCACCGCGCCGCGGTCGAGCAGCAGCTGCCGGGGATCCCGGACAAGAACGTCTTCCTCGAGTCCGAGCCCCGTGACTCGGCCGCCGCGATCGGGCTGGCCGCCGCCATCCTGCACCGTCGGGAGCCCGACGTGATCATCGGATCGTTCGCGGCCGACCACGTCATCCGCGTGCCGCACCTGTTCGACTGGGCGGTGAGGCAGGCCGTCGAGACGGCTCGCAAGGGCTACGTCTGCACGATCGGCATCCAGCCCTCGGAGGCGTCGATCGGATTCGGCTACATCAAGAAGGGCGACGGCATCGTCATCGACGGCGCGCCCGAGGCGGCCCTTGTGCAGAGCTTCGTGGAGAAGCCCGACCTCGACACGGCCCGGGCCTACTTCGCCGACCGCTCCTACCTGTGGAACGCCGGCATGTTCATCTCGCGTGCGGATGTGCTGCTCGCCGAGATCGAGGCCAATCAGCCGGATCTGCACGCCGGGCTCATGGAACTCGCCGAGGCATGGGACGACCGCGAGCGCCGGGGGCCCGTCGTCGACCGCGTGTGGCCGTCGCTGACGAAGATCGCGATCGACTACGCCGTGGCCGAGCCGGCGGCCGCCAAGGGTGCACTCGCGGTCATCCCGGGGCACTTCGATTGGGACGACGTGGGCGATTTCGCCAGCCTCGCCAAGCTCAACTCGCACGGCCGCCACAACGACCTCGCGATCCTCGGGGAGAACGCGCGCATTCTGTCGGATGCCGCGAGCGGCATCGTGGTGAGCCAGACGTCTCGGGTGATCAGCCTCATCGGCGTGCGCGACATCGTGGTCGTCGACACCGAGGATGCGCTGCTGGTCACCACGAGCGAGAACGCGCAGCGAGTGAAGGGTGTCGTCGACGCGCTCAAACTGTCCGGTCGGGGCGACGTGCTGTGACCGGCGCTTCAGCGCTTATTGCAGGTTTGTAACCATTCGTCGGTGACTGTGCCCGCTCTCTGTCGATTCTCCTTCGCACTGTGTAACTTGATGCAGTCCCCGTGAGAGTCACGGGACCTGTATGTGGAGGCTGAGTTGACCATCTCACGCACCAAGAAGCTCGTCGGCGCCACAGCCGCCGCGGGCCTGCTCGTCGCCCTCGCCGGCTGCGGCTCGGCCCCCGAGGACGACACCACCGACACCGCCGCCGAGGGCATGTCCGACTTCAAGGCCTGCATGGTCTCTGACGAGGGCGGCTTCAACGACAAGTCCTTCAACCAGCTGGGCCTGGCCGGCCTCGAGCAGGCGAGTGAGGAACTGGGCTTCGAGATCGCCACGACCGAGTCCGCCTCGGCCAGCGACTACGAGGCGAACCTCGACAACCTCGTGGCCGAGGGCTGCGACTTCATCGTCTCGGTCGGCTTCCTGCTGAGCGCGCCGACGGTCACCGCGGCCCAGGCCAACCCCGACGTCGAGTTCGCCATCATCGACGACTGGGCCGACAACGACTTCGACGGCGAGACCGACGCCCCGAACATCAAGCCGCTGGTCTTCGACACCGCGCAGGCCGCCTTCCTCGGCGGATACGCCGCAGCCTCGTACACCGAGTCGGGCAAGGTCGGCACCTTCGGTGGGGCGAAGATTCCGCCGGTGACGATCTTCATGGACGGCTTCCAGCTCGGCGTGGAGTACTACAACGAGCAGAACGACACCGAGGTCGAGGTCGTCGGCTGGGACATCGAGTCCCAGGAGGGCCAGTTCACCGAGGAGTTCGCCGCGAACGACCGCGCCAAGCAGGTCGCCCAGGGCATCATCGACCAGGACGTCGACGTGCTCCTGCCCGTCGGCGGCCCGATCTACCAGTCGGCCGCTGAGGCGATCCGCGACTCCGGTGGCGACATCGCCCTGATGGGGGTCGACGCCGACGTCTACGAGACCGACCCGTCGGTCGCCGATCTGCTGCTGCTGTCGATCCTCAAGGGGATGGACGTCGCCGTGTACGAGGCCGCTGTGCAGGCAGCGAACGACGAGTTCGACGTCACCCCGTTCGTCGGAACCCTCGAGAACGACGGTGTCGGCATCTCGTCGTTCCACGACTTCGAGGACATGGTCGACCCCGACCTGGCCGCAGAGCTCGAGGAGATCCGCGCGGGCATCATCGACGGTTCGATCGACGCCACGTCGCCCGCTTCCCCGTAAGCGGCGCGGAAACACCCCGGCGGCCGGGCAGATGCGTGCATCTGTCCGGCCGCCTGTCGAATCGATAGATTGGCGGATATGACGCTCGAGCTTCGAGGGATCACCAAACGCTTCGGCTCACTGGTGGCCAACGACCACATCGATCTGGTGGTCGAGCCGGGAGAGATCCATTGCCTCCTGGGCGAGAACGGCGCCGGCAAGAGCACGCTGATGAACGTGCTGTACGGCCTCTACACCGCGGAGGAGGGCGACATCGTCATCGACGGCGAGGTGCAGCACTTCGCCGGACCGGGCGATGCGATGGCCGCGGGCATCGGCATGGTTCACCAGCACTTCATGCTCATCCCGGTCTTCACCGTCGCCGAGAACGTCATGCTCGGACACGAGGACACCACGGGCATCGGAGCTCTGGACCTCGACAAGGCACGTTCCCACGTGAACGAGGTGGCCGCCCGCTTCGGCTTCCACATCGACCCCGACGCGCTCGTCGGCGACCTGCCGGTCGGGGCGCAGCAGCGCGTCGAGATCATCAAAGCGCTCTCGCGCGACGCGAAGGTGCTCGTGTTCGACGAACCCACCGCCGTCCTCACGCCCCAGGAGACCGACGAGCTGATGGGCATCATGCGTCAGCTGCGCGACGAGGGCACATCCATCGTCTTCATCACCCACAAGCTGCGGGAGGTCCGCGAAGTGGCGGACCGCATCACCGTCATCCGCCTCGGATCGGTCGTCGGCGAGGCCGCGCCGACCGCTTCGAACGCCGAGCTCGCCTCGCTCATGGTCGGCCGTGCCGTCGAGCTGACGGTGCAGAAGGATGCGCCGCAGCTGCGCGAAGGAGGACTCGTCGTCGAGAACCTCCGCGTGGTCGACGACACCGACCAGATCGTCGTCGACGACATCTCCTTCACCGTGCGACCGGGCGAGGTGCTCGCGATCGCGGGGGTGCAGGGCAACGGTCAGACCGAGCTCACCGAGGCCATCATCGGTCTGCAGCGCAAGCTCACCGGCTCGATCTCCCTCGACGGCGAGGAGCTGGTCGGCAAGACCGTCAAGCAGATCGTCGACGAGGGCGTCGGGTTCGTGCCGGAGGATCGCAAGGTCGAAGGGCTCGTCGGCGAGTTCAGCGTCGCCGACAACCTCATCCTCAACCGCTCCAGCGGAGCGCCGTTCTTCGCCGCCGCGACGCTCAAGCGCGGGGTGCTGCGGGAGTTCGCTGAGGAGAAGATCGCCGAGTTCGACATCCGCACCCAGGGCCCGGATCTCGCCGCCGGCCGGCTGTCCGGCGGAAACCAGCAGAAGGTCGTGCTCGCACGAGAGCTCAGCCGCGACCTGAAGCTGTTCGTCGCCTCGCAGCCGACTCGCGGCATCGACGTCGGGTCGATCGAGTTCGTCCACAAGCGCATCGTCGCCACCCGCGACGCCGGCGTTCCGGTGATCGTCGTCTCCACCGAGCTGGATGAGGTCTCCGCGCTCGCCGACCGCATCGCGGTCATGTACCGCGGACGCATCGTGGGCATCGTGCCCGGCGACGCGCCGCGCGAAGTCCTCGGCCTCATGATGGCCGGAGAGAAGCCGCCCGTCGCGGCGGCCGATGAGGAGGTCACCGCGTGAGCGGCCAGAGCCCCGAGAGCAGCAGCCTCGGCCCCGGTGGGAGCGACCCGGTCCTCACCCGCACCGCCGCGGGTGAATCCGCCAGCCAGACACCCGCTGGCGACACGCCGCCGCCGCGCCAGAACCAGGTGATCCGGGAGATCCTGCGCGGCAACATCGTCACCACGATCCTCGCGATCGTGCTGGCGATGCTGATCGGCGGCATCCTCGTCGCCCTCACCGACCCCGAGGTGCAGTCCGCGGCCGGCTACTTCTTCGCGCGGCCGCAGGACACCGTCATCGCCGTGTGGCAGTCGTTCGCGGGCGCGTACTCGTCGCTCTTCCGCGGTGCGATCTGGAACTACGAGGCGGACACGTTCGTGCGCGCGGTCAAGCCGATCACCGACACCCTGAACTTCGCCACACCGCTCATCGCGGCCGGTCTCGGCGTGGGCCTGGCGTTCCGGGTCGGCCTGTTCAACATCGGTGCGCGCGGTCAGATGCTCATCGGCATCGCCGCCGCCGCGACCGTGGCGACCACGGTGCAGGCGCCGCTGCTGATCCACCTGCCGCTGACCATCGCTGCGGGTCTGCTCGGCGGCGCGCTGTGGGGCGGTCTCGTCGGATTCCTCAAAGCCCGCACCGGCGCGCACGAGGTGATCCTCACGATCATGCTGAACTTCGTGGCGTTCTACTTCGTCGCGTGGCTGCTGGCCACTCCCGGGCTGCTCCAGCGGCCCGGCGGCACGCAGCCGATCTCGTCGCCGACTCCGGTGACCGCGCAGTTCCCGTCACTGTTCCCGGCGCCGCTGTCGGTCAACTGGGGCTTCATCGTCGCCATCGCCGCAACGGCCTTCGTGTGGTGGCTGGTCGAACGGTCCAGTCTCGGGTTCCGGATGCGCGCGGTCGGCGAGAACCCGTTCGCCGCGCGTGCCGCCGGCGTGAACGTCGAGCGGATCATCTTCTACGCCATGGCCTTCGCCGGTGCCCTCGCCGGCCTCGCGGGCGTCAACCAGATCTCCGGAACGATCACGAGTGGCTTCGGCAGCGGCATCGACGCGGGCATCGGCTTCGACGCGATCACGGTCGCGCTCCTCGGCCGCAGCAAGGCCTGGGGCGTCTTCGCCGCGGGCATCCTGTTCGGTGCGCTGAAGGCCGGCAGCTTCACGATGCAGGTGGCGCAGGACATCCCCGTCGACATCGTGGTGGTCGTGCAGGCGCTCATCGTGCTGTTCATCGCGGCGCCGCCGCTGATCCGCACCATCTTCTTCCTGCCCCAGGACGACAGCGAGCTCTCCGCGAAGCGACGAGCCCGTCGCGCGGCGAAGGCGGGTGCGGCATGAGCATCGACACGAGCCTTCCGACCTCCGCCTCCGGTGGCGCGATCGTGCGAGAACGCGTGAGGAAGCGTCACTTCAAGCTGCCGATCTCCCTCGCCGTGGCGACCGCCCTGATCTGGCTCATGGCGTTCGTCTTCGGTCGCGACGGCGTCAGCACCTATCGCCTCGGCGACCGCACCGCATCCATCGACCTGGGCGACATCGGCATCCCGACCGCGCCGGCGGTCACCATCTGCGCGATCGTCCTCGCGCTGCTCACCGCGTACGCGTTCTGGGCGGTGGCGACCTTCCGAAAGGTCGGGCTGTGGGTGCCGATCGTCTTCGCGCTGCTGGCCGTGTTCGCGTTCCTCACGTGGTCTGCCGCGGGCGGGCTGGTGCCGGTCACCGGGCTCCTGTTCGGCGCGGTGTCGCTGTCGGTTCCCCTCGTGTTCGGCGCACTGGGCGGTGTCATCGGCGAGCGGGTCGGCGTGGTCAACGTCGCGATCGAGGCGCAGTTCCTCTTCGCGGCCTTCAGCTCGGCGGTCATCGCCTCGATCACCGGATCGGTGCTGCTGGGACTCGTCGGCGCCCTCGTCGCGGGCGCCCTCGTCGGAGCCGTGCTCGCCGTGTTCTCCATCAAGTACCTCGTCGAGCAGGTCATCGTCGGCGTCGTGCTGAACGTGCTCATCACCGGACTCACCAGCTTCCTGCACGGCGCGCTGCTGAACCCGAACTCCGAGGCGCTCAACTCGCCGCCGCGCTTCCCGCGGGTGCCGATCCCGTTCCTGTCGGAGATCCCCATCCTCGGTCCGGTCGTGTTCAACCAGACCCTGATCGTCTACATCATGTACGTCGCGGTGCCGCTGGTCGCGTGGGGGCTGTACAAGACCCGCTGGGGACTGCGGCTGCGGGCGGTCGGCGAGCACCCTCAGGCGGCGGACACCGTCGGGATCAAGGTGAACCCGACCCGGTTCTGGAACGTGCTGCTCGCCGGTGCCATCGCCGGCATCGGTGGGGCGTACTTCACGCTCGGCTCGGTCGGCTCCTTCGACAAGGAGATGACCGGCGGCCTCGGATTCATTGCGCTCGCGGCGGTCATCTTCGGAGGATGGGACCCGGTGCGGGCGACCCTCGCCGCCCTGCTGTTCGGGTTCACCACGAACCTCGAGACGCTCCTGACGAACCTGGGCTCGCCCATCCCGTCGGAGTTCATGGCGATGCTGCCGTACATCGTGACCGTGCTGGCCGTGGTCGGCTTCGCCGGGCAGGTGCGGGCACCCGCCGCCGCGGGCAAGCCGTACATCAAGGGATGAGGACATGACCGACATCGATTGGGACGTGCTGCGCGCGGCCGCGACCGAGGCGATGCAGCGCGCCTATGCGCCGTATTCGCGCTTCAAGGTGGGGGCGGCGGCCCTCGTCACCGACGGGCGCATCGTCGCCGGCTGCAACGTCGAGAACGCGTCGTACGGGGTCACCCTGTGCGCGGAGTGCGGGCTCGTGTCCGAGCTCCACATGTCCGGCGGAGGCCAGCTCGTGGCGTTCGTGTGCGTCGACGGCGAGGGGCAGACCCTCATGCCGTGCGGCCGCTGCCGCCAGCTGCTCTACGAACATGCCATCCCCGGCATGCTTCTCGAGACCGTCTCCGGCATCCGCACCATCGACGACGTCCTGCCCGACGCGTTCGGGCCGCGCGACCTCGCCCCCGAGCGCACCTCGGAGATGCATTGAGCGACCACACCTCCCACGCCGCCGTCGAGCCCCATGACGCCGTGGATGTCATCCGCGCCAAGCGCGACGGGGGCGCGGTCGACGAAGATGCGCTGCGGTGGATGATCGACGCGTACACGCGCGGCTACGTCTCCGACGCGCAGATGTCGGCTTTCACGATGGCGATCCTTCTGAACGGCATGGAGCGCGATGAGATCCGCGTCATGACCGACGCGATGATCGCATCCGGCGAGCGGATGAGCTTCTCCGGCCTCGGCAAGCCGACCGTCGACAAGCACTCGACCGGGGGAGTCGGCGACAAGATCACCCTGCCGCTGGCGCCGCTGGTCGCTTCGTTCGGCGTCGCCGTGCCGCAGCTGTCGGGCCGCGGACTCGGTCACACCGGAGGGACCCTCGACAAGCTCGAATCGATCCCGGGTTGGCGCGCGGCGCTGTCGAACGATGAGCTGTTCGCCCAGCTGGCCGGTGTCGGCGCGGTCATCTGCGCCGCGGGCTCGGGGCTCGCGCCGGCCGACAAGAAGCTCTACGCGCTGCGCGATGTCACCGGCACCGTCGAGGCGATCCCGCTCATCGCGTCGAGCATCATGTCGAAGAAGATCGCCGAGGGCACCGACTCCCTCGTGCTCGATGTGAAGTTCGGCTCCGGGGCGTTCATGCGCGACATCGACCGCGCACGCGAGCTCGCCCGCACGATGGTCGCCCTCGGCACCGACTCGGGCGTGTCGACCACCGCGCTGCTGACCGACATGAACATCCCGCTGGGCCTCGCGATCGGCAACGCGAACGAGGTGCGCGAATCCGTCGAGGTGCTCGCCGGGGGAGGACCCGCCGACGTCGTGGACCTGACCGTCGCGCTGGCCCGCGAGATGCTTGCCCTGGCCGGTCAGCCGGATGCCGACGTCGAGAAGGCGCTCGCGGACGGCCGGGCGATGGATGCCTGGCGCGACATGATCCGTGCGCAGGACGGCGATCCCGACGCGGCGCTGCCGTCGCCGAAGGAGACGCACGTCGTCACTGCGCCGGAGGACGGCTTTGTGGCGAGGCTCGACGCGATGTCGTTCGGTGTCGCCGCGTGGCGGCTGGGTGCCGGGCGCGCTCGGGCTGAGGATCCGGTCGTGCATGCGGCCGGCATCGACCTGCATGCCAAGCCGGGTGATCGGGTGCGCCGAGGTCAGCCGCTGTTCACGCTGCTCGCCGATGACGCCGCCCGCTTCGACCGCGCTCTCGCGGCCGTGGACGGCGCGTGGGACATCGCCGCGGAGGCCCCCGCGGCCTCGCCGATCGTGCGTGAGCGCATCACGGCCTGATCCACCCTCCCACCGCGCCTGCGCAGGCACTACTGTCGATACCGCCCACCCCCAGTCGAGGAGAACGTCCATGCCCATCGAACCCGACGGCGACGCGCGCCTGCAGGGCGTCTCTCTGCGCGGACTCCCCAAGGTCTCGCTGCACGATCACCTCGACGGCGCTCTGCGCCCGGCGACGATCGTCGAGCTCGCCGACGACATCGACCTCGACCTGCCCGCCGACGACGCCGACGAGCTCGCCGACTGGTTCGCCGATAAGAGCGATTCGGGCTCGCTCGTCGACTACCTCAAGACGTTCGATGTGACCACGGCGGTGATGCAGACCCGGGAGGGGCTCACCCGGGTGGCGCGCGAGTTCGTCGAGGATCTCGCCGCAGACGGCGTGATCTACGGCGAGGTGCGCTGGGCACCCGAGCAGCACCTGGCCCGCGGTCTCTCGCTTGACGAGGTCGTCGAGGCCGTGCAGGAGGGCATCGAAGAGGGCGAAGATGCCGCCGAGAGCGCCGGTCGCGACATCCGTGTCGGGCAGCTGATCACGGCGATGCGCCACGCCGATCGTTCGCTGGAGATCGCCGAGCTCGCCGTTCAGTGGCGCGGGCGCGGGGTCGTCGGCTTCGACATCGCCGGTGCCGAAGACGGCTTCCCGCCGTCGAAGCATCGCGAGGCGTTCGACTTCCTCGCGTCGCGATTCTTCCCCACGACGGTGCACGCGGGCGAGGCGGCCGGGCTCGATTCCATCCGCTCGGCCCTCATCGACGGGCGCGCGCTGCGGCTCGGGCACGGCGTGCGGCTGGCCGAGGACCTGCGGGTCGTCTCGCGCGAGGGCGACGAGGTGCAGGTGCAGTTCGGCGAGCTGGCGCGCTGGGTGCGCGACCGGGAGATCCCGCTCGAGCTGTCGCCGTCGTCGAACCTGCAGACCGGCGCGATCGCGCAGTGGGGCGAGGAGATCGAGGACCACCCCTTCGACCTGCTGTACCAGCTCGGGTTCGCGGTGACCGTCAACGTCGACAACCGCCTGATGAGCCGCACTTCGCTCACGCGGGAGCTGCAGGTGCTCGCGGAGACCTTCGACTACGACCTCGCCGACCTCGAGGCGTTCCAGCTGAACGCCGCCGCGGGCGCCTTCTTGACCGTGGAGGAGCGCGAGGAGCTCATCGAGCTGATCGCCGAGGGCTTCGAGCGCTGACCCGCCACCCGCGCGCGGTGTAGCTTCGAGCGCGCTGCCGCGCCGCGGCCGTCCCTCCGCTCCGCCCCGCCGCGCCGCTCCGCCCCGCCGTGCCGCGGTGCCACGGCCGTTCCCCGCGCCGCCGTGCCGCGGTGCTCCGCTCCGTCAACCCCGCGGCCGACGCCGTTCACAACTCCTCAAGAACGCGGCCCCACAGCCTGATCCCGGGCGCTGCGGGGTGCGCCAGTCGCGCGGTTGCGGAGTTGTGAACGCATCCGGCCGATGAGCGAAGCTCGCCGCGTCACGCGGCCCGACCGTTCACAACTCCTCAACGGCGGGTGCGTCAGCGCCGACCGCGCCACATTTGTGTCTTCCGACGCGGATTCTTGAGGAGTTGTGAACAGCGCGGAGCGGCCGTCGGACAGCACGGGGCGTCGACGCGCGGGTGTGACGCGTCCGTGCGGGTGATCAGCGGCGAGGCGGATGCGCGAGGACGGCGGCGACCTGGCGCCGCACCGTGTCCCGCCGATACATGATGTCTTCCGCGAGCGGCCGGATCGTCGTATAGCCGAGGGCTGCCGCGGCGAGGTCGCGTCGCCGGTCCCGCTTCTGCGCCGCCCAGTCCTCGTGGTGCTCCTTGCTGTCGCACTCGATGATCAGCCAGCCGTCGACCACGAAGTCCACGCGGCCCACACCCTCGATCGGCACCTGCAGGTCGATCCGGCATCCGAGCGTGCGCAGAAGGAGGCGCATGAGCGACTCGGGCCCCGATTCACACCGCCGGTCGAGCAGACCGCGCAGCCGCCGGTACCGGCGCGGCAGGCGGGCGAAGATCTCGGCGAGGTCGTCGACGTCGATGAGCCGGTGGTGCCATGCGCTGTCGAGCGTCGCCACCGCCGCGCGCGGCGATTGGCAGCGGCAGGCCTGCGCCAGGGCCTCGATGAGGTCGGCTGCGACAGTGTCCCGCCCCCCGCAGCGCGGGCGCCAGTGCGCTACGACGGGAGCGGGGCGGACGGGAAGCCGACTTGCACCGTGATCCAGTTGCACGTGGAGCCGAGAATCGTCCAGGACGAAGACACCGAGAGCGGAAAGCAGCGACACGCAATCGAGGCGGCCGCCGAGCGTCGCCGCGTCGACGAGCGCCGCGTCGGTCGTGGTCGCCAGGTAGCGTCCGCGGCGCGGCCGCAGAATCCACCCGCGGCGCACGGCCTCGGTGATCTCGCGCCCGGTCATCCCTTCGCGGCGCAGGCTCGCCCGCGACATGAAGGTCGCACTGAGGAACTCGGCGGCGCGCTCGCGAGGTGTCGGCATGCCCGAACTCAACTCGCCTCAGCGCGTTACGCCCGGCGCTCGCCCCCGATCCGGGGATGCCGGCGTTGCCGGTGCGGTTGGGGAGGGCGAGTGGCGTCCGGACGGCGCGTCCGAGGTCGAATGCTGCCGCGGCAACGCCGTTCACAACTCCGCAACGACGGGGCATCCGGCGGCGCGAGGCGCCGCAGACGCGCCTGTCGCTTCGGATATGAGGAGTTGTGAACGGCGCGCCCGGGAGACCAGCGCGGGCAATGCCGCGCCACCGGACCGCGCCGTACAGGCGCTGCCGCGGGCGCGCTGCCGCGGCCGCGGGCGGGTGCGGCCCGCTCAGGCGGCCGGGGTGGCCTGACGCGTCTCCACGAGCGCCCGGATGCGGTCGAAGAGCGCATGCTCCGGGTCCAGGCCCGTGACCTCGACGGTGAAGGTCGCGGCGTCACGCTCGGCGAGCAACCGCTGCATGTCGACGGACTGCGCATCTTCCGGGTCGTGGAACGCGAGGGCGGCGGCGATCGCCGTCTCGAGGCCGGCCGTGGGCAGCCCACGTTCGGCCGCCTCGGCCGCGGGGCCGATGAAGCGCTCGTTCCGCGACAGCTTTCGCAGCGGCTGGCGTCCCACCCGCCACACGGTGTCGGGGAGGGCCGGGTTCCGGAAGCGGCCGATGATCGTCGCGCGGTAGTCGGCGAGATCCGCCGCGTCGAACTCGTGCTTGGCGAGCAGAATGCCCGACGTCTCCTCCAGCGCCTTCGCGACGGCCGCTTCGATCGAGGGGTCGGCGAGGGCGTCGGAGATCTTCTCGATGCCGGCCTGCGCGCCGAGATACGCCGTGGCGGCGTGTCCGGTGTTGACGGTGAAGAGCTTCCGCTCGATGTAGGGCGCGAGGTCGTCGACGAAGTGGGCGCCGGGGATCTCCGGCACCGCGTCGCCGAACGGCCCGCGCTCGATCGCCCACTCGAAGAACGGCTCGACGGTCACATCGATGCCGGCGTCCTCGGGCTGGCCGGGCACGATCCGATCGACGGCGGTGTTGGCGAAGACGGCGCGACCAGCGATCCGCGGCCACGCGTCGCCGGCCGCGGCGGCGACCTCGTCGCGCAGCAGGTGGGTGGCGTTGATCGCGTTCTCGCACGCCATCACCTGCAACGGCGGCAGGCTCGCATCGCGCGCGGTGAGCGCCGCGACGATGTGCGGGGCGACGAAGCGGAGGATCGTCGGTCCCACGGCGGTGGTGACCACGTCGGCATCGGCGATCTCGGCGACGACCTTCTCGGGGTCGGTCTGACTGTTCACCGCACGGAAGCCGGTGACGGTCAGGTCGCGCCCGCCGTCACCGACCTCGTGCACCGTGTACTCCGAGGCGGCGTTGATCGCGTCGACGAGCGGAGCGGCGACGTCGGAGAACACGACCTCGTAGCCGGCCTCGTGCAGCAGCAGTCCGACGAACCCGCGGCCGATGTTGCCGGCGCCGAAGTGGACGGCCTTCATGACCCGGTCGCCTCGCTCACCACGGCGTAGATCTCCTCCGGGGTCTGCAGGGTCTTCAGGCCCGCGACGTCGTCCTCCTCGGAGAAGAGGATGGCGATCTGCGACAGGATCTCCAGGTGCTCGTCGCCCTTGCCGGCGATGCCGATGACGAACGTGACCTGCTCGCCGTCCCAGTCGACGCCGCCGTCGTAGCGCACCACCGACAGCGCGGATTCGAGGATCGTGTCCTTCGTCTCGTTCGTGCCGTGGGGGATCGCGAGCTCGTTGCCCATGAAGGTCGACACCGTCTGCTCGCGCTGCTGCATCGCGTCGTAGTAGTCCGCGGTGACGGCGCCGGCCGCCTGCAGGATGTCGGCCGCCTCCTTCATCGCCTCGTCGCGCGTCGCGCTTCCGGAGTGGATGCGCACCTGGCCCAGGCTCAGGACGTCACGTGCCATGGTGGCCCGCCTTTCGTTCATGTCGGATGCTTGCCGCATCCACTGTTCCATCTGTGTCCGTCCTCGACCAGGGCCGAGGAAAAGCTGCGGGGCCGGGGGCGTCGCGCCGGCCCGGCCCCGCAGCGGTCGCTCAGGAGTCCTTCTCGTGCTGGTCGCGGACCAGCTCGACGACCTCGTCGTATCGCGGCGAGTTCATGAAGTTATCCACGGAGACGTGAACCGCGTCGGGCGTCTGGTGACGCGCACGGTCGGTGAGCTGGTTCTGCGTGATGACCAGGTCGGCGCTGGGGTCGAGGGCGGCGATGGCCTTGTTGGTCACCGTGACCCCCTCGATGCCGGCCTTCTTGATCTTGTTGCGCAGCACGCTCGCGCCCATCGCCGACGAGCCCATGCCCGCGTCGCACGCGAACACGATGTTGCTGATCTGGCGCTCGGTCACGGTGGCGGCACCGCCGTCGCCGTCGGCCTGGGTCGCCGCTCCGCCGCGCAGGTTGCGCAGCGCATCCGAGCTCTTGCCCTTGGCAGCCTCGGTCTGGGTGATCGCGGCGCCGAACGCGTCGTCGGTCGAGGCCATCGCGGCGAGGTCGCGCTTGCGCGATGCCCGCAGGATCACCGCCGCGATGAGGAAGGTCACCGCCGCCGACAGCACGACGGACAGGATCACCGCGAAGTATGCGCCGGTGGCGGTCTGCAGCAGCACCGCGATGATGCTGCCGGGGGCCGCCGGGGCGCGCAGGGCGCCGCCGAGGAGCATGTTCGTCGTGACACCGGTCATACCGCCGGCGATCAGCGCGACGATCAGCACCGGCTTCATCAGCGCGTACGGGAAGTACACCTCGTGGATGCCGCCGAAGAACTGGATGATCGCCGCACCGGGGGCCGATGCCCGCGCCGCGCCGAGTCCGAAGAACGTGAACGCCAGCAGCAGACCGACACCGGGACCGGGGTTGGCCTCGAGCAGGAACAGGATCGACGACCCGGTCTCGGATGCCTCCGTGACGCCCAGCGGGGTCAGCACGCCGTGGTTGATGGCGTTGTTCAGGAAGAACACCTTCGCCGGCTCGATGATGATGCTCGTCAGCGGCAGCAGGTTCATGTCGACCAGCCAGCTCACCGCGTTGCCCAGTGCCTGCATGAGCCCGTTGACCAGCCAGGCGATCGGGTAGAACCCGACGACGGCCATCACGAAGCCCCAGATGCCCGCGGAGAACATGTTCACGAGCATCTCGAAGCCGGCGCGGATCTTGCCGTCCCACAGGCTGTCGAGCCACTTCATCGTGTATGCCGCGAGCGGGCCGAGGATCATGGCGCCGATGAACATGTGCACCTGGCCGAGCTGGCTCTCGCCCTCGGGCAGCGTGGCGTTGAAGTTGGCCACGAGCAGGTCTGAGCCGGCGATCGCGCCCATCGTCGCGATGACGCCGACGACGCCGCCGCGCACGTTGTAGACCATCGAGCCGCCCGTGTAGGCGATCAGCAGCGGGAGGGCGTAGTGGATGAACGGACCGACGATGGTCGCGAGGTCGGCGTTCGGGGTCCAGCCGACCTCGATGAAGAACGCCGTGAAGATGCCCCACGCGATCAGCGCAGGGATGTTCGGCATGATCATGCCGGACAGGAACGTGCCGAAGCGCTGAACTCCGACGCGCGCCTTGCTGCCCGTGCTCGCGGGCGATGACGCCATTGTCATGGCTGTGTCTCCTTCTCTCGGTCCGCCGCGGTCTGCGCGGCGGTTCGTGCCGAGGCCGCGTCATCGGCGGCCAGGGCGGCTTCGGCGATGCGCACCGCATCGTCCAGGGTGTGCTCGAGCAGGGTCGCTCGAACGTCGGCAAGGGCTGTGGGCGCCATCGACAGGCTCGTCGCGCCGAGGCCCACGAGGACGGCGGCCAGGAGCGGGTCCGCCGCCGCCTCGCCGCAGATGCCGACGGGCTTGCGGTTGGCCTTCCCCGCCATGCCGACTTCGCGCACGAGGCGCAGGACGGCGGGGTGCCAGGGGTCCTGATACGAGGCGACCGATCCGAGCAGGCGGTCGGCGGCCATCGTGTACTGCGTCAGGTCGTTGGTGCCGATCGAGGCGAAGTCCGCGTGGCGCAGCACGCGGTCGGCCAGCAGCGCCGACGAGGGCACCTCCACCATCACCCCGGCGGTCTTGATGTCGTACTCACGGGCGAGGGTGACGAAGTACTCCGTCTCCTCGACGGTCGCCACCATCGGGGCCATGACCCACAGGTCGGCGGGGCCCTCGGGGGTGCGCCGGGTCGACTCGTGGGCTTCGGAGAGAGCCGTGAGCTGTTCGCGCAGGATGTCCTCGCTCTGGCGCAGCGCGCGCAGACCCCGCAGGCCGAGGGCGGGGTTGTCCTCGTGCGCGTCGTTGAGGAACGGCAGCGGCTTGTCGGCGCCGGCGTCGAGCATGCGCACGACGACCTTCTTGCCGGGGAACGCCTTCAGCAGCTCCGTGTACGACGCGCGCTGCTGCTCGACGGTCGGCGCCTGGCTGGCGCTGAGGAAGAGGAACTCGGTGCGGAACAGGCCCACGCCCTCGGCGCCGAGCTCCACGGCTTCGGCCGCCGCAGCGGGGCTGCCGAGGTTCGCCAGCAGCGGCACAGCGGTGCCGTCGGCGAGAGCGCCGGGGGTCAGCGGCGCGTTCGCGGCCTCCGCCCGCGCGCGGGCGCGGGTCGCGGCGCGGTCGAGCTCATCCGTGGTCGGCTCGGTGGTCACGACGCCGGAGGCGGCATCCACGATCACCGGCTCGCCGTCGACGAGGTTCTTCGCTCCGGATGCGCCCACGATCGCGACGATCGACTTCTCGCGGGCGAGGATCGCCGTGTGCGAGGTCGGTCCGCCTTCGGTGGTCACGAGGGCGAGCACCTTGTCGAGGTCGAGCAGAGCCGTGTCGGCGGGGGCGAGGTCCTTCGCGACCAGCACGAAGGGGTGCCCCGGATCCGGAACACCCGGCGCCGGCTCGCCGCGCAGCTGCGCGATGACGCGCTGGGCGACGTCGTCGAGGTCGGCCGCGCGCTCGCCGAGGTAGCCGCCGAGGGCGGTGAGCTGCTGCCGGAACGAAGCGAACGCGTCGTGCACCGCCCACTCGGCTGTCTTGCCCCGGGAGAGCCGGTTGTCGATCTCTTCTTCGAGGGTCGGGTCCTCGGCCATCATGGCCTGGGCTTCGAGCACCTCTTGAGCGGCACCGCCGGCCTCCATTCCGCGGGCCTCGAGCTCTCGGGCGACCGCGCCGACGGCGTCCCGGGCCCGGGTGGTCTCCTCTTCGACGCTGAGGGTGCTGGGCGCATCGTCGGGGGCGGGCAGCGGCGGCGCCATGCGGGCCACGGGCCCCTGGGCGACGCCGAGTCCGATGCCGACTCCTCGCAACTGTGTCATCCGGAATCGCCTCGCTTACGCGTCGTGATCGGTCGTGAGCAGTTCCGAGAGCGAGTCGAGCGCCGCTTCGGCGTTGTCGCCCTCGGCGGTGAGGGTCACGTAGTCGCCCTGCTCGACGCCCAGGGCGATGACGCCGAGGATGCTCGCGGCGTTCACGGGAGCGCCGGAGTCCTTCGCGATCGTGATCGGCAGACCGGTCTGCTTCGCCGCCTGCGCGAACAGCTTGACGGGGCGGGCGTGCAGCCCGTGCGCGGAAGCGACGCGGACGGTGCGGCTGATGGCGGTCATGAGTGATCCTCTCTGATGCGCGTGTGCGCGAACACGGTGTCGTGAGGAGTCCCGGCGACCGCCTCGCGCACGAGCGCGAGGGTGCGGCTGGCGTCCTTGTCGGCGTAGACATCGGGCGGCATGAGCGCGACGATGCTCCCCACGTGGGCGGCTTCCGCCCGGATGCGGTCGAGGTCGTCGTGCAGGTGGGGTCCCACCATCACGAGATCGGCCGTCTCCAGA
This sequence comes from Microbacterium luteum, assembly GCF_015277875.1. Lineage (NCBI taxonomy): Bacteria > Bacillati > Actinomycetota > Actinomycetes > Micrococcales > Microbacteriaceae > Microbacterium > Microbacterium luteum. The sequence continues at coordinate 2,464,594 of NZ_CP063814.1, read as the reverse complement.
TCGATCGGGAGGGACTGTGCGGTCGCCGCCGTGGCGGTGACATCCACGCCCTGCTCCCGCGCCGCCTGGCGCAGACGCTGAACGATGAACGTGCTCGACGCGCCCGCGCCGCACACCACCACGATCCTCATCGACCACACTCCTCGCTGATTCTTCGATTCTGAGGATTCCCTGAGCGCGTGACAACCAGTCCTTCTTCCGCCCGGCAGGAAAGGCGCCGCCTTCCGCCCGGGAGGAAGGCGGGCATGGAAGACTTGCCGGTGACGAGGCGAGGAGCGACGTTGACCAAGGCACGACAGGATCGCCTGCTCGGCATCCTGGTGCGGGACGGCCAGTGGGCCACCGCGGCGACCCTCGCCGACGCTCTCGGGGTCACTCCGCGCAGTGTCCGCAGCTACGTCACCGCGGTCAATGCGCGGGTGCGTGGCGGAACCGCGATCGAGTCGGGGCCGCAGGGGTACCGCGCCGGACCGGATGCGGTGGCCGCGCAGCGAGCGGGGGCGGGCTCCGATTCCGGCACCCCCCGAGATCGCCTTCATCGCCTGGTGCGGCTGCTGCTCGACGACCCCGACGGCGTCGACGTCTTCCAGACCGCGGACGACCTGCACGTGAGCCCGGCGACGCTCGAGGCGGACCTCGCGCGAGTGCGATCCCTGCTGGGCGGTACCGAGTTGACGCTGGAGCGTTCCGCCTCGACCGCACGACTGCGCGGCACCGAGATGGCCCAGCGGCGACTGCTCAGTCGCCTCGCACACGACGAGATGGACGCCGGCGCGTTCGACCTCGAGGCGCTGCGGCGCACGCTCGGCGACGAGTCCGTCGGAGCGCGGGCGTTCGGTCCGTTCAAGGACGATCTCGTCGGAGAGCTCGGCACTCTCGGCTACTACGTCAACGAATTCGGGATCGCCGACGTCGTGATGCACATCGCCATCGCGGCCGACCGCGTGGCGCAGGACCGCGGGCTGGATGCGATCGCCCACGATGCGCAGGAGTCGCATGAGGCGGTCGAGGCGCTGATCGGACGCCTGGCGGAGCAGCATCTCGGCGTGACGCTCGGTGCGGGAGACCGGTTCCACCTTGCGACCCTCGTTCTCACCCGCGTCGTGGCGCCCGGTGCATCGGCGCCGTCGGTGCGCGGGCGCCTGGACCCCGAGGTGGAGCGGGCGGTCCGCGAGATCGTCGAGCGGGCCGCCGCCCAGTTCCTCGTCGACATCGCGCACGACGACTTCATCCTTCGCCTGGCGCTGCACGTGCAGAACCTGCGGGCGCGGGCGAAGGAGCAGGCGTGGTCGCGCAATCCGCTCACCCGATCGCTCAAGTCGACCTACCCGATGATCTTCGACGTCGCCGTCTTCATCGCGAGCGGCCTGAACACCTCTCTCGGAATCCCGCTGCTCGACGACGAGATCGCCTACATCGCGATGCACGTCGGAGGACGACTCGAACGGAGTCGCCGCGCCGACCAGCTGCTGACCGCGACGATCGTGTGCCCCGGGTACTACGAGCTGCACGAGCTGCTCCGATCGAGCGTCGACCGATCGCTCGGACGTGCGATCGAGGTCGTCGGGGTCGAGACGCGCGCCGATCCGGACTGGCGCTCGATCGACACCGATCTCGTGCTCACCACGATCGATCCGCCGACGCCGAACGACCGGGTCGTCCGCGTGCAGCCGTTCCTCACCGAGAGCGACGTGGAACGCGTGCAGGCCGCAGCCGGTCGCGTGCGCCGGGGGCGGCGCCTGGCCCGACTGCGCGCCGACATCGAGCGGTACTTCGATCCGTCGGCTTTCGTGCGCGGGCTCGACGCCGGCGCGGGGGAGGAGGGTGTCATCCGGGCCCTGGGCGGGCGGCTCGTCGAGCTCGGCGTCATCGACCCGGAGTACGTCGACCGGGCGATCGAGCGCGAGCAGCTCTCGTCGACCGCCTTCACCGACGCCCTCGCCGTGCCGCACGCGATGGGCATGACCGCGTCGCGCACCGCCATCGCGATCGGCATCGCGGACCCGTCGATCCCGTGGGGCGACGGGCGCGTGCAGGTCGTTGCCCTCGTGGCCTTCTCGGAGAACGATCGAGAGGCCTTCCAGACCGTCTTCGAGCAGTTCGTCGAGGTCTTCAGCGAGCGTGAGAGCGTGCACCGCATCGTGCGGCGCGGCACCGACTTCACGCCGTTCCTCGACGAGCTCGTCGCCGTCATCGACGGCTGATCCACCCATCTCCGCCGCTCGGGCCCCGCTCCGGCCGCCGCCGCCCTTCCTCACGGGCCGCGGCCGCCCTGCTCCCGCATCCGCCGCCCGGTCTCGGCCGTGCAGCCGGCATCGGCCGCGCCGCGCCGGCCGCCCTGGCATCGGCCGAGCCGCTTCGCACCCCTGCCAGCTGTGCCCTAACTCAGGCTGCGCGGCCGTCATCCAGGCCGACACGCCGTCGGAGGAGTTCCTGAGCCTGAGTCGCGGCACGGCCGACGGCAAACGCCGCGCGACGCCGGGCGCTCCCGCTGCCGGGCTTGTTCGGCCAGGGTCCCGCGCCCGGTTCGTTCTGTCCGCCGCGCATCCCCTGCCAGCTGTGCCCTAACTCAGGCTGCGTGGCCGTCGATCCGGTCGACACGCCGTCGAGAGCGCCTCTGAGCATGAGTCGCGGCACGTGGTCGACGGTGAACGCCGCGCGACGCCGGGCGCTCCCCGCTTCCGGGCCTCTCCGCCCGGGACCCCGCTCGCCCGACTTGTCCCGTGCCGCAACTCAGGCTGCGCGGGCTTCACCGAGGGCGACACGCCGATGGCCTGGGCGCTGAGCCTGAGTTAGGGCCCGACCGGCCGATCGGTAGTGCGTCTGAAGTTGCGAGGCCTTCAGCCCTACCTGCCCCTCACGACCCACCGCCGGGCTTGCCCGGTTGTCCCGCGTTCTGCGCCGGGGCGGCCTGTGACGCAGCTCAGGCTGCCGCGGCCGTCACGGGCTCGACACGCCGACGGCGGAGCCGCTGAGCCTGAATCAGGGCACGTGGATGCGGGCGAGCGTCTCAAGCGCGCCGCGACGCAGGGCGCCTCAGGCCGCATCGCGGCACCACCGTCTCAAGCGCCCCACCGCCCCAGGTCGCCCCACCGCCCCAGGTCGCCCCAGGCGCCGGGGCGGCTCAGGCGAGGCTGTCGAGCAGCGCGCGGGCGCCGTCGGCCAGCGCGCGAAGGCGCGACTGCGCGTCGGCGGATGACTCGGCGCGCACATCGAGGTAGACCTTCAGCTTCGGCTCGGTGCCGCTCGGCCGCACGATCACGCGGGATCCGTCGTCGAGCCACAGCCGCAGCACGTCGCCCGGCGGCAGGCCGTCGACGCCCTCGAGCAGATCGTCCACCTGCTCGATCGGCACGTCTCCCACGGTGTGCGGATGCTGCTTCCGCAGCGCCGACATCATCGCGCCGACCGCCGCGACGTCGTCGGTGCGCACGGAGACCTGATCGCTCGCGAACACCCCGAAGGTCTCGTCGAACTCCGCCAGCAGGTCGCCGAGCGTGCGGCCTTCGCGGCGCGCATCGGCGGCCAGCCCGAGCACCGCGATGGCGGCGGAGATGCCGTCCTTGTCGCGCACCGTCTCCGGATTGACGAGGTAGCCGAGCGCCTCCTCGAATCCGTAGACGATTCCGGGTGCCCGCGAGATCCACTTGAAGCCCGTCAGCGTGGCGTGGAAGTCCAGCCCGTGCGCGTCGGCGATCGCCTTCAGACCAGGCGAGGAGACGAGCGAGCACGCCAGAGACGGCCGCGCGGCCGCTGCCCCACCCTCGCCCTCGCCGCGTGCCGTGACCAGGCGGGCGGCGCGCCAACCGAGCAGCAGCCCGATCTCATTCCCCGTCAGCCGCCGCCACCCGCCGTCGGGGTCGGGCAGTGCGACGGCCAGTCGATCGGCGTCGGGGTCGTTCGCGATCACGAACTCGGCGCGCGCCTCGTCGGCCGCGGCGAACGACAGGTCCATCGCCCCCGGCTCCTCCGGGTTGGGGAAGGAGACGGTGGGGAAGGATCCGTCCGGCTCGATCTGCTCGCTCACGACCACCGGCGCCGGGTATCCGGCGCGGTCGAGGATCGCCGACAGCGTCTCCCATCCCACGCCGTGCATGGCGGTATACACCCAGGTCATCCCGTCCGCGCCCGCCGGTGCGGGAGCGACAGCGGCCGTCGCTTCGATGTACGCGTCGACGACGTCTTCGGATGCCGTTTCGAATGCCAGCGAGCGGGGGAGGGCGGCGATGTCACCGGCGTCGGCGACGCGCTGGATGTGCGCGGCGATCTCGGTGTCCGCGGGGCTGACGATCTGCGACCCCTCGTCGTCGCCGCCGAGATAGACCTTGTAGCCGTTGTCGTTCGGCGGGTTGTGGCTGGCGGTGACCATCACCCCGGCCGCGGCGTCCAGATGGCGCACGGCGAAGGCGAGCACCGGCGTCGGCAGCAGCCGCGGGAGCAGCACGGCCCGGAGGCCTGCGCCCGCGAAGATCTCCACGGAGTCGCGCGCGAAGACGTCGGAGTTGCGACGCCCGTCGTACCCGACGACCACGAGCGGAGCGTCGGGCCGGAGTGGTGCCGGCTCAGCGACGTCGTCGGCCGCGGCATCCACACCCGCCCGCTCGGCGAGGTAGGCGGCCAGCCCCGCGGCCGCCTGGACGACGAGCACGCGGTTCATGCGGTTCGTGCCCGCCCCGAGCTCGCCGCGCAGGCCCGCCGTGCCGAACGCCAGCCGTGTCGCGAACCGGTCGTGCAGCGCATCGAGCGCATCGGCATCGCCCACCTCGGCGCCCTCGAGCAGTGCGCGCAGCTCCGCCCGGGTGTCGGGGTCGGGGTCCTGGGCGAGCCACGCGCGGGCGCGCTCGAGCAGATCTTCGTGTGCGGTGCTGTCCATGGCGGCCTCCTCGTCGCTGGGAACAGAGCTCTCGTTCGGCGTCACAGGGCCGCCACGACCCGCGCCAGCAGGTCGCTGATGACGGGCTCGGCCTCGCGGCCCGCTTCGATGACCTCGGCATGGCTGAGCGGGGTGGTCTGGATGCCGGCGGCCATGTTGGTGATCAGCGAGAACCCGAGGATCTCCATGCCCGCCTGACGCGCCGCGATGGCTTCGAGGGCAGTGGACATGCCCACGATGTGCCCGCCGATGGCCTTCGCCATCTGCACCTCGGCGGGCGTCTCGTATTGGGGGCCGCGGAATTGGCAGTAGACGCCTTCGTCGAGGCTCGGGTCGATGCGGCGCGCGACATCGCGGAGCCGCGTCGCATACAGATCGGTGAGGTCGATGAACGTCGCCCCCTCGAGCGGGGAGGCACCGGTGAGGTTGATGTGGTCGCTGATCAGCACCGGCTGCCCGGGGTTCCAGGTATGACGGATGCCGCCCGCGCCGTTGGTGAGCACCATGGTCTTCGCGCCGGTCGCCGCGGCCGTGCGCACGCTGTGGACGACGCGCCGCACGCCGTGGCCTTCGTAGAAGTGGGTGCGGGCGCCGATGACCAGCACTCGGCGCCCGTCGGCGGTGAGGATGCTGCGGAGGGTGCCGACGTGGCCTTCCAAGGCGGGCTTGCTGAATCCGGTGACCTCGGGCGCGGGGATGGTCGCGGTGGTCTCGCCGATGAGGTCGGCGGCTTTGCCCCACCCGCTGCCGAGGGTGAGGGCGATGTCGTGCGAGTCGACACCGGTGAGCCGAGCGATGTCGGCGGCGGCGGCCGCGGCGACCTCGAACGGGTCGGTGTCCGGGTCGTCGAGAGGATTCAGGGGCTCATCGTGCATGCCCCCACTCTAGGAACGTGCCCACGGTCCCGCCAGGAACCGGCGTTCGTGGCGCGTCCTCGGGACTGGAACAATGGGTGGCATGTCGTTGAGCTTCGAGCAGACCCAGAGCGTGGCGATCATCGGCGGCGGCCCCGGCGGGTATGAGGCGGCGCTGTCCGCTGCCCAGCTCGGCGCCGACGTCACCCTCGTGGAACGGGCCGGTGTCGGCGGGTCGGCGGTGATCACCGATGTCGTCCCGTCGAAGTCGCTGATCGCGACCGCGGATGCGGCGGTGGCGATCTCCGAGGCCGGTGATCTGGGCGTGCAGCTGTTCGCCAAGGGCGCCGACGGCAAGCCGCTCAAGCCCGAGATCGCGATCAACCTCGCGGCGGTCAACCGGCGCCTCCTCTCTCTCGCCCGTCAGCAGTCCGACGACATGCGTGCGCAGCTCGCCGAGGCGGGCGTGCGCATCATCAACGGTCACGGTCGCCTCGAGGGCGATTCCGCCGTGGTCGTCTCGACGGGCCCCGGCGGCACCGACTTCGACCGCGTCGAGGCGGACACGCTCGTCGTGTCGGTGGGAGCGTCGCCGCGCGAACTGCCCACCGCCCGCCCCGACGGCGCGCGCATCCTCACCTGGACGCAGCTGTACGACATGAAGGAGCTGCCCGAGCACCTGATCGTCGTCGGCTCCGGCGTGACCGGCGCCGAGTTCGCCTCGGCCTACATGAACCTGGGGTCGAAGGTCACGCTCGTGTCGTCCCGCGATCAGGTGCTTCCCGGTGAGGATGAGGATGCGGCGGCCGTGCTCGAGAAGGTCTTCAAGCGCGGCGGGATGACCGTGCTGTCGAAGACCCGTGCCGAGAAGGTCGAGAACACCGGCGACGGCGTGCGCGTGACCGTCTCGGGCGGGCAGGTCGTCGAGGGAAGCCACTGCCTGCTCGCGGTCGGATCCATCCCGAACACGAAGGACATCGGTCTCGAGGGCGCGGGGGTGCAGATGACCTCGTCCGGCCACATCCGCGTGAACCGCGTCGCCCGCACCTCGGTGCCCAACATCTACGCCGCCGGCGACTGCACGACGTTCGTCCCCCTCGCATCCGTCGCCTCGATGCAGGGGCGGCAGGCCGTCTTCCACGCGCTCGGCGACGTGGTGATCCCGCTGGAGCAGCGGCGCATCACGGCGAACATCTTCACCGCCCCCGAGATCGCCACGGTCGGCTACTCGGAGCAGGACATCGAGAACGGCGTGATGCGCGGCGTGGTGCACAAGCTGCCGCTCGCGGCGAACCCGCGCGCGAAGATGCAGGGCATCAAGGACGGCTTCGTGAAGATCATCGCCCGGCAGGGCAGCGGCACGGTGATCGGCGGTGTGATCGTCGCGCCGAAGGCATCGGAGCTGATCTATCCGCTGGCGATCGCGGTGGAACGGCGCCTCACCGTCGACCAGGTCTCGCGGGTGTTCGCGGTGTATCCGTCGCTGTCGACGAGCATCACGGATGCGACGCGTGCGATGCACATCGTCGACCGCAGCGAAGACGAGGACTGACCCTTCCCGCGAGTCCCGTCCTCCGGTCGTTGAGCCCGCGAACCCCTTCCTCCGGTCGTTGAGCGAGCGCAGCGAGACGAAACGTCGCCACGTTTCAACGTCGGAGATTCGGCCCGACGTCGGAGAATATCGGACGATTCATCCGACATCGGCGTGATTCTCCGACGTCCAGGGTGGTCAGGCCACGTCGGTGGCGATAGGCTCCGGGCGTCGGAGGGGGACCGGGTGATCGACGCCGCGCTGCTGCAGCTTCCGGAGGGGGCGCACGATGTCACCGTCGTGCGCGAAATTGACGGCCTGAGCTACATCGATCCGGATGATCCGGCGATGCCGTCGTACCGGGTCATCGCGAACAATCGCCAGCCGGTCGCGCTGCGCGACATGATGATCCTCCCCGTCCGCACGGGGTACATCGGTGCCGACCGGCTGAAGCCCGACCCGGCGCTCATCCCGCCCACCGGTGAGCAGGCAGTGCCCGACGTCGACGAGACGACCGTCTACCTGCCGGTGCGTGATGGTCACGTCAGCGCGCAGGTGTACCGGCCGCAGGCGGCGGCTTCGGATGCGGTCCTGCCGGTGATCCTCTATGCGCACGGTGGCGGGTTCACCGTCGGCTCCGACTTCGACACGGCGTACATCACCCGCCGGCTGGCGCGGGACAACACGGCGGTCGTCGTCTCGACGAACTATCGGATGGCGCCGGAGTACCCGTACCCGACGCCGCTCGACGATGTCGCCGACGTCTATGCGTGGCTCGTTCGCGAAGCCGGACGTGTGGGCGGCGACCCCGCGCGCGTGGTCGTGGCCGGCGATTCGGCGGGGTCGAACTTCGCCGCCGCGCTTGCGCTGTACGCCGGCGCGCACGACCTGCCCGCGCCGGCCGCGGTCATCATGCTCGGTGCGTTCGCCGACTTCACGCAGGAGCGCTGGCCCTCGTTCCAGGCGCAGGCGCCGCGGGGCATCGTGTACGACAGCGCCTTCTTCGCGTTCATCCGGAGCGCCTACCTGCCGACGACGGCGTGGACGGATCCGCTGGCGAGCCCGATCTACGGCGACCTGCACGGCTATCCGCCGCTGTTCCTGGCCACCGGAACGCACGACCCGATCATCGATTCCGCCCGCGCTTTCGCGTCGCTCGTCGCAGACGCGGGGTCACCGGTCGATGGATACTGGCCCGACGGCATGCCGCACGGCTTCTACTTCTTCCCCGGCGTGCATTCCGAGGGCGATGTCGCGTTCGAGCGCTGCGCCGCGTTCCTCGCCGAGCACCTGTAGCGCGTCAGGCGATGGTCATCAGCTGGTGACCGGCTGACACGGTGGTGCCGGGGTCGGCGTTGACGGCGCCGATGACGCCGTCCTTGTGGGCCTGGATGGGCTGCTCCATCTTCATCGCCTCGAGCACGACGATCAGGTCGCCCTTGACGACCTCCTGGCCTTCAGCGACGGCGACCTTGACGATGGTCGCCTGCATGGGTGCCTTCACCGCGTCGCCGCTGGCGCCTCCGCCGGAGACGGTCGCGGCGTGCGAGCGGCGCGAGGGCGGGGCGACGGCCGGGCGGCCCGTCTGCGGGGCGGATGACACGACCCGGTCGGGCAGGCTCACCTCGAGGCGCTTGCCACCCACCTCCACGACGACGGTATGGCGCCTTTCGTCGGGCTTCGGTGCATCCGGTTCGCCGTCCCACGCGGGGATGTCGTTGACGAACTCGGTCTCGATCCACCGGGTGAACACGCCGAACTCCCCGTCCTCGGCGGTGAAGGCGGGGTCGCTCACGACCTTGCGGTGGAAGGGCAGCACCGTGGGCATGCCCGCGACCTCGAACTCCTCGAGCGCGCGGCGGGACCTCTCGAGGGCCTCGGCGCGGTCGCGGCCGCTCACGATGATCTTGCCCAGCAGCGAATCGAACGCACCCGACACGGCGTCGCCGGCGGTGACGCCGGAGTCGAGCCGGATGCCCGGACCGCCGAAGGTCTTGAAGACGTGGATGGGACCGGGCTGCGGCAGGAAGTTGCGGCCGGGGTCTTCGCCGTTGATGCGGAACTCGATCGCGTGACCGACCGGCTGCGGGTCGTCGTATCCGATCTGCTCGCCCTCGGCGATGCGGAACTGCTCCCGCACCAGGTCGATGCCGGTGACCTCTTCGGAGACCGGATGCTCCACCTGCAGGCGCGTGTTCACCTCGAGGAACGAGATCGTGCCGTCGGCACCGATGAGGAACTCGCACGTGCCGGCGCCGAGGTAGCCCACCTCGCGCAGGATCTTCTTCGACGCGTCGTAGAGGATGCGGTTCTGCTCCTCGGTGAGGAACGGTGCCGGAGCCTCTTCGACGAGCTTCTGGTGGCGGCGCTGCAGGGAGCAGTCGCGCGTGGAGACGACCACGACGTTGCCGGCGGAGTCGGCGAGGCACTGGGTCTCGACGTGGCGCGGCTTGTCGAGGTACTTCTCCACGAAGCACTCGCCGCGGCCGAACGCGGCGATGGCCTCGCGCGTCGCGGACTCGAACAGCTCCGCGACCTCGTCGAACTCGCGCGCGACCTTCAGGCCGCGCCCGCCGCCGCCGTAGGCGGCCTTGATGGCGATCGGCAGCCCGTGCTCGCGGGCGAAGTCGATCACCTGCTCGGCACCGTCGACGGGTCCGGGGGTTCCCGGCGCGAGGGGAGCGCCGACCTTCTCGGCGACGTGACGGGCGGTGACCTTGTCGCCGAGGGCCTCGATGGCCTCCGGCGACGGGCCGATCCAGGTGAGGCCCGCCCCGATGACGGCGCGGGCGAAGTCGGCGTTCTCCGCGAGGAAGCCGTAGCCGGGGTGCACCGCGTCGGCACCGGAGCGTCGTGCGACGGAGAGGATCTTGTCGATGGAGAGGTAGGTCTCCGCGCTGGTGGATCCGTCGAGGGCGTATGCCTCGTCGGCGAGGCGCGCGTGCAGGGCGTCGCGATCCTGGTCGGCGTAGACGGCGACGGAGGACTTTCCGGCGTCGCGCGCGGCGCGGATGACACGGACGGCGATCTCGCCGCGGTTCGCGATGAGGACCTTGGCGATACGAGGCATGGATTTCAGCCTACCGACGGCCTCCGTGGTGGTTTTGACCGGTTCGTACAAATCCCACGAAGAAACGTGGTCTTCCTCGTACAACGTTCGTCGGGCATCCGTCGCGCCAGGATGCCCCCGCGTCACTGCGCGGCCGGGGCCCAGAGGTCGGGCCACGCCACGTCGAGCTCGCGCACGAGGTGCCGCAGGGTCGACAGCGACATCCCCACCACCGTCGACGGGTCGCCCGCCACGCGCGTGATGAACGGCGCGCCGAGGCTGTCGACCGTGAACGCGCCGGCGACCAGCAGCGGCTCCCCGGTCGCGACGTAGGCGTCGATCTCGGCGTCGGTGACGTCGTCGGCGAAGGTGACGGATGCCTCGGCGACGGCGTGGGCCTCCCGCGGCGCGATACCGGGCGCGAGCCGGAACACCGCGTGACCGGAGTGCAGCACACCGGTGCGTCCGCGCATCCCGCGCCACCTCGCCGTGGCGTTCTCAGGCGTGTAGGGCTTGCCGAGGATCTCGCCGTCGAGCTCGAACATGGAGTCGCCGCCGATGACGATGCCGTCGAAGTCGGGCTGCTCGGCGGTGAGCCGGGCTGCGACGTCGGCCGCTTTGCGGCGCGCGAGGAGGAGCACGTGCTCGTCGGGGGAGAGGGTGCGATCCTCGCCGGCCTCCACGGCGGCGACCACGGCCTCCTCGTCGACGTCCGGCGCCGCCGTCTCCGGCGAGATGCCCGCCTGGCGCAGCAGCATGAGGCGGGCGGGCGAGGTCGAGGCGAGGCACACGCGCATGCCACGACGATAGCTGTGACAGGCTCGAGGCATGGACGTCGGCAGCATCCTCGACCTCGACATCACCGGCGTCGCGCACGGCGGCGTGTTCGTCGCCCGCCACGAGGGCCGCGTGGTGTTCGTGCCCGACGCCATCCCGGGAGAGCGCATGAGGGCGCGCCTGACCGAGACGTCGAAGAAGTCCTTCTGGCGTGCCGAGGCGCTCGAGGTCCTGGATGCGGCGCCGTCCCGCCGGCCGCACGTGTGGGGGCCGGCCGACATCGACGTGCCGCCCGACGAGCGCCCCGGCGGCGCCGACTTCGGCCACATCGAGCTGGATGCGCAGCGCGCGCTCAAGCTCGACGTCGTGCGCGACGCGCTCGCGCGCATCGGCCGCCTCGACATCCCGGCGACGATGTCCGCGGCCGCGCCGCTCCACGACGATGCCGGCGCGGTGCTCGCCGAGGAGACGCCCGACGGCACCGGATGGCGCACGCGCGTGAGCCTGCACGTCGGCGACGACGGACGGGTCGGGCCCTACGCACAGCGCAGCCATCGCATCGTTCACGTCGACTCGCTGCCGCTGGTGACGCCGGCACTCGAGCGCGCCCTCGAGGGCGTCCGGTCCGCACAGCCGGGCCGCATCGACCTCGTCCAGCCCGCCGACGGCCGGGTGCGCGTCGTGCCGCGACCGGCCGGACAGCGCTCCGACGCGGCGCGCGAGGTGATCCTGGAGCAGGCGGCAGGGCGATCGTTCCGGGTGGATGCCGGCGGCTTCTGGCAGGTGCATCGCCTCGCCGCCCACACCCTCACCGAGGTCGTCTCGCAGCGCCTTCGCGAGGTCGCCGGCGACGAACCGGCCGTGGACCCCGACGGGTGGCACCTCGACCTCTATGGCGGCGTGGGGCTCTTCGCCGCGACCCTGGGCGGCTTGGGGGGAGAGGGCGCCCGCATCACGTCGGTGGAATCGGACGAACGGGCGACCGAGCACGCCGGTCGGAACCTCGCCGACTGGGTGGGAGCCCGGCCCGAGACGGCCAGGGTGGACCGGTGGGTGTCGGCACTGCGCGCATCCGCGACCGAGCGTGAGCGCCAGCGCCTGGCCCGAGGCGTGGTGCTGCTGGATCCGCCGCGATCGGGGGCCGGACGCCAGGTCGCCGAAGACGTCGCGGCGCTCGGACCGCGCACGATCGTGTACGTCGCCTGCGATCCCGTCGCCCTCGCCCGTGACCTCGCGACCTTCCGCGAGACCGGGTACGTCACGGACCGTGTCGACGCGCTCGACCTGTTCCCGAACTCGCACCACGTCGAGGCCGTCGCTGTACTGCGACACGAGTGAGGGCGAGCGGCCGCCCCGACCCCGCGATGGAGCGTTCTCACAGGTAAGGTGATCGCATGACACGGGTGGCGCTCATCGACGATCACGAGTCGGTGCGGCTCGGTCTCGAGGCCGGCTGCGCGCGCGAGGGATCGGCGAGCGTGGTGTTCTCCGGCAGCACCGTCACCGATTACCTCTCGTGGCGGCAGGAACAGCAGGTCTCACCCGCCGACGTCGTGGTGCTCGACCTCACCCTCGGCGACGGGGCGACCGTGACCGAGAACGTCACGCGACTGGTCGCCGACGGCTCGAGCGTCATCATCCACAGCGTCGCGGATCGCCCGGCTTCCGTGCGCGAGGCGCTCGCCGCCGGGGCGGCCGGAATCGTCAGCAAGTCCTCCCGCATCGACGATGTGCTCCACGCGGTCTCCAGCGTCGCGCAGGGCGAGCCTCTCAACAACGTCGAGTGGGCGAGCGCCGTCGAGGGCGATCGCGCCTTCGCCGACGCTCAGCTCTCGGCCCGCGAGCGCGACGTGCTGCGCCTGTATGCGGCGGGTCTGCCGCTGAAGGTCGTCGCCGAACGGCTCGGGGTCGCCTACTCGACGGCCAAGGAGAACATCACCCGAGTTCGCATGAAGTACGTCGACGTCGGACGCCCCGCGCCGACGAAGATCGACCTGCTCCACCGCGCCGTCGAAGACGGGCTGCTCGACCGCCACGCCGACCGCGAGACCTCGCCGTGACCTCACCTCGCCTCCGCACCGACACCCCTGTCGCCGTCGACGAAGCCTGGGGACAGCTCCCGCGCCTGCGGGGGACCGATCCCGATCTGGGGTCGTTCACGCGCCACCGCATCGAGCGGGTGCTGCAGATCGCCATCGCGCTCGGCTCGGTCTTCCTGGGTCTGCAGGGATTCGTCACCGCCATCGGGACCCTCGCCACGGGCACCGTCGCGCAGAACGCCCTCGTCGTCGTCACCTTCGGCAGCCTCGTCGCCATGCTCGTGGCGTGCGTGCTCGACCGAGCGGTGAGGATCACCGCCGGCGTGTTCATCGGCGTGTTCGCCGTGGTGCTCATCGCCTTCCCGATCGTCAACGTCGGTCTCTACACATCCCCGACCGAGCAGCCGTGGATCTGGTTCCTCATCAACGTCGCCACCGTGTCCAGCGTGCTGGTCTTCCCGCTGCCGGCGCAGATCGCCTGGACGATCCTCGCGCCCCTGATGTTCGGTGTCATCCGCCTCATCGGGGGAGCGTTCGACCCGTCGTTCTGGCTGTCGCTCGGGCTCGACGTGTCGTTCGCGCTCATCCTCGGCGGGGTGCTGCTCACCCTGGGGTGGCTGCTGCGATCGATCGCGACGAACGTCGACGAGACGCGTGCTCGTGCCGTCGACTCCTACGCGCGGGCCGCGGCCGCCGACGCGGCCGAAGACGAGCGCGTGGCCGTCGCGGCCCTCATGCACGACAGCGTGCTCGCCGCCCTCATCGCCGCGGAACGCGCCGACACCCCGCGTGAGCAGGCGCTCGCGGTGTCGATGGCGCGCGAGGCGCTGACGCGTCTGGCCAACACCGACCGTGACGCGAGCGAGGGCAGCGACGCCGCGCGCACGCCCGACAGCATCGCCGATGAGATCGAGGCCGGTGCGCACGAGATGGGGGCGGATGTCACCGTGCGCCGTCGAGTCGCGACAGACGCCGGCGAGATGCCCGGCCGCGTTGCCCGCTCGATCGTGCTGGCCGCGACGCAGGCGATCTCCAATTCGCTCCAGCACGCCTCGGCGTCGGGCCTGGAGGTCGTGCTCGAGGCCTCGGGAGACCCCGCCGGGATCGTCGTGGAGATCCGGGACGAGGGGGCCGGTTTCGACGTCGGCGCCGTGCCGGATGACCGTCTCGGCATCCGCGCGTCGATCATCGCCCGCATGGCCGCTGTCAGCGGAAGCGGCGTGGTCAGCTCGGGTGCCGACGGCACCCGCGTGCGGCTCGAGTGGGCGGGGCTGGTGTCGGCGTGATGAGCGTGCGGAACATCCTCGTCGGCCTCGCGCTGGCCTTCACTGCGTACCTCGCGGCGCGCGGCCTGTGGTGGACCGAGCCTGTGCCGCTGCCGTGGCTGCTGGTGGTCGCGCTGTTCGTCTATCTCGGCACGACGTGGCTGGTGGTGCTGTGGGAGCCGCGCAAGGTCGAGGCCGTGGGAACCGAGCCGATCCCCGAGGTCGACGGCGATGGCGTGGACGAGGCGCTGAGCGCCGCCCGTCGCACCGGTCGCCTTCCCGCCTGGGCCGCCGGCCTCGCGCTCGGGGCCGCGATCGTGGTGCCGAACGCGCTGTCGGTGGCCGTCGGCCCCGATCATGTCACCGCCCCGTACGCCACGTGGTACCTCGGCGGGATCGGCGCCCTGATGGTCGTGGTCATGGTCCGTCGACGCCCGTGGGTCGCGTGGCTCGGCGTCATCGCGCTCGGCGTGACGGCCTCGGTGTGGATGGGGCCGGTGACGGCGCTCGGCCTCGGACTCGTGGGCTCGGTGGTGTGGGTCGCCGTGGCGCAGATGCTCATGCTGTCCTTGGACCGCGCGGCGCGCGACACGGCTCAGCTGACCACGCTGCAGCGGGCGGCATCGGGTGTGGAGGCTTCGCAGAGCGTGCGGCAGCGCGAGCGTCGCACGAAGGTGCAGCGCGCGCTCGCGATCGCGGGCCCGGTGCTGATGCGTGTGGTCGCCGAGCGCGGCCGTCTCACGGAGGACGAACGGCTCGGCGCGCGCATCGCCGAGGGCAGCCTCCGCGACGAGCTGCGGGGACCACGGCTCCTCGACGACGACGTGCGGGCCGAGCTCGAGCGACTCCGGCGCCGCGGCTCGACGGTGACGGTGCTCGACGAGGGAGGCCTCGACCGCGTCGACGAGGTGACGCTCTCCGTCATCCGCGGCCAGCTCGCCGAGACGCTGCGGGAGGCCACGTCGGAGCGCCTGTACGTGCGCACCTCGCCGCACGAGAGCGTGGCCGTGACGGTCGTCGGCCGTTCCGGCGCCGGCGCCGCGCTCTCCGACGAAGACGCCGTGGACCTCTGGCGCGAGATCGCCCACCCCCGCCGCTGACTCCACCGCGCGCCACGGACGCCCACCGCTGACCCCTACCGCGCCGCGACCACCGCGCGGCGGCCGAACCGGTCGCGTCTGTGCCCGCGCCGCCGTGAACAACGCAGGAGATATCCGCGTCGCGGGAGCCTGGGGGCCCGGATCTAGGGCAGCCGCGCCCGAATCTCCTGTGTTGTTGACCGGCGGTCGGCGATGCGCGTCACGCGGGTGGTCGTCACGGCGGACCGGCGCGACGCCAGACCAACGTCGGAGCCGCCGCGGCGCGGTGTGAACAACACAGGAGATATCCGCGTCGCGGGAGCCTGGGGGACCGGATTTAGCGCAACCGCACCCGAATCTCCTGTGTTGTTGACCGATGGCGGTGCGGCCGCCGGTGGCGGCGCGGCCGCGTGCGGCGGTGCCGCGCGGGCGAAGGCACCGCGGACCGAGAAGAGGCGGGGAGCGGCGTTTCCGCCAGCTCCCCGCCTGGGCGGACGATTACCCGAAAACCGTCCGCAGGGGCCGACCCGACGAGTCCGCGAAGCGGAGGCGGGACAGCCGAACGCCGCAGCGTTCCAGCTCCTCCAGTATGCGCCGCGCGCAACACGCCGTCTGTAGGTATTTCGGGGGACACGCCGGCAGGCGCCCTGCCCAGCGCACGTGAACGGCCGGAGCCTCAGCAGCCGTGCTGCCAGCCGCCTTGGCGCCACCCGAGGTCGCGGCGCAGCGGCGTGCGCAGGCCTCGCTGCGTCAGCTCCCACGCGGACCGCTGCGGCGTCGGGTCGGCCGTGGCGTCTTCGACCTCGGTGCGGTACGCCTCGGACAGCACGGCGATGAGCGCGGCGAGTTCGTCGTCGGTCGGATTGCCGCGGCGCACGTCGATCATGACGCGGGGCTCGGCGTCGTCCTCGGTCACAGCGGGATGTTCCCGTGCTTCTTCGGCGGCAGGCTCGCGCGCTTGCCGCGCAGCGCGCGAAGCGCCTTGGCGATCGACACGCGCGTCTGCGCGGGCTCGATGATCCCGTCGAGCTCGCCGCGCTCGGCGGCGAGGAAGGGCGACGCGACGTTGTACGTGTACTCGGTGGCGAGCTTGGTGCGCACCGCGGCGACGTCTTCGCCCGCTTCGGCCGCGCGCTTGATCTCACCGCGGTAGAGGATGTTCACCGCACCCTGGCCGCCCATCACGGCGATCTCCGCGGTCGGCCAGGCGAGGTTCACGTCGGCGCCCAGCTGCTTGGAGCCCATGACGATGTAGGCCCCGCCGTAGGCCTTGCGGAGGATCACGGTCACCAGCGGCACGGTCGCCTCGGCGTAGGCGTAGAGGAGCTTCGCGCCGCGCCGGATGACGCCGGTCCACTCCTGGTCGGTGCCGGGGAGGTATCCGGGCACGTCGACGAGCGTGACGATCGGGATCGAGAAGGCGTCGCAGAACCGCACGAAGCGGCTGGCTTTCTCGCCGGCGTCGATGTTGAGGGTGCCGGCCATCTGCGACGGCTGATTGGCGATGATGCCCACCGAGCGACCCTCGATGCGTCCGAACCCGATGACGATGTTCGGCGCGAACAGCGGCTGCACTTCGAGGAACTCGCCGTGATCGACGAGGCCCTCGATGACGGTGTGGATGTCGTAGGGCTGGTTGGGGGAGTCGGGGATGACGGCGTTGAGTGCGCGGTCGGCGTCGGTCGTCTCGAACTCGAACTCCGTCTCGTAGACCGGCAGCTCCGCCATGTTGTTGTCGGGCAGATAGCCGAGCATGGTGCGCACGTAGTCGATCGCGTCGTCCTCGTCGTCGGCGAGATAGTGCGCGACGCCGGAGCGGGTGTTGTGCGTGTGCGCGCCCCCGAGCTCCTCCATGCCCACGTCTTCGCCCGTGACGGTCTTGATCACGTCGGGCCCGGTGACGAACATCTGGCTGGTCTTGTCGACCATCACGACGAAGTCTGTGAGGGCGGGGGAGTAGACGGCGCCGCCGGCGGCCGGCCCCATGATGATCGAGATCTGCGGGATGACGCCCGACGCGCGGGTGTTGAGGCGGAAGATCTCGCCGTACTTCCCGAGCGCGACCACGCCCTCCTGGATGCGGGCGCCGCCGGAGTCGAGGATGCCGATGATCGGGATGCCGCTGCGCAGCGCGAGCTCCATGACCTTGATGATCTTCTCGCCGGCGACCTCGCCGAGCGATCCGCCAAAGGTCGAGAAGTCCTGGGCGTAGACCGCGACGGCGCGACCGTGGATCGTGCCGGTGCCGGTGACGACCGAGTCGCCGTAGGGGCGGGCGCGGTCCATCCCGAAAGCGGTGGTGCGGTGACGCACGTACTCGTCGATCTCGACGAAGGAGCCGGTGTCGAGGAGCATTTCGACGCGTTCGCGGGCGGTGAGCTTGCCCTTGGCGTGTTGCTTGTCGTGTGCGGTCTTCTCCGCGTCGACGACCGCCTCCTGATACCGCGCGCGCAGGTCGGCGATCTTTCCGGCGGTGGTCGAGAGGTCGATGTCGTCGGTCACGGATTCCACCCTATCGGCGCGGGCCTGCGATCCCTTGGAGGGTCTGCACAACCGATCGGCGCTGCCTTGGTGCGAGTCCACACCGCGGACGCGGGACCGTAGCGGATGCGCCGGACCGCCGGAAGGGCGGGGCGCCGACCGGCGCCACGGCGTACCGTGGGCGCCATGACGATCCCCGCCGCCGGATACCCCCGTGCCGCCGCCCGCAGCCCTCGCGTGCAGCTGACGGAGTCGACCGACTCCACCAACGCGGACGTGATCGAGGGGGTGCGCGACGCGCCGGGCCTGTGGCCGCACCTGTCGGTGCTGGTGACGACCGACCAACGGGCGGGTCGTGGCCGCCTCGACCGCTCCTGGGTCGCCCCGCCCGGAACCGCGCTGGCCGTGTCCACCCTCGTGCGGGTGCCCGATCTTCCGGTGTCGGCACGTGGATGGATCCCGCTCGCGGCCGGCGCCGCGCTCGTGCGGGCGGTGCGCGGGCAGCTGGGCTCGTCGGGGCACGAGGCGGCGCTGAAGTGGCCGAACGACGTGCTGCTCGACGGAGCGAAGCTGTGCGGCATCCTCGCCGAGGTCGTGCCCAGTCATCCCGACTGCGTCGTGATCGGCACCGGCATCAACACGCGCATGTCGCAGGCCGAGCTGCCGGTCGAGACCGCCACGTCGTTCCTGGCCGCCGGTATCGATGTCGACGACGATCGCCTCATCGCCGACTACCTCGACGTGCTGGACCGCTACCTCGCGGACCTCGCGGCCGCGAACGGTGACGCCTCGGTCGCCGGCCTCCACGCCGACGTGGCGAAGAACTGTGCAACCATCGGCAAGGGCGTCACGGTGTCGCTTCCGGACGGCACCTCGCTCGAGGGCGAGGCGACCGGCATCGACGCCGACGGCCGGCTCGTCGTCGACTCCGGCGGCGACCCGATCGCGGTCTCGGCCGGCGACGTGGTGCACGTGCGCTGAGGCTGGGCGCGGCATCCGCTCGATGTCGGCCGCTCCCGGCATGATGGGGGCATGACACAGCCGATCGGAACGGGCGCGCGGCCGCTCCTTCCTGCGCCCGGGGCACCGACCCCGGAGCTGCGCATCGCGCGGGTGCGTCCGCACGCGCGCCGGCTGTTCTGGTCGGTGCTGGTCCTGCTGGCGGTCGCCGGCGCGGTCGGCTTCTTCTACGGCAACCTTCCCGCGCCGTTCGAGAACTGGATGCTGCTGACGGCCGCGGCGGTCGTTGTGTTCGTTCTCGTGCTGTTGCCCTTCCTCGCCTGGTGGTCGCACACCTACGTGATCACCACGCGCCGGGTGATCGAGCGGCACGGCGTCTTCGTGCGACGCCGTCGCGAGCTCAGCCACGTGCGCGGCTACTCCATCGGCGTGCGTCGCGGCATCCTGCAGCGGCTGTGGGGAGCGGGAACCCTCACGCTGTCGAACGGCGTCGATGAGCCGCTGCGGCTGCGGAACATCCCGAACGTCGCCCTCGTGCACGAGGCGCTCGTCGACCAGGTGGAGGTCAATCAGATCCTCGCCCACCGCGATGCGCAGTCCATGACGCCGACGAGCGGGGCGTTCGCTGCTCCGCCGGCGCCTCCGGCTCCCGTGTGATCCGTCGCCGCATGCCTCGACGGCGGCGGTGAGACAGAATGGAGCGGTCGGAAGGAGCGGGATGACCCTGCGTGTCGGTGTGGTCGGTGGCGGACAGTTGGCGCGGATGATGATCGCGCCCGCGGTGGAGCTGGGGATCGAGCTGCAGGTGCTCGCCGAGTCCGAGGGGATGGCGGCGAAGCTCGCCGCGACCGCGGTCGGGGACTACCGCGACGCCGAGACCGTGCTGGCCTTCGCCCGCGAGGTCGATGTGATCACCTTCGACCACGAGCACGTGCCGCAGGACGTTCTCGGTGCTCTCGTCGATGCCGGCGTGGCCGTGCGTCCGGGTCCGCACGCTCTGCGATTCGCGCAGGACAAGATCGAGATGCGCACGCGGCTGGCCGAGCTCGGCATGCCGCAGCCCGAGTGGGCGGCGGTGACCGGCCGCGAGGAGCTGCAGGCTTTCCTCGACGGCCATGGCGGCCGCGCCGTCGTGAAGACACCGCGCGGCGGGTACGACGGCAAGGGCGTGCGCGTCGTGTCGGCCGCCGCCGAAGCGGATGACTGGTTCGCGACGCTCGCCGAAGATGCCCACGGCGGGGCGCTCCTCGTCGAGGAGCTCGTGGACTTCTCGCGCGAGCTCGCGCAGCAGGTGGCGCGCCGGCCGTCTGGCCAGGTGCGCGCGTATCCGGTGGTCGAGACGGTGCAGAAAGACGGCGTGTGCGCCGAGGTCGTCGCGCCGGCGCCGCATCAGGACGCGCGCCTGCAGGAAGTGACCGCGCGGATCGGCGTCGGGATCGCAGAGGGACTGGATGTCACCGGCATGCTCGCCGTCGAGCTGTTCGAGACCGTCGATGAGCGGGTGCTCGTGAACGAGCTCGCGATGCGTCCGCACAACAGCGGTCACTGGACGCAGGACGGCGCGGCGACGAGCCAGTTCGAGCAGCACCTGCGCGCGGTTCTCGATCTGCCGCTCGGCGATGCCGATGCGATGGCGGACTGGTCGGTGATGATCAACATCCTCGGTGGTCCGGTGTCAGATTCCCTCGACGCGCGCTTCGCCGCGGCGATGGAGGCGCATCCGGTCGCGAAGATCCACACGTACGGCAAGGCGCCGCGTCCGGGCCGCAAGGTGGGTCACGTGAACGTCGCGGGCGCGGATCTCGACGACGTCGCCTACCAGGCCCGCGCCGCCGCCGCCTTCTTCCAGGACTGACGCCGCCGCCTTCCGGTCGTTGAGCGAGGAGCGCAGCGTCCCCTCCCAGGTCGTTGAGCGAGGAGCGTAGCGACGAGACGAAACGCCCGCCGGCCGAGACCCGCGTTTCGTCTCGCTCCGCTCGCTCAACGACCGGTGCCCGCGTCCCCTCCCTGGTCGTTGAGCGAGGAGCGTAGCGACGAGACGAAACGCACCCCGGGCCCGAAACGCCCCCGTGCCGTTGCGGGGTTCTTCCAGCCGCCGCGCCTAGCCTGGACGGGTGACCCGA
Source organism: Microbacterium luteum (assembly GCF_015277875.1). Classification (NCBI taxonomy): domain Bacteria; kingdom Bacillati; phylum Actinomycetota; class Actinomycetes; order Micrococcales; family Microbacteriaceae; genus Microbacterium; species Microbacterium luteum. The sequence continues at coordinate 2,443,563 of NZ_CP063814.1, read as the reverse complement.
CCGCTGCATTCTTCCGACGCGCCCTTGGTCGGCGTGGTGATGGGTTCCGATTCGGACTGGCGCGTGATGAGCGACGCCTCGCAGGCGCTCACCGACTTCGGCGTGCCGCACGAGGTCGAGGTCGTCTCGGCCCACCGCACGCCCGACAAGCTGCTGCGCTACGGCCGCGAGGCGCGGGCGCGCGGCCTGAAGGCGATCATCGCCGGCGCCGGTGGTGCCGCGCACCTGCCGGGCATGCTCGCCTCGCTCACCTCGCTTCCCGTGATCGGCGTGCCGGTGCAGCTGGCGACGCTCGACGGCATGGATTCGCTGCTCAGCATCGTGCAGATGCCTGCGGGCATTCCGGTGGCAACCGTGTCGATCAACGGCGCGAAGAACGCCGGGATCCTCGCCGCCCGCATGCTCGGTTCCTCGGATGCCGCCCTCGGCGACCGTGTCGAGGCGTATGCCCGTGATCTCGAGGCGCAGGTCGAGGAGAAGAACCGGCGGCTCAAGGACGCCCTGTGAGCGTCGCGGCGCCGCACCGACCGGTCACCTCGTCCCGGTCGCGCACGATCGAGGAGCGGCCGCTGCGCTACCCCGACGTGTCCTCAGGCTCGGTCATGAGCCGGCGCGGATGGTGGCTGGTGGGCCTGAACTTCCTGCTGCCCGGTTCCGCCCAGGTGCTCGCCGGCAGTAGGCGGCTGGGGCGCATCGGGCTGGCGGCGACCATCCTCATGTGGATGCTCGTGATCGCGGGCGTGCTCATCGCCCTGTTCGCGCAGGGTCTGCTCATCTCCCTCGGCACGAACTGGTTCGTGCTGCTGCTCGCGCAGGGGATCCTCATCGCGTACGCCGCGCTGTGGGTCGTCCTCACGATCGACACGCTTCGTCTGGTGCGGCTGGTGAAGACCGCGGGCATCGCTCGTGTCGGCATCCCGGCGCTCGCGATCGCGCTGGTGATCGCCGCGAGCGGCGGTGCCGCCTACGCGGCGCAGTCGGTCGGTGCGGCGCGCACCGCGCTCGGCGCGATCTTCGGCGCGAGCGGACCGCCGGTGGAGCCCTCCGACGGGTACTACAACATCCTGCTTCTCGGCGCTGACAGTGGCGAAGGCCGTGACAGCATGCGCTTCGACTCGATCTCGGTGGTGTCGGTGAACGCCGAGACCGGCGCGACGACGATCACCGGCATCCCGCGCGATATGCCCAACTTCCCCTTCTCGGAGGGGCCGATGCAGGAGAAGTACCCGAACGGTCACGAGGGGTTCGCCGACCCGACGTGCGGGTGGGGGAGCGGCGTCAACCAGCTGCGCACCGAGGTCGAGGTGTGTCAGGACGGCACGGCGCTGTATCCCGACGCGTACGACAACGGCTCGTCGCCCGGCGTCGAGGCGACAAAGGATGCTGCCGAGGGGATCCTCGGCATCGAGATCCCGTACTACGTCTTCGTCGACATGAAGGGCTTCGCCGACCTCGTCGATGCGCTCGGCGGGGTGACGATCACCGTCGATGAGAGGCTGCCTGAGGGTGGCGGTCCGACGTACGACGGTCAGCCGGCCGAGGAGTGGGCGACCGGGTGGATCGAGGTCGGCGAGCAGCACATGGACGGCGACACCGCCCAGTGGTACGCCCGTTCGCGCTACACCACCAGCGACTTCGACCGCATGGAGCGTCAGCGCGAGCTGCAGCAGGCCATGCTCGACCAGTTCACGCCGCAGACCGTGCTCACCCGGTTCCAGGATCTGGCGGCGGCCGGGGCCGATCTGGTCGAGACCGACATCCCGAACTCGATGCTCCCGTTCCTCGTCGACCTCGCGGCCAAGGCGAAGGATCAGCCGGTCACGACGATCGAACTGACGCCCGAGGGCGGCATCGACGAGTACGACCCCGACTACGACTACATCCGCGAGCTCGTGCAGCAGACGCTGCACCCGCCGACCCCCACGCCGGAGCCCGAGTCGTGACCGCCGTCCTGCGGGTGATGCTCGATCAGCTCGTCGCCCCCACCGACAACGATCTGAAGGTCGCTTCCGGAGAGCTCGTGCGTGCCCTCATCGCCCACGCGCCGCAGGGGTGCGAGGTGGAGGGGATCGCACCCGCGGCCGGGGGTGACGGCGTCGCGGCGCTGTCCATCCCGGGCATGGCCGGAGTGCGCCGCACGTCGCTGCCCCGTCGCGAGCTCGCGGGAGCGCTGCAGCTCGGCGTCGCGACCGGCATCGGTGGGGGGATGATCCACGCCCCGAGTCTGTTCGCGCCGCTGGTGAAGCACGACCGCGTGCACAACCACGATCAGACGAGCGTGACCGTGTGGGATCTTCGCCCGTGGGAGGCGCCCGACGAGCTCTCCCGATCGAGCGTCGCGTGGCATAAGGCAATGCTGAAGCGCGCCGTCAAGCACGCCGACGCCGTGGTGGTCCCTACGCACGCAATGGCGCGCAGGCTCGGCGAGATCGCTCGGCTCGGGGATCGCATCCGGGTCATCTCGGGCGCTGCTCCCGAGGGCTTCCGCGTGCCGACGGATGATGTCGGACGTCGGCGCGAGCTCGACCTCCCTGAGGGGTACGTCGTGCTCGCCGGTACGTCAGCGGAATCGGATGCGCTCGCCGCCGGGTTCGGCGCGGTCGCCCGCAGCGGCCACGACGTGCCCGTCGTCGTGATGGATGCCGGCGAAGGCGAAGAGCCGGCGATCGCCGAGATCGCCGCGGCCGCCGGGGTTCCCGCGCGACTCGTGCACGTGCGCGGCGCGCTCGCCGACGCCGACCGCGGCGCGGTGTTCGGTGCCGCCGTCGCGTACGTGGCGCCGTCGACGCGCGCGGTGTTCCCCTGGCGGACCGTCGAGGCGATGGCCCTCGGGGTTCCCGTCATCGCGGCGGATTCGGATGTCTTGCGCGAGGTCGTCGTCGACGGCGGCACGCTGGTGCCGACATCCGGCGTGGATGCGGCTGACGCCCTGGGCGCGGCGCTCGCGGACGCGCTCGGATCGACGTCCGCTGCTGAGCGTCTGGCGGTCATGGCCGCCGATCGCGGCCGCGTCTTCTCGTGGCTCGAGGCTGCAGACAAGATCTGGGCCTTGCACGCCGAACTCTAGTAACAATTGTGTTCAGGTGTAACTTTCGCCACACTAGTCACAGAATCCCCTGTGAATAAGGAGTCGGGTAGATGAGGCGATTGATTGCGCCGACACTCGCTGTGATCGCCATGCTCGCCGGCCTCCTCGTCGCCCCCGCCGCGTCAGCGGTGGAGCAGACCGTGGTCGCCGATGCTGCGACGACGGTGGACGTCGAGGCAGCCCTCGACGCGGAGACCGCGATCGGCGACTCCATCCAGACCGCCGACCTGTCGAAGTTCCAGGCCGGCAACATCATCAGCGACGCCGTCTTCTTCGACAAGTCCACGATGACCGAAGCGCAGATCCAGGCCTTCCTGGAGAAGATGGTGCCCACCTGCCAGTCCGGATACACCTGCTTGAAGGACTGGTATGACACGTCGCGGAACGTTTCCGCCGACGCCATGTGCGGTGCCTATTCGGGCGGCACTCGGGAGCGTGCCTCGCGCATCATCTATAAGGTGTCGCAAGCGTGTGGCATCAACCCCCAGGTCATCCTCGCGACGCTCCAGAAGGAACAGGGGCTCGTCAACCACGTGTGGCCGAGCGACTGGCGGTACCGCATCGCGATGGGACAGGGTTGCCCGGACACCGCGGCGTGCGACACGCGCTACTACGGTTTCTTCAACCAGGTCTACGGTGCCGCGTGGCAGTTCAAGCGCTACGCCAACCCCGCCGGGACGAGTCAGTACTTCACCTGGTACGCGCCGGGGAAGACGTGGAACATCCTGTGGAACCCCAACCACGACTGCGGCTCATCGCCGGTCTACGTGCAGAACCAGGCGACAGCGAACCTGTACTACTACACGCCCTACCAGCCCAACGCTGCGGCGATCCGCGCCGGGTATGGCACGGGTGACGGGTGCTCGTCCTACGGCAATCGGAACTTCTACCAGTACTTCACCGACTGGTTCGGCTCCACCACGACGCCGGTGAACGCGTGCGCTCAGCCATCATCACCCAAGACTGCGGTCAAGACGTACGTCGTGACGGCCAGCAGCCTAAATGCACGGTCGGCGCCGAGCCTTGCGTGTAATGAGAACATCTCCGCATTGGCGCAGGACACGGTCTTGCAGGCGACTGCTGTGGTCGACGGCTGGTTACGTGTCAACACGGAGGCCGGCGCACGATGGGTCGCTCGTGAGCATCTGCGCTATGCAACCGCGGACGAGTCGGCATGTGCTCTCCCGGCGAAGACGGGATCAGCGCAGTACGCCTATGTGCTCGTGGCTCAGGCAACAGGACGTGCCGTCCCCAGTTCAGGCTGCGCGTCTGATGCGACTGAAATTGCGGCTGGGACGATCGTGCAGGCATTCGCGGTGAGCGCGGATAAGGACTGGGTCAAGGTCGACTACTACGACCGGTCGTATTGGATTGACCGGTCGAACCTTCGACGCGCGTCTGACACCGAGACGGCGTGCGCCGCACCGGGTGGCACCAGTCCGGCGAAGCTCTTCTATGTGGTCCGCGATGCGGGGACGTCAGCGCGAACAGCGCCGGAAGCCACGTGTGGCATCGGACGCGCGAGCATTTCCGGGGGAGTGGTCGTCCAAGCGCTGGAGGCCAACACTGCCCGCGACTGGCTCAAGGTCGCCACAGGGCGGGGGGAGATGTGGATCGACCGAGATCACCTCACGAACATCGCGTCGTCTGCCGTGTGCTCTGTCACCCCTGGTACACGGGACGCCCAGATGACCTACCTGGTCACGTCGGACTCTGCCGCATCGTATTCCGCTGCGACTCGTGCATGCGCAAGTGATGCGGAACCGATGTCGATCGGGACAGTCTTGCGTCCGCACTCCAGCACCGATAAGGGTGATTGGCTCGTCGTCACAACAGAATTCGGCGACCGGTGGGTTCCCCGAGATGCCGTCCAAAAGGTTACGGCGGAGGAACTCTGTCAACAGGCTTCGCTAGGCACCCGCCCTGCAAAGCTAACCTACGCAGTCATCGAGGAGAGCTCGACATTCACCGCGCCGTACGCCGAATGTTCTGACGGCGCACAGCTGGCCGTCGGAGCGGTCGCCAAGGCTATTGAAGTTACCGACGATGGTGCGTGGCTGAAGCTGGCGTTGCCGGACGGGGATCGCTGGATCGACAGAAGCACGGTGCGCTACGCCACCAGCCAGGAGTCATGCGCCGCGCCTGAGGACACCCGCGCGGCAAGGCTGACGTATACGGCAAAATCCGCGACCACCGGCCGAATCGCGCCCTACGACGAATGCGGTCTGGACACCATCGATGTTGCGGCGGGTACCGTTGCGACCGCGAGCCAAGTCACTGCGGACGGGAGCTGGCTAAAGATGAAGCTGGCCGAGGGTGAGTATTGGGTTGCGCGATCCGACGTCGACTATGCGACCGCCGCCGATCGCTGCATCGAGCCCGCGGATTCGCGTACGGCGAAGCTGACGTATGTGTTGACGAGCGGCGTCGCCGGCCGGGTAGCCCCCTACGACCACTGTTCGGGAGGCTCGGTTGACTTGGCGGCCGACACGATCGCCACCGCGGTCAAGGTGTCCGCAGATCGTCAGTGGCTGAAGCTGAGCGTCTCGGAAGGTGACTTCTGGGTACCTCGTTCCTCGGTGCGCTATGCGACGAATCTGGAGTCTTGTGTCGAACCCACAAGCACGAGCTCTGCGAGGTTGACCTATGTCGTGACCACGGACACGATTGCTCGCTCCGCGCCGTACACGGAGTGCACAATTGGAAGCATGACGCTGGTCGCGGGCACGGTGGCGGTTGCGGTGGAGGTGAACGAGGCTCGGGACTGGCTGAAGCTGCGCCTGCCGGGCGGGGAGTACTAGGTTGTGCGGTCCGACACCGAGCGCTTGACGGGTGGCTGACCGTTCACCGGTGGGGTGCCCGGGCGTCGCCCCGCGGCATTGGCTTCGGTCGGCGTCCCCGGACACGTCGAGTAGGATCTTCTGTGGCCCGAGCGGGCCTCACACGGGAGAGAGTGATGCGCCTTGTCGGTAGGAACCCGTCTCGACGTCTCTGAATACGACGTCCCCGGTCGCGGTCGCGGCCTGCTCGATGTCTTCCAGTGGCGCTACCTCCTCCGCCTGCTGGTGAGGAAGGGCACCGCCACCCGCTACCGCAACTCGGTGCTCGGGTGGGTCTGGTCGTACGTCAAGCCGGCGTCACAGTTCCTCATCTACTACTTCGTGATGGGGATCATCCTCCAGTTCCATCGCGACGTGCAGAACTTCGCGATCTACCTGTTCGCCGGCGTCGTTGTGGTCAACCTCTTCAATGAGGCGTTCGGCAACGCCACCAACGCGATTGTCGACAACCGCGCCCTGGTCAAGAAGATCTACCTGCCCCGGGAGCTGTTCCCGATCGCCGCGATCATCGTGGCCTTCGTCCACTTCCTGCCCCAGCTGGTCATCCTGCTCCTCGTCTGCCTGCTCGTCGGCTGGACGCCGACGCTGCTCGGCCTGGGAGGTGCCCTTCTGGGCATCCTCCTCGTGGTGGCCTTCGCGCTCGGCCTGGGCCTGTTCTTCAGCGGACTCAACGTCCGCTTCCGCGATGCGCAGAACTTCGTCGATCTCATTAAGATGTTCTCGACGTGGACCTCGCCGGTGCTGTACACCTGGGCGCTGGTGGCCGACGCCCTCCGGGATCACGACTGGCTGCTCTTCCTGTACATGTCCAACCCGCTCACGGTGGCCGTGGAACTGTTCCACGTCGGCTTCTGGGAGCCGACGACCACCCAGTCCTACGTCCTTCCCGAGTGGTTCGGCTACGCCTCTCTGGTCGCCGTGGGGGTCACGCTCGTCGCCCTCGTGGCGGGACAGTGGACGTTCCGCCGCTTCGAACGCACCTTCGCCCAGGACCTCTGATGTCACAGATCATCGTCGAGACCACGACCTCGCCCTGCATCGTCGTCGACCACGTCTCCAAGCGCTTCCTGCGCCGCAACACGCACTCCTTCAAAGAGGCCTTCGTCAGCTGGATCAAGCGGCGCAAGGTCCGCGCCGACACCTTCACCGCGCTCGACGACATCTCCTTCCAGATCGGGCAGGGTGAGGCGGTCGGCATCCTCGGGCTGAACGGCTCGGGCAAGTCGACGACGCTCAAGCTGATCTCCGGCGTGCTCGAGCCCGACTCCGGCGGCGTCTTCACGCGTGGACGCGTGGCCGGGCTCATCGAGGTCGGCGCCGGCTTCCATCCCGACCTCTCGGGGCGCGAGAACGTCTACCTGAACGCCGCCATCCTCGGGATGGGGCGGAAGGAGATCGACGAGCGGTTCGACGACATCGTCGCATTCAGCGAGATCGGCGAGTTCATCGACCAGGAGGTCAAGCACTACTCGTCCGGCATGTTCATGCGGCTGGCCTTCTCGGTCGCGATCCACGTCGACGTGGACATCCTGCTCGTGGACGAGGTGCTGTCCGTCGGCGACGCACCGTTCCGCGCGAAGTGCTACGCGAAGATCCGCGAGCTGACCGCCCGCGGCGTGACGATGGTCGTCGTCAGCCACGACACGAAGATGATCAAGGAGCTGTGCGCCCGGGGCATCGTGATCCGCAAGGGGCGCAAGATCTTCGACGGAGCCATCGACGAGGCGGTGGATCAGGTTGCCCGCTGACTCGTCGACGGCTGTGCTGCTGTCGGTGGTGATCCCCACCCACGACGTCGGCGCCTGGATCGCCGAGACCCTCGTCTCCGTCCTGGCACAGGACGTCGCGGACATGGAGGTGGTCGTCGTCGACGACGCGTCGACCGACGACACGGCGGCGATCGTCTCGCGCTTCGCCGAAAGCGACGACCGGGTCCGTCTCATCCACGCGGAACAGCGCGGGGGCGGGTCGGCGCGCAACCGGGGGGTCGCGGAGGCCTCCGGCCGCTACCTGGTCTTCTGCGACGGCGACGACCTCGTCCCGCTCGGCGCCTACCGCGCGATGGTCGAGTCGCTGGAGCGGACCGACTCGGACATCGCATTCGGCGACTTCCTGAAGTTCTCGCCGACGGACACGTGGCGACCGACCGCGAGCATGTCCGCGTACGCCCGCCCCGCCCAGGGCATCCGGCTGGTCGACGAGCCCACTCTCATCCTCGCGCGCCCGTGCTGGAACAAGGTCTTCCGGCGCGACTTCTGGACCTCGTCCGAGATCACCTTCCCCGACGTCCCGCGCTCGAACGACATCGTGCCGATGGTCACCGCCTACGCGCGCGCCGAGAAGGTCGACATCCTCTCGGACGTCGTGTACCTGTACCGCGAGCGACCCGGCGCGACCTCGATGACCGCCCGGGCGGATTCCGCGGACTCGGTGCTCAGCTACCTGACGCAGGAGCGCGAGTGCGCGCGCGTGATCGCCGACCTCGGCGACGACGCACTCACCGCCGCGTACCGCCGGCTCATCTGGGACCGCGACGGCTTCGTGCACGTCGCGAAGTTCGCGGCCTCCCCGACGCGCGGTGCCCGTGAGGCGGAGATCGCGGCGATGCTGTCCGATCTGCTCGACCTGGTCGGCCCGGCGCCCAGCGGCATCGCGCCGTTCAAGGTGCTGGCGCTCACCCTGGCGGCGCGCTCCCAGTGGGTGGCGGCGAAGGTCGCCGCGGGATGGGAGCAGCGCTACGACACCCCGGACCTGCACGAGCTCGCCGAGCTCCTGGATGCGCTGTCGTCGCGAGGCGAGCGCCTCGCCCCGGAGGACCGCATCTCGTGGCTGTCGGTCCGCGCGCTGCAGTCCTGGATGCCCGACCGCACCGACGAATCGGGCTGGGCGGCCGCCGCCGCGGCCCTGGCCGCGCACTGCGGGGACGGGATCCTCGCGCGCGTCGCCGAGATCGGCAGCGCCGACCTCGATCCGGCTGAGGTCGTGCCCGCGCGCCGGACGGCGGCGGCGCTGGTCACCGAGCTGCGCGGGGGCATGACGCTGCGCATCACCGGCCAGTCCGATCTCGGCGCCGAAGACTGCGTCCCGGTCCTCTGGCCGGTCGACGGTCTGACCGACGTCATCGAGCCCACGTCCGTCAGGTGGCAGAGCGTCGAGGCGGACGCCGCCGATGCTGCGGGCGACTCGGCGTCGGCGCACCGGGTGTGGACCGCGGAGTACCCGCGCAAGACCCTGCCGACGCACGTCCTGCTCCAGCCGGCGCTGCGGCTGACGTCCGGGACGGTCGTGACGGCCGACTCGCGCCCGCCGCTGCCGGACTACTCGGTGATGGATTCGTTCATCTACGAGCGTCACCGTGATGTCGTGGTGCTCTACCGGCGACGGGGGCGCATCGTGCGCGCGGTGCGCCGGGCGTTCATCATCGCGGGGACCGCGGTTACGAGGCTTCTGCGACGGCGCGGCCGCTGAGCTCCTCGAGCAGGCTGCCGTACAGGCGCGACACGCGCCACGGTGAGACCGCCTCGAGGAACGCGCGCACGTCGGCGGGATCGACCCCCTCGAGCAGCGACGAGTCGCTCAGCATGCCCGTCAGGGACTCCTCGGGGGACGCGGTGTCGAAGAACGACACCCACGACTGTCCCGCGTACTGATCCCGCAGGTGGGGCTCGTCGGGGAGCACGGCCGGGACGCCGAACGTCGCGGCCAGGTGGACGCTGCCCGAGTTCAGGATGCGGAGGTAGGGGAACACGGCGACATCGGCCGCGGCGAACCAGCGTGCGATGTCGCCGTCGGGGACGAAGTCGAAGAACGTCACGGTGCGCACCGAGGACGGCATGTCCGGCTCCAGTTCCGCGAGGGATCCGGGAGGCGTGTGCCCGGCGAGCAGGAGCGCCAGCGGCCGGCCGTCGTCGCGGGCGGCTCGGTCGGCGGCGCGCATGAGCGTCGTCACGCCCTTGTAGGGGCGGATCTGGCCCAGGAACAGGACCGCCACCTCGTCGGGCGCGAGCCCGAACGACTCCCGCGCCTCCGTGCGCGTGATTCCGGTGTCGTAGATCCCCTGGTAGCTCGGGTGCGGGATCACCCGCACCTTCTCGGAGGGCACGACGCACACGTCGGCGATGACGGACGGCGTGTCCGCCGTCATGACGTGGACCGCGTCGGCCGCGTCGGCGAGAGCGCGGTAGATCGCCTGCTCCTGCCGTCGGTAGGTGAGCTCGTGGGGGAGCCGGTTGTGGACCGTCCACACGATCCGCACCCCGCGTCGCCGCATCCCGGAGAGCGCGCGCTCGAACTGACGCACGCGGCTGTCCGCATCGCGCTCGCTCAGCGCCGACTGGGCGATCGGCGACGTCCAGTGGATGTGGGCGACGTCACCGCGGCGCAGCCGCCGCGCGGCGCGCAGGAATCCATAGAAGTCCGTTTCGCCGGCGAACTGGAACCCCTGGGACCGCGGCGCGAGACTCAGGATGTTGAGGTAGGGGTTCGATCGCCAGGCCGGGAAGACGAGGACGGTCGGGCCAGCTTTCACCTCATGATCATAACGTCGTGAGAACCGGGCTACCGCTGGCGCGCGTCTCCGCCGGGATTGCGCAGGCGTCGCCACATGCGCCGGGCCGCGACGTAGAGCGGGTTCGTCATCTCGTGCTGGAGCCGCGCGACCTCGGTGCGCACGATGTCCTCGGCCTCGCGCAGGCGCCGGTCGACGTAGGCGGTCAGGTAGAGGGGGAGGCCGGGGCCGTCGCGGTCGATGCTGCCGCGCAGGGCCTGATCGCGGACGAGCGCGTCGTGCAGGGCATGGTCGTCGCGGGCCTCGATCACGCTGTTCCCGTCGACTCCGGACGCACTGGGTCGCTGGTGCCAGAAGACGAGCGGAGTCGGACCGAGGTAGTCGAGAGGCCCGCGCAGCAGGATCTGGGTGTTGAAGAGCCAATCGCCGACGACGGGAACGCTTTCGTCGTAGGGCCCGACGAGGTCGTGCGCGGTCCTGCGGTACAGGAACGCGATCGGGATGAAGCGGTTGAACTGCAGCTGGTCCATCAGCAGCGGCGCGAGCGAATCCGGCAGGAACTGCTCCTCGCCGATCGGCTGGATGTCGTCGCCGACACGGCGCTCCCACACGATCTGGATGCGCGAGACGACGCCGAGGCGGTCGGGGTGCGCGTCGAGGTACTCGACGGCGGCGTCGAGGAAGGCCGGTGCCCACGAGTCGTCGTCGTCGTGCAGAATGAGGAACTCGCCGCTCGTCGCGCGCACGCCGGCGTTCGCGGCGGGCCAGCGTCCGGTCGCGGTCGGGTGGTCGATGACGGCGACCTTCGAGGTGTCGATGCCGGAGTCGGCCAGCGCGCGATCCACGGCGGCGCGGGCGCCGCCGTCGTTGACGATGACGACCTCCCAGTCGGCGAACGACTGCGAGGCGATGCTGCGCAGCGCGCGCGTGAGGAACAGCGGGCGGTCCTTCGTGCGGGTGACGATCGAGACGCGTGGGGGCATGGGTGTGGCGACTCCGGGGTGGGGGCTTCTGATGAAGGCTACACGGCCGTCAGAGCGCTCTCGGCGGGCGTGCCTACGATGGTCGGGTGACCTCCGACGTGCCGCCCCCCGCCGAGATGACGTCCGCGACCGCGTCGACCGACCGGCCGCCGCTCCTGCGCGGGCTGCCGCTTCTCGTGTGGGGCCTGTGCGCGCTCATGCTCATGACGATGCTGGTGTGGTCGTTCACCCGGGCGACCTTCAGCGCGCAGGACGAGCGGGCCCACGTCGGCGCCGTGCTGTACGCCGAGGAGTTCCGGGAGTGGCCCGGATTCCAGGAGATGCCGCTGATGCTCAGCGCCATGCGCGCCGCGGAGATCGTGGGAACCTCGCCGTTCTCGGCGGACGAGCCGTGGCCGCGCCCCGATCGGCCGTCGTGGGCGGAGCTGACCACGCCCGACAACCTCGTCAGCGGATCGACCGTCAACCAGATGTCGCAGCATCCGCCCCTCTACTACGCGGGCCTGGCCGCGGTCCACCGGGTGCTGGCCGATGCAGGGCTGAACTTCGATCTCGAGGTCTGGATCTGGCGGGCCCTGTCCGCCATCATGCTCGCCCCGCTGCCCCTGCTCGCCGCAGCCCTCGCCCGGCGACTCGGCGCGGGGCGCCGCATGATCGTGCTGGCCGCCGCCGCCATGGCGCTCCTTCCCGCTCTGCAGCTGCTGGGCGGCTCGGTGAACAACGACAATCTGCTCATCGCCTCGTCTGCGTGGGTGTTCCTCGGAATGGGATGCGTGCTCACCGGCGATCTGCGCGTGCGCACCGCTCTGTGGATCGGGCTGGCGGCGGCGGTCGCGCTTCTGACCAAAGCCTTCGCCCTGCCGATCGCGGCGGCGGCCTTCGCCGCCTACGTCGTGGCCGCCGTGCGCACGCGGCGGGTCCGGCAGGCCGCCGTGTCGGCATCCGTCCTGGTCGCTGCGGGCTCGCTCGGCGGATGGTGGTGGGTGCGCAACCTGCTGCTGTACGGCACTCTTCAGCCCTCGGGGCACGGGGACGAGCTCGCGTCCGGTCCGCTGTCCTTCGCGGAGGCGTGGCCGGTGTTCTTCGACACCTTCGTGGATCGGTTCTTCCCGCGGTACTGGATCGGCGCCAACGGCGGCATCATCGGCGATCTCGGCGTGGCGGTCTCGGTCGCGCTCACGGCTCTCTTCGTCGTGGTGCTCGTGGCGATGCTCATCCGCGGCCGCGCCACGTGGCGCGACATCGTCGACGACGCCGTGCTGGCCGGGCCCGTCATCCTGATGGCGCTGATCGTCGCCTACCAGTCGTACCGGTTCACGGTCGAGACGGGCATCGCCGCGGGCGCCCAGGGACGCTACCTCTTCCCGGCGGCGATCGGCGCCGCTGCCGTGTTCGCGGTCGCCGCCCATCGCGCGTTCGGCGACCTGGGGCGACGCATCCTGCTCGGCGGCACGCTCGCGATCGGCCTCGGTGGGACCGTGTGGCGTCTCGCGCTCGCACGCGGATCGTGGGAACCCGACGCGACCTCGCTCTGGGCGAAGCTGGACGCGGTCTTCGCGTGGTCGCCGTTGCCCTACGCCGCCTCGGTGGGCGTGTACGTCCTGTTCGCGGTGGCGCTGCTGGCCGTCGTGGCGCTGTCGGTGCGCGAGCTCGCTCGCGCGGGCGACGACGCCGTCGAATCCGCCGCCGCGGTCGCCCGCTGAGCCGTGCCGGTTCGGGCGCCTCAGCCCATCGCCGCGGCGATCTCGTCGGCAAGGTACGGGGCGAGCGTCTTGCTGAACGTCCCGGTGATGTGGTGGAGGTCGCGGTATGCGACCACGCCGCCCATGACCATGGGGCAGACCCCGTCCGTCGTGCAGTAGGCGTCCGCGAGATCGACGATCGGGGCGCCGGTCGCCCGGCCCGCCGCGCGGATGGCGTCCTCCTCGGCGAGCTGCGGATCCGCGGGGAACGCGCACGTGTCGAGGGAGAACTCCGATGACTGCGCGAGGCACTCGGTCGAGCTCTCGGGCACCGCAGGGTTGTCGGCGAGGCCGATCACGGTGACGCCGCGGTCGATCGCCCGCTGCCACGCGGACGCCATGCGCTCCGAGGTCTGCTCCTTCGTCGCCGCATCGACGTCGACCCGGTTCCAGGCGGTCACCAGCACGGCGTCGTAGTCGCCGGACAGGATGATGTCGTCGACGGCCGCACGCCGGTCTGCGCACTCGGAGTCCGCCGCCTCGACCTCCTGCCAGACGCAGCCCCGTCCCACGATCGCGTCGATCCGCCAGTTGCGCTCCTCGGCCTGCTCGCGCAGGCCCGGGATGAGCATCGCGGCGTGAGAGTCGCCCGTGAGGGCGATCCTGAGTGCGTCGGGGTCCTCGGACCCGATGGCGCACACGGAGGGGTCGCCGGTGGGTTCCTGGTCATAGCAGGCGAACGCGCCGCCGGTGTCCTCATAGAGATTCGCCAGTGGGGGTGCGAGCTCGTCGGCGGCCGTCGTCGCGTCCCTCAGCGGAGCGCAGGCATCCTCGAGGAGCAGTGAGGCGCCGCGACATGCGGCGGGGTCGGCGAGCTCGCCCGCGATCGCGTCTTGCCGCTCGCCGGCGTCGCGCGCGGCCAGCGCGATGGGGGCCGCGGCCAGGGCGACGACGACCGCCATCGCTGCGAGGGTGGTCGCGCCGATGGCGCGCGGTCGCGCCTGCCGCGTCGCGCGGGAGAACCGGATGGGGTCTTCGATGAAGCGCTTCGTGAGCGCCGCCGCGAGGATCGTGAGGACGAGCAGACCGACGCGGGTGGCGAAGTCGGGCACCTGGCCGATGACGGCCGGGGCGATCACGATGAGCGGCCAATGCCACAGGTAGATGCCGTACGACTGATCGCCGAGCCATTGCACCGGTCGCCAGGAGACGAGCGCCGACAGCCAGCGCAGCGGGATGTCGGGTCCACTCGCGATGACGATCGCGGCACCCAGAGTGGGCAGAAGCGCCGCGATCCCCGGGAACGGGGTCTGCGGGCCGTAGACGAGCGCGGACGCGGCCATTGCGGCCCATCCCGCGAACCAGGCCGCAAGGCGCACCGCGGCGGGGAGGGCCGGGAGCCGCACGAGCGCGACGAGTGCGCCGAGGCCGAACTCCCACACGCGCAGGGGAGTGGCGAAGTACGCGTAGGGAGGGTTGGTGGTGGTCAGCAGCAGCCCGGCGACCAGGCTGAGCGCGCTCGCGCCTGCGATGACCCAGATCAGGTGGCGTCGGCGGACGGCGGCGACCGTGGCGCCGGCCGTCGCCGCGATGATGAGCAGCGGCCACACGATGTAGAACTGCTCCTCGACCGAGAGCGACCAGTAGTGCTGAGCGATCGGCGGCGCGTTCTCGGCGGCGAGGTAGTCCACCGCGTCGGCAGCCAGCATCCAGTTCTCGATGTAGAGCGCGCTCCCGATGATCGACCGCAGGTACTGCGTCTGCAGTGTCGCGGGCGCCCACAGGACCGTGAGCGCGATGCTCACAGCCAGCACGACCAGGCTCGCAGGCAGCAGTCGGCGGGCGCGGGCCGCCCAGAACGATGCCAGACCGATGCGTCCGGCTTCGCGTCGCCGCACCAGCTGGGCGGTGATCAGGAAGCCCGAGATGACGAAGAAGACATCGACGCCGATGTAGCCGCCGGGAAGCGCCCCCGGCCAGAAGTGGAAGAGCACGACCGCGAGGACCGCGAAGGCGCGCAGCGCCTGGATGTCTGCGCGGACCGCCACCCGGGTTCCCGAGGCCTTCGGCGCGCGCGTGACCGCGGTCGTCCCCACCATGCGTCAGTGCCCTCCGATCGCGCCGACCCGGCGGTGACGCCTGAAGATTCTACCCGCGGGCCCCGTGAGTACCCGACGTCGGCGAGACCTCGCGGAGGTAGGTCGCGAGCTCCTCTTCCGCGGGCGTCGGGCTGTATCCGGTGTTCTGGATCTTGGTGGTGTCGAGGGTGCTGTGGTGGGGGCGGGGGGCGATGGGTGTGGTGGTGGTGGCGTAGTAGTCGGTGGTGGTGACGCCGGTGATGCGGGCGGGGTCGTGTCCGGTGAGGTGGTAGACGGTGCGGGCGATGTCGGCCCAGGTGGTGGGCTGTCCGGTGTTGGTGAGGTTGTAGGTGCCGTGGGGGGCGTGGGTGGTGAGGAGGTGGTGGATGCCGTCGGCGAGGGTGGGGGTGAAGGTGAGGCGTCCGGTCTGGTCGTCGACGACGCGGGGGTCGATGCCGCGTTGGGCGAGGTTCTGCATGGTGCGGACGAAGTTGTGGCCGTCGCCGATGACCCAGCTGGTGCGGAGGATGTAGTGGCGGGGGACGGTGGTGATGATCGCGTCGCCGGCGGCTTTGGTCTGTCCGTAGACGCTGAGGGGGTTGACGGGGTCGGTTTCGGTGTAGGGGCGGTCGCTGGTGCCGTCGTAGACGTAGTCGCTGGAGATGTGGACGAGGGTGATGCCGTGGGCGGTCGCGATGCGGGCGAGGGCGGCGACGGCGGTGACGTTGGCGGCCCAGGCGTCGGTGCGGCCGTGGCGGGTTTCGGCGGTGTCGACGGCGGTGTGGGCGGCGGCGTTGACGATGGTGTCGTAGTCGCGCCAGCGGCGTGCGGTGGGCAGGTCGGGGCGGGTGAGGTCGAGGTCGGCGCGGGTGGCGTACTCGATGTGGGGCTGGTCTCCCCAGAGGGTGTGGAGGGCGCGGCCGAGCTGTCCGTTCGCGCCGAGCACGAGGGTCTTCCGGGGGGCCATGGGGGTGACGTCCGCCAGGCGGGGGTGGGCTTTGTCCTTGTCGCTGATCTCGACCTGGTCGAGGGGGATGGGCCAGTCGATGGCGGCGGTCTCGTCGGCGAGGTTGAGGAAGGTGTATTCGGCGGTGGGGGACCAGTGGTCGTTGACGAGGTAGGTGTAGGCGGTGTCGGGGGCGAGGGTCTGGTAGGAGTTCCCGACGCCGCGGGGCACGAAGATCGCCTTCGAGGGGTCGAGTTCGGTGGTGAACACGGTCCCGAAGGTGGGGCCCTCGCGCAGGTCGACCCAGGCGCCGAAGATGCGGCCGGTCGCGACGGACACCCATTTGTCCCAGGGTTCGGCGTGGATGCCGCGGGTGGTGCCTGCGGCGTCGTTGAAGGAGATGTTGTTCTGCACGGGCCCGAAGTCGGGGAGGCCCGCGGCGGTCATCTTCTCCCGCTGCCAGTTCTCCTTGAACCAGCCGCGGGCGTCGCCGTGGACGGGCAGGTCCCACACCACCAGCCCCGGGATCGGGGTCGGGGTGGCGGTCAGCTTCTTGCCGAACGCGGTCGGGTCGGACGCGTCGGTCACCGTCACTGTCCCTTCGTGGCGTAGAACGCTTCGGTGGCGTCTTTGGTCGGTGCCCACCAGTCCTCGTGGGTGCGGTACCAGTCGATGGTCGCGGCCAGGCCCGCGTCGAAGTCGGCGTACCGGGGCTGCCAGCCCAGTTCGGTGCGCAGCCGGGTGGAGTCGATCGCGTAGCGCAGGTCGTGGCCTGCCCGGTCGGTGACGTGGTCGTACGCGTCGGCGGGCTGTCCCATCAGGGTGAGGATCATCTCCACGACGGTCTTGTTGTCCTTCTCGCCGTCCGCGCCGATCAGGTAGGTCTCCCCGATCGTGCCGCCCTCGAGGATGGTGAGGACGGCGGAGGAGTGGTCGTCGGCGTGGATCCAGTCCCGCACGTTCTGTCCCGCCCCGTACAGTTTCGGGCGGATCCCGCGGATCACGTTGGTGATCTGCCGGGGAATGAACTTCTCCACGTGCTGGTAGGGGCCGTAGTTGTTCGAGCAGTTGCTGATCGTGGCCTGCACCCCGAACGAGCGCACCCACGCCCGCACCAGCAGGTCCGACCCGGCCTTCGTCGACGAGTACGGCGACGACGGGTTGTAGGGGGTGGTCTCGGTGAACTTCGCCGGGTCGTCCAGCTCCAGGTCCCCGTACACCTCGTCGGTGGAGATGTGATGGAACCGGCGGTCGTGGCGACGGGCGGCTTCCAGCAGCGTGTACGTGCCGATGATGTTGGTGTCCAGGAACGGGCGCGGGTCGTGGAGGGAGTTGTCGTTATGGGACTCCGCGGCATAGTGCACCACCGCGTCCACCCGCCCGAACAGGTCATCCACCAGACCCGCATCGGCGATGTCACCGTGGACGAACTCCACCCGGTCCTCGCTCAGCCCGGCCAGCGAGGCCCGGTTGCCGGCGTAGGTGAGCTTGTCCAGCACGGTGACGTGATCGTCGGTGTGGGACACGACATGGTGGACGAAGTTCGACCCGATGAAACCGGCACCACCGGTCACGAGCAGCCTGCGCATCAGCGTCCCCTCTCCAGCAGCCCCAGCAGGTACCGGCCGTACCCGGACTTCACCAGCGGACGCGCCCGCTCGGCGAGCTGCTCATCCGACAGGAACCCCTGCCGCCACGCGACCTCCTCCGGCGCACCGATCTTCATCCCCGTGCGCCGCTCCATCGTGCGGACGTACTCCGCCGCGTCGAGCATGTCGTCCACCGTCCCGGTGTCCAACCACGCCGTCCCCCGCGGCAGCACCTCCACCTGCAGCTTCCCCCGCTCCAGATACGCCCGGTTCACATCCGTGATCTCGTACTCGCCCCGCGCCGACGGCCGAAGCCCCCGCGCGATCTCCACCACATCGTTGTCGTAGAAATACAGCCCCGGGACCGCATAGTTCGACTTCGGCTCGGCCGGCTTCTCCTCCAAAGACACCGCCCGCCCGTCTCCGTCGAACTCCACCACCCCGTACGCCCGCGGCTCGGCGACCCAGTACGCGAACACCGCCCCACCATCCACATCCGAGAACCGCTTCAGCTGCGTTCCCAGACCCGGCCCGTACAGCAGGTTGTCACCCAGCACCAACGCCACCGGATCATCACCGATGAAGTCCGCACCGATCGTGAACGCCTGCGCCAACCCGTCCGGCGACGGCTGCACCGCGAACGACAACCGCACCCCGAACTGCGACCCATCACCCAGCAGCCGCTCGAACGCGGCCGCGTCATGCGGCGTCGTGATCACCAGGATCTCGTCGATCCCCGCCAGCATCAACGTCGACAACGGGTAATACACCATCGGCTTGTCGAACACCGGAACCAGCTGCTTCGACACCCCCAACGTGATCGGATGCAGACGCGTCCCGGAACCCCCGGCCAGAATGATGCCCTTCACGGCGTCCTATCCTGCCACTCCGGAGTCAGTCGGCGAGTGCGCGGCGGAAGTAGTCGACGGTGCGACGCAGTCCGTCGGTGAGCGGGACGGACGGCTCCCACCCGAGCTCGCTCCGCGCGAGCGAGATGTCGGGCTGGCGCTGCTTGGGGTCGTCCTGCGGGAGAGGACGGTGCTCGATCGCGGAGCCGCTGCCGGTGATCTCCAGGACCGCCTGGGCGAGCTCGAGCATGGTGAACTCGCCGGGGTTGCCCACGTTGATCGGGCCGGTGACCTCGTGCCCGGTGTCCATGAGGCGCACCATGCCGTCGACGAGATCATCGACGTAGCAGAACGAGCGCGTCTGCGAGCCGTCGCCGTAGATCGTGATCGGCTCGCCGCGGAGCGCCTGGACGATGAAGTTCGACACGACCCGGCCGTCGTTGGGGTGCATGCGCGGACCGTAGGTGTTGAAGATCCGGATCACCTTGATGTCGAGGTCGTGCTGGCGCCGGTAGTCGAAGAAGAGGGTCTCGGCCGCGCGCTTGCCCTCGTCGTAGCAGCTGCGCGGACCGATCGGGTTGACGTTGCCCCAGTACTGCTCGGTCTGCGGGTGCACCGCGGGGTCGCCGTAGACCTCGGAGGTCGACGCCTGGAGGATCGGAACGCGCAGGCGCTTGGCAAGCCCCAGCATGTTGATCGCACCGACCACACTGGTCTTGGTCGTCTGAACCGGATCGTGCTGGTAGTGCACCGGCGAGGCGGGGCAGGCGAGGTTGTAGATCTGGTCCACCTCGACGTAGAGGGGGAAGGTCACGTCGTGACGCAGCACCTCGAAGCGCGGGTTGCCGAACAGATGCTCGATGTTGCGCCGTGATCCGGTGAAGAAGTTGTCGACGCAGATGACGTCGTGACCCTCGGCGAGGAGTCGCTCGGACAGATGCGAGCCGATGAAGCCCGCGCCGCCGGTGATCAGAACCCTGGATGACACCTCGGTAGCGTAGCACCGGGGCACGTGCCGCTCAGCGGGTGGTGGACACCATATTCCGCTGCCCGAATGTGCGCCCGATCCCGCCTTCGAGGCGGCCGAGGAACATGGGCCAGCCGTCGAGCGCGGTGATGGGGCGCGCGTTGCGCACCCCGTAGAGCAGCCCTGCCGCGGTGAACGCCGCGCGCCACCACCACGGGTAGCGGTGGATCCTGAGCGCGTGCCCCGTGCCGCGGCCGTATGCCCGCAGCTTGCGACGGCGCTCCGCCGTCGTCAGCCCGAACGCCGTCGAGATGCCCTCGACGTAGACGTCGTGGGGGAGCCAGGCGAAGCCCTCGGCCATCTCGGGGTGCGCTCGCAGGGCGCGCAGGAGCAGGTCGGTCCCCTCGGCGACCTGCCACGGGGTCGCCGCCCCCGGACCCATCCGCTCGTCGAACCCGCCGATCTGCTCGAAGACGGAGCGCCGCAGCAGGATCCCCATCTCGATCACGCTCCAGACGTTCCACCGGTCGAGGGGAGTGCCGGCCGGCGGCAGCGTGGTCTTCGGGCCGCGTTCGTCCCACGAGGTGAAGCCGCCCGCGAGGAAGGCGGGATCGGCGACGGCCTCGCGGACCCGCCCGAGCACGCCGGCGGGGAAGACGGTGTTGTCGTTGGGGAAGAGCAGCACGGCGTCTCCCGCCGGAAGCGCGGCGACACCGGCGTTGCGTCCGCGCGACGCCCCGCGCGCCGAGTCGGTCGCCACGACCGGCACGCCCCGGTCGGCGAACTCCGCCGCCAGAGCGACGACCTCGTCACCGCGTCCCTGCGCCACCAGGACCACGCGGTCTCCGGCCTCCAGCTGGCCTTCCACAGACTCGAGGAGTGCGCGAAGCGGGTCGAGGCGTCCGAGCGTCGTGATTACCAGGGCGAGATCCACCCGCCCATTCTGCCCGACGCGGCCGCGATCGCCTCGATCAGGGAAGGCGGTCGAAGGCCGGGTAGGCGGGATCGGGGGCGTCGCGGCCGAGGCGCCAGCCCGCGAGCACGTAGCGGGCGCCACGGAGATCGCCGGTGATCGCGGTGATCAGGGTCTTCGCGGCGAGGCGCGCGTAGCCCGTCACCCGGGTGCGTCCGCCGTGCAGCCGCAGGAAGTGCCGGAACGCCTGGCTGGAGTAGGCGAGGATGCGCGACCCTGCGCGCGCGTGCGACGACGACACGGCGTGCACCAGGCGGGCGTCCCCGACCTCGGCGAAGGCGATTCCGCGGCCGCTCAGCCGCAGCCCGTACTCGACGTCCTCCCAGTACATGAAGAAGCGTTCGTCGAGGAGCCCCGCCGACTCCAGCGTCTCTCGCCGGAGCAGCACGCACGCCCACGTGAGGAAGTCCGGCTGTTCGCCGGGCCGGGGCTGGCGGATGCTCCATGTGACGCGGGAGAGCACGCCCCCCGCCGAGAACTGCTGCCCCTCGGGAGTGATGATGCGCGGTCCGACGACGCCGAGGGCGGGCGAGCGGTCGAGCTCCGCACGCAGCAGCTCGAGGTCGGCCGCGGTCAGGGTGGCGTCGTTGTTGATCACGAGCAGCTGATCGATCGACGCGTCCGCGAGCAGCTCCCGCATCCCGGCGTTCACGCCGACCGCGAAGCCGGTGTTCGCGTCCAGCTCGCGGAACGACAGGCGCGGATCGGCCGGGATCGCCGAGGCGATGGTGCCGTCGGCCTCGTTGTCGACCACGACGACGCGCGACACCGCGTCGCCGTCGAGCAGGTGCGCCACGCAGGCCGCCGTCTGGTCGCGGTCGCGCCACGTGAGCACGACCGCGCCGACCGTGGGGCGGGCCTGCGGGGCGGGAGAGGTCTCAGTCGTCATGGTGCTCCCGGTCTCGATCGAGCAGGTGTGCGGCGTCGGCCGCGTCGAGCGCGCGCACGGCCGCCGCGCAGGGCCGCCACAGCAGCAGGGTCGCCGCACCCTCGGTGACCGCGTAGCCGATCGCCGCGCCGAGCGGGCCGATCGCGATCGCGAGGGCGATCATGACCGGCACGCCCACCGCCGTGGCGATCAGGCTGGCGCGCATCACGACAGCCGCCTGGCCGGCGGGGAAGAGCGCGTGACGGGTCATGGACGTACGGATGCTCAGGAACACGAACACCAGGCCCATCGCGATCAGTAGGTCGACGCCGGCGGCGGCGTCGGCGCCGAACAGGACCAGGCTCACCCAGTGGCCCAGGGCCGCCAGCACGATCCCGCCCAGCACTCCGAAACCTGTGTGGGCGAGGAGAGCCAGGCGCACCCGGCGTCCGCGTGCCGGGCCGGTGACCTCTCCCACCCAGCTCTGCAGTGCGCTCGCGAGCGTGAAGGGCAGCACGCTGCCCAGCTTGAACATCTTGTCGGCGGAGGCGAAGCCGGCTGCGGCATCCGGCGCGGCGGTCACGTTGACCAGCGGTGCGGGCACGCTCGAGTACGCGCTGAGCGCGGCGTCGTTGAGCGCCACGGGGAGGCCGGTGCGGAGCAGGCCCGGCAGGTCGCGCGTGCCGGGCCACGGCCCGGGGTGACGGCGCAGCAGGCGGGCGGTGAACAGGCCGGTGCCCACCAGCGTGACCGCGATGCCGGCGAGCGGGAACAGCTCGACGATGCCGGTCGCGGCGATCGCCGCGGCCGAAGCCGCGGTGGCCACGACGCGGGGCACCGCGTCGTAGAAGATGATCGTGCGCGGCTGTCCGACTCCGGCGCAGTACCACGTGAACGACAGGGCGATGAGCGCGCCCTGCACGCCCATCAGGACCGTGAGCCATTCCGCACCCGGCGACGCGACCAGCCAGCACACGACGCCGAGCACGGGGATCGACACGGCGGCCAGGAGCAGCCGCACGACGAGCGATTCGCGGTAGAGGCGCGCGCGCTCGTCGATCCCCGAGGCGATGGAGATGAGCGCTGGACCGATGGCCGGCCAGCCGTAGCCGATCACGATGGCGGCGAACGTGCCGATCGACTCGCCGGCGATCGCGCTGGCCCAGCCGCCCGGCCCGGCCTCGCGCGAGATGAGCGGGAGGACGATCAACGGCGACACGGCGGCGATCGCCGGCAGCAGCATGAAGCCGACGAGGCGGCGGCGCAGGGGATCGGCCGTCATGCGCCCGCCTCCGGTCGCTCTCCGTGAAGAGTGTCGCGAAGGACTCCGGCGGTGGCGGTGGCGGCTCGCTCCCATGTGAAGCGCTCAGCCCACTCCCTCGCGGTCGTGCGCGCCGCCTCGGCGGGCGGGTCCGACAGCGCCGAGCGCAGTGCGCGCCCGAACTGCGCCGCGTCCGTGGCGTCGGCGTAGCGGGCGGCATCGCCGCCGACTTCGCGCAGCACCTCGATGTCGTTGGCGAGCACAGGGACCTCTCGGCGGAGTGCATCGACGACGGGCAGCCCGAACCCCTCCGCCAGCGACGGACAGACGTACAGGTCCGCGACGGCGTAGAGCGCTTCGAGCTGCTCGGCGCCGACCCATCCCGGCAGCACGACGTCGGCGTCCAGCCCGAGCTCGGAGCGGAGCCCCGTCAGCGGATCGGTGGACCCGCCGCCCGTGATCACCGCGAGCGGCCGGTCTTCGGCGGCGACGGACGCCAGCGCGCGCAGGAGGCCGGCGAAGTTCTTGTGGGGGAGCCGGTTGCCCGTGCTCATCACGATCGGGCGACCGCGGTGCACACCGAGGGGGGCGACGGCCGCCCACGGATCGGCGGGCGCAGAGCCGGCGTTCGCGCCGTTGGGGACCACGGTGATGAGGTCTGCGGGCACACCCATGTGGGTCCCGATCGCACGCGCGGCGGCATGCGAGACGGTGACGACGGCATCGGCGGTGCGGGCCGAGCGGGTCATCAGCCACGAGGTGATCGCGCTCACCGCACGGGCGATGGGCGAGCCGTGCGCCTCGTGGTAGATCGCGTCGTGCACCGTGACCACCCGGCGGCTCGGCCCGCGGCGTATCGGGCCGAAGTTCGCGGGGCACCAGACCAGGTCGGCACCCGCCGCGCGGGCGGCGCGGGTCGTGCCGAACACCGCGCCCAGGGCCCAGCTGACGCGATCGGCGCCGACCGTCCGCAGCGTCCGCACCTGTCCCGGGAAGAACGCGCGCACACGATCCGCGCCGACGCGGTTCGCCAGGGCGATCAGCTCCACACCGGGCAGCGCGTCGGGCAGGCGGGGAGCGATCTCGCGGACGTACGTCTCGGTGCCACCGCGCGTGCCGGTGTACGAGAGGAGGTCCACGAGGATCCGGTCGGGCATGGATCAGCTCTCGATGACGGCGTCGGGCCGGACCTCGCGCCGAGGGGTGGAGAGCACGCCCGAGAAGAAGCTCATCATGACGGTCTGGAACCCCAGCATGATCCCGAGCGCGCTCGGGATCGCGATCCGCACGACCTCGGTCGCGTCCTGCGGCCCGAAGTCGAGGCTGCCCCATCGGAGCACCTGGACGACGCCGATCCCCACGCCCACCACGAACAGGCCGAGGCCGATGAGCAGGCCGCGTTCGGCGCTCCACCTCGCGACGATCGAGCGATACCGCGGACTCGCCGGCAGGAATCCCTCCTGGGTGGCGTAGAGCTTGGTGAGCCAGAAGAACAGCAGCGACTGGTAGCCCATCACGCACAGGGCGCTGGCGTACACCATGGTCGTCACGTCGAACCCGACGGCGCCGATCTGCACGCCGCCGAACGACAGGACCCCGACCGCGATGGCACCGACGAGGAACGCGACGAGTCCGGGGTAGACGAACAGCCAGCGTGGCGCGAAGATCAGCAGGAACCGCAGGTGGCGCCAGCCGTCGTGCCAGCTGCGCAGGTGCGGCGGGCGCGAGCGGCCGTCCTTCTTGAGCGTGGTCGGCACCTCTTCGATGCGGTAGCGGGCGAGCGAGGCCTTGACCACCATCTCCGAGGCGAACTCCATGCCGGTCGTCTGGAGGTCGAGGCTCAGGATCCGCTCGCGGTTGAAGCCGCGCAGTCCGCAGTGGAAGTCGTCGATGCCGGGCCGGAAGAACAGCTGCCCGATGCCGGAGAGCACGGGGTTTCCGAGGTACTTGTGCAGCGGGGGCATGGCGCCGGGGGCGATCCCGCCGCGGAAGCGGTTGCCCATCACGAGGTCGGCTCCTGCCCGGAGCTTCTCGACGAACGGCTCGAGGTTCTCGAAGTCGTAGCTGTCGTCGGCGTCGGCCATGATCACGAACCTGCCGCGGGCCTGCTCGATACCGTTGATGAGGGCGGCGCCGTATCCGCGGCGCGGGGCGTGCGAGACCCGTGCGCCGAGGTCTGCGGCGATCTGCTGGGAGCCGTCGGTGCTGCCGTTGTCGGAGATCAGCACCTCACCGCGCACACCGCTGCGCGCGAGGAAGCCCTGGGCCTTCTGGATGCAGACGGCCAGCGTCTCGGCCTCGTTGAGGCACGGCATCAGGATGGTCAGCTCGACGGGATCCGTCTCGACGGGTCGGTTCACTTGTTCTCTGCTCTCTCGGCGCGGGGGCGATTGTCGCCCGCGCCGCGGATGTCTCGCACGGTGTCGACGATCGCGTCGATGGTGCGGCGGATCGTGCGCGTCGCCAGGGCTTCGCGGTACCAGTCTGACGTGGATCGCCGCAGCGCACCGGCACCGGCCACGGTGCGGCCGATCGCATCACCGAGGTCGCGCGGCGCGGCGCTCGCGGCGACGTGGCCGTTGCGTCCCGCCTCGATCAGCTCGGTCGACGCGTTGCCCTCGTCGGCGACGAGCACGACGGGCGTCCCGTGTGCGGCGGATTCGACGACCACGAGGCCGTAGCCCTCGCGGCGTGAGGGGTTCACCAGGCACGCCGCGGTCGCCATGAGCTCGTCGAGGCGCTCCTGGGGGACGAAGCCCGGGAGGTCCGTCCATGCGTCCCCGTCGGCGGCCCGGATCGCGGCGCGCACTTCGGGGGCGCTCGGTCCGTCCCCCAGGATGACGAGGCGCAGGTCCGGGATGCGCTCGCGTGCGACGGCGACGGCCGCAGGGAGGCACTCCACGCGCTTGTCGGGGATATGGCGTCCGACGTACAGCACGAACGGCGGCGACGCCGCATCGCGCGTCTCGGGCTCCGGGTTGCCGCCTTCGATCAGGCCGGGGCTGACCAGCAGCCTCCCGCGCAGGCCCTCCGCGCGCAGCCGCCGGGCGCTCAGCTGCGAGTGGGCGGTCGCGACCGGTGTGAGCGCGATCGCGACGCGCTGCAGGAACCACGCGACGGTGCCGGTGGCCCGGCCGGCGTACCGGCTCCACTGCGGGCGCCGCCACACCTCGAGGTAGTCGGCGATCAGCGTCGTGCGGGTTCCGGCCAGCGCGGCCCTCGCGGCGAGGACGTTCAACACGGGGAGTGCGCTGACGATCACCGCGTCGTACCGGTGGCGGCGACGGCGGAGGGTGCGGAACAGTCCCCAGGCGAACGCCGCGGCGGCGGCGGATCGGCGGACACCGTCCGCGGAATACAGACGGAGCGGGCCCGTGGCCGCGACCACCCGGAACCCGGGCTCCTCGGGCGCGGCCCCCGTCCATTGGCGGGCGGTGAGATAGTCCACCGCGAGGCCGCGGCCGGCGAGCTCGGTGGCGAAGGCGCGGTACTGCCGCTCGCCGCCGCCCGTGGTGTACGGGAAGAGGCAGTCGTAGGCGATCGCGACGGATGTCACGGGCATCAGCACCCCTCGATGCGGAAGAGCCGCGCGTCGTCGCCCTCGGCGTCGACGAGGACGAGGCGATCGGACGGCTCGAGGTCGTTGATCCCGCTGCGCTCGGTGCCCGAGTTCTTGCTGTCGAAGACGTTCTGGGATCCGAAGTCGAGCACGTACTCCGCCCCCAGGCGGTCCACGGCCTCGCACACGCGCGGGTCGTCGTCGATGTCGGCCAGGTGGGCGTCGACGTACTCCTCGTCGTCCGTGCGCGTGCCGAAGACGTGGAGCTCCAGCACCTCGCGCCCCGCGAGCGCATACGCGAGCGAGCCGCCCGTCCACGGATTGACGATGAGCACGGCATCCGCGGGCAGCGTCTCATCCAGTCGGTCCAGCAGGATCTGCTCGTCCTCCGTGAGCAGCGCCGCGGACCCGTCCAGTCGGTAGGCGCCCTGTGCGGCGTGCATCGTCGCGGTGACATTGGGGCCGACGGCCACGCTGAACGCCGCGGCCGCGGCGAGCGCGACGACGCCCATCCGGACGGGCTCCGTCCACCGCGCACGACGCGCGGCCCGGTTCAGCAGGTCGATCAGGACGAGGGCGCCGAGGACGGCGACGGGGATCGCCGCGATCGGCAGGAGCGCCGCGAGCCGGTACGAGTCGTTGTACCAGGGATTGGTCAGCAGGTCGCGGATCTGCGTGCCGACGGGGAGGCCGCTGACGACGATGAACAGGAGCGCGGCGGCGGCGAACGGGATTCCCGCGAGGGCCCAGCGAGCCGGACGGCGGACGACGACGACGATTCCCAGAATCAGCAGGAGGGCGGTGGTCACCGTGATCGGGTACCCGCGTGGGGCGACGAGGGCGGCTTCGCCGAAGGCCTGCGCCGAGCTCTGCCACGCGCCCCACCCGGACATCTCCTCGTTGGTGCGGCCGAAGCGCCACAGGCCGACCCCGACCAGGGCGAGGGCGGGAATGGTCACGGCGGCGACGGTGACCGCGGCGCGCGTGCGCTCTGTGAAGGCCGCCGCGCCGAGGATCCAGGCGATGCCCGCGACGGTGAGGGCGTAGAGCGCCAGGAACGCGTTCGGGTGCGAGATCCCGATGGCCGCGCACACGGTGACCAGCAGCAGCGCGGTGCGCAGCCGGTCGCGCCCGCGGGTGCGCAGGAGCAGCCACACCGCGGCGATCCCGGCCGGGAGCACCGCGTACGCGGTGTAGTTCGGGTACAGCACGCCGAAGTCGAGCAGCAGCAGCGGGAACGCACCGAAACCGGTCGTGAGCGCCGCCGTCAGCGCGAGCGCCGCGGGGCGCGCCGCGAAGACCGCGGCTGCGAGTGCGAGCGCGGAGGCCGGCCACACCACGGCGCCGATGGCGATGTTCGCGGCGTTGACCGCGAGCGCCACGCCGCCCCCGCCGAGCTGCGCGACCAGGGTGACGACGCTGTGCCACCCGTTCGGGTAGAAGTCGATGTCGGAGGCGCTGCCGACCGTGAAGATCGAGGCGTCGCCGGTGTCGAGGATCAGGCGGACCGCGTTGAGGTGCACGATCGCGTCGAACGTCTGCGAGATGTTCTCGGGGTCGCCGAACACGATGGCGAGCTGGGTCGCGATCGTCGCGGCCGCCGCGACGAGTCCGACCGCGGCCGCGATCGGGGCGGCCGTGCGTCGGGACGGCGCCGCGGGCGCGTCCCACGGCACGGGAGCTTCGGTGCAGCCGACCCAGCGTCGCACCGCGAACGCGACCGCCGCGGTGGTGGCGGCGACGATCGCGACGGGCAGCGGCGACCAGCTCAGGCCCGCCAGCGGGGCGGCGGTCGCCGCGACGGCGACGACCGCGAGCGACACGGCCGGCGCGAACAGCCAGGCCGTGACCGATCGCAGGCCCCATCCTGCGGCGATCACCGCGGCGCCCGGCAGAAGGACCACGCCGATGGCGATCAGCACCGATGGTGCGGCGGCAAGCCAAGCCTCATTCATCTCGACTCCCGGCCGGTGGACAACAGTGAGATATCGTAGTAGACCGTCTGCTGGACAGGTGCTCAACGCCCCGGCGACCCCCGTCCGAGGCGCGCGGATCGCGTCGTCGCACCGATTCAGAAAGCGCACCATATGGATCTTCTCGTTGTCGGCTCCGGCTTCTTCGGCCTGACGATCGCCGAGAGGGCGGCCGCGGCGGGGCGCAGGGTCACCGTCATCGACCGCCGCCCCCACATCGGCGGAAACGCCTACAGCGAGCCCGAGCCGTCGACGGGCATCGAGGTGCACCGGTACGGCGCGCACCTCTTCCACACCTCGAACCCCGGTGTGTGGGAGTACGTGAACCGCTTCACGTCCTTCACCTCCTACGTGCACCGGGTCTACACGAACCATCGCGGTGTCGTGTACCCGCTGCCGATCAACCTCGGCACCGTCAACCAGTTCTTCCAGGCGGCCTACTCGCCCGACGAGGCCCGTGCGCTGGTGCAGGAGCAGGCGGGGGAGTTCGACGTGAAGAGCGCGGCGAACCTCGAGGAGAAGGGGATCGCGCTCATCGGGCGTCCCCTCTACGAGGCGTTCATCCGCGATTACACCGCGAAGCAGTGGCAGACGGATCCGAAGGATCTGCCGGCCGAGATCATCAGCCGGCTGCCGGTGCGCTACACCTACGACAACCGCTACTTCAACGACACGTGGGAGGGGCTGCCGACGGACGGGTACACCGCCTGGCTCGAGCGCATGGCCGACCACCCGAACATCGAGGTGCGCCTCGACACGGACTTCTTCGATGAGTCCCAGCCGCTGAACAGGGCCGACACCGTGGGCCGGCTCCCGATCGTCTACACCGGTCCGGTCGACCGCTACTTCGACTACGCCGAAGGCGCGCTGTCGTGGCGGACGCTGGACTTCGAGCAGGAGGTGCTCGAGGTCGGCGACTTCCAGGGCACGAGCGTCATGAACTACGCCGATGCGGACGTGCCGTACACGCGCATCCACGAGTTCAAGCACTTCCACCCTGAGCGCGCAGACCGTCACCCGGCCGACCGGACGGTCATCATGCGCGAGTTCTCCCGATTCGCCGAGCGCGCGGACGAGCCGTACTACCCGGTCAACACCCCGAAGGACCGCAGTGGCCTCCTCGCGTACCGCGAGCTCACCAAGGGGGAGAAGGACGTCCACTTCGGCGGGCGTCTGGGCACCTATCAGTACCTCGACATGCACATGGCGATCGGTTCGGCTCTGTCGCTGTGGACCAACAGGCTCGCCTGAGTGACCGGCGGCGCGTGTCGCCTCGGAGGAGGCGTCGGGTAGAATTGTTGCCGCGGCGGGTCGGCTCGGATCCGGACTCGTCATGCGGCGGAAAATCCGCCGCCGCCTCGCGAAAGCTTCCTCAGACACATGCGCATCTTCATCCAAATTCCTTGCCTCAACGAGGAGACGACCCTCCCGCTCGTGCTCGCGGGGATCCCGAAGCAGATCGACGGTGTCGACGAGATCCACGTGCTGGTGGTCGACGATGGCTCATCCGACCGAACCGTCGAGGTAGCACGGCAGCTGGGGGTCGAGCACTTCGTCTTCCACACCCGCAACATGGGCCTCGCCCGGTCGTTCCGCGACGGTGTCGACTACGCCCTCCAGCACGGCGCGGACATCGTCATCAACACCGACGGCGACAACCAATACCCGCAGGAGCGAATCGCCGACCTGGTTCAGCCCATCCTGCGAGGTGAGGCGGACATCGTCATCGGGGACAGGCAAACCAAGACGATCGCGCATTTCTCTGGTTTCAAAAAGATCATGCAGGGGGTGGGTAGCAGTGTGGTGAACTTCGCCGCCGAGACCGACCTGCCCGACGCGGCGAGCGGCTTCCGAGCGTACTCGCGCGAGGCCCTCATCCGACTGAACGTCGTCACTCAGTTCAGCTACTGCATGGAGACGATCATTCAGGCCGGAAACAAGCGCCTGCGTATCGCGAGTGTTCCCATCAAGACCAACCCGAAGACGCGCGAATCGCGTCTGTTCTCGAACATCTTCCAGCACATGGGGCGCTCCGCGCAGGCGATCATGCGCAGCTATGTGATGTTCAAACCACACGCGGTGTTCCTGACCCTGGCAGTGGTGTTCCTGGTCGGTGCGGCGATACCGTTTGGTCGGTTCCTCGTGCTGAGCTTGATGGGGGTCGCCGGGGACCACATTCAATCGCTCATCCTCGGTTCGGCGCTGCTGGTCGGTGCGCTTCTGAGCATCGCGCTCCTCGTCATCTCCGACATGCTGCGCACTAACCGCACCCTGGTCGAGGACGCCCTCGAGCGCATCAAGCAGCTGCAGTATGCGCCGGAGCGCATCGCGGACCCGAACGCGGTGCGTCCTGACGACGCCGCGCAGCATCCGTCGCTGGCCATCAGTCCCCTAGCGGTCGAGACGGTGCTCTCAGGTGCCGAACCGGTCGCCACCATCGCGCCCGAGCACGAACGTGCCGATGACGCCGGGGCGCGCGCCGCGCGCGCCGCGCGCGGCGCCTGACCACTCCCCGCCCCTCCCGCCGACAGGAGTCTGCGTGCTCAACACGCTCAAGCGCATCGCCAAGGATCTGCTCGCGATCACCTGGATCCGCCGGGTCTACGAGTTCGTCAACCGTGTGGTGCTCGAGACGTTCGGCTCGAGCCGCATCCTGACCCACCTGTGGTTCTTCGTCAGCGCGATCACGTTCAACCGCGAGCAGTCCGCCGTGCTGCGCGGTCGCCGCGACTACTACCGCAACAAGCATCGTGACCGCCTCTCGCATGTCGAGCTGCGCCGCAACGTGCACCGTCTCGAGAAGGGCCTCATCATGCGCCCCCGTCGGGATGTCTTCGCACGCGACTACATCACCGAGACCATCGAGTTCTACGAGGAGGCCGTCGCGCAGTTCGCCGCGGCCCCTGGGACCATGGAACAGAGCGAGATGGACTGGGCGCATGACGTGCTCACCGAGTACTTCCGCTCGGTTACGGGCGAGGACGCCACCGTCGACGCCGCACGTGCGCGGTTCGTGGCCGCCGGCTACGCGGGGGAGTTCACGGGCAAGGTGCCGCATCCGAAGGAGCAGCTCTCGAACCTGTCGTACGACGACCTCGAGCGCCTGGTCTCCCAGCGACGCAGCGTGCGCTGGTTCGACCAGCGCCCCGTGCCGCGGGAGGAGATCGACCGGGCGCTCCTGGTCGGACGGCAGGCGCCAACGGCGTGCAACCGGCTGCCGTACGAGTTCCGTGTCTTCGACGACCCCGAATCCGTTCGCCGGGTGTCGTCGATACCGTTCGGGGCCGCCGGCTATGGACACAACATCCCGGCCATCATCGTCGTCGTCGGCAAACTCGAGTCGTATTTCAGCCCCCGCGATCGTCACGCCATCTACGTCGACAGCTCCCTCGCAGCGATGCAGTTCATGCTGGCCCTGGAGACCCTGGGGCTGAGCTCCTCGGTCATCAACTGGCCTGACTTCGAGCCTCTCGAGCGCAAGATGCAGAAGACGCTCGGACTGTCCATGACCGACCGCGTCGTCATGCTGATCGCGGTGGGCTATGCGCACCCGGAGGGGATGGTGCCCTACTCGCAGAAGAAGGAGCTGGACACCTTCCGCCGCTTCAACTGACGCATGACCGAGGAATCCGCTCCGCGCTGGCGACGTCGCGCGCTCCGCTGGGCGCTGACGGTCCTCGTCGTCGGCGTCGTCGGGTACTTCTTCGCCGTCGCGCTGTGGGACAACTGGGATGCGATCGCCGCCGAGCAGCTCGCCTTCAGCCCCTGGTGGATCGTAGCGACGGTGGTATTCGCCCTCGCCGTCCCGCTGACGGGCCTGCTGTGGGGGCACATAGTGCGCGTGCTCGACACCGACCTCGACGGGCGCGTGAGCGTGGCCGAGGCGATCGCGGTGCAGTGCGCCTCGTGGCTGCTCAAGTACATTCCCGGCCAGGTTGGGTCTGTGGTGAACAAGGTCGTCTGGGCGGGTAAGAAGGGCGTCAGTCGTTCGCTCGTGCTCATCACGTTCGTGTACGAGAATGTGTTCCTGCAGTTCGCCTCGATCGTCCCCAGCGCCTTGATCCTGCTGCTGAGCCTGGGACCCGAGATCTTCGGTGAGAACGCGACGCTGCTGGTCGTGCCGGTCCTGGTGCTTGTGCCGCTCGCGGCAGTGCTGTACCCGCCGATTTTCCACCGCCTCGTGAGCATCCCCGCCCGGCGCGCGCTCAAGCGTGAGGTGCCGAAGGAGTACTTCCTGTCCACCGGGCGCACGCTCGCGTACATCGTCGGGTTCCTCGGGCCGCGTGCGCTCAACGGCATCGGCTTCGTGATGATCGCCGCGACCGTCAGCACGGTCCCGCCCGCGCAGTGGCTGCCCTTCGCGGCCGCCTACGTGCTCGCGGGCGCGATCGGGATCCTCGCGTTCTTCGTGCCCAGCGGTCTCGGGGTACGCGAGGCGGTCATCGTCCTCGTCCTGAGCCAGTACATCCCCGTCGCGGAGGCGATCGTCATCAGCCTCCTCGCGCGACTCCTCAGCACCGTCGGCGACGGCCTCGTCGCCCTCATCTACATCGGCATCCGCCGCACCATCCCCAAGGAGTACCGACCATGACCGGTCCGCGGATCACCATCATTGGCTCAGCCCTGTCGGGCAACAAGGGGGCCTCGGCTATGCTCGAAGCGGCGATCCAGTCGCTCGGCGAGCGACTCGACGACCCCCGGTTCACGCTGCTGAGCATGTATCCGCGCGAAGACGCCGCGCAGAACCCGTATCCGAACCTCGAGATCCTGCCAGCGAATCCGCGACAGCTCGGCGTGACGATCAACACGCTCGCGCTTATGTACAGCGTTCTGCCGTTCCTGCGCGGGACGCTGCGTCGCCATTCGCGTGTGATCCGCGCTCTCGCAGAGTCGTCGGTGCTGCTCGATCAGGGCGGCATCACCTTCACCGACGGGCGCGAGAAGTTCTTGCTGTACAACGTCGCATCGATTCTGCCGGCCCTAAACACCCGCACACCCGTCTTCAAGTGCGCCCAGGCGGTCGGCCCCTTCCAGAACCCGATCAACCGCTGGGCGTCACGCACCTTTCTGCCCAAGGCGGCCACGATCGTCACGCGCGGACGCATCACGCACGAGTACGCCGAGGGACTGAGACTGACCAACCTCGTCGCAGGCGCGGACTACGCCTTCTCGCTCGCGCTCGATGGCACCGAATGCCAGCAGGTGTCACGTCATCTCGATCTGTCCTTCTTCGACGAAGACGTGGTGGGCGTGTGCCCGAGCGTGGTGCTGCAGAAGAAGGTCGACGAGTGCGGCGGAGACTACGTCGGGCAGATTGTCGACTTCATCGGGCACGTGCGCGCACAGGGCAAGCGCGTGCTCCTCCTGCCCCACAGCGTGCGCACCGGGACGGACAAGACCCACAACAACGACCTGCCGCTGTGCCGTGAGATCCACGCGCGGCTCACGCTGGGCGACGATCTCCTCTTCGTCGATCGAGAGCTCAGCTCGCAGCAGCTGCGCTATCTGATCGGGCGTTGCTCGTTCTTCGTTGCCAGCCGCTTCCACGCGATGGTCTCCTCGCTGGCGATGGCGGTGCCGACGCTCGTGATCGGGTGGAGCCACAAGTACCGCGAGGTGCTCGAAATGTTCGATCTGGAGGAGTGGGCCTTCGGCCATGACACGCTGACCCCCTCGCATCTCGCCGAGCGCTTCGCCGCCCTCGAAGGGGCGCGCGAAGAGGTCAAAGCGAAGCTCGATGAGCACCTGCCCGGTGTGCGTGCTCGCTCCATCGAACAGGCAGACCTCATCGCGCGACTCGTGAGCACCGATCGATGAGCTCCGCGGCGGAGGCCGCGCACGCCGGTCGCGTCCGTTCGACGTCGGGGGTGGCGGCCTACCGCTGGGCTACGGGGCTGCTCGCTGCGGTGGTGTTCCTGGCGTGCATGTCGTGGGCGCTGGTGTCGGCTCCGTTCACGGGCCCTGACGAGCGTGCGCACTACAACTCCGTCACCCGCATCATGTCAGGGGGTGGCTGGCCTCTCCCGTACGAGGCGCAGATGGAGAGCTGGACCGTCACGGCGGTCACCGAGGCGGGTTGGGGTTATCGGGGACAGCGCGATGAGAGCCCGCCGCTGCCCACCGCGCGGTCGACGATCTTCGCGGGCGGGAACTGGGAGAATCTAGGTAAGGACCAGATGGTTCAGCACCCGCCCCTCTACTACGGAGTCGTCGCGGCAGCTGCGAGCATGATTGGCGATCACGAGACCCAATGGGATGCGGCACAGCTGATGATGCGGATATCCTCAGCAGCCATGCTCGCTGGTGCCATTCCATTTCTGGTTTCTGTCGGCCGACACGTGAGTGGCTCACCGCGAGCCGGCGTTATAGGAGGCACCAGCGTCTTGCTGATGCCGTTCTTCACGAACGTCGGCGGTTTCATCAACAACGACCCGATGCTTGTCCTTACGTGCTCGGCGGCCATCTGCTTCGCGGTACGGGCGCTCTATCGAGAAAAGAAGGCGCGGACGTCGTTGGCTCTGGCCGGCGTCGCGCTCGGCCTGGCGCTGCTCACGAAAGGACTCGCGCTTCTGCTTGTACCGGTCGTCGCGGTGTTCGCTGCAATGGTGGCTTGGCGCTGGCGATCTTGGCCCACACGCATCTGGGTCTTCTTGCTCCCCCTCGTGATTGCGTTCGCCGTCGGCGGCTGGTGGTGGCTTCGTAATCTGCTGCTCCTTGGTCGCATACAGCCGAGCACTCTCGGCGACCGCGAGCGGTCAGCAATCGCACATGAAGGATATGATCTTGGCGATTTCATCATCGGCGCCATTGTGCGCTTCAACCGGACCCTTTGGGGGCGTGGCGCGCGTGACGACATCGCACTCCCGACTCACATCGTGGACGTCGCGGGGCTAGTACTCGTCGGCCTTGTCCTTGTCGCGGTGATCGTCGGTTCCGAACGGCGCGTTCTGGCGCTCCTGTGGACGTTTCCGGTGTTGATAGTCGCAGTCATCTTCGTAAATGCGCACGGAATCTATTGGGACCTCGGGTCCCCTGACAGGGGTATCCAGGGCAGGTACGTGTATGCAGGAATAGCTGCTTTCTGTGCAACATTTGCAAGCCTTGCCGTCATCGTCACGAAACGGTTGAGGGCTGCTATCCGACGGATCCTCGCCTCGATATTCTGTGCGTTCGCGGTTGTCGCCACGGCGTCAGCCCTTGGTTGGGTCCTCAAGCGCTCTTGGGGCGCTGACAGGGCCGCTGCCCTCGCCTCGATCGCGACATCACACGGTGTGGCTCTGACGCTGCCTATCTCAGTGATGGGCGTCGGCTTGGCGGCTTCCGCCGCTCTTGTGACTTTGTTCCTTCTGCCCTGGCCCGTGCGGACAGGCCCGGGGAGAACGACCACCCGCGTGACGAACTAACAGTACGCTCCAATACTGTGTCGAACTACCTTGCCGTCCTAGTAGCGCCCACACAGGAGCGCCGGGTACGGCGCTGGTTGCAGACTCGATCGACGTCGTCCGAGGTTCAGATCATTCGCTTGCGTGCGCGGCGGTCGCTCGTTCTAGTCGGGCGCGGGATGTCTGATTCGGTCGTGGACAATGAGTACTTTCGCGGACACCTCATCGACCACGCGCACGGGCGGATCGTTTTCGGTATCAAGGGCTGGCGCGATGCACCGTCATCGACTCGTGAACGCATCGAGGACGGCGTCGGCGAGTTTGTCGCATGCAGATGGTCACGTGACCGGGTTCGTATCGACCGCGACTACTTCGGGAACGCGCGACTCATGCATACGAGCGCGAAGGGAGTCGTAGCTGTATCCGACTCGCTCTTGTTGCTGACAAGTCTCCGGCGTGTTCTTAGCGCGTCAGTAACGCCCGACGAGGAGGTCCTTGCCGCCCGGGCAGCTCCCAGTCAGATCGCGGGCCAGCAAATCTCACCCCGGACGATGGTTCGAGAGGTGTCGTTTGTGCCGCCTTGGGTCAGAATCGAGCTTTGTGTCGACAGGCTCGCCGTTCAGGAGGTGACACGGAGCGCGGCAAGTATGCTTTCGGCCGGTGAGTCATCGGTGGGTGCGGACCGAGAAGTCCTGAGAGCAACGGCGATCTCGATGACGCGCACGGCTGCTTCGCTGGCGGACTTCGGAAGTTGGCGATCGGTAATCCACCTCTCTGGCGGCCTCGACTCGCGGGCAGTCTTCGCGGCGGTGCACGCAGCGTCCGGGATAGGTGAAGCAGCGTACATCAGTCGGACCAGGTGTGGTGAGGCCACTGAGCGAGACAACGCGGTAGCCCGTCGGCTCGCTTTCGAGTTCGGATTGGTTCCGACCGATATTGATGAAGCGACCGCCTGGCCTATGTTGCGCCCTGCCGATGGCTTTAGGCTGTGGGCAGCCGGACTTGCTGGCGTCTACGATGGTTTCGGCCCGCTTGGCCCGCGTCGGCGGGCGGCTCATGACTTCGAACTCTTCGGACTAGGCGCGGGGGCGCACAAGGGTGCGTGGGGCTGGCGCTCCTTAGATGCTATCCGAGACGCCGCAACCCACACGGGCCCAGTGAGAGACGCTTTGGATGCTCAACTCAAGGTGTCCGCAGCGGGGCTTGGGGTGGACGCGGGCGCGCGCAACGCGAGCGAACTGTATTACTTCGGGTACAGGAACGGCCTGCACTCGGGTGCGGAACACATCGGCCTTCACATGACGGGCATATCGCCCCTTCAGAATGTCGCCTTCGCGCAGCTGGGCCACTCTCTCGGCCCGGACGGCCGATTCTATGGCGAATGCGGCGAGGGCATTCTCTCGCTCACCGCACTGCTCTCTCCTCCTGCGGCGGTCTTCGACTACGACACCCCCCGGCACTCATGGACACTCAATGACGCGGTCAATCGTCAGCGTGACCTTGGCGGCCCACTCAGCGGGCCCGAGACGTCGCCGTATGCGCAATTCGGCGATCCCGAGCGCATTCCGCAGGGCCCATCCCAGTTAGCGCTTGCGATGGCCCGGGCGGCAGGATTTCCGGACGAATACTCGAGCGCCGCGGCGTTGAGATACTCGCAGGAGAACCTCGAGCTTATTGCCGGCCCTTTGGTAGACATTTATCGTGAGGTGATCGCAAACGCTCGTTGGCGGCTTTCTCGCTCTCAGGGAGACTTATTCGCAGCGGAATTGCCACTGGCGCGATCGATGATGCTCGGCCTCTTCCGCGCGGTCAGCTAGAACGCACCTGCACTCAGATCAACGACGGCATGGTCTCGAAGGAACGGTCGCGTGTGATCGATCGTCCGTCGCGCAGTCCTCGCCAGAGGTTGCTCGTGCCGCGAATCGTACGCTCGACAAAGAGGAGTCGAATCAGTTCCTTGCCGAAGGTGAGCGCCGTGCCCACCCCGAACAGGACCGGGTTATACACGCCTTCGGCGCGGTAGTACTTCTTGATGATCGCCCGGTTCCGCATGATGTAGTACCGGTATGCGTCACTTGATGCGTTCATATGCCGCACGCCCATGTCCCACTGCTTGATCTCGCGCGTGCGACGCAGAACGAATTCGTCCACGATCACGGACGTGGTGACCCGTGACGCAAGCCAGCCGTAGAGCTGATCATCCCAGTAGATGAAGAAGCGTGGGTCCGGCAGGCCGATCTGTCGGACGACATCGCGGTGGATGAACATGCCCTCGAAGCATCCCGAGTTCATTTCCTTGAAACCCGAGTCATCGAAGCCCGCGGGCGCGAACGGGATCGGGATGCCCATTCGCTCCGCGATTCGATACTGCCAATAGAACTCGCTGCCGTCATAGTCGTAACGACGGCCCTGGATGCTCTTGAAGCGCGGTGTCCAGTGCCCCATACGCGCGAGCCCATCCGGAATGACCTCGACGTCGTCGTCCATGAGCCATATCCAGGTCGATCCCAGTTCGTATGCGACTCGAACCCCCTCGCTGAAGCCGCCAGAGCCGCCGGTGTTGGTGTCAAGGCGTCGATACACGAGCTCCGTTCCGAGACGCCCCTGGAACGATTCCACGACCTGACTGGTGTCGTCGGTGGAGGCGTTGTCCACGACCACGACATGGCCGGGCTTCGGTTCCATCCTCGCGATGCTCTCGAGTAAGCGGGAGAGAAGTCGTGAGCGGTTGAACGTCACCAGCGCGATCGTCGCGGTCGAAGGGTCGAAATCTGAGATGGGATTGCCGAGCCCATGCGGTGCGGCCATGGTCACTTCTTCTCCTCGAAGGCCGCCCGCCAGGCATCCGGTGAGGTCAACGACGGCAGAGCAGATCGGTAGTCCTCCGCGAGACGCGCCCACTCGCGCCTGAGGCGTCGATGGAGTCGCATGCTCTCGAGGAGCATCCTTCTGTACTTGGCGCGGTCACGGGTGTAGATGGTCTTGCCGGAACCGTCAGCGGTCGTGACGAGTGCGCTGTCCACGGACGGCACGCGCCACCAGTGTGCATCGAGCTTGCTGAACTCGACTTCCGGTTGGTCGATGTTCTCCGGCGCGGGACGATGCAGCCAGTGCCGAAGGAGCGTCGAGGCTGTGAACCAGCGCAGACGCATGCCGCGCGGGCTGTCGAACTCATGACGGCGACCGCGAGTGAAGACCTGGCGCCCTCGACGTGAACGGAGCGGGTCGCCCGTGTCGCGGTGGACCTCGGTCTCCGGGAAGTCCTTGGCGAGGGCGCGCGCGGCGGGCATAGCGGTCGGGAGACTCGGCCACAGGTGTGCAGGACCGGAGAGCACATCCCGCAGTGCGCGATGTCGAAGTGCGACCGGGTAGTACTGCATCATCATCAAGTGCTTCAGGTCCAAACGGCGGCTGTGGCGCAACAGCGTTCCGCCTTCCGGGACGCGGGAGTGCAGCAGACCTGCGACGATGCGGTTGCGCGCGTGAAAGTAGGCCTGCCAATCTATCGAGTCGTCTTTGCCGACCCACGACACGTGCCACAGGGCTACACCGGGCACGGACACGGTGGGTATCCCCGCCGCGCGCGCCCGCAGCGAGTACTCGGCGTCATCCCACTTGATGAAGGCCGGCAGTGCGAGTCCGATCTCACGCAACACCTCGACCGGGATCAGGCACATCCACCAGCCGTTGTAGTCGGAGTCCAGGCGCATGTGCAGCGTCGGCGTCTGGCGAATGTTGCCCTCAGCGAAGTCGTGCGGCATACGCTCCTGGAAGAGCGTGCGCCACATGAACGGCTTCTCGTCGACGACTTCGGCCCAGGCATGAAGCTTCGGGCGGTCAAGAAGGTCGAACATGTGCGCGCCGACGATCGTCGGCACGGCAGCGTACTGGCCGAAGACAATCGATCGTCGCACTGATTCCGGCTCGATGCGCACATCGTCGTCGAGGAGTTGGACGAATCCGCTCTCGGGTCTGTCCAGAGTCTCAGTCATCGCGCGCGCAAAACCGCCCGAACCGCCGAGATTCGCCTGGCGGATGATCTGCAGCGTCTCGCCCAGGCGCTCCGCGAGAGTGGGATACTCGGGCCTGTCGGCGACGAGTTCGGTCCCCTGGTCGACGACGAACACGCGGTCGACGTACTCGAGGACGTCGGGGGCGTCGGCCAGCGCGGTCAGGGTTTCGACGCAGAAATCCGGCTTGTTGTATGTCGTGATGCCGAGGGATGCCTTGCCGGCGCGAATCGCCGCCTGCTCCGTTGTCCACTCTGCGCCCTCGAAGACGACATCCTCGGCGTCGGCGAAGATGTCGAACCAGATCCACCCGCCGTCACCGTACTTGTCGAGAGTCAGGTCGACGTGCGTCGTTGCCGCCCCTTCGACCTCGTTGGTGATGATTCGCTGCTTAATGCCCTCTCCGTTGGAGCGGTATACGAGCACGGTCGCACGGCCGCTCGTTCGCACGGTGAGCGTGATCTCCCGCACGTTCGTCCAGTGCTGCCAATACGACGCGGGGAAGGCATTGAAGTACGAGGCGAAGGACACGCGGCGGCCGGCCGGAATTCGAGCGCGACGTCGATCCAGAACATTCGCTAGGTGTGCGACGC
Source organism: Microbacterium luteum (assembly GCF_015277875.1). Classification (NCBI taxonomy): domain Bacteria; kingdom Bacillati; phylum Actinomycetota; class Actinomycetes; order Micrococcales; family Microbacteriaceae; genus Microbacterium; species Microbacterium luteum. The sequence continues at coordinate 2,403,416 of NZ_CP063814.1, read as the reverse complement.
TTGTGACACGCACGGGCTCCTCGTCGATGGTCGCCCAGGTCTCCGGGTCCGCGTAGAGCGGAAGGATGTCGGGATCCCGCTCGGTGGGGAAGACGACGTTCTGCAGAACCTGCGGCAAGATATCTCCGATCGCGCTGGGCTGGACGCTGCGGCGAAGCCGCCGTCGATCCTACCCGGGCATGCTCACGGATCCCTGCAGGTCGCACTCAGTCGAGTGTCCGCGTGCGCCATAGGATCGTGCCTGTGATGACTCGAACCGTCGGTGCGCCGGGGAGCGCACGCCGGTACTTCCATTCCCTCTGGCTGCTGTCGGCGCGGGATTTGAGAGTCCGCTACTCGACGAGCGCGTTGGGATACCTGTGGTCGATCCTCGATCCCCTCGTGATGAGCCTCATCTACTGGTTCGTCTTCACGCAGGTGTTCGAACGGCCCGTGGGCACGGAGCCGTACATCGTCTTCCTCATCACGGCGCTCCTGCCGTGGGTGTGGTTCAACGCGTCGATCACCGACTTCACCAAGGCTTTCTCGAAGGACGCGCGGCTGGTCCGGTCGACGTCCATCCCTCGGTCGATCTGGGTCACGCGGATCATCCTCAGCAAGGGGATCGAGTTCCTCTTCTCCCTTCCGGTGATCGTCTTCTTCGCGGTCCTCGGCGGCGCGACCCTCACGTGGGGCGTGCTGCTCTTCCCGATCGCCGTCATCATGCAGCTTGTGCTCCTGGTCGGACTCGGACTTCTCGTCGCTCCCCTGTGCATGCTGTGGGGGGATCTGGAGCGAACGACGCGGCTCATCCTGCGCGCCCTGTTCTACGCCTCGCCGATCATCTACGGCATCTACGATCTGCCGGGGGTTTTCCCCACCGTCGCGGCGTTCAATCCGCTGGCGGGAATCTTCTCGCTGTACCGGGTCGCGTTCTTCCCCGACCAGTGGGACCCTCTCGCGTTCATCGTCTCGGCCATCATGTGCCTCGCGTTCCTCGTCGCAGGTCTGCTGGTCTTCCGCCGCCTCGAGCCGGCCGTGTTGAAGGAGCTGTGACGATGAGCGAGCAGTCCGCGATCCGCGTCGACGGGCTCGGCGTGCGGTTCCGCCGGAATCGTCGGGGTCGCCGGAGCCTGAAGGATCTGTTCGGTGGTGCTTCGCGGCGCAGCCGCCCCAACGAGTTCTGGGCTCTGCGCGATGTGTCCTTCCATGTGCGCCCCGGCGAGTCGATCGGAGTCGTCGGCCGGAACGGGCAGGGGAAGTCCACGCTCTTGAAGCTCGTCGCCGGAGTGCTGCTTCCGGACGAGGGATCTGTCAGCGTCTACGGAGGAGTGGCGCCCCTCATCGAGATCACGGGTGGTTTCGTCGGCGACCTCACCGTTCGCGAGAACGTGCGACTGACAGCCGGACTCCACGGTATGCCGCGCGCTGAGGTGAACCGCCGGTTCGACGGCATCATCGAGTTCGCGGAACTCGAGGACTTCATCGACACGCCCTACAAGCACCTCTCGAACGGGATGAAGGTCCGCTTGGCCTTCGCGGTGGTCTCCGAACTCGACGAGCCGATCCTGCTCGTCGACGAGGTTCTCGCCGTCGGCGATAAGGCGTTCCGGGAGAAGTGCTACGCGCGGATCGACGAACTCTTGGCCGGAGGACGGACGCTCTTCTTCGTCAGCCACAACGAGCGCGACCTTCGGCGCTTCTGCGAGCGCGGGCTGTACCTCAAGAAGGGGCGCCTCGAGCTGGATGCGAGCCTCGACGAGGTGCTCGACCGATACAACGCCGACTACCCGGCCTGACCCCTGGAAGGGCCGGGTTCGGGCCCGAGATCCGGAAGACCCTCCGGGTCGAGCCCGGGCGATTCCTCACCGCTGCGGAGGCGGGCGCGCCACGACCGGGACTGGCCGGCGCGCACCGCGCACAGCACGAGCATCAGCCACCCGAGGCCCGAGAGGGTGAACGATTCGAACATCGAGTCGATGAGCAGCGTCACGAGCATCAGCGGCGTCCAGGCGTAGACCACCGAGCGTCGCTCGCTCGCGTCGAGCCACGAGCGCACCAGCGCTGTGCTGCACAGCGCGAGGAAGATCAGCAGCCCCACCCAGCCCAATTGCAGCAGCACGTCGAGGTACGCGTTGAGGCCGCTCGCGTGGTCGGCGTTCAGCACGTAGTTGAGCGCGTTGAAGGGCCATTCGGTGTCATCCCACGGCCCGTACCACCCCTGACCTTCGATGGGGGCGAACCGCACGTAGTCGACCATCGTGTTCCAGAGCGTCACGCGGGTGGAGAAGTCGGTGCCCGCGCCGAGGAACGCGACGATCGGATGCCGCGCGACGTATCCGATCACGAGCCCGATGATGACGACGCCACCGAGGAACCACTGCACCGCGCCGCGACGCTCGGCTCGTGTGTGCCGAACCCACGCGAGGGCGGCGACGGCGGCTCCCACGCCGACGGCGAGCACGAGCACGGTGGGGGAGTCGCTGAAGAACCCCAGCGCCCCCGCGAGCACCACCGACACGACCGACACGCCGACCCGCACCGACTGCGTGCGGTACTCGATGAGGAACGTCACAAGCGCCATGACGGCCACGAACCCCAGCAGGTTGCGCGTGCCGAAGATGCCCTGGATCGACCCCTCGGTGGCGATGTTGCCCTGCACGCCGAGGAACCGGAAGGGTACATCGAGAAGGATGCCGGAGAGGATCTCCACGACGAGGGAGGCGCCCAGCAGCACGCGGAGCACATCGCCGAGCGCCCGCACGGTCTGCAGCGTGTCGCGCACGTGGCCGATCACGATCGCGAGGAACGCGATGCCGGCGAGCGCCACCCAGTTCCACCAGGTCTCCGAGGAATCCGAACTCCAGAACGTGCTGGCGAGCGCCCACGCCACGAAGAGCACCACCGAGACCGGCACCAGTCGCAGGAGCGAGATCTCACGGCGCCGCGCCAGCAGCATCCCGAGCCCGAGCACGCACAGGCCCACGATGATCGTCACGTACGAGACGAGACCGGCGGTGCGCTCGATCGCGAAGGAGGAGAAGACCGCCCCGAGGGCGGCCAGGGTATAGGCGCGCGCGAACGGCGCCGAGGCCAGCAGGCCGGTCAGCCACGCGGTGCGCGCGGCCGGTGTCACGGCTCCTGCTTCATCAGTTCGCCCCGCTCGATCGCGAGGCGCTGCTCGATCGGCCCCTCGCCGATGTGCGGCGACTGCTTGATCTTGAACGCGAACATGACCACGAACATCCAGCCCCACAGCATGAGCGGATTCGACTCCGAGAAGCCCTGCACCAATAGCACCGCCCCGGTGAGGGTCGGCAGCAGCGACAGCGCCGAGTAGGGCCGGTCGGCCCGCAGATCCCAGCGCGGACGGTCGACGGCGAAGAACCACGACCGCCACACGAAGGCGAAGGAGGCGAGGCCGATGAGCACGAGTC